>DDQN01000021.1 GCA_002342685.1 Vibrio sp. UBA2441
CGGGGAGTCCATATACGTTCTTCGAAATAATTTTCTATCTTCATATGCATACCTAAGAGCCAGATGTCAGTGATAGAAATCGCGATACGTTAAGCGAAAATCTACATTTCCTGTACAAAGCATAGATAAAAATCACCAGGGTCGCCTCGGAGTCATATACGTTTGCATTGTGTAAATGGTTTCATTTGTTTGAGCGTTTTCTTGTGTCCTTCGCGATTGGCCTGCTCTCAAGAAATCCAAGAAAAAGTTAAGACGATATTGTCAATGTCGTAGTGGATGCTCATTTGCTTTCATTTTTACGTTGTTACTTATTGGTTTTCATTTATTGCTATTTTGGTGGGTTTGATCACATGACTAATCGTGTAGACGCCAAACTTAACTCATTTTAATAAATTACCCGTCTTTCATTTGTCTCATCAATTTTAGTGTCAGTTGAACTCAATGTTCCCTTTGAGTCTAACGGTATTCAACCTCTTGCCTCCAATATCGAATGGTGTGGTAACTTATTGTTTTTATTCTAAATGTTACCTTGTTTTTGATAGGTAAATGAGAAGCCTTTCCTCTGAGGAACATCAAAAAATGCAACCGATAAAACCATAAATAACACGCCAAACTCGTGGTTTGTAACGGAATCTAATTTGTGAGTCATATCAAAATTGGCATAGAAAGCGGTTGATCATTTTATCTTAGTGAATGAATATGGCGACAAATGAAAGCAAATGGCAGAATGTGGCAAGGTGAGTAATCTTCATCGATTTTGACCATTAATTGGTAGATTTTTAATCAAGATAAGGAAAAAGGTTGGACATTATGACAGCACCAAACATTGTCTGGACGCGTATTGATGAACGCTTGCTTCATGGGCAGATACGCATCACATGGGGTAAGCACACAGAAGCAAATTTGATTTTGGTTGCTAATGACGACGCTGCTGAGGGACCACAGTCTGCGTTTATGCAAGCAGGCATGAAAGCATCGGCGGGTGGAGAATACGCCGTTCGTTTTTTCTCAATTCAGAAAACCATTGAAGTGATCCACAAAGCCTCTTCTAAACAGAAGGTTTTTATTCTGTGTAATAACCCGACAGATGTGGCGCGTTTGGTTGAAGGTGGCGTGCCTATCACGCATTGCAATGTGGGCAATATGCATTTCCATGAAGGAAAGCGACAGATCAATAAAACCGTTTCTGTCGACGATAAAGACATTAACGCTTTCGAGCGTCTGGTTGAACGTGGTGTCACGTGCACAATTCAGAACACGCCGGACCAAAAAGAAATTCACGTCATTGAAGCAGCCATGGCGGGTGCTTAAGTATTTTTAACCTAGGAGAAAACAAACCATGATATTAGAAGCGTCTCTTGTCGCAGTGTGGGCGTTTTTTTGTGGTATCGATAAATTCGATGTCGCATTGAACATCCACCGCCCTTTGATCACCGGTCCAATTGTTGGCCTGATCATGGGTGATATGCAAACCGGTCTGATCGCCGGTGCCACCCTTGAATTGGCGTGGTTAGGCTTAGTACCTAATGCTGGTGCTCAGCCGCCGGATGTAACCTTGGGCACTATAGCTGCAGTCGCCTTCGCAGTGATGACGGGCCAGTCCGCCGAAGTTGCTATGGGTGTTGGTATGCCAATCGCAGTATTGATGCAGATGTTGGTTATCGGCTTCTTTGCTGTTACCTCATTTACCATGGGTAAAGCAGATGAATATGCAGAGCAAGGTAACTCAAACGGTATCGACTACCTGTTACTTAAAACCATTGGCTTGCGGGCTCTGATGTACTCAACGGTTGCGTTTATAACCGTATACTTTGGTGAACCTGCGGCCAGCTGGATTGACGAAAATGCACCTAAAGTTCTTTTGGAAGGTCTAGGTATTGGTGCACGTATGGTTCCGGCTATCGGTTTTGCCATGCTATTGAAAATTATGTGGTCCAAGGAAGTATCAGGTGTGTTCTTCATCGGTTTTGTGATGACCACTTACTTAAAACTGCCAATTATGGCCGTAGCAATTCTAGGCGCAGCTGCCGCTGCACTATTTTTCTTCTTTAGTGGTAACAACACAAGTAACAACAATCAAGTAGAGGATCTTGAAGATGGCATCTGATATCACAGCAGGCACGCTAGCTGACAAAAACACAAAAGCATATGAAAGTTTGGTGGACAATATCGATGCATATGAAGACACCACACCACGTAAAGTGATCACCAAAGGCGATTTGTGGAAATGTGCGATTCGCGGTTTATTTATGGAAGGCAACTTTAACTTCGAACGTATGCAAGCAGGGGGTTGGGCTTACTCTATTATCCCGGCACTGAAAAAAATCCACGGTAATAATAAGCGAGACTTTGCTAAATCGCTGAAGAACAACCTTCAGTTCTTTAATGCCAGCCCTAAGCTGTTTACTTTCCTGCTAGGTACTGCGATAGCGATGGAAGAGAACAAAGAGAAGCCTTCGACCGTCAACGTAATGAAAGTGGCGGGTATGGGGCCAACGGGTGGTATCGGTGACGCTATCGATCACATGACTCTGATGCCGCTAACACTGGCTTTGGGGGCATCAATAGCGGTAGAAGGTTCGATTGCCGGTCCGTTTGTGTTCTTCTTTTTGTATCAAATTGTTCACTTCTTTGTGTACTTTGGCTTGATGTTTATGGGCTACAAAGCGGGTACTGCGGCGCTGGTGAACTTGAGCGATTCCACGGAGAAGCTGGCCAAAGCGGCGAACATTATGGGTATCTTCGTTATCGGGGCCCTGTCGGCAACCTTCATCAAGGTGAAGACCTCTGCATCCCTTGAGCTTGGAGGGAAAGTGGTCGAACTGCAAAGCGCTTTATTCGACAAGATCATGCCGAACTTATTGCCGCTATTACTTGTGTTTTTCATGTTCAAGATGGTGAAAGGGACTGGCTTCTGGGCTAAACCACCTGTACTGATTTTCTCCGCTTTGGGTGCGGGTGTGGTCGGTCACTACTTCGGTATTCTTTAATACTCGTTATTAACTCAGTATCAGAGGGGCGTTATCGCCCCTCATTAAGGAGAGTCTTATGATCGGTATTGTTGTTTCCGGCCATATTCATTTTGCTACAGGTATCCAGTCGGCGGTTAAGGCAATTACTGGCGAACAAGATCAAATCCAGTTTATTGATTTCGTAGAGGCCTTATCGACTGATGAGCTGGAAGTGAAGCTGCGTCAAGCCGCAAAAGAGGTCGATAACGGCGATGGTGTGCTTTTTCTGACGGATATTCCGGGAGGTTCACCCGCTAATCGTGCTTTGAATATTATGTTGGACACTGAAAATGTTGAACTGATTACAGGCGTTAATTTACCGCTAGTAGCTAACGCGGCGCTAGAGCGTGAAGGGGTTACTTTAGACGAGCTGGTGGAAATACTGTTAGAGATTGGCAGGACCAGTATACAGGATATGCGCAAAGAGCTTGAAAAAGTGATGGTGCCAGAGCTTGAGTGTGAAGACGGATTATAAGCGGAGATCTGCCGGCGTATAAATCATTTCAAACTATTGTAGCGGCATGGCCAATGCGCCCTATCGTAAGGCCTGTTTTTTAGTCCAGTGCCAGGCTGTGTCGCTCTCTTTAATCATATTTATGAACTTGTTTAGTTTGGTAAGAATTGGATTATTTCTAATCTCAAGTGGCCGTGAAGTGAATGTTGCATGCATTACACGTACGTATTCGCGGTTGGTTGGATAGAAGATTTAGGTGACAAAAATGGAAAATAAAAGCATACAGAAAATCATGAAGCGGGTTTACCGCTGGCAACTGGCGAACCGTACTCGTTATGTTACCCGCAGTACGGGTAAGAAGCGCTTTTTGAAAGCAACGGATTGGGAGAGAGGTGTTTTCTGGGCGTCGGTTGCAACGGCCTGGCAGGCTACCGACGATGAAGAGTACTTAACCGGATTATTGGATTACTCCCTTAACACGGGTTTTCGCCCTGGGCCTTTAGCCCGTTTTGCTGATGACCATGTTTGCATTCAGGCATACGTTCCGCTGTATCCGGTCATAGACATTGCAGAAGCAGAAGAGTATGCGGTTAAAGCGATCGACCTTATGGTTAATGAACCAAAGCCTGGTCGTGAAGATTGGTGGTGGAGTGATTCTTTATTTATGGCACCGCCTGTGTTTGCGGCTATGGCTCACCGAACCGGTAATCGTACCTATCTCGATTATATGGATAAAGCGTGGTGGGATGCGGTAGAGCATTTGTTTGATCCGGAAAGTGGGTTGTACTACCGCGATCAGCGGTATATTCCCGATGAAAATGGTCCAAAGATGCAAGAAGCCAATGGTGAAAAGGTATTTTGGAGTCGTGGTATTGGCTGGGTATTAGCGGCGGTTCCTCGGATAATGGCACATATGCCGGAAGATTATGCCTCAAGAAGCCAATACATTGACATGTTCACTGATCTGGCAAAAGAGGTGATCAAGTATCAGCATGAAGACGGTTTCTGGAGAGCAAGTCTGTTGGACCCTGATAGCTTCCCGTCCCCTGAGTCGAGTGCCACGTCCTTATTTTGCTATGGGTTAGCGTGGGGTATTCGCCATGGTTATCTGGAACGTGAGACTTATCTGCCTGTGGTCAATAAGGCGTGGGCTGCGTTGGAAACCGCGGTGCATGATGATGGCATGATTGGTTGGGTTCAGCTACCGGCTTTCAACCCCAGAGATGTGAAATTTGAGCACAATATTGATTATGGAGCAGGAACCTTTTTGCTTGCCGCTAGTGAAGTGTGTCAGCTGGCGAAATGATCGATACGTAATGAAACATTTGCATGTGTTGGTGACTCATTCACATGACCCGGCAGTTTTTCTGCCGGGGTTACTAAGGATTTGATGGCATGATAATACGCTCTACACCCAGACCGAAAATTCCCTATGAACACCCGGATGCATCAATGTACTTGCAAACGCTAAAAGCGCATTTGGTTCGTCTGATAATAAAAAACAAAACGTTTAATAAGCACGATGAACAGATAAGTCAAATTTTCAGCTCAGAAGCGTCATGCCTTAAAGAGGCGTGTGAGCAGTTGGTTGCCTATGTGGTAGAAGCTTTTTCTCATTATTCTGTGTGGGATCATACTCATGCTTATTATCCAGGCAGACCGAGTCAGCAAACCTGCAGAGTGGATGCATTAGAGGGGGCCAGTCGTACCCTTCCAACATTAGCTGCATGGCTCCATAGTCAGGAAAATAATAACCATAAAATAAAGACGTTAAGTGGTACAAGTATTGATGTCGCTAGGATCTTACGTCTTGCTTTTCTTGCAGGGACAGACCTGAAACATAATGGTTATTGGGGAAATCTGCATGACTACGATCAGCGTATTTGTGAGAGTGCGGATCTTGCGCTGGCACTGTGGTTAAGTAAAAAATGGGTTTGGGATGAGTTTTCTACTAGTCAAAAAGAGCAGGTAAGCCACTGGTTTAAACAGGTGAATGGGTGCAAAACCGTAGACAATAATTGGCACCTGTTTCCGCTAACTGTACAAATGGTTTTAAAAAGCCTGACGGGTGAAGATCTCATTTGCCATGAGAAATATCACAGGGTTAAAGAGTTCTATGTTGGCGATGGCTGGTTTAGGGACGGAGCAAAAGGGAATTACGACTATTATAATGCCTGGGGTTTTCATTACTCACTGTATTGGATAGATCAAATTAATCCGGGATTTGACGCTACTTTCGTTCGCGAATCACTGAGTCAGTATGCAAATCACTACCGCTATTTCTTTACTTCCGAAGGTTTACCACTGTTTGGACGAAGTGCGTGTTATCGGCTTGCTGCGGCAGGTCCTTTGGTCGCTGCGGTTGAGTATGGAAACTCAGATGTGTCGCTAGGGCAGGCCAAAAGGGCATTCGCAACCAGCTTACGATATTTTATTTCTAATGGTGCACTCAAAAATGGCGCGCCAACACAAGGTGTGTTCTCAGATGATACCCGTCTGGTAGACAATTATAGCGGTCCTGCTAGCAGTTTTTGGTCGTTAAGAGCAATTAATATGGCTTTGTACAATGGGGATAAAGTTGGCCTTTGGCAGGCGCAAGAAGAGCGATTGGAGATAGAAAAAGAGGATTTTGAGTTTGAGATAGACGCCATCGAAGCGAAAGTCATTGGAGTCAAAAAAACTAACGAGGTCGTTGTTATTTTTAAAAGTGATTACACACAGCAACAAACACCAACGAGTCGTCGTTTGTTAAAGCAATCCTGGGTAGATAAAGTGATGGAGATGGGGTTAGGTCGTGCCAAAAGGCCGAAAAATAACCTTCTGAGAAAAGGCGTAACTTGTTATACATCAAAAATGTTCCATTATTTTTGAATTTGATATTTTAAATGTTGAACTGAAATAGTTCGGACTAATAACGACTTTGTCCGAATAACTAAAACGACAAATGTATTTAACCAACTAAACATATAATTTTTATTACTCTATCACTGAGAATGTTTTTCTATTTATTAATTGGACTCGTTTTAACAACGAGCATTCAGTTTGTTGGTAATATGACCTGGAAGTATGAAATGGTAACAGCACATAAGCGAAGAACAGAAATAGTTGATATTATCAAGTCTCAAGGTTCTGTAAAAGTGGATAAACTGGTTAGTCAGTTTGATGTATCTTCGGTAACTATTCGTCATGATTTAAATTTAATAGAAAAAGAATACGATTTTATTGCCCGATGCCATGGTGGGGCGATAATTGATGAGGTTTTTTCATTTTCTCCTTCGGTAAATGAGAAAAAAAGCACCAATAAGAAAATAAAATCATCGATAGGGAAATACGCCGCAAACTTAATCAATAATGGTGATTCGATCCTGTTGGATAGTGGTTCCACGGTGGAAAGCATGGCAACACATTTAAACGATAAAGAAAATCTCATGGTTATGACGAATTCACTGAATATAGCCGGAGAGTTATACAACCGCTCAAATGTAAACCTGACTGTCCTTGGGGGTAACGTCAGAAGGAGCAGGGCCTCTATGTCCAGTTTGCTAGCAGAGGCGTATATAAGAGAGCATAGATTTGACAAGCTGTTTTTGGGTGCCGACGGCTTTGATATTAAAATGGGCATAACAACACCGCATCAAGATGAAGCTGCAATTAACCGAGCCATGTGTGAAGTTTCTCAAGAAGTCATTGTTATTGCCGATTCATCAAAATTGGAAAAAACCAGTTATTGCTCTGTGTGTGAACTTTCTCGTGTGAGTACACTTATTACCGATTCTGGTATTTCAAAAGGGTTCTATAACGAAATTAAAGATATGGGAATGAACGTTATTATTGTTAGTCACTAGCAACGTTAATTGTGTTTTTTATGTTCTAAGTAGTGTTATTTTATATATCAATAAAGATATTTTTGTAATTTAAGTTTGGTTGCGTAATTTCATAAATACCAGGTGTTTAACTGACCATGCTTGTTGGTGTTATTAGTGATCTACTGCCGATTAAAGTTAGTTTATATATTTAAAAAGAATAAGTTGTATTATATTAATTAAATGAGTTTTTGGAGGTTCCATGTATTTAATGTCCGCACGTGAAATGTTGAAACGTGCTCAAAAAGGCGGATATGCAGTCCCTGCATTTAATATCCATAATCTGGAAACGGTTCAAGTTGTCGTTGAAACAGCATGTGAAATGCGTTCTCCGGTCATTTTAGCAGGTACACCTGGTACATACGGTTATGCTGGCACTAAGTACGCGGTGGCGATTTGCAAAGAAGCCGCTCAAAAACACCAGATGCCACTAGCTCTTCACCTTGATCATCACGAATGCTTTACGGACATTGAACAAAAAGTGAAAGCAGGAATACGTTCTGTGATGATTGATGGTTCGCACTTACCCTTTGAGAAGAACATAGCGCTGGTCTCGAAAGTGACTGATTTTTGTCATCGCTATGATGCAAGTGTTGAGGCTGAGTTGGGTACCTTAGGCGGACAGGAAGACGATCTGATTGTTGATAGCGCAGATGCGTTTATGACCGATCCCACAACTGCGGCAGAGTTTGTTCAACGTACAGGCATTGACTCACTGGCTGTTTCGATTGGTACTGCGCATGGCCTTTATAAATCAGAACCGAATTTGGATTTTGATCGTTTAGCCGCTATCCGTGAGGTTGTTGACGTTCCACTTGTATTACATGGGGCATCGGGTGTTCCTGAGCACATGGTACGTCGCAGTATTGAGCTAGGTGTGTGTAAGGTAAATATTGCAACAGAGCTCAAAATTGCCTTTGCTGATGCGGTGAAACAATACTTCGGTGACCATCCTGATGCAAATGATCCACGCAAGTACATTGTGCCAGGTAAAGCAGCGATGAAAGAAGTTGTACAGCAGAAGATCGTAATGTGTGGTAGTGAAGGAAAGTTATAAGTCGTGGTGTGAGCCATTGAGTATAATCAGATAATTATAGGCAAACCTATGCGAGCACGCTTCACATAGGTTTGCCTTTTTTATTGCAGCTTTTACCGGACTGGTGCCAGTCCAATCCGGTTATTACTCAGAAAAGTCCAATCAATCGGCCACTAATTCCTGCAATCAATGTAGCGAAAATCAGTTTGTTTGCTGACATGCCTTTTTGTATCAAATAGAACATAAGCCAGACAAAGGTGAACGGCAGTATATTGGGCATAATTTTATCAAGAAGGTCCGTTTGTACTGATAACTCTGCTTCTCCTGCGTGAAGTACCAAGGGTGTTGATATCTGGATAAAACTTGCCGACATGGCACCAACGACACCAAGGCCCAGGATATTCGCTGAACGCCCCAGTTTTTGAGCCTGTTCTGATAACTTGTCTAAAGCGGCGACCCCGGATTTATAACCAAAGAACAGCAACCAGAAATAAACAAAGAAGTGATAAGACTGGTAAAGTAAAAAGAATACAAATGGACCAGCAATATTACCTTGAAGGGATATCGCAGCACCGACACCCAGAGTCAGTGGCATCATTGTCGTATGATCAATAGCGTCTCCTATCCCTCCCGTTGGCCCCATGGTTGCGGCTTTTACCGAATTGATGGTCGATGGCTTTTCCTTATTTTCTTCCATCGCAATAGTCAGGCCAAGCGGTAACGTGAATAATTTTGGGCTGGCATTATAAAATACCATATTGTTCTTCAACGATTTCGCCAGATCTCTCGGGTTGCGGTGTATCTTTTTCAACGCAGGGATCATCGAAAAGCAAAAACCGCCGGCTTGCATACGCTCGTAATTATAATTGCCTTCCATAAATAAACCACGCAAGCCTATTTTCCATAAATCTCGCGTTGTTATTACTTTCCGAACTTCATTATCGTGATAGGCATCAATATCATCATCCAAACGCGTAGGTTTTTTCTTGGCCTCGGTATCAATATCATCGATGGTTTGAACTGACGCATCGATATCAGAGTCCATGTTAAATGGTGTATTAGTCTCTGAAGGCAATGCAACAACTGTCTCTTTTTGTTGCTGATGATAATAATCTAAGACGGCAAAACAAAGGAATGTAATAGCAACAGCAATAATGGGTATTTGTAGATAGGTGGTCAGTAAAAAGCCTAAGATAAAATAAGGCAATAATTTTATGTTAAACATAATACGCAGTAGCATGGCAAAACCAACAGCGGGCATCATTCGGCCAGCAACCCCCATGCCATCAATAACATCTACGGGCAAGTACTGAATAATGAAATCGGCACCGACAGTGCCATAATATACGGATGCAAATGCAACTACGCCGTATAATAATGAACGTATGCTTAAACCAAGATAGAGCATATTATCAATGCCCTTAGTATCTCCTTTCTCCGCATACTCATCACACTTTTGCATTACCGGAGCAAAAGAAGTGAATAGAAAAATAATTAACGCTTGCATCGCCATGGCGAATGGAATTGCCATACCAACGGAAGCATCGGGTGATATGCCGAGTTTAATGGCAAAAGTTGTACCGGCAATTGCACCGATATTTACATCAGGCGGCTGTACGCCAACGTGCGGTATTAAACCAAGCCAGGCTAATTCCATTGTTGCACCAGCAATAAGACCTGTCTGCAGATCACCAAGAATAAGACCAATAATTGGTCCTGTAATTAATGGACGGTGTATATTTAGTGCAACATCGTATTTATCAATGCCACACAGCATGGCCCAAAGGCCAACGAGTAGTGCTTCAAACATGATGAACTCCTGCTGTTAAATTACGGCAGTTTTATTTTA
Organism: Vibrio sp. UBA2441; assembly: GCA_002342685.1. Classification (GTDB taxonomy): domain Bacteria; phylum Pseudomonadota; class Gammaproteobacteria; order Enterobacterales; family Vibrionaceae; genus Vibrio. Next base: position 10,214 of record DDQN01000021.1, read on the forward strand.
AATTTTAGTCCTGTATTACCAGGTAGTTATTGAGCTAAGGGGTATAAAATTATTAATAATAGTTATGTAATACTCAATTTTTCACTTTACTGTATGCTGGTATCGATATTTCCTTCCTGATTTAAAGTTTATTTATTAAATAGTTTTGATCTATACAGTCATTTTAATGGTTGTGAATTGTGCACGGTGACTCAACATCATTTATTAAGACTCGATGTAAGCGCTTTCATGTAAGGGCAAGCCCACGCTTGATATGTCACTACCTATATTTACGGTTTGGACACTATCACTTTTACGGAGTTAGCTTCAAAGCAGTCAATGTAACTCTGGCTAATTCCCTCATCGGTAATTAATGTATCTATAATATTGATATCGCCAATCCAAAACGTGTTGCTATTGATCAATTCTTTGGATTCAGTGACGACGATGACTTCTTCTGAAAGTTCACAAAGCAGTTTTGCCACATCGGCCTCAAACTCTGATTGTGCAAAAAAACCTAGTTTCTTATTGAAGCCATCTACTTTTATGATCGACTTGTTAAATCTGTATCTTTTGAGATTAGAAAGAACCTGTGAACCAACAAATTTCATTGTTTCTGGTTCAACAATCCCACCCGACATAATGACTTTCATGTTTTTATGCTGGATCAAGTCACCCATCAAACTTATATCATTGGTCATCACGACCATTGGATCCAAGTCAGGTATCATTTTCATGGCTTGCTGAATCATATTATTGCCATCCAGATACACTGTGTCATTTGGTTTCAGCAACTCTTGGAGTAACCCACCGATAGATTGGGTAAACGGCGTACTCGTTCCTTTAACGTTCTCATGTTCAAAAGTCGTTTCTCTGTTGTGTTGTCCTCCTTCCGTCTGAGATTTTGCCGAAAATTTGGATACCTGACCTTTGTTAATAATGGCAATACCATGAGAGCGGATGATAAAACCACCTTGCTCTAAAAATCGCAGATCACCTCTTATTGTGGAGCCGGATACGTTAAATAATCTCGACAATTCATCTACATGCGCCTTTCCTTGTAATCCAACAATATTAGCGATCTCCATTCGCCGCTCAATAGCACTTTTCATACGATCCTCTCCGGAGGTCGCGACATCTGAAAAATCTGACAAATACTATCATTACTTGCCATTTTCTTTTATTTGTCGCCATATTAACCTTGCAGCTAAGACAATCAACTGCTTTCTATAGTAAGTTCAACAAAACTCACAGTTTCAACCTAAAATTTTCATTCATGATACCTGCTTTATTTAGTGACGTCAGCAGTACCCTCAAGTAATTGTTCGACAATCGTTAACTATTTATGTCTAAAAAAGCCACAATGCTTTGATAGGGTGAATAAGTCTTTTAAAGTGAACTATTATGAAAAAAACGAAGCAAAATGTAATCATGAACAAATACTTATACTCTTTTAAAAATTATCAGAATTGACAGTGCTGAGCCGGTTAGTCAGGCCGAAATGTGACGACTGATGTTTGATTACTTGTACCTTTGCGCTTGTCTATTTTGGCAAAGTGGCAGTAATCGAGTGGATATGAGAATGTGAAAGTATGAACTTCAACCGCAAGAAGCATAAAAAGCTACTTACCTAAGCAAGTAGCTCTATAAGAGTTTTATGTTTCGGTCACTTCAAGGTGCTTGTTTCGCGGAAATTTACGGGTTCCTGATCAAGGCACTGATTTTAAGGCAAAGTCATTCATCGAACATTTAGTTTGATGGCCAAGCGTTTTCACCGTTTCGAATATAGTCTTTGTTCAGGCTCATGAAACGGATTCTGGACACTTTGCCTACATTCAGGCCTGTTTTGTCTTCAGCGAATTCATATATCAAACCGATCTTGTCGCCTAAATCCACCATGGTTGAGTTACCAAAGTAAAGGTCGGTTATTTTAACTTTATGTGAGTTTTTCCACGAAATGCCTTCTCCTTGTGCAGCAGACTCAAAAATATAACCTTGATGACGCCCTTTAGAGTAATCATATTCTCCGGTTGGGGTACTGTAGTAATAGCGTGTATTACTGTCATAATCTGAGCGTAATAATCCGGATTGAGTTCGAGTGGTAAAGAAACCGAATGAAGCATTGTTATTCCAGTTCTGGCCGTTGTCATAAGAACTTGAATAAAGTGTTCTGCTGGTTTCGCCCCACGAAAGTCCGTCAGTATCACGAGAAATATAATAAAGGCTGTCTTGTGAGCCCATCTCGGCAATTTGATATTCGTTTACTTCTGCGTCTGGGTTTGTAGAACCAAAGTTGGTTTTTACAATGCCGCTATCATCAACAGTCAGTCGAATGGTGCCTGCTCGAATATCAACATCCGCTGTAAGCCCGCTAATACCATCCGCCGTGTGGTTAACTCTAATTGGCAGTATGATGTCTCCCTGATTGGTACCATTTTTGAGCACCACACTAACACCCGGAGAAACCGTGAATGATCGTGGGCCTTCCGGATGACTGGTTTTCAGTACCTGAGGTATAGACCAGGTATCACCGTCATCTGTACTTCTGGCGACGTATACTACCCCGGTTTGCATATTCGTCGGGTTACCAATAGTAGAACCGGCATGAGAATCGAGTGCGTTGAAAAACAAATAGATATCACCGTTGTCTGCAACTGCGAAATTGGGGTCATTAAAAGAGATTTGATCTGTCGCAACAATCTGTTCGTCTGTCCAGATCTTTCCGCCATCGGTACTGGTACGTATTACAATATCATTCGAGGATTTATCACCGTTAGCCTCTCTTTTTTCTATGGCGGCGATTAACTTTCCGCTTTGTGTTTGCGTGATGGAAGGAATTCGATATTCATCCAGAAAATCATCTGCGACAAAGAGGTCAAACAGAACCATTTGTCCCGGATGATCAACCGTATAGGAGCCGTTGGCATAAAAAGAGTTGTCATTATTGATCACAGGGTATTTCTGCGTTGCTAGTTTTTCTATCTCCAGTCCTTGTCCGGCAACGTTTTGATACGAAACCGGGTATTCATCAGCCGCAAATTTAAACTCTTCTGATGCGACTGCGGTGGTAGAGAACGCACTAAAAATTAAAGCGATGTGGATAAGATTGTGTTTCAAGATTTCATTCCTTATTGTTATATGAAAATAAATTTCTTCATGAATATACAATTTGAAGAAAATATTCATCAATAAAAATAAAGGTTTTTATCTTAAAAAGGTTAACTAGCACTCGTTTTAGTTAATAGAATGCTAATTAATATCTTTAATTATTATGAGCTTAGATGATTATATTTTCAGGATGTCCTTGAATTTATCATTATCGACAATAAACAACGGGTAGACAGAAGCGGCATGAGCAATCGCATTGGTTTCGATGGTACGAAACTGAAGGCGATTATTAATATGTATGCCATTGCGTACCGAAGGATATAAATCAGCGAGTTTGTTTTTCAAAAACAGCAGCACATTCTCAGGCAAAATTCCGGCGAAAAAAATGGTATTCAGATCCAGTATGTTCTCAAAAACTAGAATGGCTTTTTTAAGATAGACTGAAGCATCGGATAGTATCTGAATAAGCTCTGGCTGTTCTTGCGACATGAGTTGTTCGAGTTCGGCAGGTGTCGTGCAATTGATACCTTTTTTCTGAAGTTGCGAATAGAACGCGTGCAAGGAGAATACCTGCTCTAGGCAACCGTTGTTACCACAACTACATGGCTCTTTAAAATGTTCGCATACTGGGATATGTCCGATTTCACCCGCATTCCCACGCGTACCAAGATAAGGTTGGCCATTTAGAATCAATCCTCCGCCGAGCCCTAACCCACAATAAATGTACAAGAAGTTATCCGAGTATTGATTGCGATTAAAAAGAAGTTGGTACATAGCCGCAACCGAGGTTTCATTATTGATGAATACGGGTTGTTTAATACGTTTGGCGACTTCTTGTTCTAAATTGCAATTGTACCAGCCCGGTAATGTTGTGGGCCCTTTCGAGGTAAGGTCGGGAACATTAAAAGGACCAGACATGGCGATACTAACGCCAAGAAAACGTTCTTTGGGAATGGCGTGCTTCTCAATCAGTGATTGTGTGTAATGTTCGATTAAAGGAATAACGATATCCGGGCTGGCGTAAGAACAAGTAGCAATTTGCTCGTCGATAACCTCGGCTGCTAAGTTGGTTAGTACCACGATAAGTTGTTCATGATCTAAATGAAAACCCAAGGCGTAAGCGCTATTCGGGTTAACCTGAAATCCAATGGCGGGTTTTCCACGACCTGAATATTCACATTGTATTTTGCTAATGAGCAGGCTTTTTTCTAACCGGTTTACGATGTTGGTGACACCTTGAAACGTAATATTCAACGCACTTGATAACTGCGCTTTGGTGATTTTTGGGTTGTTTCTGATGTGCTCTAATACAAGAAGAATATTGTCGGTCTGGATGTGAGTGTGGGTAGATTGAGGTCGAAGCACGAATACGCTCTGAATATGTGTTAAGTCGATTAATTAAAGCATATTGTTTTAATCAATCTGAGTCAATTTGATCATGGTAGGCGGTAGGCGGTAGGCGGTAGGCGATGGGTAGTGGGTAATCGGTTATAGGTGATGGGTAATAGGTAATAGGTAATAGGTAATAGGTAATAGGTTATGGGCAAAATAATAAGCTTGATGTCATCAGGGGATAAGCTAGGCTTCAAAGTAAGCACCATTATCCTGGAGGCAGTGTGTTTCGACGAGTGATGAATAACCTGGAAGAGATAATCGCCATTTCTTTATTGCTGTGCCTGATGGTACTGCTGACCTGGCAGATCATCACAAGGTGGCTGCTTAATGATCCGTCTATATGGAGTGAAGAGCTTGCCCGGGTTCTATTTATGTATATGGCGTTGATAGGGGGCGCTATCGCCATAAAGCGCAACTCACACGTGAGCATTACTTTTTTTTCAGAAAAACTGGCCGAGTTTCCTCGATTATTGTTAACCATAACGCTGGAATTAGCGGTATTAGCCTCTATCGTTGTCATCATTTTTCTTGGCTACCAGCATGTTCAGCGCACGGCTTTTTTTGAGTTAATAACGCTAGGGATATCAGCAAAATGGATGAATTATAGTCTTCCTGTTGGAGGGCTGTTTATGCTCTTCAGGCAGTCGCAAAAACTGGTTAAACTGGGGGCTTTGTTGATAAAGGTCCGCAGTTCTTAGCCTTGCATATATTATGTTCGTTGCCATAAAGTCACCTCTTGATGAAAAAAATTATTTTTAGTATAGTTCTTTATAATGAAAATCATCTTTAGTATGTAATGGCGCGCCCGACAGTAATATCGGGCAATCAAATTACCAGATGGCCTATAGGAGCTCCAATGCAAGGCATATTTTTACCATTAATGACCCCCTTTCATCCTGATGGAGCATTGGCGCTTGAAAAACTTGAACCTATGATTGAGTACCACTTACAGCAAGGGGTACATGGGTTTTATGTTGGCGGCAGTTCGTCTGAGTGTTTTATGATGACGTTGGATGAGAGACAAGATGTTTTTAAAGCGGTATCAAAGATAGTTGATCAACGAGTTCCGCTGATCGCTCACGTGGGTGCGATTTCACTGCATGAAGTCAAAATTTTGCTAGGGTGCGTTGAAAAAGAAGCGTATCAAGCGGTATCGGCGACACCACCGTATTATTATGCTTTCACTAAGTACGAAATTACCCATTTTTATCAGTCACTGGCGAAGATATCCTCGCTACCCGTGATTTTATATAATATTCCGGGCACAACTGGCGTTAATTTTAGTCATGATGAGTTGTTTGCGTTGTCTGCTTTAGACAATGTTATCGGTATTAAGCATACGACGAATGACATGTTTTTCATTGAAAGGCTAAGAGAAAAATGCCCGCAAAGTATTATTTTCCACGGTGAAGATACCATGCTGATTAACGGATTGCAGATGGGAGCCAGTGGAGGCATTGGCAGTACCTACAACTTAATGTCAAAGCACTACGTCGACATCTTTAATGCAATGGCTGAAGGCAATGCGAGTAAAGCGTTGCAACTTCAGCATCAGGTTAATGAAGTGACCGAAGTACTGGTCAAAGTTGGGGTATATCAGGGTATTAAGTTTGCAATGAAAGAGAAAGGCATAGATTATGGTGAATGTAGAGAGCCATTCCTGCCGTTGTGTGATGAGCACAAAGCGCAATTAATCCAAGTGCTTGGCAAAATATAAGCTAGTGTATAGCGTCAATGGGTATATACTGAACCTGATATATTAATGCAGAAAAAAATTCCAGAAAGAGGCTATTGTGAATTCGCCCAAAAATTTATTAGTTCGACTGCGTTCTAACATCGAACCTCTTAGCAAAAAATTAAGACTGGTGGCTACCTATATCTTAGAGAATTCTCACGATGTTCAATTTCAGACCATCACTGAGCTGGCTCGAAATACTAAGACAAGTGAAGCGACCGTTGTACGTTTGTGTCGTGATATGGGGTACAAAGGTTATTCTGACTTTAGAATGGCTCTGGCGGTAGATATTAGCCAAGTTGCTAATCAGAATGTTATCCCGAGTGAGGGAGATATTTGTGATATCTCGGCTCAGGGAGCCGTTGCCAGTCTACAAGATACGGCAAAGTTGATTGACCGAAAGTCAATGAAACGTATATGTGAGTTAATTCATCAGGCTCAATTTATCAGCTGTGTCGGTGTTGGTGCTTCGAGTATTGTAGGGCGTTATTTAGCTTTCAGACTGCTTCGAATCGGCAAAAAAGTGACGATGTATGAAGATACTCATTTAGCCACTATGAATGCAGCACGATGCAGCAAGGGAGATCTGTGGATTTCTGTTTCTAGTTCCGGTTCTACTAGGGAAGTTATTCATGCTGCGAAGCAGGCATATAAACGTGGTATTCCGGTAGTAACGTTAACCAATATCAGCCATAGCCCATTGTCGGCTATCTCCAGTGAAATGCTGGTTGCCGCTCGCCCTGAAGGACCACTGACAGGAGGTGCGTTCGCGTCTAAAGTTGGTGCATTGTTGTTGGTTGATGTATTAGTAAACTCTCTCTTAGAGACGTATCCGGAATACACGGAATCAGTAGTAGAGACAGCCGAAGTTGTTATGCCACTATTGAGTTAACTGGTTGAAATAAAATAACTTGTAAAAGACTCGTCGAAAGAAGAGTTTTTTTTGCAATAAAGATAAAAATTATTTTTATTGTTATCTTGATCAAAGAAATATTTTTTCATTAATTGATAATACTTACCGACAACAACAATTCAAAAGAAACAATCGGTATAAATAAGGACATTAAGATAATGAATAAAAAATCTATAACCTGTTTCAAATCGTCGTTAGTTATCGCTTCGTTGCTTGCGTGCACGCCAGCTTTAGCAGACAACCAATGGCCGGACTTACCAGTGGGATTAAAAAGTGGTGTAAGTGCACAGCTGGGCGACAAATTATTTGTAGGGCTGGGCTCTGCAGGTAAAGAATTTTATATGTTGGATCTAAAAAGCGTAGGTAAAGGCTGGCAGAAAAAAGCAACTTTTTCAGGGCCTGCACGAAGTGGTGCTACTGCTTCTGTTGTTGGTGATGAAATATTTATCTTCGGAGGCTCAGGAAAAGTGCAAGCCTCTGATTCGGCACCAATTTTGTTCGATACTGTTTATCGCTATAACGTTAAGTCGGATGCATGGGCGCAAGTAAACACGACTTCACCCGTCGGGTTGTTAGGTGCAGCATCATATTCACCAGATGGAAAAAACGTGGTGTTTTTTGGTGGATATAACAAAGGTTATTTTGATAAATACCTTTCAGACATAATGGCAACAGACAAGAAAAAAGAGCCGATAAAGTGGCAGAAAATTGTCGATGATTATATGGGCATGAAGCCACTGGACTATAAGTGGAACCGTTCAGTATTAAGCTTTAAGCCAGAGACTGGAAAGTGGAGCGATTTAGGTCAATCACCTTACCTTCCAAACTGTGGTTCGGCATTGGTTAATAACGGCAAGCAAACCACCATCATTAGTGGCGAAATTAAACCGGGTTTAAGAACATCAGAAGTGAAGCAATTTAATTATGGCCAACCACAACCTTGGCAAAGTTTGCATGCTCTTCCTGCTCCTGAATCGGCAACGGTACAAGAAGGTGTCGCGGGTGCATTCGCTGGAGAAAGTAATGGTGCATTAATTGTTGCTGGTGGGGCGAACTTCCATGGTGCGAAAGGCGCTTTTGAAAGTGGCAACATGTTCGCTCATAACGGATTCGGCAAAGCGTTTAATCCTGAAATGTACATCTATAAAGATGGTTTGTGGAGTCAGGTTAACGACCTACCAAAAGGTTTGGCTTATGGCGCATCATTTACAACCAAAGACGGTGTTCTTATCGTGGGGGGTGAAGATGGTGCCCGCAAAGCAACTAAAACCGCTTATTTACTTAGCTGGAATGGCAGTAACGTAAGCATTCAAGATTAATAACAGGAGTCATGATGTCTGTAGTATTTACTCGTTTGCCAGATTTACCTGAGGGGGTAAAAAACGGCGTAGCAGCGGAGAATGGTCATACGCTTTACGCTGGTTTGGGTAGCGCAGGGAAGCGTTTCTTTTTTCTTGAGTTGAATAACCTCGAGAAAGGTTGGCAGCGGGCACCGGACTTTCCAGGAGTGGAAAGAAGCGATGCGGTAAGCATTGCAGACAGTAAAGGTATGTGGGTTTTCTCGGGGGCAGGCGTTCCTGAGAATTCGGGACATGCACAGGTGCTTGAAGATGTTTTTCGTTTTGATTTTGCTCAGCAGAGCTGGACTCAGATAGATACGACAACACCTGTTGGTTTGTTAGGCGGTAGTGGCTGCCGATTAGCCGATGATAAGTTTGTCTTTTTTGGCGGTTATAACAAGCAAACCTTTGATGTTTTTTGCCAGAAGATGTCAACCATTGATGCCGACAAGCAGCCTGAGCAACGTCAAATTCTGCTGAGTGAATTTATGTCGCAAAAGCCACAACAGTATGGTTGGAACACGGAAATCATTGCGTATAACCCGCAACAGAACCAATGGCAGGTTTTGCAGGAAAATCCGTTTTCGGCGAACTGTGGTGCAGCATTGATTGCTGAGGGCAACAAAGTCACTTTGGTGGACGGTGAAATTAAACCGGGTTTGAGAAGTACCGAGGTTAAACAATTTACTTTTCAATCGACAAAGGATGTCGTTTGCAAACTGTTGCCATCGATTGATGGTGGATCTGGCCAGCCAGAGCACGAAGGTTTAGCTGGCGCATTTTCCGGTCAGATCAATGGTTGCGGCTTTGCGATGGGTGGCGCGTATTTTATAGGCAGCCAGCGTAATTTAAGAGACGGGCAGTGGTATACCCATCAGGGGTTGACTAAATACTATAGCAGCGATGTGTGGAGACTTGATGGGAGCTGGAAGAAAGTGGCCCAGCTACCTGAAGGAGCGGCGTATGGAGCCGCCGTTACAACTGATGAAGGAATTATTCTGATTGGGGGAGAACAATCTCAACAGAAAGCATTAGTAAGTTGTTACCTAATGAAGTGGATTTAAGATTATTACCCTATTAGTAATTTGTAATTCACTTTATTAGGTCGACGACTTCTATTTTTTCACCTGCAGTGCGCCTAGGCACTTGCAGGTGATTTTTTATGAGGGCTAAGGAGCTCTAAATGCCAAACAATAAATATTTGATTCTCGCCGCTGTTGTATTGCTACAAGCTTGCATTGGGGGGACGTATTCGTGGTCGATTTATGATGCCGAGTTCATTCACAATTATCAGGTTGATCCAGTGTTATCAACGTTACCATTTAACGTGTTTTATGTGGTCTTTCCTCTCACACTATTATTCTCTCATCAGGTGATTGCGCGAATTGGTACCAGACTAAGTGCTCAGGTTGGTATCGCGTTATTTGCGTTGGGTTGGGCACTTTCAATGTTTGGTGATATCAATTTCATGTTCACCATTATTGGCGTTGGTGTTATCGGTGGTATTGGCGTAGGCATGACTTATTTGGTACCTATTTTGGTGGGTATCGCCTGGTTCCCCAATCGAGGCGGGTTAATTACAGGATTGGCCGTGGGTGGTTTTGCTGCAGGTGCGGCGCTAGTGGGTGAGTTCTCTAATTTTCTCATATATACCAAACAGTTTACTCCGTTTTCCGCCTTGGCTGTTGTAGGCTGTTTGTATTTAGTGGTTGGCATTTTACCCGCTACGTTAATGTATCGACCAATGGCGATGTATGGCCAGTCAGAGAAAGCCATAGACATATCACTGAAAACATTAATTAGAGACCCGATCTTCATCGGTCTATTTACCGCGATGACGGTAGGTTTAACCGCTGGTTTCTTTGTAAATAGTAAAATAGTGTTAATTGCGGGTGAGGGCTTTCAGTCAGTGATATCATTGGTTGCGGTATTTGCCCTTTGCAACGCGGTAGGCCGAGTGACCTGGGGAGCGATGAGTGACGCTATTTCAGTGTCTAACTGCTTGAAAGCGAATCTTCTGTTACAAGCCTTGTCTATATTTTCGTTGCTGTGGTTATTTGAGTTTAGCTCAGTTCCATTGCTGCTGGCGGCACTCGCTGGTTTTAATTATGGAGGTGTACTGGTTTTGTATGCGAGTCGTGTACGTGAATGTTGGGGGGATAATGCACTAACAAAAGTTTATTCCTGGTTGTTCTTGTCCAATATCGTTGCTGCGCTTCTAAACTCCTACTTGAGTGGCATCTTCTCCAATGCTGGTGCTAAAAGCGTTGCTCTTATCCTATTTACACTATTGATGGTTGGGTGCGCTGGCTTATTTATTAGGAAAAGCTCAGTGATGGTTGGACGAACAGCTAGCCGATAACAATTTCAATCGAAAACCTGTATCTTGACGTGACTTGTTTTTAAACATAAACGACTGGCAGGGATGCGAAATGACAAAGGTATTTCTTTTTGATTGGGGTGATACATTGATGATTGATTTCCCAGATGCACATGGAAAGATGTGCGACTGGGAAACCGTTAAAGCGGTTGATGGCGCCGAAGAGATGTTGAAAGCGTTGTCTGAATACTGCGCTATTTATATCGCGACTAACGCACAAGATTCCAACGAGCTTGAGATAGAGCAGGCATTCAAGCGAGCGGGACTCTCTGCCTACCTCAGTGGTTATTTTTGCCAGTCTAATCTTGGATTGACAAAGGGATCCCCTGAGTATTATTTGGCCATAGCTGAGCACTTAGATACATCTCCTGAATACATCACAATGGTTGGCAACAGTTACCATACAGATATCCAGCCAGCGCTTCGGGCGGGCTTCAATTGCATTTGGTTTAACCCGAGCCATCATCCCGAACCGTTAGAAAATGCAGTTGAACAGATTGCACATTTATCCGATTTGTAACTAGGCTTAATAACGTTATTGTCACTGGTTTTTTTCTGATACATTGTCAATTGTTACAATTAAATCAGAGGCATATATGACACCTGCACCCATTAAAGATTTGATTACGTTTGATGATTTCGCCAAATTGGATATTAGAGTTGGCACCATTGTTTCGGTCACGGAAGTAGCAAAATCCGATAAGCTAATGAAACTTACCGTTGATTTTGGTGATCATCAACGCTCTATACTTGCCGGAATCAAACAAGAGAGGGAAAACCCACAAGAAATCGAAGGCAAACAAGCTTTGTTTGTTGTGAACCTGCCGGAGAGAAAAATGGCGGGAGAATTGTCTCAGGGTATGCTGTTTGATATTGGTTACGAAGACAAAGTAATGCCAGTGTTGGCAATGCCAGAGGCAAATGTGCCTAATGGTTCAAGAGCGGGATAAGGCGTGATATTGAAACGTGTAGTGGCAGCATCTTTGTTTATCTTAATGTCCAATACGGTATTTCTGGCAGTTTTGTACGCTATTGAATGGAGTAGTGGGTTATTTTCGATTCAATTTATCAATGATTACTTTTTTTATTCGGCAATTCTACAATGGATGATTGCCAGTTTCTTTATGGTTTCCGGTAAAGAGAGAAATTCGATACACAACAGTTCTGCCCCTTGGACTAGGGGAGCGGCTTCAATGATAAAAAGTGCTCCCGGTAGAGAGAGCCTGATTTCATCATCTGATATAAGTTTGAGCAACAGGTTATTTTTGTCAGGTGTTGTGAGTGTGGTTATCTGTTTTCTGCTTTAATTGTGATGTTCTATTTTTGAGGATAAAGAAATGAAAACAGGACAATGCCATTGTGGAAACGTTACGATTTCTATTCCGGAGTCGCCTAAAACATTAACCAGTTGTAACTGTTCGATATGCAGTCGATACGCGTCATTGTGGGGGTATTACACGGAAAAACAGGTTGTAGTGACGGCCGGTAAGTGTGGCTTGAAATCTTATGCGTGGGGCGATGAACATATTGATTTTCATCACTGCAAAAACTGTGGTTGCATCACTCACTATACTTCACGAGATATCTCCAAATCTGACCGGGTAGGGGTTAATTTCCGCATGTTTGAACCGGAGCTTCTAAAAGATATCCCCGTTCGCCTGTTTGATGGTGCTCAGAGCTGGCAATATATTGATGAGTGATAAAACAGCACGTTATAGTACCTGATGGTCTGGTTAGCTGAGATTGATAATGATTATAAGTCAAGATAACGCTGGGGTCATAATGATGCCAATGGTATGCTAATTTATTATCGTTATTGACTATGTTTCCTCATTTAAGGATCAGTTGTGCCAACTTCTAGTCGCCATTCCTGGCAAACACCAAAAAACTTTCTGATATTGATTTCTATTGTTGTGCCTATTGCGTTTTCTAGCTGGCAAGCGCTGCTTAATAATTTTGTTATTGAGAAAGCAAACTTTACTGGTTCCGATATTGGTTTATTACAAAGTGTGCGTGAAATTCCGGGTTTTCTGGCATTTAGCGTTGTCTTTGTTCTGTTATTTATCCGTGAACAGCGTTTTATGATTCTGGCATTGGGCATGCTTAGCTTGGGAACCGCACTCACAGGTTTGTTTCCTTCCGTTGGCGGATTGTTATGTACCACTTTACTGATGTCGATTGGTTTTCATTACTTTGAAACCTTAAAACAATCGCTTTCGTTGCAGTGGTTAAGTAAAGACGAAGCGCCAGAAGTTTTGGGTAAGCTTATTTCTGTTGGGGCATTAGCTTCCTTGTGCACATACGGCGGCCTCTGGCTAATGCTAGACCAACTAAAGATAAGCTATACATGGGTCTATATTATTGCTGGTGGAGCCGCCTTTTTGGTCACAGTTATAATGGCATTCGCCTTCCCTGATTTTCAGTCACATACCCAACAAACAAAAAAGCTGGTTTTACGCAAACGCTACTGGCTTTATTATGCGCTTACCTTTATGAGTGGTGCTCGGCGACAGATATTTACGGTCTTTGCCGGCTTTTTAATGGTGGAAAAATTTGGTTATTCAGCTGCAGACATAACCTTACTTTTTTTGATCAACTATTTGTTTAACTGGTTGTTCGCAAGAAAAATAGGTCAGCTGATAGGTAAAGTAGGGGAAAGGAAAGCCCTCATTTTTGAATATGTAGGTTTGGCTTTTGTATTTACTGGTTATGCGTTTGTAGAGACAGCAGAGTGGGGCGCAGCGCTGTATGTTATAGACCATCTGTTTTTTGCCTTAGCATTGGCTATTAAAACCTATTTTCAAAAAATTGCAGACCCAGCTGATATGGCCTCAACGGCCGGAGTGGCTTTTACTATTAATCATATTGCAGCAGTCGTTATTCCTGTGACGTTTGGTTTTATCTGGCTGGTATCACCTACCGCCGTATTTTTGCTTGGTTCGGCTATGGCATTTATTTCGTTATTACTGTCTTTTAATATTCCTGAAAAGCCGAGTGAAGGAAATGAAGTAAGAGTACTGAGTTGGACTTAAACATTCGCTGACTTTACAAGGCGAATTTATCGCTGTAATTTTAGATGATTTTGATAAAAAGGAAGAGTGATGATCAAATTACACAGTGATAACAGAACGATACATGCGCTGGATGGGGCTAAGGAAGTCGAACTGTCAAAGGCCGAGTTTAATGTTCTTAGCTGTTTGATTGATCATTATCCGGATGTATGCGCTCGAGAGTCTATTATTGAACAGGCATGGGAAGGCCGAATAGTGAGTGATGGCTCTGTGAATGTGGTGATAAATGGACTCAGAAAAAAAATAAATCTGTTTGAGATTGGTAATGTTATCGAATCGGAAAGGGGCATTGGTTACAAGTTATTGATTAGAATTATCAAATCAGATGAAAATAAAGTACATTTACTAAAAGCGAGTATTGGGCGTTTTATTAAAAAAAGCATCATAGAACACCCATTATTGTGTATTGGGAATGTATTTCTATTTGTTTTCATAGTTTCATTTTATTCAACTTATTTTCGGTTTGCCCTGTGAAAAAATTATTTACAATTCAATTGACTATCATCGCTCTGACGGTTTTGTGCATATTTGTTTCTACAATCAGGTTTAATCTTGTACATACGTTAGAGAATGACAAGCTGAAAACGATTTTGTCGCATGAATTTTTTTCATATACCGCATTGTTTCATATTAATGAAACGCCGACCTATTTTTCAGAAGGCAGGTTTTTTAAGTTTTTTGATGTTGTCATGTACTCACCACAAATTCGGCATAAACTGGACAGCAATTTAGCGTTTGAAGATGAGTATGCCTTATTAAAAGGTAACCCGTTAGCGTCGTATAATATTTTCTTTTTCATTAAGTACGACGGAAACAAAGCGGTGTATTTTGAACATGATCGCGCGATGAATGTTAATGTGCACCATTATGACTTGAACCTGAGTCCCGAGACGATTAATTAGCCATAAGGTGAGTATTTAAAACTCACTGTCTACTTGAAATATCATCCGTTCTTTACTGTAAGGATGATTGAGCTCTAACCGTTCGGCATGCAAGTGCAAACGGTCGGCTTTCTCGCCATATAAAGTGTCTCCCACCATCGGCATATTTAAACCTAAATGATGCGCACTGTGGACGCGAAGTTGATGGGTGCGACCAGTTTTAGGGTACATATACACTTTGCTACGGCCATTTTTCACTTCAATCAATTTCCAGTGGGTTTCGGCATGTTTGCCATGTTCGTCACACACAAGTTGGCGTGGGCGGTCATCAGGGTCCCCACGCATTGGCAATGAAATATCCCCTTCGCATTGGGTGAGTTCGCCTTGCAAAGAAGCGATATAGCGCTTTTGAACGCCGCGTGTGATGAACTGTTTTTGTAGGCTTTTATTTGCACGTTTAGTCAGAGCAAACACCAGTAAACCAGATGTCGCCATATCTAAGCGATGAATCACAAATGGACCTTCAACATCTGGGAACAAGGTTTGAAGACGTGTGTAGGCGGAATCTTTAACGGTTTTTCCTGGTACCGATAATAAGGCAGATGGCTTATTGATAACTACCATCGCTTCATCTTGGAACACAATTTCCAGTTCTTTGTCTGCTGCCCAGTTTTTCTCCAGAGGATTGGGTTCAACATTTACACCTTGTAGCATGTGTCCCAAAATAGGCTGACATTTGTTATTACACGATGGGTAAAATTTCTTATGTTGGCGAATTTCTGATTTAGGTGGCGTTCCCCACCAGAACTCTGCCAAAGCAAGAGGCTTAAAGTTGTGTTTATAAGCAAACTGTAACAGCTTTGGCGCAGCACATTCCCCAGCTCCAGCGGGTGGGATAGGGCTGCTCGTTGGGGAAAAAATATCGACCAAATCGCGTGTCTGGCCTCGATTATTGAGAAAACGATACTGTTTATGCAACTTATGTTGTAGGGCGTGTGACAGAGCTTTATGTTGTGCATTAAGTTCTGCTAAATGCATTTGAAGGTTTGCCAAGCATTGTTCGTTGATGGCTAACTTCTCATCCCACACGCGTTTTATGTGTCTAAGCATGTTCTTCTCTGCCACGCTCTGTTTACTCAACTCATCTAACTTAGTTTTGAGTTGCTCTGGAGTTAGTGTGCTTTCACTCTTTTTTCGTTGTTGCTTACGGGTTGCGCGATTTTCAATCATTACCTGGCGATATGCCTGCTCTTCTTGGTGGTAAGCTGCGCGGTCTGCTTGTATTTGTGCGTTGAGTTCTGCGAGCTCTGGATTTTCGGCAAACGCTTTGTAAGTAGCATAGGCTGAATTGATCGCGTCGCTTTCACTACGAAAAAAACCTTCTTCCGTTAGCATATCGAAAACAGGCGGAACAAAGCCGGGTAACAGATTTTCTCCAGCAATTTTGCCGGAAAATGCACTCAAGAAGCCGATTTCTCCTTGCTGATTTTGCACCAGAAGCACTCCGAACATTTTACCATGTCCACTTACTTCATTATCTACACCAAAAGCGTGATCGATATCTGTTTGGGCTATTAGGTGCTGCTGCAGTTGCTCGGCAGCCACTACGCATAAAGGGTGTGGTGTATAGAAAAAAGGGAACGTAAATTGCTCTGGCAATTCATAGCCTTCGATAGCAGTGTTGAATCGAGTAAAGCAGTGCTGGGGCGAGTGCATATAAAAGGCCGCATGATAGGAGAATTTTGAGCACGGATTGTACCTGTTTTTTGAGAGATTGCCATGAGGGAGTGTGTTTGCTGGCTTCTTTGCATTCCCGTACTACAACTCGAGATGGTTTAACTGTTGTTATATACCCAAGCACCTTAAGGTCACTTGGGTATAGTGTTACTACTCTTGGTAGAGCTAGTGACTGCCGACATTTAGGCCGTATTTTTTGATTTTTCGATACAAGGTCGCAATACCAATGCCTAGTTCATCAGCGACCAGTTGCCGATTGCCCAGCCTGCTGAGAGTCTCCTCTATTTTGATTTTTTCCATATCTTCCAGGCTTAAATTGCTTTCATCTGATTCAGTAACATACTTAATAGGCTTGATGGTAACTTGCTCAAAGTAGGGTGGTAGCAGGTCAACATCAATCGCATCACCTTCAGGAACAACGTTCACCAGATACTCAATCAGGTTACTTAATTCTCGTACGTTCCCCGGCCAGTGATAGGCACTAAGCCGCGCCATCGCTTCATCTTCAATACCCGGATAAGCAACGCCAATTTTACGGGTATGTATATCGAGGAAATATTGCACCAGTAACTCTATATCACCTTCACGCTCTTTCAACGGCGGGAGATGAATCGGAATCACATTAAGTCGGTAGTAGAGGTCTTCCCGGAAATTGTTCGATGCTATCATTTCAGCGAAGTTACGGTTGGTAGCTGAGACAATTCTAATATCAACGGATATTGCTGTATTAGAACCAATCGGCATTACTTCCCGTTCTTCGAGAACACGCAGTAACTTAGCCTGAAGGGTCATCGACATGTCACCTATTTCATCCAAAAATAGTGTGCCATTATTCGCTGCCTGAATAAGGCCAATTTTCCCCTTACTGGAAGCGCCTGTGAATGCGCCTTTTACATATCCAAAAAGCTCACTTTCGAGCAGCTGATCTGGAATAGCTGCGCAATTGATCGCAACAAATGGTTTATCTCCTCGTGCGCTTAAATTATGCACTGCATGAGCGATAACCTCTTTGCCCGTTCCGCTTTCCCCATTAATAAGTACACTTGATGGACTGCTGGCAATACGGGATATAAGTGTTTTGAGCCGCTGCATTTTTTTACATTCGCCAATAACACTGGAGAATTGTGGTTGAGGCTCATTGACAGTGTTGGAATTACTCGGCTGGTAAAAGGCCATTAAAAATAATTGGTGGCTACCTGCGTTGTGAAATTGGCCTACAACAAGTTCCTGACGTTCACCAAGAGATATTATATGCTGCTGATGTCCTTTTAATTCATTGTTGTGTACAGAGAGGGGTTGAATATTAACTTCGAGGTTCGATAGTGCTTCTCTTTCAATATTTATATTTTTTAGAGCGGTCTGATTGCCATATTTAACTCGGCGGTTTCCATCCAGTACTAATACGCCTTGGTCCATGTTTTCAATAAGACTAGTTAACACTCCATCTAGTCCACCTTCATGTTGTTTATTTTTTGTGATGACTTTCGCAACAACTATTTGGGATATATGCTGAATATAGTCGGAAAATAACTGGACGTTTTCTTTTATTCTCTCTTGGGATTCTTCCGTGAATGCCACCAGACTGATTACACCAATACACCGGTCTTCGGCCATAATTGGTATACCCAAAAAAGCGGTTTCGCGACAGGTATCCTTGGTTAGGCACCCTTCACATATAGGGTCTGTGCGAGATTTTACTACGACTTTTTCTTTATGTGTTTCAAGTATATATCTGAATATTCGTGAGCTGGAGTTTATCTTCTTACCTAAAAACTTACTATAAGGCCCGGTACCCGCGATACGAACTAAATCTGCGTCAACTACTTCAGCATCTAACTGAAGTACAGCTGAAAGCATTTGTGTGAAACGCAATATAGTTGGTTGCAATTGCATCAGTTCGGATTGCTGGATTTTTTTTAGCATATATATACTTCAATTTAATTTTTCTGAGTCTGACAAGGTAATAAGAATTTAATTATACGTGCGTGATGAAAGTCAGAGTTCTCTATTGTTTTTATTATGAAGGCGCGAAATTGTAGGCAATGTCACACCACGGTATCAATATGATAAAGTGTTATATAGATACCTATCATTTTGGTTGCTATCACTGATAGTTAATGATTATCAATGATTGTACCCCCTCTACTATCTGGATTTATTTTTAAATCGCTATCTAACGCTCAGCCCTTATATGTCGGGATTCTATAGATATCCTAATACTGTTTTTCTTCTTTTTATTGTAGTTGGCATAAATATTGGAATATGAACATCAGTTATCTCTTCACCCTACAGACATTTCAAGTCGAAAATGCCAGTCACAAATGATTTAACAATTTAAAAAATATTGGGAAGAATAAAATGAAAAGCATCAATGAACTTATCAAGGAAATCAATGAACTAAAATCTGAACTTCATGACAAGGATTTCTTGTTAACCTGGGAACAGACTCCTGAAGAACTAGAACGTGTATTAAAAACGGCTCAGGTTATAAAAGCAATGAGACAGGAAAACATTGCAACTAACGTATTCAAAAACGGCCTGGGAATCTCCCTTTTCCGAGACAATTCAACCCGTACTCGATTCTCTTACGCGTCAGCTATCAACATGCTAGGCCTTTCTCAACAAGATCTTGACGAAGGTAAATCTCAAATCGCTCACGGTGAAACCGTGCGTGAGACAGCTAATATGATTTCATTCTGTGCTGACGCAATTGGTATCCGTGATGATATGTATCTTGGTGCCGGTAATGCTTATATGCGTGAAGTGGGTGAGGCTCTGGATGATGGTGTGAAAGAAGGCGTTCTTCCTCATCGCCCTGCACTGGTTAACCTTCAGTGTGATATTGACCACCCTACACAGTCAATGGCAGACCTTGCATGGCTGGAAGAGCACTTTGGAGCACTGGACCAGCTAAAAGGCAAGAAAATTGCGATGACCTGGGCATACTCTCCAAGCTACGGTAAGCCGCTATCAGTACCTCAGGGCATTATCGGATTAATGACTCGTTTCGGTATGGATGTCACTCTTGCCCACCCAGAAGGTTACGACCTGATTCCGGAAGTCGTTGAAGAAGCACGCAAAAATGCAGTTGAGTCTGGCGGTAGCTTTACACAAGTGGCGTCAATGGAAGAAGCATTTGAAGATGCAGATATCGTATATCCGAAGTCCTGGGCGCCATATCAGGTGATGGGGCGTCGTACAGAGCTGCTCCGTGCAAATGACCATGAAGGGTTGAAAGCACTTGAACAAGAGTGTCTGGCTCAGAATGCGAAGCACAAAGACTGGCACTGCACAGAAGAAATGATGAAGAAAACCAAATCTGGTGAAGCATTATACATGCACTGCCTGCCAGCGGATATTACAGGTGTTTCTTGTGAAGAAGGTGAAGTGGAAGAGTCTGTATTTGAGAAATACCGCATTGCTACATACAAAGAAGCCAGCTGGAAGCCTTACATCATCGCAGCAATGATCCTGAACCGTAAGTATCTGGAGCCAGGAGATATTCTGCAGCAACTACTTGATGAATCAGAAAAGCGCGTTAAGTAATCACTGGCCATAACAACTCAGTTTGGCTGTATCTTTCGCGGGGAGATGAGCGCTCCCCGCATTCAAAATTAATTATTCGATGAGGTCTGGTTGTGTCTACATTCTCTTTAAAGATGGAGATAGCCGATAACCGTCATTTTAACGGTCAGCAGTCTCCTCTATTCACTATCGAAGAAGCTGAAAAAGCCCGCGCTTTCCATGAAAAAGTGGAAGGCTATCAACCAACGCCATTGCATTCTCTGGATTGTCTGGCGAAAAAAATTGGTATTGGAAAAGTTCTGATTAAAGACGAAGCACATCGTTTCGATCTAAGTGCATTTAAGATGCTGGGTGGCGCTTACGCTATTGCCCGTCTGCTTTGTGACGAGTTTAAGCTGGAGATCAATGTATTTGATTTCGATAAGCTCAAAAACGATATTCCGGAAAAAATGACCTTTGCCACCGCAACAGATGGTAATCATGGACGCGGTGTCGCATGGGCAGCA
Source organism: Vibrio sp. UBA2441 (assembly GCA_002342685.1). Lineage (GTDB taxonomy): Bacteria > Pseudomonadota > Gammaproteobacteria > Enterobacterales > Vibrionaceae > Vibrio. The sequence continues at coordinate 30,784 of DDQN01000021.1, forward strand.
AATAAGCTTGGACAGAACGCTGTTATCTATATGCCTAAGGGGGCGGCAGATGAGCGTGTTCATAATATACGTGCGCTTGGCGCTGAATGTATCGTTACTGATATGAACTATGACGATACCGTGCGTTTAGCGATAAAAACGGCGGAAGAGAACAACTGGAAGATTGTTCAGGATACCGCCTGGGAAGGCTATCAGGAAATTCCGACCTGGATTATGCAGGGTTATACAACCATGGCGGCGGAAGCAGTTGACCAGATGAAAGAACAGAAGGTTGAGCGTCCAACGCATGTATTCCTGCAAGCAGGTGTTGGTGCGATGGCCGGTGGCGTGCTGGGTTATCTCTGTGATCAGTACGGGGCAGATAAGCTGCACTCTGTGATTGTAGAGCCTGAACTGGCTGATTGTATCTATCGATCTGGAATCAGTGAAAAAGGTGAAATGACAAACGTTGATGGTGATCTGGCGACCATCATGGTCGGCCTGGCTTGTGGTGAACCTAACCCTATCGGTTGGCCTGTACTACGAGATTGTTCTACTCAGTTTGTCTCTTGTCAGGACAGCGTTGCGGCATTGGGTATGCGCGTACTTGGTAATCCGCTGGGCGACGACCCGAGAGTGATATCCGGTGAATCTGGAGCCGTTGGTGCCGGTATGTTAGCTGCGATTTACTACCATCCTGAGCGTGAAAAGTTGATGGAAAAACTGGGTCTCAACAAGGAATCTGTTGTGTTGCTGATCAATACCGAGGGAGATACGGATCCTGTCCACTACAGAGAAGTAGTCTGGCAAGGGAAGTATCCAACCATCTGAATCAGCTAAATTATTTGGCGTGCTGTTGTTGTCATCAGAGCAGGATGCCTAAGTTTCTAATGCAATAATTAATTGCCGGACGCGATGACCACCGTTCGGTTCAAGGAGCACAATAATGACAATGACTATCCCATTCAATAAGGTACTGGAAAAAGCACAAGATTATAAAGCAGATATGAGCCAGTTCCTTCGCGACATGATTGCAATACCAAGTGAAAGCTGTGATGAAGAAAAAGTGGTGTTGCGTATTAAAGAAGAGATGGAAAAAGTGGGTTTCGATAAGGTTGAGATTGACCCGATGGGTAATGTTCTTGGCTGGATAGGACATGGTCCACATCTGATCGCTATGGATGCACACATTGATACTGTCGGTGTGGGTAACATGGATAACTGGGATTTCGACCCTTATGAAGGTATGGAAGATGACGAAGTGATCGGTGGCCGTGGTGCTTCAGATCAGGAAGGCGGAATGGCTTCTATGGTCTACGCCGGCAAAATCATCAAAGATCTGGGCCTTGAAGACGAGTATACCCTACTAGTAACGGGGACCGTTCAGGAAGAAGACTGTGATGGTCTATGTTGGCAGTACATCATTGAAGAGAGCAATATCCGCCCTGAGTTTGTTGTGTCGACTGAACCTACAGACTGTCAGATCTACCGTGGTCAGCGTGGTCGTATGGAAATTCGTGTCGATGTAGCTGGTGTGAGCTGTCACGGCTCTGCACCTGAGCGTGGCGACAATGCTATCTTCAAGATGGCTCCGGTCCTGACTCAACTGGAAGGTCTTTCTCATAATCTTAAAGATGACCCATTCCTAGGAAAGGGAACATTAACTGTATCAGAAGTATTCTTTACTTCTCCAAGCCGTTGTGCGGTTGCTGATAGCTGTGCAGTATCGATTGACCGTCGTTTGACATGGGGTGAAACGTGGGAAGGTGCACTGGAAGAAATTCGTGCTCTACCAGCGGTTAAAGAAGCAAATGCTGTTGTTTCTATGTATGAATATAACCGTCCTGCATACACAGGTCTTGTTTACCCTACGGAGTGTTACTTCCCAACATGGTTGATCGATGAAGATCACGTTGCAACTAAGACTCTGGAATCGTCCTACGAGCTACTATTCGATAAGAAACCAACGGTTGATAAGTGGACCTTCTCAACGAATGGCGTGTCTATCATGGGACGCTATGGCATTCCTGTGATTGGCTTTGGTCCGGGTAAAGAGCCAGAAGCTCATGCGCCAAATGAGAAGACCTGGAAAGATCATCTTGTAACCTGTGCTGCAATGTATGCAGTAATCCCACAGATGTACCTTCAGGAACTTAAAAAATAAGAGCTGATGCCAGATAGCTGGCATTTGCAGGCTTTTCCATCCCGGGGAATTCGGTATCTACTGTCTTGATACTGAACTCATATCCTACCCGGGATGGATATTTAGTTTTCTGGTGGTTGTCTTTCCGAAGTGCCAGACACCAGACTGACTCTTCGAAAGGATAATTAAGACTTCAATTCACTATTATAGGTGACGTTATGATTGAAAAACGTTCTTTTTTCCAGAGGCAGGATGGAGTGACGGATGATATGTCACGCTCCATGCTTATCCGTTATGGTACTGTGGTTGATCATCAGGATATAAAAAGAGCCGATGTTTTAATTGTTGACGGCAAGATTGCGGATATTGCTGAAGAGATATTGGATGCACCAGCAGATATAAAGGTGATTGATGCCCAAGGCATGTATGTAATGCCGGGTGGCATTGATGTTCATACCCATTTTAATATTGATGTTGGTATTGCCCGTAGTAGTGATGACTTTTACACAGGGACGCGCGCGGCTGCCTGTGGTGGTACGACCATGGTGGTTGACCATATGGGATTCGGGCCAAGAGGTTGTAACCTGCATCATCAGTTGGCTGTCTACAAGGACTATGCGAGAGATACCGCCGCCATTGACTATAGTTTTCACGGTGTGATTCAGCATATTAACGATGAAATTCTGTCTGAAATGCAGTCTATGGTTGATGTTGAAGGTATTTCAAGTTTCAAACTCTACCTTACTTATGGCTACAAACTCGATGATGAGTCGGTTTTTCGTGCTTTGACGCAGTTAGGCAAAGTGAATGCACTGACAACAGTGCATCCGGAGAACGATGCAGCTATAGCCATAAGACGCAGCAAATTACTTAGCGAAGGCAAAACTGCGCCCAAATATCATGCCGAAAGCCGACCTCTGGAATGTGAGGCTGAAGCCATTGCCAGAATGATTAATCTGGCTAAGCTCGCGGGAGATTCGCCACTTTATATCGTTCATTTGTCAAACGGGCTTGGGTTGGATTACGTTCGACTGGCCAGAAAGAATCAACAACCAGTCTGGGCAGAAACCTGTCCGCAATATCTTGTTCTGGATGATAGCTATTACGAAAGAGAAGACGCTCTTAAGTTTATTCTCAGTCCGCCACTACGACCATTTGAGGAGCAGGATAAACTTTGGCAGGGTTTGGAGGATGGCAGTATTGATACTGTTGCTACCGATCACTGTTCTTTTACTTATTCAGAGCAAAAGCAGCGCGGAAAGGACGATTTCAGCGCATGTCCGAATGGAATGCCAGGGGTTGAGAATAGAATGCCGCTTCTGTTTTCGGAAGGTGTGATGAAAGGTCGAATCAGCCCAAGTCGTTTTGTAGAACTAACCAGTTATATGCCCGCGAAGTTGTTTGGGCTATATCCACAAAAAGGAAGTCTGGAGCAGGGGGCAGATGCTGATCTGGTTTTGTTTGACCCTGAGCAACAGGTCACGATTACTCATGATTTATTACACGACAACATAGACTACACCCCATACGAATCCATGCAATGTCTTGGCTGGCCGATGATGACCATCAGCCGTGGGCAGGTTGTCGCGTGTAATGGCGAATTTATGGGAAAAGCCGGGAACGGCCGCTTTGTTCGCCGTAACCCGTTTTCGTACCAAAAGCCGTCAGATGTCTGATAGCAAATGGAGTATCGAAAACGTGTCCTACTCGAATAATTAAGGAGATAGAATGAAACCCACAGCAGTTGTAGCCCTCGGAGGCAATGCATTATTACGTCGCGGAGACGCGCCAAGCTTTGACAATCAGCTAGCGAATATCAAAATAGCGGCTGTTGCTATTGCTGAGATCGCTAAAGATTATCAGGTCGCGATTGTACACGGCAACGGACCACAGGTTGGTTTGCTGGCTTTGCAGAATTTGGCTTACGATAAAGTTTCACCATATCCGCTTGATGTTCTGGGTGCAGAAAGTGAAGGAATGATCGGCTATATGCTTGCTCAGGAACTTCATAACCTGCTTCCGGAAACAGAAGTATCTAGTTTGCTTACGCGTATTGAAGTGGACGCCAACGATCCGAGCATGAAAGATCCCACCAAGTTTGTCGGCCCGGTTTACGATAAAAAGGAAGCGGGTAAGCTAGCTGAAGCCAATAATTGGACGATGAAACCTGATGGCGAATATATACGCCGCGTAGTTCCATCACCAAAGCCAATCAACATCATAGATAAGCACTCAATTGAAACGTTGTTAAATGCCGGTGAAGTCGTTATCTGCTGTGGTGGTGGTGGTATTCCGGTTTGCAAGAGCGATGTCGGGTACCGAGGTGTTGAAGGTGTTATTGATAAAGATCTGGCAGCTACTCTTCTGGCAAAAGAGCTTAAAGCAGACAAGCTATTAATATTAACCGATGCGGACGCGGTTTATCTCAACTGGGGTACTGAGCAACAACGCCCACTTCGAATTGCCTCGCCGTCTCAGCTTAGTGAATTTCAGTTCCCGGCTGGTTCAATGGGTCCAAAAGTAGAAGCAGCATCTGATTTTGCACTATCTGGTGGTCGTGCCTATATAGGTGCTCTTGAAGAAGGATTAGATGTACTGGCAGAGCGGGCAGGTACCTGTGTAGCCGTATAGTTCTTTATCCATTAAAAACTTGCCCTTTCGAGCTTTGTCAAACCAGAACGTAACAGATGTTGCAGTGCCAGTCAGCTTAACTGACTGGCACTGGTTGAATTACTAATTTACTTTATTGCTATTATCTTAATTCGTTTTAATCGCTTACGGTTTTGAATCCTGCGCCTTTCCATGCATAGATCCCCCCAGGGTAGCGATAGACATCGGTATAACCCATTTTTACTGCCCAGGCTGCGGCATTGTGGCTTCTGCCACACTTAACAAAACCACAATAGAAAATCAGAGTTTGTCCTTTATCTGCCCCGAGCAGGCGGGCAAAAGTTTCCTGAGTTTTACCTTCCGTATCATTAGCGTTCCATTCAGGCATAGGTGCTATCGGAAATTCAAACTGCATCGCCGAAGGAATATGTTCCGTTTTATAACTCGCTTCATAAGGCATTGCATCAATAATCAGGACATCTTTGTTGCTGTCGAGAATCGACTTTAAGCCTTTTGTATCAACTAATTGATAGCCACCGGTAAGAGTTTCATTGTGCAGTTTGATCGCAACTTGTTCTGTCTGAATTTCTGCTTCAAACTTATTGGAAAATAGTCCAGCATCAACAGAAAAGGATAATACGATAAGGCTTGTTGCCAGTGCCATAAAACCGAACTTGGCTCTATAGCTGAGGTCGCGAAGACGAAGTTTACTATTTTGCATAAAAGTTCCTTGTATATTGAATTCGCCGCAAGATTGCGGTGAAAAAACGAATTCTTAGTTTTTGTAGTAGTTTCCGGCACCTTCACTTAGCGTTTGTACTCTTTTAGATTTGCTATTGAAAAGGTGCAGCACGAGCACAGCTACTATCAGGAGAGATTGAAAAACAAATAAGGGTTTCAGTTCACTGTATACGTCAAACTCTAAAGAACCGGGCATGTAGCATCCGCAGTCGATATGCAGTCCTTGATAGAGTGCAAGTCCGGCAGGGAAAGAGTAGAGCGCCAGACAAGCCGCTATCAACGTTAGTCGGGCGCGTTTTTTCAGGACCAGATACAGGCAGTAAGCCAAAGCAACGGGCAACACAATTGAAACCAGATGCACAAATACTACGGGTACGATTCCGGTATCATTCAGTAACAGCGCATTGTACTCAGGCTGGAGTAACCCTTTGAGTATGGTGACTATCAATGATAACCATATGGTATCTGTGAACATCTTGTGAATGTAAAACCGCGATTCCATGGCAACCTCGTTCCGGATGAGCCTAATTCCGTATTTTCAGTTCGAGATGAAGCATCGCTTCCAGAACACTGCCTCCGATGGCTCTGGCTTTGTCTGAAATAGTAGTGAAATCTGCTTCAATACCTCTTGGATCGATATCTCCTACTTTAAAACCCTGAGTGACAGTTAGTCCTTCATTTAACAGCCCTCGAACCATGCCGCTAAGCGGCGCTACTACAGGAGTGTCACCAATATGAGCGATGATATCGCCTTCCTCGACTATATCGCCTAGTTTGACATGGTTGTGCATTACGCCGTCACATGGGGCGCGGAGAACTCTCTGGTGGGAATAACCAGCTATATTGCCCGGAATACCTGTATTGGCTTGGGTTACTCCGTTATAGATGACACGGCCAAGATGATGCCCTCGGTTGGTTTCGATTACCGCGTCGCAGTCTTCACCTGCGGTAAATCCGGGACCAAGTGCAATGGTTACCGGAGCCATATCTTTGGTTGTGCCCAGATTACGTTTAGCCAGTATTGCATCAATAACAAATGTTGGTTTCAGTGAAGACAACGAACAGCAATCCTCATCCACCATGACAGGTATTTGATTCTGTTCAATCGCTTTAAAGACATCTTTGCAATCCTTAGCTTTACGTGCAGTAATTCCTTCGACTTCTACTGACTGACCATAAAGGCATTGAGCAAAAGCCACGGTACAACGAATCACTGTTGGTTGTGAAATATCAGTCATCACAACTTTAAAACCAGAATTCTGAAGGCGTACGGCAACACCTGTTGCGATGTCTCCGGCTCCTCTTATCAAAACTAACCTATCCCGGTTCAGACGAGGATCATCTTTCATCTGCTCACCGGAGGAACAATGTTTGACTTTGAGCACTTCAGCCATAATGCTGATAGCGATTTCTTCCGGGGTTTCTGCGCCAATATTAAATCCGATAGGGGAGTGAATTGCCTGTATTTGTGTTTCACTCACACCACATTTGCGAAGGTGAGTAAACAGGGTCTGTAAATTGCGGCGGCTAGCCATCAAGCCGGTATAACGGGTTTCGCAACCAGCTAACTTAGTGATGGCATCTTTGTCTTGATGGTTGGTTGCGATAATGACAAAGCTATCCCTGTTGATACTTATTTTGTCAATAGCATCTTCCATGTTTACGCCGAGAACACGTCTTGTGCCCGCTGGAAAGTACTCTTCTGATAAGCTTTCTTCATAGGCATCTGCCACTGTGACATCAAATCCAAGCACGTGAGCTGTATGTGCGACGGCCCGGTTAACATGTCCGCCCCCAACAAGTATCAGGTTTGGACGAAGTCCGTATACGTCAATGGATACACTCATTGACCCCCCGCAGTCCATGTCCATTGCATTAGGTCCTGTTCGGGTCATGCGCCCTTTCACTACTCGGGCTTTCCTTTCCTGCAGTGCTTCAAGAGACTGTTCAATTACATAGCGCTCAATCATTCCGCCGCCAACAGTCCCCAGAATTGAACCGTCTGCCTTTACGATCATCTGGCCTGAGTGGCGGGGGGCTGAACCTCGAGTTCCTATTATATTTGCCAGAGCAAACGGTGTGTTTTCTTCTTCTAGTTGAGCAGCTTTTGCGAAAATATTCATCAATTTTGACCTCAGAGTCTCTTGATCTGAGAAGATAATTTCCAGACTACCCTCTCATCAGTACATCTTTAATCGGTATCTGATTTTTCATCGACGCAATCCAGATAGCATCAAGTTTGGTGCTGGTTGCCATGATCTGATTAGCTAACAGAACGATGTCCTGATAACTATTAGCCAGATCGATTTTATTTATCAACCAAACTTTGACAGCTTTCTCTGGTGCGTTTTTAAACATTCCTTGTCGATGTTCAATCAGGTTTCTCAATACTTTCAGGTCAATCAAATCACCTTCTGAGCAAAGAGTGAGTGCAGAAAACGTGTCCCATCGATGAATTCTCTCAGGGCTAGCCTGAGTATGAATAGCTTCTGCACCTGTAACACCGATAACCATATCCGAAGATTGAGGAATGCAAGGCTCATGCCCGTTGGGAGCCTTTATTGGCAACTGATTAGCACCATCTGCTTCAATAATAAAAACTGTGAAAGGGGAGTCATTTTTTAATTTATCAATCAGTTTGGTTGTGACACCGAGCACTTTATTTTTCTGGTTTATATTGTTGCTGTTTATTATGTTTTTATAGCCAAATGTGACTCCAGGATCAGAAAATAAATTGTATTTATCTATTATTTGGTGGTATGGATCTCTATCCAGAAATATAAAGTTGTCAGCCTGTTCTTTTTCAGGAAAATACATTTTAGTTGTTGTGCTGACAAATACGCTGTGACCATTTTTACTAAACTGCCTTGCAAGCCAGAATATACAAGATGTTTTGCCGCCACCGCCAACCAGAGATATAACAATAGGCTTAGGCAGAGGAGCTTTGAGTTGCGCGGAGCAAAGCGAATAGGCGTATGGTTCTTGCTTCATTATATCCTGATTAACCAGTAAATAAGTGAGTAGAAACGATGAGTAATCCTTATAGAGTCGATTGTGTCATACCAGCAGCCGGACTCTCTTCCCGAATGGGGAGCTGGAAGATCATGCTACCTTATCAGAACCATACAATCCTTGATGAAAGTATCGAAAATGCACTTGCCTTTTGTTCCCGAGTGATACTGGTTTCGGGGCATCGTAGTGATGAGCTTGTCTCAAGGTACAGGAGCGAAAAAGGCGTGGATGTGATAGTTAATACTCACTTTAAAAAAGGCATGTTTAGTTCAATTCAGCAGGGCGTAAAGCTGGTGGAAACAGAACATTTTTATATCTGTCATGCTGATATGCCCTGTATTACCGAAGATATATATAGAGAAATATGGGCACTGCGGGGACCACATACCGTGTTTCCTGGCACGGTTAACCGTCCCGGACACCCGGTACTGCTTCCACTCTCATTAAGAGAGCAAATAATGAGTGCTCCTTTAAATAGCAAAATGAAACAGCTGATATACAGAAGCGAAGTAAAATTCGCAGGTCTGGATACTGAAAAAATATACTTTGACGTGGATACACCGGAAGCATATAACGAACTGTGTCAAGGGTATAAATATCACTATCAGAATGAGAGTTGATAGTGGTGAATTATCAAATTGATATATAGTTATTTGCTTAGTGGCTTTATTTTTTACTCATGCAAAGAAATATTTTTATCACCTTTTCTCATATCAAAGTGATAGCAATTTATTAATATGATAGATAAAAGTAATTAATTAAGAACTATATTCATTTGATAGCGCTTTTCATTATCATCTATCTCTTTGTATATCCCTGTTTATGTTCACAAATTCGCCTTTAGATTCGACGTTGCTCACGAATTTAACCAAGAAAATTCCCTTGATGATCCTGATTTTGAAGTTTGGCGCAGTAGTTGCTCAATAGATCTATTAGCTGGCTGAATTTATTTAGCCTATCACTTTGAGCCCCACAGTCAGAACAACAAGATGTGTTGACTGTGACTGCAAAAGAACAACAGCATCAAGGAGATCTATCATGGGAGACATCATGCGTCCCGTTCCGTTTGGCGAACTTCTGAATCGCATTTTTAGTGAGTATAAAGAGAGCAAGTCCATTTTTGGAATCCCGTCGAAGCAGTTTTATCGTAAGGAAGCTTCTAAGGATCTCTCCGTATGGGGCGAAAACTGTGAAACACCAGTAGGGCCGGCTGCAGGTCCGCACACCCAGTTGGCACAAAACATCATCTGTTCTTGGCTGGCTGGTGGCCGGTTTATGGAGCTGAAAACCGTTCAGAAACTGGACCAGCTTGAGATAGCTAAGCCATGTATTGATGCGGAAGATGAGTGTTTCAATACAGAATGGTCGACTGAGTTTACCCTGATAAAAGCGTACGACGAGTATTTGAAGGCATGGGTCGCACTTCACTTGCTGGAGGAGGTGTTTGCTCCACGTCTTGAAGGTGAAGAGAAATCTTTCGTTTTCAATATGAGTGTTGGCTATGACTTAGCTGGTATTCAGACTGCACCGATGCAGAAGTATATTCATGACATGCTTGATTCGACTGAACATGAAAACTTCCACACCTATATCGCCGAAATGAACCGTTTTATTGCAGAACCTGAGTTTACTAAAACTTATGGCTCTGAGCGTTTAAGTAAGCTGTCTGACACTATTTCTGCACAACTTACTCGTGGTGTGACTCTGTCGACCATGCACGGATGTCCGCCAAACGAGATTGAAGCTATCTGCAGATACATGATAGAAGAGAAAGGCATCAATACCTTTGTGAAGCTCAATCCAACATTGCTGGGTTTTGAACGTGTACGCGGCATTCTGGATAATGCAGGTTTTGACTATATTGCTCTTAGTGAAGAATCGTTTAGCCATGATCTGCAAATTGATGATGCGAAAGCGATGCTTCACCGCCTTGTAAATTTAGGCAAAGAGAAAGGCATCGGCTTTGGTGTAAAGTTAACCAATACATTGGGAACGCTGAACAAGAAAGGTCGCCTTTCAGATAAAGAGATGTACATGTCTGGTCGTGCACTTTTCCCTCTATCGATCAATGTTGCTCTTGAGCTGTCCCGCGAGTTCGATGGCACACTATCAATCTCATATTCCGGTGGCGCAAGTAAGTTCAACATTAAAGAGATATTTGAAACTGGTATTCGCCCAATCACCATGGCGACTGATCTGCTTAAGCCGGGTGGCTACTTACGTCTGACAGACTGTGCTAAAGAGCTGGAAGGCAGCAATGAGTGGGGAATGCAGCAAGTTGACCTGGTAAAACTGGAAGCACTGGCGGCGAAATCACTGGTTGCTGACTATGCTCAGAAAGAGTGGCGTGGTCCAGAAGAGATCAGTGTTAAGCAAGCAGTACCAATGACGGACTGTTATGTTGCTCCTTGTGTGACAGCCTGTCCTATCAGTCAGGATATTCCTGAGTATATTAGCCTTCTGGGCAAGCAGAAATACACCGAAGCTCTGGAAGTAATTTACTCCCGAAATGCACTGCCAGCAATCACGGGCCATATTTGTGACCATCAGTGCCAGTACAACTGTACTCGTCGTGATTATGAAGGTGCACTAAATATCCGTGAGATGAAGAAAATTGCACTGGATAAAGGCTGGGACAACTATAAAGAGAAATGGCATAAGCCTGATTTAGATACCGCTAAACATCCGGTTGCCGTGATCGGCGCAGGGCCTGCTGGTTTATCTGCAGCTTACTTTATGGCTCGTGCTGGTCACCCTGTTACGGTATTTGAAAAAGAAGCCAACGCTGGTGGAATGGTGAAGAACATCATTCCTCAATTCCGTATCCCTGCTGAAGTGATACAGCACGATATCGATTTTGTGACGGATCATGGTGTGCATATTGAGTATGGCTGTAATCCTGCTCTTACAATCGATAGCCTGAAAGCGAGCGGATTCAAATACATCTGTCTGGGAATCGGTGCAGATAAAGGCAACCCTATATCAATTGCCAGTGACAATACTAAGGTATTTAAATCGCTTGAGTTCCTACGCCGCTTTAATGATGGCGAAAAACTTGAACTAGGTAAGCATGTCGCTGTTGTTGGTGCAGGTAACACAGCGATGGATAGTGCGCGCGCAGCGCTCAAAATTGATGGTGTTGAAAAGGTAACTGTACTTTATCGTCGTACTATCGCAGAGATGCCTGCGTACAAAGAAGAGTATGAAGAAGCTGTCGACGATGGCGTTCAGTTTATGTTCCTGACTAACCCTGAGAAGTTTGACGCTGACGGTAAACTTACAGCTCGCGTTATGAAACTGGGTGAGCCGGATGAAAAAGGTCGACGCCGTCCTGTTGCAACGGACGAGACTACTGAGCATCAGGTTGACGCACTAATCACTGCTGTCGGTGAGCAGTCTAACCGAGATGTTCTGGGTCGTATTGGTATACCTATGGGGGAAGATGGCTGGCCAGCTGTTGATGACAACACTTGTGAAACCGCTGTCGAGAATGTGTTCCTGATGGGGGATGCGCATACTGGCCCTTCTTCTATTGTTTCAGCGATTTCTGGCGGCCGTAAAGCGGCTACTGCGATACTTGAGCGTGAGGCTAAGTCTGATGAGCAGATGGAAGTAACGAGTGATGTTAAGGCTGAAGCTATTTATGCCCGTAAAGGGGATATTCAGGTCAGAATGATCGAAGCGAACAAACTTGAAGAAGCGGATCGCGAAACCTTTATCGAACAGGAAGCAAAACGTTGTCTGGAATGCTCATACATCTGTAGTAAGTGTGTGGATGTGTGTCCAAACCGCGCCAATATTTCGTTACCGATTCCTGGCTTCAAAGACCAGTATCAGACGTTGCACCTTGATGCGTACTGTAACGAATGTGGAAACTGTGCTCAGTTCTGTCCTTGGGATAGCAAGCCATACAAAGATAAATTCACCATATTTAATCTACGTGAAGACTTCGCGAACAGTACCAATGCTGGTTTCTACGTTGAAGGTGAAGAAGTGCTGGTGCGCTTAAAAGGTGAGACATACACATTCAGCATTAATGCACAAAGCGAGATTGATATGCCTGAGTCGATGACTGATGAAGCGACTATGATCAGCTACGTTTACAAGCATCATAATTATCTGCTGGGCAAAGTAGAACTTTAGGGGAGGAAACAGGAATGTTACTACTAAAAAACGCAACGGCAGTGCAATTTGAGCCTGCCTTAATTAAGGAAGGCGTTGATATCGCCATTGAGAACGGTGTTATTAAAGAGGTTGGTTCGAATCTTTCGCCTCAGTACCCGGGTGCAACAATTAAAGATATGAAAGGCAAGGTGGTTATGCCGGGTATTGTATGCTCGCACAACCATTTCTACTCAGGCCTTGCCCGCGGCATCATGGCGGATATCAAGCCGAGCCCGGACTTTATCTCTATCTTGAAAAACCTGTGGTGGAGAATGGACCGCGCACTTGATGAGGAAGCGCTTTACTACAGCGGCCTTATTTGTTCGCTGGAAGCGATAAAGAGCGGTTGTTCATCGGTTATAGACCATCACGCATCACCAAACTATATCGCGGGTTCATTAAATACCCTGCGTAAAGGATTCCTGAAAACAGGTTTGCGCGGCATGACTTGTTTCGAAACCACTGACCGTAATGGCGGTATGGATGAGATGAGAGCTGGTGTTGAAGAGAACATCGCATTTGCTCAGCTCATTGATCGTGAAAAAGCAGAAGGTAAAGAACCGTATCTGGTTGAAGCGCACATTGGTGCACACGCGCCGTTTACCGTTACCGATGAAGGGCTATCCATGATGGCCGAGGCCGTAAAGGCTACCAATCGTGGTATCCACATTCATGTGGCAGAAGATCGCTACGACGTGACACACAGTCATCATCATTACAGTCAGGATATTGTCGAACGTCTTGACAGCTTTGGCTTGATCAACGAGAAGACGTTACTTGCTCACGGCCTGTTCCTGTCGGACAGAGATATTAGCATTCTGAACGATAAAGATGGCTTCCTGGTTCATAATGCGCGTTCTAATATGAACAACAATGTCGGTTACAACAACAAGCTGACTCGTTTTAAGAATGTGGCTCTGGGTACAGATGGCATTGGTGCGGATATGTTCGAAGAGCTGAAGTTTGCCTTCTTCAAACATCGCGATGCAGGAGGCCCTTTGTGGCCTGACAGCTTCACACGCAATCTCTGGAATGGTAACGAAATTCTTGCCCGTAACTTTGGTGCCAAGTTTGGTCGTCTGGATCCGGGGAACAAGGCTGACCTGACCGTACTCGACTACACCAGTCCGACTCCTCTTGTTGCCGATAACATACCGGGACATATTGCCTTTGGTATTAATGCGGGGAACGTCAATAGTGTGATAGTCGAAGGACGGTTTGTGTATGAAGACAGAGCATTCCCGTTTGATGTCGCTCCAATTTATGCAGAAGCCAGCAAAGTTGCTGCGCGTCTATGGAAAACTATGGATCAATTAGACTAATGTGAGACCCCGTTATGGATACGGTTAATACTCGATTCAAGTGGGAAGAAGCCACTGGTGAAGCTAAGTATGTTGCCGATCGCTGTTACGAGGGACTATTGGAGGGGCGGTTCTACCGCTCCTCATGTCCCCGAGGCATCATTAAATCCGTCAAAATTCCCGATATGCCGGAAGGTTATCACCTGTTTGGAGCAGGTGACGTTCCGGGGAACAATGTACTGCCTATCGTAGAAATTGACTGGCCGGCATTTGCTGACAAAGAGGTACGTTATATCGGGCAGGTAATCTATCTGCTTGTAGGGCTCGCCCCGAACGTTATAGAACAACTCCTGCAACAAATAGAGGTGGAATATGAACCTCTCACACCTGCCTACACTATCGAACAATCTAAAGCTCTTATCGACGGTGCTATTCATTCAACAAACAATGTGTTAGATACACATGTACTGAACAAAGGCAAAATTGATGAGGGCTTTGCTAAAGCTGTTACCATCATTGAAGAAACCTGTACTACCGGGTATCAGGAGCATATTTATCTTGAGACTCAGGGCTGTGTCGGTTATCCGCAGGATGGCAAGATAGTCATAGAAGGTTCTATGCAGTGTCCTTTCTATGTACATCACTGCATGGCAGTTCTTCTTGGTCACGATAAAGTCAGGGCGATACAGTGCCCGACCGGTGGTGGTTTTGGGGGCAAAGAAGATTATCCCGACGTACTGGCAGGGCCACTTGCTGTTGCCGTTGAAAAGCTGCAGAAGCCAATCCGAATAATTCTGGAACGTAGCGAAGATATCCAGTTCACCTCTAAGCGTCACCCGGTTGAATTCAACTACCGTACAGGTATTGATGAGAACGGAAACATCGTCGCGATGGAGTTGAATTTTGATATAAATTCAGGTGCCTACCTTAGCCTTTCTGGAATAGTCCTTCAGCGTTCACTCACTACAGCAACCAATGTATATGACATACCGAACGTGCGGATTGAAGGGCATGCCTGGACAACCAATACAGTACCTACTGGTGCATTCCGGGGTTTTGGTTCTCCACAGAACTGTTTCTGTATGGAAACCCATATGAGCCATATCGCGAAGAAGCTTGGGGAAGAGCCTGCTGTGTTTAAGCAGCGCCATTTCCTTAAGTCAGACTCGAAAACGCTGACTGGGGCTGATATCTTTGGTGATTTGGTTCTGGACCAGATGCTGGAGAACGTACTTAGTTCATCTGACTATCATAATAAAGTTGCCTCTTACGCCCTTCAACCTGAAACATGTGAAATGCGCAAAGGTATTGGACTCGCTATTTTTCAGCATGGATGTGGTTTTGCTGGTGATTTGGAAGATACTCTTGTCAGAGCCAGAATCCGTCTACACAAGCTGGTTGATGGGACAGTCCAGATACTGGCTTCAAACACAGATATCGGACAGGGGTTGAGCCTGACGTTTCGTAAGATTGTTGCTGATACGATGAAGTGCAAGCTAGACACCATACAGTTGGCAGTTCCTGATACTGGCGTTGTGCCGGATTCGGGTCCAACAGTGGCTTCGCGTTCAATCCTTATTGTTGGTTATTTGCTGGAAAAAGCAGCGAAGCGATTGCAAGAAAATTGGGTAGAAGGCGAGGCTCAGGAGATAGAAGAAGTTTATCGTAAACCTGACTATCACGTCTGGGATCAGGATGTGTATCAAGGTAACGCTTATCAGGCGACCAGCTACGGTATGAATGTCGTTGAAGTTGAAGTTGATATGGCAACCGGCGAAGCAGATATAATCGGAGCCTGGGGGGTTTATGATATAGGCCGGGCGATAGAGCCAGCTGTCTTTAAAGGTCAGATTGATGGTGGTCTGGTTCAGGCGCTGGGTTACGGCAGTTGTGAAAAGCTGGAAATGACAGAAGACGGTGTCTTTGCTCAGAAGACGATGGCCGATTATGTTATTCCAACATCACTCGATGTTCCGACAATCAGCAGCGACTTTGTTGATAATCCATATCCCTACGGACCAAATGGTGCTAAAGGTGGAGGAGAGTTAACTCACAATGGCGGCGCAGCTGCATTCGCAGCAGCGGTTGAATTCGCAATTGAAAAATCTCTATCATCAATACCGGTAACGCCAGAAAGAGTGTGTCAGGTACTTTATTCTGGAGATGATACTGCGGGGAAGGGGACAACAGTATGAAGATCGGATTTTATCTGAATAACGAACTGGTTGAAGTTGATGCTGACCCAATGCAGTCGTTGTTGAACACGTTAAGAGAAAACCTGAATAAAACAGCGACCAAAGAGGGTTGTGGTGAAGGTGAATGTGGAGCATGTTCAATACTGTTTAATGGCAAGCTGGTCAACGCCTGCATGATGCCTGTTGCGCAGGCTGATGGTGCCCGGTTAATGACATTGGAAGGAATAAGAGACAGTGAGAAAGGCAAATGTGTCATCAACGCTCTGCTAGAGGCAAAAGGAGTACAGTGTGGATTTTGTACTCCGGGAATGGTACTGGCACTTTACGCTTTACTCGAAAGTAATCCTGAGCCTGATGAGCTGGAGATAAGAACAGCTATTTCAGGCAATCTGTGCCGCTGCACGGGCTACGGAATGATTGTTGACGCAGCCAGAATCGCCAGTGAAAGAGGAGAAGGATTATGGTAGAGGTATACCGTCCTGACACTCTGGCGCAAGCGCTGGATAAGCTGGCTGTAGGAGAACATACGCTGTTTGCCGGCGGTACGGATTTGATGGTTAAAAGCAGTGTAAGACCGGGGATGACGCCAGCATTCATCAAGAATGTTGTATTCGTAGACGCGATTGCTGAACTTCAGCAGATCGTTCATACAAAAGCGATTAATCAGCAGGCTCCCGCTCTAGTTATTGGTGCTGGAGTAACTTTGAATGATATTGAGGAAAATTCTCTAATACCTGCGGTCTTACGTCAAAGTGTCGCTAAGATAGCCGCTCCGGCTCTGCGAAATCGTGCCACGATGGCGGGGAACATCTGTAATGCCTCGCCTGCAGCCGATACCCTTCCTGCGCTCTACCTGCTTGATGCACGTGTTGTACTCTCTTCGTTAAAGGGACAGAGAGAGCTAGCGATTGAAGAGTTCATTACTGGTCCGGGTCGTAATCAACTTAAATCGGATGAGATACTGACACATATTGTTATTCCTTGTTTAGACTTCGAGCAGACTTTTTACCACAAGGTTGGAACCAGAAAAGCCAATGCACTGACTAAACTTTCCGTTGCAGGTGCAGTGAAGGTTGAAAATCATGTCATTGTTGACTGGCGAGTCGCCTTTGGTGCGGTTGGCCCGGCTGTTGCTCGCAGTCGAGAGCTGGAGTTACGCCTGAGGGGGCTATCAACGGAAGAGTTGCACGAAATAAGGCTCATTGACGAGATAGTGGCTATGTATCGGGAAGTAATCACTCCAATTGATGATCAACGTTCAACGGCCAGTTATCGACTACAGGCATCAATCAACCTACTAAGACGATGGTTGAATCAAGTCCGGTTATTGTAACATTATGTTATTTAGTCTTTTTTTTGGGAGCTTCGGCTCCCTTTCTTGTGTTTGTATCATGGCGCATTATCACTAATGATAATTATCAATTTGATAGTGAAAATATTATTTTGATAGCTGTTCATTATGAAGTGAGAAGCAGTCGTATTTGGTCTATGAAATTTGTCATAAGTGTTTGGATTTCAAGGGCTGTCTGCTATAGATGAATGTCTCATTTTATGTGTGATTTCTGACAATGCTCACGAAACGTTTCGCTTATCTGAATGACTCCCAAGGTTGGCTCAATAGTTGCTGAATACAGTATTAGAAAATTAAAAAAGACTTCATTACCTCTGTTTTCTTAAGACAGCATGAAGCTAAAGATAATTAGAATAAGGTAAGAAAATATGATTGAACAATATTTGAGACCAGACTCTACGGAAAAAGCGCTTGAGTTAATGGAACAAAATACAAGTTTGGCGACATGGTTTGCTGGTGGCTCAAAGCTTAATGCTGCGCCAACTAAAACAGATAAAACGGTTGCCATTTCGCTGGAGAACCTGGGCTTTGATAAAGTCGAAAAGTGTGGTGAAGCGGTTCATATCGGAGCCATGTGCCGTATTCAGGATTTGGTTGATGACGAACTGATACCTGTGGCATTAAAGCAATCGGCCAGATTTATCTACTCACGGCATGTACGTAATCAGGCAACGCTTGGCGGAGAGATTGCTGCGCTTCAGCAGGAAGCGCGTCTACTGCCAGGTTTAATGGCTTTGAAAGCGGTTGTCGTACTGGTAGACGGTCGTGAGGTTGAGGTGGAAGACTACATTTCAACAGAAGGCCGTGAGTTAATTGAGAAGGTTATCATTCCGGATGTAAACCTTACCTGCGCAGTTAACAATGTTGTTCGCTCTTCTGCTGGACTGGCAGTGGTTACCGCCGCCGTATCTCTGGATAAAGAAGGCAAAAAAGTGATTGCACTTGATGGTGTGTCGCCAAAATCAAATGGTGCTACAAAACCTGTTCGTTTAAGAGATGTCGAAAGCCAGAATCTTGATAGTGAATCCTTAGAAAAAGCCGTTGCAGAAGCGGTATATCCTACTGCTGATTTGATCGGTAGTGTGGAATACAAGCGTTATATTGCAGGTATTGTTGTAACTGATCTTTTGGCTGAATGCCAGAAGATGGCTGAGGAGGCGTAATCATGACTATTAAATTTACTTTAAATGGCCGCCCTCAGGAACTGGGTTGCAGCCTAGGTGAAAATGTACAAAAGCTCCTTCATGGAATGGGGTTTCACTCTGTACGAAACAGTGATGACGGGTTCGGGTTTGCTGGCTCAGACGTAATTTTACTTAACGGGAAACTGGTAAATGCATCCCTGTTAATTGCGGCACAGTTGGACAAATGTGAAGTACGAACTGCCGAGTCATTAAGTTCTTATAACAAATTAAGCGTTGTTCAGCAGGCCATGATCGATGTGGGCGTTGTTCAGTCAGGTTATAACGACCCTGCAGCGGCGCTTATTATCACTGAGTTACTGGAACGCATCCCGCAGCCAGACCGTGAAGAAATCGATGATGCGCTCTCTGGTCTGTTTAGTCGTGATGCTGGATATCAGCAGTTCTATCAGGTGGTTGAACTGGCAGCTAAGAGAAAAAATGTACCTGACAGCAATATAGAAGTTGCTCCGGAGTTTTGTGACAATCTTGATATGGTGGGTAAAGTTAACCCAAAAGATGATTCCGTAAAAATGGTGCAGGCACAGCCTTGCTATGTTGAAGATCGAATCCCGGCAGATGCCTGTGTTATTAAGGTATTACGTAGCCCTCATCCACATGCATGGATCAAAACACTGGACGTAACCAAAGCAGAAGCGTTGGATGGCGTGGTACATATCATCACTCATGATAACTGTCCGGATATCCCTTTCACGCCAGGAGGCCAGACTGGCCCTGAGCCATCGCCTCTTGACCGCCGCATGTTTGGCCAGAAAATGCGCCATGTGGGTGATCGTGTAGCCGCTGTTGTGGCAGAAAGTGTGGAAATTGCTGAAGCGGCACTTAAGCTGATTGATGTAGAGTATGAAGTTCTTAAGCCAGTAATGAGCATTGATGAAGCTCAGGCGACGGATGCGCCAATTATTCACAACGAGCCAATTCAGTATATGGCGGGTGCACCAGATGATCTGGAACAGCAGAACATAGGTGCAGATGAACGCGAAGGTAAGCTTATCGTAAACTTCCCGATTGGCTGTAAGCCGCGTGAAAATATCGCTGCATCCGTACATGGCCAGATTGGCGATATTGATAAAGGCTTTGAAGAAGCAGATGTGATTTTGGAACGTACTTATGAATCTAAGCAGGTACAGCAGACACCAACAGAAATGCATATCGCTTACGCATATATGGATGGAAACCGTGTTGTGATGCACGCATCTACTCAGGTACCGTTCCATGTTCGTCGTCAGATTGCCCGTATTCTAGGCATCAAGCAGAATCGGGTTCATATTGTCAAAGAGCGCGTAGGTGGAGGCTTTGGTTCAAAACAGGATATTTTGGTAGAGGACATTACTGCTTACGCTGCCTTTACAACAGGACGTCCGGTTTATCATCATTACACTCGCGAAGAAGAGTTTATCGCGTGTTCATCCCGCCATGTAGCGAAAGTAAACCTGAAAGTGGGAATGAAGAAAGATGGTACTCTAACGGCTATTGATATGGACTTCCAGGCCAATACTGGTCCGTACGGTAACCATGCTCTTACTGTTCCATCAAATGGTCCTGCACTTTCACTGCCGCTTTACCCGATAGACAATGTGAGATTTAAGGTTACCACCTATTACTCTAATATCTGTCCGACAGGCGCATATCAGGGATATGGCGCACCAAAAGGAGTGTTTGCCCTGACAATGATGCTGGCGGAGCTCGCTGACGAGTTGGATATGGATCTGCTTGATATCATTGAGAAGAACCGTGTTCATGAGGGTGATCCTCTGAAGATTAAAGGCGCAGTAGGTGAAGGTGACTTACCGGCGGAACCTCCTCGTGTGCTTTCTTGTGCTCTTGATGAAGTTATGCGTCAGGGACGTGAAGAGTTTGGATGGGATTTACCAAAAGAAGACCTAGGTAAAGACTGGACGGTTGGACGTGGTGTTGCCATTATCCAGCAGAAGTCAGGGATCCCTGATATTGATCAAGCCAACTGTAAAGCGAAACTGGCTTCTGACGGCACCTTGATTGTTCACTCTGGTGGCGCAGATATAGGAACAGGTCTGGATCTTGTCGTAGGAAAGATTGTCGCTGAAACACTGAAAATGCCACTTGAAGAAGTAACGGTTATTTCTGGTGACACTGACCACTGCCCGTTTGATAAAGGTGCATACGCTTCATCCGGAACCTGCTTCTCAGGTAATGCGGCGATGAAAGCAGCAGAAGCAATGCGGGAAAGAATTCTTATTTGTGGTGCGGAGATGCTGAAAGTAGAAGCATCGGATTTACAACTTGTATTCCCTGCAACGGTACAAGCGAAAAACGGTAAAAGTGTCACCTTTGGCGAGATTGCACATCAGGCCGAAGGTGGCAAAGGCTGGGGGCAGCTTCTTACAAGCGGAAGCTTTATTACTTCTGATTTTGCGTTCCCTTATGGCGCGAACTTTGCGGAAGTGGCCGTTAATACTCGAACTGGTGAGATAAAACTGAACAAGTTCCATGCGCTGCTTGATTGTGGTACGCCAATTAACCCAGATTTGGCTCTGGGCCAGATATATGGTGCCAGTATGCGAGCCATTGGTCACAGTATGAGTGAAGAGATCATCTATGACGAAAAAGGTGTTCCTATTAATACGGATCTTAAGAGCTACGGTGCACCAAAAATTGGTGATATTCCGACAGACTTCCGTGCCTCGCTGGTTCCAAGTTACGACCCAGTAGGTCCGTTCGGAGCCAAATCCATTTCGGAGATTGGCGTGAATGGAGCATCGCCAGCGATTGCTACCGCTATTCATGATGCATGTGGTGTGTGGATCCGGGAGTGGAACTTTACACCAGAGAAGATACTTAGAGGTATGAACAAGCTCTAATGTAATTTAAAAGCGGATGTTTTTCTTAGGATGAGAAATGTTCGCTTTTATTTTTCCGAGTGAGCTTTGATAGTTAGACTGGTAGCGTCGCAGAATATTTGCTGTCGCTAAATATTGGAGTAAGGCAGCACCTGATTTAGGTGAAAAGCTTCAGACCAGATGACTATCGATTTCATACTCGTCCATTAGGCCTTCGAATAATGCTCAGCCTTATGACACATTAAGAGTGTCAAAGCTGGCAGATATCCGGGGGGGGACCTAAAAAAAGGATCGCACTGAAATGAAACTCTTTTATAACGTAGAAGATAAGCCTCCGGTAGGAACTGCCATCTTACTTGCTTTACAACATATGCTTGCAGCTATGGGGGCTATTATCGCAGTACCTCTGGTTGTAGGTAGTGCCATTGGTCTGTCCACAGAACAAATGGTCATTCTGGTTAATGCTGCACTAATGGTTTCGGGTGTGGTCACAATCATTCAATGTCGTGGCGTAGGCCCTGTCGGGATTCGTTTACCCGTTGTTATGGGGACGAGTTTTACCTTTGTAGCCATTTCCATCTCTATCGGTCTAGACTCTGGTGTCTCGGGTATCTTTGGTGCTTCACTTGTTGGCTCTTTAGTAATGATCATCGGCAGCCGATTTATGCCGCAAATTCGTAAGCTATTTCCGCCCGTTGTATCGGGTACTGTGGTTGTATTGATTGGTTTAACTATCCTGCCCGTTTCTATCGACTGGTTTGCAGGTGGCTTTGTAGGCCAGGAAAGCTACGGTCAGTTAAGCAACTTAATGCTAGGCTTATTGGTACTGGTGGTCGTGATTGTGTTGTCTCAGGTTGGTAAAGGCCTTATTTCTGCTGCAGCTATTGTGATAGGCATGTTTGTTGGATATCTGGTCGCCATCTTTATGGGTATCGTTGATTTCTCTCCGGTCAAGGATGCGGAGTTCTTCGCTTTACCGGAGTTTCTGCCTTTCGGGATAAGCTTTACTGTTAGTGGCATTATAGGAATGTCTATCGCCTATCTGGTAACCATAATGGAATCGACGGGAGACTTTCTTGCCCTGAGTGATGCCACACATACTAAATTGACGGGAAAGAAATTATCCAAAGGGATTCTTTGTGACGGCACCGGTAGCGCGTTAGCTTCACTATTTGGCGCAACACCATTCTCTTCATTTAGCCAGAATGTAGGCATAGTTTCTATCACTGGTGTAGCAAGCCGTCACGTGGTCGCCCTTACGGGTTGCATCATGGTTCTTGCGGGCATGTTTCCTAAACTTGGTGGTATCGTTGTTACCATCCCTTCACCAGTACTTGGTGGCGCGGGGTTAGTCATGTTTGCGATGATCATTTCCGCCGGTATTGGCATCTTATCCCGAATCAATTTCACCAAGCGTAACATGATGATTATTGCTGTCGGCGTTGCTGCTGGTATGGCAGTAACAGTTCGCCCTGAAGTCCTTACTTACTTGCCTGATTCACTCAAAGTGATTCTGGGTTCAGGCATTACCACAGGATCCCTGGTTGCACTTGGCCTGAACATTGCCATGGGGATTAATCGCGCTGATGAGGCGGAAAGCGCACAGGAAAAACGTGAAGCGCTGGAAGAACAAATTAAAGAGTGCGAAGCATGTAATCGCGCACTGGAAGAGGAAAAGATACTTCGACAACAATCGGAGTCGTAACGTATTGATTCAACCGCAATGAAACCCTTGTGGATTTGTGGTTGGATAGAAGGCTTATACACTGGATTTACTAAAAATTAATAAAAGGTCAGTACGGAGCCGTTTATAGCTGTGCCCTAAGAAATACATAAACGGCGTTTGCACGTACAAAGACATTAAAGAGGAAACTATGGATTACTCTCAATCGATTAAAGCTGTTCGCGCTTCCATAATGGATATTGCTCAAGTTGTTGATAATATGGAAGATATCGAGAAAAATGTTCGTTTTATAGAAGATGGCCTTATGCTCATTGATAACGGTCGTATTGAATGGGTTGGCCCTTGGGAAGAGGGCAAAGGCAAAATCCCTGACTCGGTTCGTATCCGCAGCTATCCGGGCAAAATGGTTATGCCGGGATTTATCGATACTCATATTCACTATCCGCAGGCGGAAATGGTCGGTGCGTACGGTGAACAGCTGCTTGAGTGGCTGAATAATTACACTTTTCCTACGGAAGCACGTTATAAGGATGAAGACTACTCGCGAGAGATGTCTACATTCTTTATCAAGCAGTTGCTTCGTAACGGAACGACAACAGCATTGGTGTTTGGTACTGTCCACCCTGAATCAGTAAACGCTCTGTTTGGTGAAGCTGAAAAGATCAATATGCGCATGATTGCCGGTAAGGTCATGATGGACCGTAACGCGCCGGACTACCTTCTTGATACTCCTGAAGTTGGATACAACCAGACTAAAGAATTGATCGAAAAATGGCATAAAAAAGGTCGCTTACTGTACGCAGTTACGCCAAGATTTGCCCCAACTTCTACGCCGGAACAGCTGGCGATGGCAGGTAAACTTAAAGAAGAGTTTCCGGATGTCTATGTACACACTCACCTGTGTGAAAACAAAAATGAAATCGAATGGGTTAAAGAGTTATTCCCTGAGCAGGACGGCTATCTTGATGTTTATCATCAACATGGATTAACTGGCTCTAAGAGTATCTTTGCCCACTGTATCCACCTTGAAGACAATGAATGGGATTGCTTGCAGGAAACTGATTCTGCTATTGCATTTTGTCCAACATCTAACCTTTATCTTGGTAGCGGCTTATTCAAGTTGCAGGAAGCGTGGAAGCGCAATATTAAGGTTGGAATGGGAACCGATATTGGTGCGGGTACCACTTTTAATATGATGCAAACACTGAATGAAGCCTACAAAGTAATGCAGCTTCAGCAACATAGAATCTCAGCTTATGAGGCCTTCTATCTCGCAACGTTAGGTGGAGCCAAATCCTTGTCGCTGGATCATCTGATTGGCAATTTTGAGGTAGGGAAAGAGGCCGACTTTGTTGTCATCGACCCTTGTTCAACTCCGCTACAGCAGCTGCGTTATGACAGCTCAAAAGGCCTGGCAGATAAACTGTTTTTGCTGATGACACTTGGGGATGACCGAAGCATTTATCGAACTTATGTCGATGGCCGACTGGTATATGAGCGGGGTTGATTATATTAACGATTAACCCGGCATAATAAAAAATTAAAACCAATTGATATGAATTGATCTTAACGTGGTGAGGAAGTGCACAAACTTTCTGAGAAGCAAGAGCGTACATTGTCGATAGTGAAACGGTGTGCTCCTTGTTCTTACCTACAAAAAAGGAATTAGAAACATGTCTGAAAATAGTATATCTCAAGCAGAATCCGCCACCGAAGAGGCTGGCGTCACGCAAAAAACCGGATTAGACAGCTTTTTCTATATTACACAACGCGGTAGCACAGTTAAACAAGAGGTTGTTGCTGGCCTTACAACCTTTCTGGCGATGGTTTATTCGGTGATTGTTGTACCAAGTATGCTGGGCGTCGCTGGATTTAATCAGGGCGCTGTGTTTATTGCAACCTGTTTGGTTGCGGCTTTTGGTTCATTGATCATGGGGCTTTGGGCGAAACTGCCTATGGCAATTGGCTGTGCTATTTCGTTAACCGCTTTCACCGCGTTTAGCCTTGTACTGGGTCAGGGGATAAGTATTCCGGTCGCTTTAGGTGCGGTATTCCTGATGGGTGTTCTGTTTACTGCAATTACGGTAACAGGTGTACGTCAATGGATCCTGACGAATTTGCCATATGGGATAGCTCATGGTACAGGTATCGGTATCGGTCTGTTTTTGTTAATGATTGCGGCGAATGGTGTCGGCTTGGTGGTAAAAAATGAAGCGGCAGGGCTGCCCGTTGAACTTGGTGAGTTTCTTTCATTGCCAGTGTTGGCGTCACTCGTTGGTTTGGCTGCTATTTTTGGCCTTGAGAAACGTCGGGTTCCTGGTGGTATTCTGCTTGTTATTATCTCCATCTCTGTATTCGGTCTGATCTTTGACCCGAATGTGAAGTTCCAGGGGCTATTCGCAATGCCATCCTTTGGCGCTGAAGGCGAGTCTCTACTGGGTACTATGGATATTATGGGAGCACTGAATCCGATCGTAATACCAAGTGTTCTTGCTTTGGTAATGACAGCGATTTTTGACGCAACAGGCACAATTCGCGCCGTAGCAGGACAGGCTAACCTTCTGGACAAAGATGGCAATATCATCAATGGTGGTAAGGCTCTGACATCTGATTCTGTCAGTAGTATATTTGCAGGTTTTGTTGGTGGTGCGCCTGCTGCTGTGTATATCGAGTCGGCTGCTGGTACTGCTGCGGGAGGTAAAACAGGATTGACTGCAACGGTTGTAGGTGGGTTGTTCCTGATAATGTTATTCCTGTCACCAGTGAGCTATCTTGTTCCGGCTTATGCAACAGCACCTGCACTTATGTATGTAGGTCTTTTGATGATGAGTAATGTGTCCAAGCTGGATATGAATGATTCAGTAGACGCATTGTCTGGTATGGTATGTGCCGTATTTATTGTTATGACCTGTAATATTGTCACAGGTATTATGCTTGGTTTCAGTACACTAGTGATTGGCCGGATTGTCTCTGGTGAATATAAGCGCCTTAACATCGGTACAGTAATCATTGCTGTTGCTTTAGTCGGATTTTACGCAGGTGGCTGGGCTATCTGATACTTAAAATAGCGTCTATCCTGACTTTTTGCCGGGAAATATAAAAATAGAGTCAGTGAAATCTGACTCTATTTGTCTGGTTTTTTCTTATATGAACGCCGTTTATTTAACGTATCATGTAATTAAACGTCATCAAGCCCGTCATGCACCGTGCCATTCAGGCAGATATCCAGAACAATAATTTGTTAGTTTGCTCATTCTTTTTTTAAACACGGTATTTTTCGCTTAGCTGTGTTTCTCTAAAGCCACATAACTTAATGTTATTGTTTTGATAATTTTTGATAATTTCCAGTAATGATACGTTGTGCTTATACTCACTTTATTACAACGAGTCACGAATCAGTCATCTGAACTTGGGAAAAAATTATGAAAATGAATCATGTGGGTATCATGGTGGGAGACATGGATAAAGCTGTTGAGTTTTATACTAATGCTCTTGGCCTTAAAGTCGTAATGGGAAACACCAAAGTTGAAGAGGAGCGAGAAACTGCAATTGGAAAAATGTGCATCGCTGTTTTTGGTGAGGGCTTTAAAGGCTTTAACATTGCACATTTAGTAACAACGGATGGTATTGGTGTTGAGCTGTTTGAAATGAAAGAGCGCGCAGAGCGCCATGAAGTGGATTTTTCTCGACTCGGTATTTTCCATTTTTGTCTTCAAACGGATGACTTTGATGGTGTTATTGAAAAAACGGAACAATTTGGTGGCAAAGTAAGAATGGATATTATGCGCTATCATCCTGAAGATGACAGTAAACCTGCTAAAATGGTTTACTTAGAAGACCCATTCGGCAACCTGTTTGAACTTTATTCTCATACTTATCAAGAAACCTATTCTTCTGACTATGAATAGTCGATTCAAATAGTAATGAAAAAGGACTGGCTGCAATGCTAATCCTTTTAATCATATTCTATATTCAGAAAACTAATTATTTTTCTTAGGAATTTGGTTGTGAAAACCGTTGTTAACGTGATTTGATACAAGTCGAGTTTCAGTTCCGTCACTAGCATAGGTAAGTACAGTTTAAATGTTGCTATTGCTAAGCCGTACGCAGTTTAATTGCTTCAACTCACTCAACTCAACTCAAACATATTCTGTTACGGCCTTCATCTTTGGCTTTATACAAAGCGATGTCACTTCTGTGTTGTATCTGTTCAAAAGTGTCATCTTTTTCAATAGCGGTTAGCCCGATACTTGTTGTAATTTTAAGGGTTCTGTTACCAAAAGAAATATCTAGTTTCTCTATCTGTTGCCTGATTTCCTCTGCAGTTTTCTGGGCTTCTTGCAGACTTGTTTCCGGTAGAGCCAAATAGAACTCCTCACCGCCGACACGGCCAAAAATATCGTTGCTCCTTATTAATTTGCCAATATGTTGAGCGAACAGCTTGATGACCAGGTCGCCAGCGGGATGACCGAATTGATCATTCACCATCTTGAAGTGGTCAATATCAAACAGCATTAACGAAAGAGATAAGCTGTGCTTCTGTGCATGAGTGAAAACCTTGTTAAAGTTTTCAAGAAATGCTCTTCGATTCAATATTCCGGTGAGATCGTCAGTTGTGGATTGAATTCTTAGTTTTTCTTGTAGCTCAATAATTTCAGTAATGTCGCGAATAAAAGCGTAAATGAAGGTTTGGTCATTAAGCTTGATAACATTTGGACTGAAGTGAACGTGAATAGCTTTGCCATGTTTTGTAAGCCCTTTGACATGAATGCCTTTACCTATCAGCGGGCCCTGAGCGTTATTGTTCTGAAATCGTTTGAAAGCATGGTCAGCCCTCTCTCTGAGCTCATAAACAGGCAAAACATCATGGACATACTTACCCAGAACTTCTTGCTCACTATAACCAAAAATGCTCGTAGCACTCTGGTTCCATGAGATAATATTGCCCTCAAAGTCAGTAACAATAACTGCATCAGTCGCGTTTTTAACTATAGCCTCATATATTTTTGCATCTATCAATGTACATCCTCTTTTCAATATTGTTCTGAATTCAGTTCATCATTAACAATTGTAGTAAAGGACTGTAAAACTGAGCATTATAATTAGATTTGTTTGTCGAAGGTTGAATGAAAGGTTTTATTAACCTCTGGTACTGCCACTACCAGAGGCTAAGAATGTTTATTTTTCTATGTTGTGCTATTAAGTTGAGGGTTGTGATTTTGTGTTATACATTTTCTGCTCCTTTTTATCCGAATCAGACCAGAAGTTAATATTGAACTGAGCATCATCACTTAGTTCAATTCGGTGCCAGTATTGTGGAGGGCTGGTGGCAAAACTGCCTGCCGGAATAACCACTTTAACTTCCGGTTCGGTTGCGTTTTCATCAGCAAATCCGTAGTAAGTCACGACACCTTCCATCACACAGAGTTGTCCGAATACACTCTCTGCAGTGTTATGGTGAGAAAGCAGTGCCGCCGGTACATTTTCTTTAGTGAAAAAGGGTGTTGAGCGTTGAATCGTCCAGTTTTTAGGAATTCGTTGGTGAGTCATAGTGGCGTCCTGTTTGTAATTGTTATTTTTACTTGTTAACCGGGTTGGTTTGCATTTCCCTGAATAGCGGGAATGCCTGGTTTAGGTGGTCCTGAGTAACGACAAACCCCGTCATGCGCTGCCCCTGATCATATGCCTTAGCAATCACACCTTGCGCTGTGAAATTCACATTCCAGCTGGAGTCTGAATCATGGTATCCACCCAGTTGTATCGGATAGTTTGGCGTTTTTACCTTTACCATCATGGCTGGTATATTCAATGCGCCGCTATCAGAGAGCAATGTCGTAGCCAGTGTATTGGCACTCAGAATGATTGGCTGAAGAAAGGCCATTACTTTCCCTTCAATCTCGGCACAATCGCCCAAAGCATAAACATCCTCTTTTGAGGTTCTTAGCTGTTTATCAACAACAATACCGCGATTTATTTCTATACCAGCCGCTTGAGCCAGCTCTGTGTTGGGCTTTAGCCCGGCAGCGGAAATGACGCAGTCTACGCGATGTTTTATCCCTGTTTTTGTGGTCACCATCAAGCCGTTGTCCTGATGTTCAATGGAAACAACATAATTCAGACAATCAATTTGAACACCGTCTGCGCGCAGTTGTTTTTCCAGTGACGTGGCGACAAAATCCGGCATCAGGCTGGACATAAGATGGGCACCCGGCTCAAGGATATGTACATGCTTGCCACTTGCTGCAAGATCCATCGCTAGTTCAGTGCCGATAAGTCCTCCTCCCATGATGAGGATGCGCTTTGCACTAGCAATACGTTGGTGAGCGGAGCGATACTCTTGCAGGCTATTGAGCGTAATTACCTCGTTGGCAGCATCACCATCCAACGCTGGAATAAAGGTTCTGGCCCCCGTTGCAACGACAAGCTTAGCGTAAGGGCAAGAAATACCATTGGCTGTTATAGTACGGTTATAAGTGTCTAATTTCTCTACACGAGTGTTGGCAAATAGCTCTATTTGATGTTGTTCTGCAAACGCTTCGCCTGTTGTTGAAATAAGGTCATCAGCCAATTGTTGGCGAGTAAATACATGGCTCAAATCTGGCTTGTTGTATTCGTCACCACTATCTACGGTAAATAACTGAATTGTCATATCGCTGTTATTGCGACGTAGCGTCTTAATCAATTGATAGGCAGCAAAACCACTACCAATGATAATCAGAGGAGCATTCATTATGCTGCCTCCTTGCCATCTTTTTTGTGCGCAATAAATACTTCTTTACCAAGGTTGCATTCAGGGCAAAGGAAGTAGTCTGGTACATCGTTCCAGGGCGTACCCGGCTCAACACCTTGGTTAGGCTCGCCAATCTCAGGATCGTAAACCCAGTTACATACGGTGCAGATCATGCATTGGCAGTCTGCTGGGTGAGTGCTGTTATCCGCTGTTTCTGCGCTCACAATTGGAGCTATTACTGGATGATTTTGCTCAGGAGTCGGAGATAGCGGCGTCACGTTAACTAATGATTCTCGGTTTAATGTCCACTGAATAGCTAATTGGCGACCATGTTCGCGACATTCTCGCATCGCCTTACCATCTGGACGCCATTTTGTTTTCAGGCTTATTGCTGTTTCAAATCCAGCATCTGTTAAACGGGCGTGAATACGATCTACAGCGCCACCATTCCAGCCATAACTACCGAATGCAGCCGCTTTTTTGTCTTTGAATCGCAGGCCGGTGATCTCTTCCAGCATGCCAGCTACCTTAGGCATCATGACGTTATTCATGGTTGATGAGCCCACGAATATCCCCTTAGAACGGAACACATTCACTAAGATTTCATTCTTGTCGTGTTTAGAAACATTAAACACTTTTACTGCCACTTTAGCGTCGACATCATGAATACCCTGAGCAATGGCGTCTGCCATCATGCGGGTATTATTGGACATAGAGTCATAGAAGATGGTGATACGATCTTCCTGATAGTTGTCTGCCCATTCCAGATACTGGTGCACGATCTGAGTTGGATTGTCGCGCCATACAATGCCGTGTGATGTTGCGATCATATCCACCGGAACATTGAAGCTTAGTACTTCTTTTATTTTTGCTGTTACTAGGCTACTAAATGGTGTCAGGATATTGGAGTAATAACGCAGACATTGATCCATTAACTCGTTCTGATCCACTTCGTCGTTAAACAAATGTTCATCACAATAATGCTGACCGAAAGCATCGTTACTGAATAATACCGCGTCTCCGGTCATATATGTCATCATGCTATCTGGCCAGTGCAGCATAGGAGCTTCAATAAAGATAAGCTGTTTATCGTTACCTAGGTCAATGGTATCGCCAGTTTTTATGGTTTTGAAATTCCATTCAGGATGGTGGTGGTGCCCGACAATTGAGTCAATAGCCGCTTCAGTGCAGTAGATTGGTGTACCGGGAATTTTTTCCATCAGTGCAGAAAGGGCACCTGAGTGATCTTCTTCAGCATGGTTTATAACCACGAAATCGATGTCATTGAGATCAATTTCCATCTCTAGGTTTAGCAGAAACTGAGCACTAAAACGATGATCAACAGTATCAATGAGCACTGTTTTCTCTTCGCGTATCAGATAGCTATTATAGCTGGTACCCTTAGTCATTTTGTATTCTGTACCGTGGAAATCCTGAACCTCCCAGTCACGTTGTCCAACCCAATGAATGTTATTTTTTACATGAATGGTCATTTACTCTTACCTTTAAAATTAATACGACCATCTTAGATAGCACGATACGTGCCAAGAATTAATATTGTTGTTTATCAGTAAGATAGGATGAATTTGTAAGCTTGGTTGTCATATTGACATTGATTGACTTATGTCAATATGACAGTTTGATTTGTCTAAATGACAAGTTTCTATCCGAAATAACTGAGGTGAGGTAGGTTTGATAAGAGTGGACATTGAATGGGTGGGGAAAGGGTATGAGCCATTAGGTCATTTACACCAGTACAGGCATTTTTTAACTCTCTTTTAGCCAAGCGATTGCTGATTTTTCATCAGAAAATACTTTAACGTTATGCTTCTTCATTTCTGGTATCTCTCTATCCTCCAACCGGGCTAATACGTAGTTACTATGTACTATTGCGATGGATCGTAAATTTTCGCAATCGAGCTCATTATAAAATGTATTGACGACAAGATAGGCTTCAGGCGTTGCACCTGTTTGGGCTGAGCAGTCCACGAGTAGAGAGCACGGTTTTTCGCCAAATGTTTCTATGCAACATTTTTGTGCTTTTAAGCAAGACAGTATGCCATATTCATTGAAATCTCCTGCTAACTTGAAGATGATAATGTTATTGTCAATTTTACTGGTATAGGTTCCGTGCTCTATCATGCAGATACTGGCTCTTATTGTTACGACGTTATTTGTTGAAGTAGTTGTATTGTATTCTAATATATTCGCCATTTCTAATGTATTGAGCGAGAGTTTATTTTTCAACAATGCAACTGACAAAAAATGCTCAGCTTATTAGGGGGGCTCTTATCTCAGCTTATACTGGAGATTAACCCTGACTCCGCTGAAACTCCCGATCATGTCTGATAAGAATCCCCCTAAACGTTCGATTTATTATCTAAATTTAGCAACCAGTGTTTTTAGGTTTTCAGATTGTATTTTGAGTTCGTCGGAGCTGTGAACCGCTTGCTCATTAATGGCATTCGATTGTGCATTGAGTTGACTGATCTCAGTAACGCTTTCAGCAATGATTAAAGACACATGCGCTTGTTCATCTGAATTCGTTGCAATCACTTCTGATTGCCCAGCGATAGAGCCGATTTGATTTGCCATCGTTTCGATAAGCTCACCAGCCTGTCCAGCTAACGCCTTCACTTCATTGGCGCTCCCCTGACATTGTTGAACTTGCTCGACTGCACCTTGACTGGAGGCCTGTAATTGATTAATGATGCTCACCACTTCTTTCACCGAGTCTTGTGTACGATGCGCTAAAGTACGAACCTCATCAGCAACCACAGCAAACCCTCTACCGTGGTCGCCTGCTCTAGCAGCTTCAATTGCTGCGTTTAGTGCCAATAAATTGGTTTGCTCTGCTATTTCATCGATCATTTTTGCTACGTTTTGAATATTTTCACTGTCCTTTGCAACCTTAGTGATTGCTAGGGCTGACTTTTCTAGTTGGTCATATAGTGAGACAATATCGGTACTGACATTTTCGACAACAGAAAGACCAGTTTGACTGCTAATATTGGCATTCTTTACATTATCTGAAATGGTTTCGACTTGTTCTGCAACAGATTTAGCAGAGGTCGCCATTTGTTCGATAGCCGTAACCACTTGCTCAATTCGAGCTTGTTGTTCTTCCGCTTGAGATAAGCCCATATGAGCTTCACTTGATACGGTATCAGCCTGATGAAATAGTTGTTCACTGGAGTGTCTTATACCCGTTACTAAGTCATTTAATTGGTTGGACATTGAGCTCAATCCATTGGTTAATCGCATCACTTCATTCTTAGAGTTCTCATCATATTTATCGATTTGAACACTGACTTCTCCATCACCCAGACGATCCATAAAAAACGACAAATTAGCTAACGACTTTGTAACGTAGCGCAGTAATAGACTAATCATGCAAAAAGTAATCAGTGAAACGATAGCTGATGCAATAATGATGAGGCCAGTCAGCTCAGAGCTCTCTTCGACGATTTCATCAACGAAACTAGTCCCTAATATTTTCCAATCCCAACCCTTCACAGTTGCATAGACCGCAAACCGCTCCCCGGATTTTCCATTATAGGTGCCGTCGTATTTGACGATTCCCTTTTGGCTATCAAAGATACCTTCAAAGGCGTTAGCTATCCTTTGAATAGGCTTGTCTGTACGGGTATAAGAAGGGTGGTAAATCCATTCTCCTGCTTTTTCTGCAAGGTTACTTACTACCATGCTGTATCCAGTATCCCCCCACTTTTGTTGCTTGATTTCACTCAGAATTTGGTTGGTAATTTCTGAAAGAGGTACTCCGACAAATGAAATTGCGACAGTAATGCCTTTGTCAGAGACAATTGGATGATAATAGGAAATATATTGTTTGCTGAACAAAGTTAAATTACCTTGATAGGATTCACCCCTCATTAGTGCTTTGTAGCTAGGGCTGTCTTTTTTGAGTTTTGAACCCATGATATTGCCCATGCCATCGCTCTCTAGTGAGGTTGATACGCGAACAAAGTCATCACCAGATGCTGAAAATATAGTTGCTACTGCTCCGGTATCTTCGTTGAACGAATCTGCAATATCGTTATCGCCTATTATAGACTTATTATCGCTAAGTATTTGATATACTTCACTTCCTTTGTAATCAACTTTACTTTCTGTAGCCTGTAGATTGGTTAAGTAGCCTTTTCTAAAGGTGGTTTCTAGTATTTTCGTATTGTCCAGAATGACATTATATTCTTTACTTAATAACTCAGAAACGGATTCTATTCTAGATAGTTGTGATTTCATGGCATTGTCTAAAATAGCTTTATAGGTTCCTTTATAAACAATAAAGCCCATTACGATAAAAGAAGTAATTAAACAAAGCAGTATTACAGATTTCATTTGAAATCCTACGCTTCTATTTTTAATTTTGAACATGGATTATATAAACCTCTGAATTTTAACTTTAAATTAAGGTGATCATACGAATGAAAGTTATTTCATCTGTGTAATTAGATTGACGTTGTATAGTGATTGAATTTCTATTTTTCTGATTTTTGTTCCTTAAATTTTTATGAAAAATGTTCTATAAAAATTAAGTAATCCAGGACTCACCTTTATCAATCATAAATCCTTGATAACCAAAGGCGTCAGGAACAAGGTCAGCTTCTTTTTCAACTCGTTCAATGATTACTTGTATGTTATTTACTCTGCATTTATCAATGAAATTACGGGCTATCTTTTGTTCATCATTGTTTTTTGGTGCCTCAATTTTTGCAAATTGGTAGTAACCATATTCGAACTCATTTTGGCGAAAATCGCCTTTATATATATCGAAGTCATCAACTGCAAGAATGACATCTTTATAAATTAATTGTTTTAAACCTGCTAATATTACAGGACAGTCATTACAAAGATTTCGTTCAGTAATTTCTACCACGAGAGAAATGTTCTCTTCGTATAGTTGCTTAGAGCTATCAATGACATTATGAATGAACTTCTGATTACATAATTTATGTCGTTCCAAATTAAAAAAAAGATGTTTATTTTCAAGTTCCCATTTCACCTTGTTTTTTTGTGATAGCAATTTAGGTATTTCTAACAAAAATGCTTCAAATGGATTACCAAAGGTAATAGCATTGATATATGACTCTCTGGAACCGAGATAGATATTTTCAAATCGATTAAAGTCGAGTAAAACTTCATATCCAATGTTGTTATTATCTTTGCATACGATTGGTTGAAACTTAAAGTAGTAGTTTGGTTCAATATATTGTTTTGTTATTTTCTCTATCTTGCATTTATTCATTGGTATGCTTCCTGTGTTTAAGAACATACCCTCTGCTACGGATTGTAATTAATTCCATCGATGTGATAGATAATACTTTCCGTAACTCAAAGATGAGAACAGGCACGCTATTTACGCCCACACAAATATCTGGCCATGCAACGCTTTCGATATCTTTTCTAGATATAAGTTGGTGTTCTTGTTGTACTATATAACACAAAGCACGGAGTAAAATTGGTCCGCAAGCGATGCTGTTTTTATCTTCTTTGGTTGAAGATATTTCGTATTTATTAAAAACATGTTCTATCTTTACCGACAGTTTTAATTCAAGATCTTTAAGGTGGTCGCAAAGCGCGCAAAACTCTGAGTTTGGGCATGTATATACCTGACACTTTCTATTAGTATTCATATATTACCATCTGGGTTGTATTCATTTAACTTAATGACTAATAAAGTTTAATGATTGCGTTTAAGCTGATGGTTGTAGTTTTACTGTTTCAGGTTATGATCTCCAGATTAATAATATTTAAAATTAATTAACTTGTTATGTCTTAAGTTTCAGTAGGTTACTGTGTTTATATGTTGTCATTTATTTGGTCTTTAACCGTCTCTGACAATGCATTTTAGATAGGTTTAGACTTTTTTAGATTGAGATGAACACGTATTGTGAATAGCACTTCGAAACACGCGGTATGAACATGACCAAGGATGGACTACCTACTTTCTCTATTATTTATGAAAGCGTATTAAGCAAGTTGGATGAGTAGTAGAGGGGATATTTTGCTATCGTTCTGTTAATATACGTACAATTTAATCATTGGAGCAGAGATCGATGTTAATAGGTAAAGCATCAGCATTAGATAAAGTCGCGTATGTGGACAAGCGATTAACCAGTCTTATTGGAAAAGCCATTTTGTTAGCAGAGGAAAAACCTGACGGTAAATATGATATCGAAGGCGATCAAGTTTTTGTTATCTTGGTATCGACATCAACATATCCAAGAGAAGAGCAGAAATCTGAAATTCATAAAGATCATGCGGATATTCAGATCATTCTGAAAGGAAGTGAAGTTTTTGGTATTTCCAGCTATGCGCCAGAATCATTTCAGCAGCAAGAAATGGAAAACGATGTCTGTTTTATTCCTAATATAGAAAATGAGAGCTTTGTTACATTACACCAACATGATTTCATTGTCTTCTTTCCCGGAGAAGCGCACCGACCTCAATGTTCGGTAGACAATGAAATACATGAAGTTCGTAAAGCCGTCGTTAAAATTCACAAAGACTGGTTTTAATTGTTAACCAAATCAGGCCAGTTGATATCGCCTTTGGCAATAAATCCAGGTACGTCTTTGAGCCACTTATCTTTAATCGATTTGTTGTAGTTCAGATATAATTTACCGTCAACGACACTCCATTGCTCTGGGTCTCCCGGAGCAAAGTCATTTTTTTCTGCCACAGCCCATGCACAATAGCCTCCATATTGTGGCGCAAATTTTTCCGGTTCAGCTTTGAATTTATCAAGGTTTTGTTGATTGGAAAAATACCAATCTGCCCCATTATAAGAAAGTTTGTATTTGCTGCTGCCTTCTATAGGCTTGCCTTGAGTGAAGTAGGCGACCGTATCATAACCATCAAGCGCTTTATTACTAAAAATCCCGGTGTAGATGGGGTCTTCAGCAAAGGCTGATGCTGAAAATATTGTTTGTGCTATTACTAGTAATAGCCCCGTAACCCACTTTTTCATTTTTCTCTCCCATTAACTCATCCACAAAGAGTTGCTTTGCTGCTTAGTAGAAAGAGCGATGAGAGAAAAAATTTCAAAAAAGCTAATAATTTGAACTAGTTTCCCATAAAAACACAAAATGAAATAATTTTTCATCATCAATAAAAATAAACTCCATGCGGATCGCAGATTTTCTTCATTTGCTTTGAAGATTATTTTCATGCGTGAAATTATTTAGATCTTAGATGTGTATCTGAATGACACAAAGCAACTTTGGAAAGCCTTGTGTTCTTTTTTGTTAAATAACTTTGTGGAGTATTTATGGATAATGTGTTTGCAATAATGCAAAAAATTGGTCGAGCATTTATGCTACCAATTGCTGTGTTACCTATGGCAGGTATCTTGTTGGGGGTTGGTGGAGCATTTACCAGTGGGCCACTCATCGAAACCTATAACTTGACCTTTTTAGAGCAGGGTACGTTACTTAATCAGTTTTTAATTCTGTGTTTCAACGCAGGTTTGTTTGTTTTTGTTAATTTGCCCATTTTATTCGCGGTAGGTGTTGCGATAGGAATGGCTAGTAATAATAAAGAAACAGCGGCACTTTCAGCTGTGCTTGGCTTTTTATTATTCCACACGATAATTGGCACTGTATTGGGTTTCCAGAGTATAACACCAGACACAACAACAGTGGATGCGCTTATAGCCGCTGGTTATGAGTCAACAGAGGCATTTGGACTCGCTTCCCTTTATACCAAAGAACTTGGAATATTTACCCTACAAACGGGTGTATTTGGTGGTATTGTTTGCGGAATTATGTCAGCCTTTATTACGAATAGATATGCAAATAAGAAACTTCCGGATTACTTGGCTTTCTTTAGTGGTAATAGATTTGTACCTGTTGTTACCATGGTCTACTTCATTCCGTTAGCTATCCTTTTTCCATTTATCTGGCCAACAGTATTTAAAGGTATTGTTGCAGCAGGTGAAGCATTTTCAGCGATGGGTTATATTGGAACGTTTTTATATGGCTCAGTAATGAGACTGTTAAACGTATTTGGTTTACACCATGCAATTTATCCTCTCTTCTGGTACACCGAATTAGGTGGTGTACAAGAGGTTGCCGGTGAATTTGTTTCGGGTGGACAAAAAATCTTTTTTGCTCAACTCGCAGACCCAACAGTGACTCACT
Organism: Vibrio sp. UBA2441; assembly: GCA_002342685.1. Taxonomy (GTDB): domain Bacteria; phylum Pseudomonadota; class Gammaproteobacteria; order Enterobacterales; family Vibrionaceae; genus Vibrio. Next base: position 68,877 of record DDQN01000021.1, read on the forward strand.
TTAGTTCTGAAGCAACGAGAACAATGACAGGCGGTTTCCTACCAATGATGTTTGGTCTTCCTGCCGCTGCATTAGCTATGTATCGTTGTGCTGATGATAAAAACAAAATTAAAATTAAGGGCATACTAATTTCTGCCGCCCTAACTTCGTTTTTAACAGGTATTACGGAACCAATCGAATTTACTTTCTTGTTTGTAGCACCTGCTTTATATGTTGTGCATGCTGCTTTGGAAGGTTTGTCATACATGCTGATGCATTATTTAGATGTAGCCGTAGGTATTACTTTCTCCCGTGGTATTATTGACTTTACCTTCTTTGGTTTACTTCAGGGTGTGAGCAAAACATCATATCATTGGATTCTGATCTTAGGACCTATATATGCCTTTGTTTATTATACTGTATTTACTTTTATGATTCGTGTATTTAACTACTCTACACCGGGACGAAATGAAGCAGAGAATAAATTATATACTCGCAAGGACTACAATAAGGGTAAGGCTGGAAACGAAGGCCTAATTGATAGTATTGTTGAGCACCTTGGTGGTAAAGAAAACATCGAAGTACTAGATGCTTGTATAACCCGCTTAAGAGTTACAGTAAAAGACAGCCAGTTAGTTTCAGAAGATGCCGTTTGGAAAGAACTCGAAGCGAAGGGTGTTATTCGGTCAGGTAATGGTATTCAGGTTATATATGGTACACAGGCCGAAACTTATAAGAATGAAATAATTTCTAAGTATGGTTTATAAAATGTAGACATAGCCTCTTCGCTGTGAGTGAAGAGGCTATATAGTAATTGTATCTAATTATTTAAATTTGTTTTTGTTTAATAATGAATAAACCAGTTTAATAGAATTAGTACAGCCGTTATCATGCCTCTTCATACACTATGCCTAACACTTAATAGTTAGCTATCAGCCATTCTCTTTTAGTCCATATGTGATAAATTGCCGCTTAATCAGATAATTATTGTTTCCAAAAGCGACTTAATAGTCTTGCTTTGTTTCTATTGAATTATGATGAAATAAATCTATGTCGTTGATATGTATGAATTATTTTTTAATGTGCAGTGAGCTGTGTTCGATCTAAGTCACACAAAGACCAATTTTTCAAATCGAGTGCGACTAATTATCCATGGCGAACTTGAAAAATAGCATTACACTATATTTAGTAAGGTCATTCGTTTGAGTTTTAGTAAATTTAAGTTGTGTATTTTTTTTAAATTAAATTTAAATGATGATCGAAGGTTATTAAGTTAAATCAATAAAAAATAAAGCCTAATAAAGGCAAATTAAATCCTAACTGAAAAGCGATGAAATAAGCTCATCGGCACTATGGGAGCAATACGATGAAGGTAAATTTATTTGCCACCTGTCTCGGAGACATGATTAAAGCAGAGGTCGCCAAAAAAACGGTTCTTCTGTTAGAGCAATTGAACTGTGAGGTTATTTTTCCGGAAAGGCAGGGTTGCTGCGGCCAACCTTCACTAAATAGTGGCTACATTGAAGGCAGCAAGCCTGCAATGAAAAGCTTAATACAGGCTTTTGAAATAAATGAGTACCCCATTGTTAGCCCTGCCGGTTCTTGCGCAGCATCTATTAAAAAGTATCCCGAATATTTGGCCGATGAACCTGAGTGGGCTGCGCGAGCTCAGAAAGTTGCTGACAGGTTGTTTGAGCTTACTCAATTTATTGTCAATGTGTTAAACGTTGAGAATGTAGGGGCGAAACTTTCCGGGCGGGGTGTTTACCATCCTTCATGTAGTCTTATCCGTAAACTGGGCGTTCGGGAAGAGCCTTTAAAGCTACTGGCTAACGTAGAAGGGCTGGAATTATTACCAATTAAAAATCAGGAAACGTGTTGCGGATTCGGTGGCACTTTCTCGGTCAAAATGTCTGAAATATCGGGTGAAATGGTTATCGAGAAAGTTCGCCATATCGCGGATGCTGATCCTGAGTACCTCATTGGCGCTGATATCAGCTGTCTTATTAATATTGGCGGTCGTATTAGCCGCGAAGGTAAACCTATTAAAGTGATGCATATTGTCGATGTATTGCTAAGCGGTGAGGGCCAATAGTATGTCTATGAAAACCAGTGAAACTAAATTTCGCGACCGCATTAATGTACAGATGAAAGACGACTTTATGCGTCAGTCCGTCGCTAACGCTCAGGAGCGTATGTTCGCCAACCGCCAAATCGCCGCCGACAAACTAGGTAGCTGGGAAGAGTGGCGCGAGATGGGAATGGATATACGAAATCACGTACTCGAACATCTGGATTATTACCTGCAGCAATTAAGCGATAATGTGTCCAAAAATGGCGGACATGTATTTTTTGCCCAGACGGCCCAACAAGCCACGGATTATATTGAAGGTATTATTAAGCAGAAAAATGCCAAAAAGGTCGTGAAATCAAAGTCCATGGTGACCGAAGAGATCGATTTGAACAAGGTTATCGAGCGCAACGGTTGCGAAGTAGTAGAGACCGATCTCGGAGAATATATTCTGCAGGTTGATGATTGCGATCCTCCTTCGCATATTGTGGTTCCAGCACTGCACAAAAACAGAACTCAGATCAGGGACATATTTAAAGATAAAATTGGTTATCAGGGGACCAATGACCCTGAGGAAATGACCCGGTTTGTACGTAACTACATTCGCCATGATTTTCTGGAAGCGGATATCGGTATTACCGGTTGTAACTTTGCCGTTGCTGAGTCAGGTAGTATCAGCTTAGTCACGAATGAAGGTAATGCACGATTAGCGACCAGCTTACCTAAAACGCATATCGCGGTAATGGGTATGGAGCGCATTGTTCCCACCTTTGAAGAGTTAGATATTGTTATTAGCCTGCTTTGCCGCAGTGCGGTTGGTTTACCATTGACAGGTTATGTAACCGCATTAACTGGACCGCGAGAAAATGAACATTGTGACGGTCCTGAAGAGTTTCATTTGGTGATCGTGGATAACGGTCGCTCCGATATTTTGGGTTCAGAATTTAAAGACATTCTTCGTTGCGTACGCTGCGCTGCGTGTGTCAATACTTGCCCTGCTTATCGCCACATTGGCGGACAATCTTATGGTTCTATTTATTCAGGCCCTATTGGTGCGGTGCTTTCGCCATTACTGGGTGGCTACGATGACTTTAAAGATCTGCCGTACGCATGCAGTTTATGTAAGGCGTGCCATGATGTTTGCCCTGTAAAAATTCCTTTGTCAGATCTTCTGTTAAAGCATCGCCAGAAGATGGCTGAACAGAAGATAACCCCTATGGGCGAAAGAGCCACTGTCGGCGCGTTTAATTTCATTAACGCCAGACCAATATTGTGGGACACCACGGTGAGAGTCGGCGCCACTGCGGCGAGCGGTCTTATTAAGAACGGTAAAATGCCGCTGAACCTTGGTGCTATTAGTGAGTGGACCGAAGCAAGAGATCTGCCAGAGCCAGATGGAGAGTCTTTCCGCAGTTGGTTTAAAAATCATAATAAAGGTTAAGGAACGATAACTATGTCTAATTCAATGCAAAACATCGATCCGGGTTATATTCAAAACCGCGATGCTTTTTTAGATAACATAGCCCAAAAGCTGGGAAGGGAAAGACAAATCACTCCCGTAGAAAAGCCTGCGTTAAAGCATCGTTGCCATCATGAAGTGATGGCAGAACTGTCTCAGGACGAGTTGAAAGAAGTGTTGGTGAACTATACGCAAACAAATCTGGCTTCTCAGGCGGTGGTTACCACTCAGGCGAACATCACTCAGGCTATTAAGCAGGTATGCGAACAGTATTGTGCTGTTGACATAAAAGATAGCTCAACCAAGGCAGAGGTTCTGCTTTCGGCAGAATCTCGCTTGCTTTCACTGGTTTCGGAAGAGTCGCTGCATTCAGAACAATATGACGTGAATGTCTGGGATGCGGCTGCTGGGTATGAGCGTAATATTGAACTGGCTGAGCGCGCTAAAGTGGGTATTGTATTCGCGGAGCAAGGGCTTGCCGAATCAGGTACTATGGTGCTTTACAGTAATCCAGCTCAGGGACGTGCGGTGAGCCTGTTGCCGGAAGCCTCTGTATTTGTGGTTGCAAAAAGTACTTTAGTAGCGAGATTAACTCAAGCTACAGCAGTACTACATAAAAAGGCGGCCAATGGAGAAAGAGTTCCGTCTTGTGTTAACTTTATCTCAGGACCGAGTTCTACGGCGGATATAGAGCTAATAAAGGTCGTTGGAGTTCACGGCCCTGTTTTTGCCTCTTATATTATAATCGACGATATGTAATTGAAATGATGAGTACTTCTTATGCCTGATATTGATGACTTGGTTTTGTTCACTCAAGTAATTGAGAACGGTTCTTTTAGTAAAGTGGCAGAGCTTAACAGTATTACGAAGTCTGTGGTGAGTAAGCGTGTCAGTAAACTGGAGAATAAGCTCGGTGTTCAGCTTATTTACCGGACGACGCGTAATTTATCTCCGACAGAAGCAGGAGAAGTACTCTATAACCGCGCTAAAGACATTAAGGATATCGCCAAGTCGGCTTTTAATGCCATTAATGGCTATAACGAAGTGCTTTCTGGTCATATTCGAATGTCAGTGCCTACTATCTCAGGAGACCTCCTGCTGGCGGAGGCGGTCTCTGATTTTTGTCAGCAGCATCCCGGGCTAACAATAGATATGTCGATGGACAACGAATTTGTCGACCTTATTGCAGACAAATACGATTTAGTGATCCGTACTGGTTATCTGGAAGATTCAAGTTTGATCGCGCGATATATCTTTAACTCGCGCTGGGTCATTTGTGCTACGCCTGCTTATCTTGAAGCGTTTGGTGAACCTGTAAAACCTAAAGATCTGCTTAGGCATAATTGTCTTGGGTATACCTTTGAAAGTTCTGGTACTTTTGACTGGCAGTTTAAGCGTAACAGTGATGTGTATACGTTAAAGGTGAGCGGAAACTTCTCTTCTAATAATTCAGCGGCCCTAAGAAAAGCAGCACTTGCGGGTAATGGTCTTGCTTATTTGCCAACGTGTCTGGTGTATGAAGATTTGCAAAAGGGCGCTTTGGTCGAGGTTCTTGCGGATCAAGTGGGCAAAGAAGTCGGGATTTATGCGGTTTATCCCTATACCCGTAAACCCGCCAAACGTATACAGGCGCTGATAGAACATATCCGGGATCGTTATTTGAGCATGAATGAGTATTTTTAGTTTAAATTACAACCGAAGCAATTCAATTCGCAGGTGATTGTCGTCTTCGTAGGCAACAACTGCCTGAAAATATCCAGTCTGCTCGATGGCTTTAGAAAATAGCTCTTTGCGTTCAGAGTCGCCAATAAACAGCAATTGAGTGGAGCTGAACATCTGCCCGTCTTCATCAAAACTGGCGGTTAAATCTTCATCGACCACGCATACGAGTACTTTGCCATAGCGGGCATTCAGATCAATATCCCGAGCTAATGAATACTGCACTTTAGTACCTAATTGAGATTCTATTTCTCCAATAAGACCGATAAAATGATGCAGATCGGTGGAGCAGGTTTGCAGCAGCTGTTTTTGATCGCCAAGCAAAATTGACTCTAAATTAGCTCCTGATTTTCGACCGAGCAAAAGCCAATTCTTAGTGGATTTCCTCACAATACGGTAACGATTTGATTTGACTATACGCTTGAGAAACTGAACAAGTAAATTATTTCGCTCAACTAGGGTAAGACGCTTTTCGAGTTTTTTAAATTCCAGGTGTAATAAGGCGTGAGTACTAATGTCTAAAAGTAGTTGTGATTGACTCATTCAGGTACCGAATTGAAATAGGTATCTTTAATAATATCATACTATTACGTTTTCGACATAGTTGCTTTATCCATTATATGTTTCCGTGACAGCTTGTCTGTAATATCAGTTGACCATTGATAAGTTTAGGATTAAATTAGCCTGATTTTTAGTCGTTGTCAGACGAGGATGTATGCAGAAAAATGGTTTTACTCTCATAGAGTTAGTTGTAGTCATTGTGATTCTTGGCATATTAGCAGTAACGGCTGCCCCCCGATTTTTAAATTTGCAAACCGACGCTAAGAATTCCGCTCTGGAAGGGTTAAAAGGAGCTATCGAATCAGGGCTTGCGATTGGCTACAGTAAATTGGCGATTAATGGCCTGGAAAGCGAGCCCTATATTACCAGCATTAAAGGGGCGACCGATATCCCCATTTCAGGGTGTGACTCCCGATGTATTTTTCGCTATGGTTATCCGGAATCTGATTACTACACGATTACCACATTGGTTAACGGTATTAATAAAGACTATGAAGAGGTGGAAGACTGGGGTATCACTAAATTAACTGGTAGTAACGCGCTCATTATTACGGCTCGATCGAACCTAGTTTACAGTGGTAGTACGCCAACCTTAGTCAATAATAACTGCTATGTCCGATATACAGATGCAACCCAAAGCAGCAATACATACAGCCTAGAGATTGTTGCTTGTCCATAATACATCCAGCTGTGATGTATTCATGATAGATTTTTCAAGATTAATGACCGTTGTAGTAAACTGGTAGAAACACCATCAGTAATTTATATTATGAGCCAATCTGAGATTCAACAGATTATCGCGGGTTTTACCTCTATCGAACAGGCGCTAGAGTATTTTGAAATCGATTTTGACAGTCGTTTTATCGATGAATACCGTTCACAGTTAGTGAAGCGCTGCAACGGGTATGTATTATTGGCAAAACCTGATGACTGGTTTTCAGCCCGCCGCGCTTTCAAAAATGGATATTGTAAAGTACAGCGAAGCCGCTTAGATCCTCACTCTCGCTCTGCGTGCCGGGGATGTACTTCGTGTCAGCGTCGTTGAGTCTCTTTTCAATCTGCTTCTTAAGTTACTGTATATAGCCCTATATACAGTAACGCCCCTATCCGAACATTTTCTGTGTACGTTTATTTAACGATAAGTTCTGATAAGTATTACCTATGCAGGGAGATCCATCCTGATAGTTTATTTCCACCCTCTGAGTAGAAACTGAAATATGGGTAAAGCTAACGGTATGCGCGTCGTGCCTGTGCATGCAGGGAGATAAGTGCCCTTGTTGCGGGTTATGGCTGTGATGAAAAGCTAACCTAGATGCTAAGTTTTCTTCTGTTTGATTGAATTGTGCAAACAGGTTTCGTCTCTCCTGTCGGACTTCCACGGCGTCTACTGCACTAGAGATAAGAGGAGGAAGGGCAAGGCTGTCTATTAAGATTTTTCCATCCCATTGCAACGCCTGAACATGCCCATGAAAGGCCGTGAGTTCGGAATCAAAAATAACCAAAGTAAATGGGGCGAAGTGTTGATAGGACAGTTTTTCAAAATCCTGAATGAGTTGTTCTGCTGACGAGTAATGGGCAAAGGACTTGACCAGTTGACCGCGACTGATGAGTTCACCTGACGGAGTTTGCCCCTGATAGTAGTTTAGCAGGCATAGGGTTAAACCAAATTCATTAGTGGCTATCCAACTGCCTTGACCAACTGGGTCCACTGGCATCAAAAACGAAACACCGCTAACCGTAGAAAACTGTTGGGGTGGCAGCGCTTTAGCCCGGCCTTTTTGTTCGTCTCGATTAAAAAAAACCTGATATCCCGTTGGTTCTAATAACCATGAAGCCGTACACATTAAGCTTGTCCTCTCAAGTACGTCGCTGTTGCCGGAGCATAGCCTAAATGCTCATTGGTTTCTATTTTGCAATGTGTAGTAATCACTTTCATTAACGCAAAATGATGAATGGTGTGACTGGATACAAATAACAGTTCTCTGCGAAGTGTAGATGGAACTTCACAAACTTGCTGGCTGGCAATCGATGCCTCGGACAATATGGTCACAGGCTTGTCTAAGTCTGATTCCTTTAGGCCCTTTAACCATGTCTCTATTTGTTGTGTCTCACTTATGCCAGTTTGTAAATCTGTTTCTACCAAAGCGCCTCTGCGGCGGTGATCGTAATCAACAACGCCAATCTTAGCTTGGTTTATTAGCGCAAAATAGAGATCAATGATATGACGCAGATGCTCACCAATACTGCTTTGAACAAAAGGCAGCGCTTTATGGTTGTAGCTAGTGCTATCCAACTGCTTACACAGCTCAAGTCCTTGATCAATAGCCTCTAAGTTTCCGGATATAGATGGGCAAGCAGGGTGATCGTGATACATAAAGAGTCCTTGATTAATCGGTAGATGGATACTGTTTAACTAACGCATTTTCTTCTGCCAGGGCTTTAAATAGCTCTCTGATGGATGGCGGATTATGTCCGGATTTTTTTTGTAAGTAGCCAATTTTATACAGAGTGCGATATTGAAACAGAAGGGTAGAAAATATCTCTTTAAGCGGTGTTTTGCTGTCCCAGATATGCGTTGCTTCACTGCTGGCGCCGTTGATTTCAATAATCTGAAAATCTTCGCCAGACATTAGCTGCTCAATGTTCTTGAATTTAATATCCAGACGCCCGTAATAGAAGCCATCAAAATCATCGAAAATGCTATCCAGCTTTTCAGTTAGCGCTTGTGAAATGTAGTTATTACCGTTTTTAAATATACTTCCCCGGCTGTGGCTACCAGCAAACGCCAACCTATAATCAACATCTTTTGCAATGACCATATCTAGCTTGTCTTTGTGGCGTTCTTGATAAATATGGGATAACTGTCCAGCTCTTGGGTCACGTTCAATTAATTGTGCTAGTGTTTTTACGCCGTCCCCCCGGACATAAGGGGCATACTTCAAGGTAATTGAGAATACCTGTCCTTTCTGTTCACCGGGGTATCGGATATAAAAAACACCCACCTCAGCTTCAAAGTCTGATTTCTTCTGCAGCAGGTAATCGGCTCCGATAGGGAAGCGCTCAATGTAATCTACCAATTGAATTTGATTATGGATTAGCCGGACTCCTGCTCCGCGGCAGCCTTTATCGGGTTTGGCCACAACAGGAAAAGTCAGCTTGCCTTGTTCCATTGCCTCTAATGCGTCACGTAATTGAACATTTATATCGCTGCTATTTTTTCTCAATGTATTGAAAGGAAGGATCCATTGTTGCGCGTATTTCCCAGCCAAATTAAGGATGTCCTTTTTTGATTCTCCCACCATGCCACTTAACTTAATTGATGGATTGGCGATCAATGGTAAACCAATACTGCGGTATTTCAGGCTGTGCCAAAGGCTCTGTACTAGGACTGGCGTATAGAAAACCCAGCTGGGCCAAAATTCATATCTGGATATCGTAGGACCAGAACGATCCATTTCAGGCATCCCCGTTTTTTGTTCAATAGATTGGCTTGATCTAATCGGCACTACGTTGTCCTGTGGGTAAGGAGGAGCTAGTTTATGCTTAGTGTTATTGGATACGCTCAAAGGGAAGCTCCTCTGTTTTGGTTTGGAAATACTTTTTTGGACGACAGTCGATTTATTCTCCACAAGCCAAGAAGTGCACAAGGGGCTATAAGCCACTTCAATGCACTGCCTTGCAGCCACTCTATTGAGCCTAGTTGGTAAATGAAAAAGAAGACAATGGCGGTCCAAAGTGCGGTTGAAATCATTACCGAGGCCATAAATCGGATAAAACTAATATGGAACAATCCACTTAGGGTAAATCCGATAGTACGCAAACCAGGTATAAATCGAATAAGGGCGATATTAAGCATGGTGTTTGTTTTCAGACGGCTTCTGACGATTTTCATGCCTTTATTGGTCAACAGCTTATATCGGAGTCCGCGCCAATTTGCAGCTAGCTTGCCTAATCCATAAAGCGCAACATCCCCCGAAGCGATGCCGATAAAAATAGCCAGTAGTGCTAATGCAGGAGAAAGTGCGTTATCTACGGAAAGCAGAGCCGCCGTTATAATGGCTAAATCTTCAAGCAGATAAGAGAGTAAAATGATCGAAACAAACAGCCCGGAAACTCCCAGGTTTTGCTGTAAATTTGTTCCTATTTCAAACCATTCCATCATGGAAAATACTCTCATTTATGTCGTTAGTTTAGTAAGACCTTAGAGAGTCGGTATTTATTTCATTGGGATGGAATTTTATGAGGAGTATCTGTAGGGGTATGAAGCGGCTCTTCGATTAAAAATACTGCTCTGGTGGGAAAACTGAATGTTAATCAGTACCAGAGCAGTTGCCAATATGGCGAATTTGATTTGCTAATTCGGAATTTTAATCTTATTGGGTAAAGAAGGCGCGTTTAATGGCGTTTTCCATACCTCTTACTTCGGCTAAACCTTTAAGCCTACCAATGGCTGAATAACCCGGGTTGGTTTTCTTTTTAAGGTCATCGAGCATTTGATGGCCATGGTCGGGTCTCATAGGTATTAGTCTATGATCACCTCGCTTAGCGCGTCTTTGCTCTTCAAATAACATTTCTATAATTATGTTATACATGTCGACATTTCCTTCCATATGAGCTGCTTCATGGAAGTTGTTTGGATTATCTTCTCGCTGAGTGGATCTTAAATGAGTAAAGTAAATTCTGTCTGCCAACTGCTTTGTCATTTCTACCAAATCATTGTCCGATCTCACACCATAAGATCCAGTACACATAGTTATGCCATTAGCTTCACTCGGTATTTGCTTCGTAAGCCATTGAATGTCTTCGATGGTTGAAACGATACGAGGCAAACCCAAAATCGGACGGGGTGGATCGTCTGGGTGCACAGCTAAACGTAAACCATGTTTCTCACAGACGGGAGTTATCTCCTGAAGAAAATAGCGCATATGTTCACGTAGCTGATTTTTATCAATATTTTGGTATCTATCCAGCTGTTTTTGGAATTCACTTAATGTATAACCTTCTTCTGCTCCTGGCAGGCCAGCGATAATATTGTTTGTTAATGTCGTGATATCAAGCTCAGTCATTTGCTCGAAGTAATCGCTAGCAGCGGATTGCTCTTCAGCAGAATAATCGCTTTTTGCATTAGGACGCTTCAGTATAAACAGTTCGAAAGCAGCAAAGGCTATGGAATCGAACCGTAGTGCTTTTGAACCATCCGGCATCTCATAGGCAAGATCGGTTCGGGTCCAATCGACTACCGGCATAAAGTTATAACAAACGGTATCAATACCGCATCTGGCTAAATTTACCAGCGACTCTTTATAATTCTTTATCCACTTCTTAAATTCACCCGATTGGGTTTTAATTTCTTCGTGAACAGGGACGCTTTCCACTACAGACCAAACTAATCCTTTATCTTCAATCGTGGTTTTGCGCTTCTGAATCTCTTCTATACTCCAAACCTCACCGTTTGCAATATGATGTAGCGCTGTGACAACACCAGTAGCACCTGATTGACGAACGTCGTCTAAAGTGACAGGATCATTTGGTCCATACCAACGCCATGTCTGTTCCATACTTACCTCCAAAAAAATAACTAACTTTTGTTTTAATTCACTCTGAATTTGAAAGGGAGTGAGTGTCGAAAAGGTACCCGTCAAAGTCCGGGTCATCGACATCTGAAAGCTCCATCAGAGTACTTTTTACGTTTTCAAGATGCTGCCACATTGCCTGTCCTGCACCTTTTGAATCTTTTCTTCTTAAACACATGAATACTTTTTCATGATCTTCCAGCCACTGTTCTCTGTAATTTTTATCAATAATTCGTTCGTGCAGGCGCTTCCACATTGAGCTCTTTTGTCTGCGTTCCCACATATCGGTTACAATTTCTGAAAGCACGCTATTTTGTGTAGCGTCAGCAATAATCTGATGGAACATCTTGTCGCCATCATATTCAGCAGATTCACCAAGCAATTCTTTACGTTCCATGTTTAGAGCCTCTCGAAGCTTTAAAATGTCGTTCTTAGTGACCTGAGCCGCTGCTAATTCAGCTATTCTGCTTTCGACTACTTGTCTTGCCTGCAACATTTCAAATGGGCCAACATCGTCTTTTTCTTCTTTTTTCTGTTTACTCTGTTTTGCATTTAGTTGTTTTGGTAGTGCAATAATATAAATGCCCGATCCTTTGCGAACTTCGACTAAACCGAGTAGCTCTAGCATGATTAATGCTTCTCTAATGACTGCCCGGCTAACGTTCATTTCTTCTGCAATGATTCTTTCTGCGGGTAGCCTTTCACCAATTCTGAATTGTCCTTGGTTAATTCTTTCTATAAGTTGTTGACCAATTTCTTGATATGGCCGATTTACTTGTTGAATTCTGTCGATCATGATGTTTTCCCAATACGAAATTATGTATGTAAAAATAGTACGTTATATTATTATTTTTTCTTTTGTTTTTGCAAAGAAGTATTGGTTTACCTCTTTGAAAAAACAAAAGAGGAAGGCAAAGTCCCTCTCTTGTTTGCTTTGTATTACTTCACCAGTTTGTAGATACTTTCTACGTATTCACCAATGGCTGGATTTTGTTTGGCTTCGTCGTGCATAGGCTTAACAGCATCAACAAAAGATTGCTTATCTACAGTGACGTATTTTACGCCCATTTTCTTCGCTTTTGCGTTCTCAACTTCCATAGTTTCAGTCCAAAGATCTTTCATAAACATCATGGACTTATCAGCAGCTTCTTTTAGTGCCTTTTGTTGAGTTGCAGAAAGTTTGTCCCAAGAGTTAGTACTAATTACCAGCACATCTGGGATCATCGTGTGTTCATCAAGGCTATAAACTTTGGCAACTTCACCATGACGAGCGTTAGTCAATGCCATCGTGTTGTTTTCAGCACCGTCTACAACACCTTGTTGAAGGGCAGTATATAGTTCGCCATAAGCAAGTGGTGTTGGTGAGCCACCCAACAATTTAACCATTTTGACCGCTGTAGGACTCGGTTGAACACGAATCTTCATGCCTTTAAGGTCGGCCGGAGTTTGAATCTCTTTGTTTGAATAGAAGCTACGAGAACCTCCATCAAAGTAGGTTAAACCAACAAAACCTTTGTCTTTTGATGATTTAAGTATGTCCTGACCTACTTTGCCTTGCATTGAACGGTAATAATGATCTCGGTCTCTAAAAATATACGGGATGTTGAATGCGCCATAAGAAGGTTCAAATGACTCTAATTCACTAGCATTAGACTTCGCCATGTCCAGGGCACCATTTTGTAATAGTTCCATAGATTCACGCTGTGAACCTAGCTGCCCGTTTGGATAGATGCGGATAACCAAATCACCATCAGTAATTTTCTTAACTTCGTCCGCCATAAATTGCATTGATTTGTGAACCGGAGTTGCGCGGTCTTGGTTATGGCTTAGTTTTAGTACTGTTTTTGCAGATGCTGAAAATGATACCCCAGCCATCACAGCAAATGCGATTGCTGCTGACAAGGCTTTCTTATGTGTAGGCATAGTTTATTCCTTTTATTCCGTTATTCTCTAAATTGATTAACCAATATTAGCTATCTATCGAGTTCGTGAATGAATATCGTCTATATTTAATTACTGGTCAACTAATATATTGAAATTGGTGAACCAGATCTCAGAATTTGAGGGTGTTATTGGTTAACCAATAATGTGTGATCATGGTCACTTGGTTAACCACCGTGTCTATGTATAATCGTCACTAATTAATCATATTGTTAATGAATAATTGTAGTTATTAAGCTTTTTAGGAGCATAAGGTGAATCGTTTAATTAGTTTTTTGGATAAAGCGTTGTCTTTATTCTGCATATCATTGAGTAGCTTTTTGGTGGTATGTGTTGTGTGGCAGGTTTTCTCCCGATATGTACTCGGAGTACCAAGCACATTTACCGATGAATTAGCCCGTTTTCTGTTTATTTGGGTGGGTTTGATGGGGGCTGCATATACATTAGGGAAAAAGCGTCATTTGGCGATAGACCTCTTATCTATGAAATTGGAAAACCAGCCAAAAAAACAGAATTTATTACATCTCATAATTAACTGTGTAGGTTTGATTTTTGCCTCCTTGATAATGATCTATGGTGGCGGATCGTTGATGCTGAAAACACTTGCTACCGGGCAAGTATCTCCCGCGATTGGCATTCAAATGGGGCTTGTATACGCTGCTATTCCTTTAAGCGGCTTTTTTATGCTTGTTTATCTATTAATAGATATTAAGGCAAATCTGAACTCTATGATGGGAGGAACTAAATAATGGACTGGCAGGTTATTCTCGTATTATTTGGTAGCTTTTTCGCTTTGCTAGCTTTAGGTGTACCAATTTCGTTTGCAATTGGTGTTTCTTCCTTACTGACCATCTTACTTAATTTACCGTTAGATGCCGCTATAGCTGTGGTTTCTCAAAAAATGGCATCTGGTCTGGATAGCTTCGCGCTATTAGCGATTCCATTTTTTATTCTTGCCGGAAATATAATGAATCGGGGTGGAATTGCGATTCGCCTCATCGAATTCGCCAAAGTACTTGGTGGGCGACTTCCTGGTTCTTTAGCCCATGTGAATATTTTAGCGAATATGATGTTCGGTGCGATATCGGGCTCTGCGGTCGCATCAGCCGCCGCAGTTGGCGGGACTATGGCACCTTTGCAGAAAAAGGATGGTTATGACCCTGCTTATTCTGCTGCTGTAAATATTACTTCGTGTCCTACCGGATTACTTATTCCACCAAGTAATACACTTATTATCTACTCGTTAATTTCTGGCGGTACGTCAATTGGCGCACTTTTCCTTGCTGGCTATATCCCTGGTATTTTGATGGGGCTGAGCTTAATGACTGTCGCGGCCATCATTGCGAAGAAACGTGGTTATCCACTATCACCAAAACCGAGTGTTTCCGAGGTTATTTCAAAAACATTGGATGCTTTACCTAGCTTAGGCCTGATCGTAGTGATTATGGGCGGAATTATAGGTGGTATCTTTACTGCTACAGAAGCGTCCGCTATTGCTGTTGTTTATACTCTCATTTTAGCGCTAGGTTTTTATAGAGAAGTTTCGATTAAGCAACTTCCAAGCATTATTTTAGAGTCGGTAATTACTACTTCAATCGTTCTGTTGCTTATAGGTGCGTCCATGGGGATGTCCTGGGCGATGGCCAATGCTGATATTCCGTACATGATCAGTGATGCATTAGCGATGCTTTCTGATAACCCGATAGTGATTTTGTTAGTTATTAACGTGCTGTTGCTTATTATTGGCATATTTATGGATATGACCCCAGCACTGCTAATCTTTACTCCGATTTTCTTACCGATTGCTCAAAGTTTAGGAATGGATTCAGTTCACTTTGGCATCATGATGACGTTCAACCTGTGTATTGGTATCTGTACTCCTCCTGTAGGTAGTGCGCTATTTATTGGTTGTTCTGTTGGTAAGGTGAAAATAGATAAAGTGATTAAACCGTTGCTACCATTCTATTTTGTTCTGGTTGTTGCACTGATGCTGGTTACTTTTGTTCCAGGAATTAGTCTGTTCCTTCCAAATATGTTGCTTGGTTATTAAGTGATAGTCGTTGTTATTAATATTTTAGTAGGGAAATGAAATGAAAAAGAATATCGCAAATAGCGAACTTAACAACCTTGTAAGTACTTTTGAATATGATCGTTCAAAGCTAAAACCCCGCATTGCTCATCTTGGTTTTGGTGCATTTCACAGAGCACACCAAGGTTTAATTACCGACCGAGTTGCCCGGTGTTCTGAAAGTGACTGGGGATATTGCGAAATCAACCTTATTGGCGGTGAGCAATTAATTAGTGATCTTCAATTCCAGGATAATCTGTATGCAGTATGTGAAACGGGTGCGACTAATACAGAAGTGAAAGTTATTGGTTCTGTTTGCAAATCGATGCATCCGGCATTTGATGGTATCGATGCCGTACTAGAACAACTGGCAGACCCGGAAATTGCCATTGTTTCTTTAACGATTACCGAGAAAGGATATTGCATTGAACCCGGCTCTGGCCGTTTGGATAAATCAAATAAATTTATCGCTGAAGATATTGCTAATCCGAGTAAGCCTATATCTGCACTTGGTTATATAGTTGAGGCGCTGCGGTTGCGAAAAGAGAGAGGTGTAGCTCCTTTCTCCGTTATGTCCTGTGACAATATTCCCGAAAATGGTCATCTGGCTAAGCGTGCTGTATTGGATTTAGCTGAAGTTATTTCGCCAGAGCTGGCTAAATGGATTGGTGATAAAGTCACTTTCCCTTGCACCATGGTAGACAGAATTGTTCCTGCTGCGACACCGGAGAGCTTGCAAGCGTTATCTGAATTGCTTGGCGTGGAAGATCCTTGCGGTATTACTTGCGAACCTTTTTTGCAGTGGGTAATTGAGGACAACTTTGTTAGCGGTCGACCTGACTGGAATCTGGGTGGTGCTGAGTTTGTTGAAGACGTTGTTCCTTATGAAGAAATGAAACTTCGTATGTTGAATGGCAGTCACTCTTTCCTTGCGTATCTTGGTTATTTAGGAGGATACAAACATATCTCCGACACCATGACGAACCCTGATTATAAAGATGCTGCTTTCCGCATGATGATGGATAACCAGGCACCAACACTTAATATGCCTGAAGGTACAGATCTGAAAAAATATGCCGAGCTGCTAATTGAACGTTTTGTAAACCCAAGCTTAAAGCACCAAACGTGGCAAATTGCAATGGATGGGAGTCAAAAACTACCACAACGTATGCTGGAATCTATCCGCTATCACTTAAACAATGGCACAGACTTCTCGTTTCTTGCATTGGGTGTCGCCGGCTGGATGAGATACGTAGGTGGTGTAGATGATGGCGGTGCCTCTATCGATGTACGCGACCCGATGGTTGACGCGTTTAAATCTGTCTATGAATGCAACTCTACGAATGAATCAGTTATGAAAGAGTTACTAAGTTTGGAAGGAATATTTGGGTCTGATTTAATTGAAAATCAAACCTTTACTACCGAAGTTTTAAAAGCATTAGACAAGATAACCGCTGATGGATGCCGTATTTCGGTAGCGAGTTTATAGGACTAATTTGAACTTGCTGCCTCAGTGAGGCAGCAAGTTCAAGGAGAAAAGAATGAAACAATTTTTATGTGAAGACTTCCTGTTGGGAAACTCTACTGCGATCAGGCTCTATCATGATTTTGCTAAAGAGATGCCTATATACGATTACCACTGCCATTTAAACCCTCGAGAAATTGCTGAAGATCGTCAATTCGATAATATTGGTCAAATGTGGCTAGAAGGCGATCATTATAAGTGGCGTGGAATGCGCTCTGCCGGTATTGATGAGAAATTCATCACTGGTAAAGACAGCTCAGATTACGAAAAATTTATGGCGTGGGCAAAAACCGTCCCTCAAACCATAGGTAATCCACTTTATCATTGGACTCACCTTGAACTAAAAAGCCCTTTTGGTATTAGTGGCGCGCTGTTTGGTCCACAATCCGCCGAAAAAATCTGGCATGAATGCAATGAAAAGCTGGCAAGACCTGAGTTTTCTGCCCGCGGTATTATGCGTCAGATGAATGTGCGGATGGTTGGTACAACAGACGACCCCATTGACAGTTTGGAGCATCATATCCAGATTGCACAGGATTTGGATTTTGATATCGATGTGCGACCAAGTTGGCGTCCTGATAAAGCGTTTAAGATTGAGCTGGATGGATTTAATGACTACATCACTTCACTTTCGCAAGCTGCAAATATAGATATTGGTACTTTTAGTCAGCTATGTGATGCGTTATCAAAGCGGTTGGATCATTTTAACGCTAATGGTTGCTTGGCGGCTGACCATGGTATCGAAGAGCTTCGATATGCAGATATACCCAACGAAGTGATATTGGATAAAATCTTAACGGATAAATTAAGTGGCAAATCCATTACAGAACTACAATCTGCCCAGTTTTCGACAGCAGTACAAGTTTGGCTAGCAGAACAATACACTCAACGTAGTTGGGTTATGCAGCTGCATATAGGAGCTCAACGGAACAATTCCACACGCATGTTTGAACTTTTAGGAGCGGACTGCGGATTTGATTCGATCGGTGATAGAAGTATCGCTTTACCATTGGCGCGACTCCTCGATGCAATGGATCGTAAAGATACATTGCCTAAGACCATTCTTTACTGCCTGAATCCTAAAGATAATGAAGTTTTAGCGACTATGATCGGTAATTTCCAGTCAGGAGGTATCGCCGGGAAAGTACAGTTTGGATCGGGCTGGTGGTTCAATGATCAGAAAGACGGCATGATTCGCCAAATGACACAACTTTCACAGCTAGGCTTATTAAGCCAATTTGTAGGTATGCTAACCGATTCCCGAAGCTTCCTTTCTTATACGCGGCACGAATACTTCAGACGTATTATTTGTAACCTAATTGGCGAGTGGGTTGAGAACGGTGAAGCACCAAATGATATGGAACTACTGGGTAAAATGGTGAAAGACATCAGCTTTAACAATGCCAAGCAGTACTTTGAGTCTTAAGGTGGAAAAATGAAACGTATTGCCCTAATTGGGGAATGTATGATTGAGCTAAATGGCGAGCTATTTGGTGATATGGTACAGAAATATGGCGGAGACTCTCTTAATACTGCATTGTACATGTCTAGAGCATCACGAGGTGATGTCCATATAGATTACATGACAGCTATGGGGGAAGATGCCGTCAGCAAAGGTATGATTTCGAAATGGAAAGAGGAAGGAATTAACACCGAATGTGTCATGATCGATAAAGAGCGAAACCCCGGACTTTATCTTATTCAACTGGACAAACAAGGTGAACGTTCGTTTCTGTATTGGAGAAATAACTCGGCGGCTCGTTATATGGTCCAGCATCCGAGCTTTCCTCATATCATTGAACAGCTTCATAGCTATGACATGGTCTACGTAAGTGGTATTTCATTAGCGATTCTTCCTGAAGCCGATAGATGCCATCTAATAAAGAGCTTGTTGGTGTTAAGCCGTTCAGGGGTCAAAATTGTATTTGATTCTAATTATCGAGCTAATTTGTGGGAATCTGAAGAGTTTGCCAGAGCCAGTTATGAGCTCATGTACGCGGCATCAGATATTGCCTTAGTCACAGATGAAGATGAATTCATGCTTTGGAATGAATCGTCTTCTGATCAAACGGTAATGCGTCTAAAAAATACCGGCCTTAAAGAATTGGTGATTAAGCGTGGTGCTGAAGGTTGTGAGTATCACAACCTGCTTACCGGAGAGAGCGAATTCATTCCGGCAAGAAAAGTAGGGACGGTAATTGATACTACGTCTGCAGGGGATGCATTTAATGCTGGCTATATGCTGGGCATGTTACTTGGGCGCGAACCATTTCAGTGCGCCTTACAAGGACATGAGCTTGCAAGTACAGTAATTCAATATAAAGGTGCGATTATACCCAGGGAAGTTGACCTCCCTATATTTAAGGAAGCGTTTTAGTTATGAGTCATTTAGTAGAACAATTTAAGAAAGTAAAAATTATCCCTGTTATTGCTCTGGACAGAGCCGAAGATATTATCCCTCTTGGCAAAGCGTTAGCCGAGAATGGATTGCCAGCCGCTGAGATTACGTTTCGCTCGGATGCTGCGGCCGAAGCAATTCGTCTGCTAAGAGAAGCTCAGCCGGAGATGTTAATCGGTGCCGGGACGGTTTTAAATAGAGCGCAAGCGCAAGCCGCTAAAGATGCAGGGGCGACATTTGTTGTTTCTCCGGGCTTTAATCCGAGTACTGTTAAAGCGTGTAAGGAGATAGGGATAGAAATAATCCCCGGGGTAAATAATCCCACAGCAGTAGAAGCGGCTCTTGAAATGGGACTGACAACGTTGAAGTTTTTCCCAGCTGAAGCGTCCGGTGGTATTAGCATGGTGAAGTCCCTGTTGGCACCCTATACACAGATACAGCTTATGCCGACCGGAGGAATTAATACTTCAAATGTTAAAGACTACCTGTCTATCGATAGAGTGTTCGCGTGTGGTGGTACATGGATGGTCGATAAAAAACTAATCGATAATAAGGATTGGAACAAGATTGGCGAATTGGCAAAATCAGCAAGCGAGTTAGTTAAATAACTTATTATATTGCGCGTATATGTTTAATATATGGATTGTCTTATTTATCTTGAAGTGATTGTCATATTTATTATGATCTAAGAAAACAACCTCTTTAAAAGAGGTTGTTTTTGCGCTCCTGTAATAGATATATTTTAATTGGTTATTTTAACAACTAATTTTAGTAAGTAAGTTTTTGCTTTCATGCATTGATGGGATGTAACCTATCGTATCAATTGATGTTTTATTGCCGCATGGCATAAGTATATGATTTACACACCAAATAACACATCCGTCTTTTAAATTCATCAGTGTTCTAACCTGACTATATACCTGTCCATCATCATATGCATCGCTAACACTGGCTGCTTCTCCTTTCCAAGCGGATAACACCTCGTCGATACTATATTCCATCTCAAGTTCTAATGTTTGAGGTTCGATATCTTTTATGACTTTTAAGGTTAGTATTGTTTTTCCTTTAAATTCATCTACCCATAATTTATGCGGAATACAATCATTATTCCACTCAAGTCTTGTAATATTAGACATGCCATTCTCCTTTTAAAAAATCATCTTATAACAAAAATAATCAATTATATTTATAAAAAGGTTGTGTTTTTTCAAGTGCGAGATACAGATCGTTAATTATCATCGCAGGAACTAGATATTGTTAAATGTTTAACTGAAATTTAACTCTGGATTAATAAACGTATAAGAGAATAGTTAATATGAAATAAAAAATAATTTCATTGTTAGGAAGTGATGGGTTATTTACAGAATATAAAAAAGCGCCTTAATTAAGGCGCTTTTTCAGTTGAGTGTTAGTAGCTAATATTACTCAGCGTAACTCAGTAGATGCTGTTTAACGGCATCAGAAGCAAAGGAGTGTTCTATACTGACTTTGTAGATCTCAAAATACTCTTTTCTACTCAGTTCAAACTCTTCTACGACTTTACGAACTTCATCAGACATCGTCGTATTAGACACTGTTCGGTTATCCGTATTAATGGTGATTAATACATCATCCTTATAGAACGCTTTAATCGGGTGATTACTAAGGCTATCAACGGCCTTGGTCTGGATATTACTGCTAGGGCAGGTTTCTAGTGCAACCGCTTTAGCTTTTACCAGATCGTAGGCGTCTTTATGTCCTTTAATGTGAATACCATGCCCGACACGTTCTGCACCCAGTAGTGATATAGCATCATAGACATTCTGGCCGACACCTTGCTCTCCTGCGTGAATGGTCACGCGGTAGCCTTTTTCAATCGCGTATTGAGCATAAGGTACAAACTCATGGCAGAAGCCAGGCAGTTCGCTGCCCGCAAGGTCGAAGGCCACAACGCCATCATTCAGATATTTTGCACCAGCATCAATGACAGTGTTGATGTCATCTTTAGGCATGGTTCTCAAAATAGACAGGATATAGTTACCTTTGATGTCGTACGCTTGCTCGGCTCTTTTCATCCCTTTTACGGCACTGCCAATAATTTGGTCGAGTGTCAGGTCTTTTTGCAAGTGGAGCAGGGGACCGAAACGTACTTCTAGATACTTAACATTTTCTTTTGCCGCATCTTCATATAGTTCAAATGAAATACGTTCAATGCCTTCTTCTGTTTGCATAACAGAAAGTGGTAGCTCGAATCTCTTTAGATATTCATCAAGGTTTTGACATGTCTCAGGGGCGACCATTAACTCTCGAATGTTATCAACGTTTTCACTGGGTAGTGATATACCTTGCTGATGAGCAAGTTCAATGATGGTTTGAGGGCGTACGCTGCCGTCTAAGTGGCAATGTAGATCGATTTTAGGAAGTTGGATATAGTTCATGAGTCTCTACCTTTATTTCAGGATCCATAAAGTTACAGACTTCATAATCAAGAATTTAAGGGTCTTGGTAGAAACTCCCAAACCATATTATTGGGATTATACGAAGCAATTTAACGCGAAATGTTATCATTGAAATTTTGGCTTTGCAATCGTAATTATGG
The DNA here is from genome assembly GCA_002342685.1 of Vibrio sp. UBA2441. Lineage (GTDB taxonomy): Bacteria > Pseudomonadota > Gammaproteobacteria > Enterobacterales > Vibrionaceae > Vibrio. The sequence goes on from DDQN01000021.1 coordinate 90,749, forward strand.
ACTATTTCTTGGTTAATTGCCCATTTAAAAATGTACATTTAATTAGTGTCGAAACAGAATAATTGATAGTTATCTTGACTTCTTATATTGATCTATGCGTTTATAACCAATTGATTTTTGTACCCAGAAACAGGACTTCGGACAAATGAACTTCGCCCTTTTAAGTGTATTTATTCCCACTTTTTTCTTTGTGTCTATTACGCCGGGAATGTGTATGACATTGGCACTGTCGATGGGCATGAGCATTGGTTATAAACGTACTCTCTGGATGATGGCTGGTGAAGTGGTCGGTGTCGCGCTGGTTTCAGTGCTAGCAGTGCTTGGCATTGCTACGGTTATGCTGAACTATCCGTGGCTGTTTGTTGGATTTAAAGCGATTGGCGCCAGTTATCTTTTCTACCTTGGTGTGCAAATGTGGCGCTCAAAAGGCAAGCTGGCACTGAGTAGTGAGACAGCTGAAATGCAAGTGGGGAAAAACTGGGATTTGGTGGCGCAGGGTTTTGTTACCGCAATTGCTAACCCTAAGGGGTGGGCATTTATGATTTCACTATTACCCCCATTTATTGACCATAGTCAGCCTTTGACCATGCAGCTCATTTTATTGGTTTCAATCATAATGATTTCAGAGTTTGTCTGCATGACGCTATATGCTACGGGAGGCAAGGGACTGAAACGAGTGTTAGGGCACTCAAAAAATGTTCGATTTATGAATCGAATCTCCGGCACCTTAATGATGGGGGTTGGTGTGTGGTTATTTGTCAGTTAAATAACCATCTGGACATGTAAATCATTTGCAGTTACAATGTATATACATTTTTGTTGTTAGAGGAAGATTCAAATGAAACCAGAGATGATTGAAAACAATAGTGTAGGTGTTATTGAACGTATTTGTTTACTGTCTATCGCAGTGATTGTTTCAGTATTTGCACTAATTTAGCCATAAATATAACTACAGCATGAGCCACACCATTATCGTCAGGATAAGAATGTGGTTTGCTTATCTCCTGTTCAATTTTTCTATCTGGCCCTTCAACTACTTTCCACCTTTAATAAATGCAAATAGTTTGTTTTGTACAAAATTGCGCTATGCAAAAAAATAAAATGGAAAATTAGCGGGAAAAGCGTGCTAGTAAACAGTAGAATACGCGCCTCGAAAGTGAACATAGATAACATTGAGTAAGTCGTGGATAAGAGTCAATTTGAATTATTAGCACCGGGTGGCGATTTAGAATCCATTAAAGCAGCGATAGTGGCTGGCGCTGATGCTGTTTATTGCGGTTTGGATAGATTTAACGCGCGAAACCGTGCGGAGAACCTCTCACTTGAAAACCTAAATGATGTTATACATCTTGCTCATGAACATGATTGCAAAATATTTCTAACGCTCAATATTATTATCTTAGAGAATGAAATTCCTGCTATTACTCGTCTGTTGCGTCAACTTGTAAATACTAAGGTAGATGGCGTTATTGTTCAGGACCTTGGTTTAGCCTACATATTAAAGCATCATTTTCCTGCTTTAGATGTTCATGGATCTACTCAGCTCAATACTCACAATGAAGGTCAGATCCTTTTCCTTAATCAACTTGGTGTAAGTCGGGTAAATCTGTCGCGTGAGTTAAATATTAATGAGATTAAGCATCTTGCCCAATTTGGTTTAAAACATAATGTGCTGATGGAAGTTTTTGTCCATGGTTCATATTGTATTGGATTTTCGGGTTTATGTTACATCAGTTCAGTAAGAAGTGGTGCGTCTGGGAACCGAGGTCGATGTAGTCAACCTTGTAGAGATCAGTTTAAGCCTACTGAGGTGGGTAGTGAATATCCCTTAAACATGAAAGATAACTCGGCTTTTGGTGATCTAAAAGAATTAGCAGAAGCGGGTGTTTATTCTCTTAAAGTTGAAGGGCGGATTAAAAAATCCCATTACGTTTACACGGTAGTTGATAATTGGCGTAGACAGATTGATGCTTACTGCAACAATGATGAAATGTTGACGGATATGACGGACCTTTACACGGTATTTAATCGCGATTTCTCTAATGGATATTTGAAAGCGGATATTCATCAAGATATGTTTACCGACAATCCGAGAGACCATTCAGCCAAGCACTTTACAACAATTACCGGCTGCACTTCTGTTGAAGAAATACAGAAAGTGAAACAGGACTTATACGACAAGAAAACTAAAATAATTCAGCTGGTTGAGGAAAAAACTCAACATCTGATGTCTGAAGAAAAAACCAACAAGATAGTCAGTTTAAAAAGTGGTGGAGTTAAAGATATTCCGCCATTGGCGACACATACCCCGTTTGAAGAGACTGCGGGTGTGACGGTTTTGATTGCATCACCAGAACAAATAAACCGTGTTAGACACAGTAACGCAACCGTTTATTACCGACTGCCTAGCAATATGGACCGCTCGTTAGATGAGTTGGTTGCACTGTTCACTGAACATTCATTTTTAATCCCTTGGTTCCCGGCTATTTTAATCGAAAAAGACTACAATGCAGTCGCTCAGTTCCTTGAACAAGTGAAGCCAACAAGCTTGGTCGCGAACAATACCGGCGTGGGCTTTTTAGCCAAACAGAACGGAATAAGTTGGATCGCAGGGCCGGAATTGAATGTTACCAATTCGTTCGCGATAAAATGTCTGCAAGAAGAGTTTGACTGCTCTGGGGCGTTTATATCTAATGAACTTAGCATGTTCCAAATGCGAAAGATTGTCAGACCTGAAGGCTTCAAACTGCTGCACAGCATTTATCACCCTATAACGTTAATGACCAGCAGGCAGTGTTTCTTTCAGCAAAGTTCTGGCTGTAAAAAAATGCGCATAAACAAAGGCTGCTTGCCAAAATGTGAGAAGCATACTGCGATTATTAGCCTGAAAGACAAGCCTTATATCGTAGATAAGAAGAAAGGCAATTATAACAATTTGTATGCTGAGCATAATTTTTTGAATACAAAAGTGATCACTGATTTGCCAGAGTTTTATACCGACTTTATGTTGGATTTAAGTCCTATTGAAACGATGACCAAAGTGAGTGTGGGCGAGGCTGAGTTAGTGGATCTGTTTACCTCAGCAATAAACGGAAATGAATCATCATTGTCAGCAATATCTGAGCATGTGCATCCGACGGTGAACAATCAATACAAAAAAGGGTTGTGAAGCCCTTTATTTGATAATCAATTAGGCACGTTTTTAACGTGCCATTATTTTACGATGAACAAGCCACTCTTCACTGGTTTCTGCTATTAATCGGCAGGGAATACTACGCCAGTCTGTTTTCTTATTTCAGTAATGGTTTCAGAGACTTCCAAAGAACGTTGAACATAAGCCTGATTCATAACCCCTTGCTGAATTTGTTCTGCAAAAGCGATAGCTTCATAGCTCATGGAGTTTTCATCCTGGATCAGGTTGATAGACTCATATCCGCCATTACGATTTTGAATAGTAAAGCCAGTACACTCAGAGAAATGGTCTAGCAGGATTACACCTTCTTCTCCCTGAATTTCACTCGGGATATAGCCGTCAGATACCTTAGAATGCTGCACCGTTACAATGAAATTTTCGTAGGTAAGTAAGGCGGTTCCATAAGCGTCCACACCAGACTCAAGCAGTTTTGCGCTAGCTTGCACATTATCAGGCTTACCAAACAGCGATATAGCAGCAGCAATACAGTAATAACCAATATCCATCACCGAACCGTTTGAAAATTCTGGGTTGAATGTATTTGGATTTTCACCGTTGAGGTATTTTTGATAACGGGAAGAGTACTGGCAATAACTTAAATAAACGTTGTTCAGTTTTCCAACACTAGGAAGGTTACGCTTTAGCTCTTCGAAGTTAGGCAGAAACTCAGTCTTAAATGCTTCGAATAAGACAACGCCGTTTTCTTCGGCAGTCAGGTACATTTTCTGTGCTTGGTCAAAATTGGATGCAACAGGTTTTTCACAAATGACATGTTTACCATGGTTCATTAGAAAGCAAGCTTGTTCGCAATGAAGACTATTTGGAGAAGCGATGTATACCGCTTGAACATAAGGGTCGTTAGCGAGCTCAGTCAGGTCATCATAATAGTTGCAATCAGAAGCCTGAAACGCCTTAGCAAAGTTTTCAGCAGATGTAATAGTGCGAGAATAAACAGCACTTAACTGGAACTGTTCGGTAGTTATTGCTGCTTCTACAAATTTTTCTGTTATCCAGTTGGTTCCAATGACGGCTAAATTAATCATGAAAGACTACCTATAAATTATTGAACGGCTCAGTGTAGCACTGATTAAATAGAAGAGTTGGCATTAATCTCTAGTTTTACAAGGTATTATAGATCTAAAATAGCTGAATTATTTAACGACCAGAGCTCATTTATGTCTTCATGGAGAAAAGAAGGAAATAACCCAGACTATCGATTTTCATTAGCTAATGAAAGAACATATTTGGCGTGGATTCGCACCTCGTTGGCGCTATTGGCGGGGGCCATAGGCCTAGATCAATTTACGCCTGATTTTGCGATTCCTTCACTTCGTATTGGTTTATCTGCTTTTCTTTGCTTAAGTTCGGGATTGTTGGCGATATTTGCCTATCGTCGGTGGGCTGACAATGAAAAATCGATGAGAAATAATGTGCCAATGCGTTATACCAGTTTTTTGAAAATCATCAGTGCGATAACGCTACTGATTTCCCTCGCTGTAGTTATGTTTATTTTGCTATGAATACGCCTAATCCGATACGAGCGGATCAGCCGCAGAGAACAACATTGGCTTGGTTACGGACCTTGTTGGTTTTAATCGGCGGGGCTGTTTTGTTTATTAAAGTGGCTAGACACGATCATCAGGTATTGCCCTTACTGCTTGGTTTGGTTTTATTACTCTTTGCTGTAATTTTGTTTGTCTATAACCTACAGTTTAACCACCGGGATCACGTTGAACAGGATAAAATTTCACTGCGCAGTATCTGGCTGAAAAGAGGCCTTTGTCTGGCTATCGTTTTTACATCATCCCTATTTTTCATATATTTAGTGATGCAGTGGGTTATCACCATTTAACGATTTACGTGTCGTTTGACTATACTCTCTTATCATAGCTATGAATTAAATCACATTATTTATAAGTGTTTAGGTGCACTCTATAAAGGTTGTCGAAGGTTGAAGGAATAACTTTGCATATACCTATCCGAAAAATGACGTGGAAGACGAGTAGGCGGTTAGCCCGCCAACTCCGAAAATGTTTTGTGTTTTCATAACTTCCAGTAACCTTTAGGAGAATTATATGCCAAATAAAATCCGCAATATTGCCTTTGTTGGCCAAAGTGGTACCGGCAAAACCACTCTCATTGAACGTTTACTTTTTGAATCAGGAACAACCACCCACCTTGGTAGCGTTGAAAAAGGCGATACCATTACTGATTTTGACGATCAGTCAATTCGTTACCACCATAGTATAGAAGCGACTCCAGTTGCCCTTTCTTGGAATAAACACCGGATGAATTACATAGATACACCAGGACAGCCTGAGCTGCTTGGGCGTACCTTTAGTATCATGCCAGCGGTAGAAACTACGGCGTTGATCGTAGACTCTAATACGCCGCTTAATCAAGTATCTGATCGTCTTTATGCGTTCGCAAAAGAACAAAAAAAATGCCAGATGATTGTAGTAAATAAAATCGATCTTAACCCTGGCAAAATTGTAGAGATGATGGCTCAATTATCTGACCATTTTGGTGACTGCTGTTTGCCGATAAACCTTCCGTCTGAAGATGGCGCCACTGTCGTCGATTGTTTTTTCGAACCAGAGTACGATACAACAACCATTTTTTCTGATGTTACCAGTATTCATGAAAGTCTGGTTGATCAAGTCATCGAAGTCGATGAAGACTTGATGGAGCTTTACTTAGAGCAGGGCTCTGAACTGAATCCAGAGCAGCTACATGACCCATTCGAAGAAGCTCTACGCACAGGGCATATTATTCCCGTCTGTTTTGTTTCGGCAGAAACAGGTGCGGGTATTGAGCTACTGTTAAAAACACTGGCGGAAATTATGCCTATGCCTTTTGAAGGCAATCCACCGCTGTTGGAGAAAAACAATAAGCTAGTTCCTGTCGATTGCGACACATTAGAGCATACCGTGGCACATGTTTATAAAGTGAGTGTTGATCCTTATATGGGCAAGTTGGCTTATATCAGGGTTTTCCAAGGTGAAATTAATGCTGGCAGTCAGTTATATATTGGTGAGAATAATAAAGCATTTAAAGTTGGCCATTTGTATCAGTTACAAGGCAAAAAGCGCATTGAAATAAATCGTGCGATTGCGGGTGATTTTTGTGTTCTGGCGAAGGTTGATGATCTCTATTTCGATTCAGTTATTCATGATTCCCATGACGAAGATGATGTACACATGCGTACTTTGTCTTTTCCCCAATCTATGTATAGCTTAGTGGTGAGGCCTAAAAAGCGTGGCGATGAGCAAAAAATGTCGGAAGTCTTAAACCGAATTGTTACAGAAGATCCTTCGTTACGCATAGAACACCGAAACCGAACTAATGAAACACTATTGAGTGGTCAAGGGGAGTTTCATTTAAAAGTGGCGCTTGAAAAAATGGAGTCAGTCTACAAACTGGTCGTGGAGACAGATCAGCCAAGTGTCGAGTACTTTGAAACCATTACAAAACCAGCAGAAGGTCGCTACCGTCATAAAAAGCAAAGTGGCGGAGCCGGACAATTCGGTGAGGTTCAGTTAAAGGTTCGTCCATTAGATAGAGGTATTGGCTTTAAGTTTGTTAATAAGGTTGTCGGAGGGTCTATTCCAACGTCACTTATTCCTGCGGTAGAAAAAGGCATTCGTCAGGCTCTGGATGAAGGCGCTATTTCTGGTAATCCAATCAAAGATATTGAAGTTACGGTATACGACGGTAAATATCATTCTGTTGACTCGAAAGAAATTGCTTTTGTTATTGCTGGAAAAAAAGCATTTTTAGAGGCCGTTAGCAATGCTGAACCTATCGTATTGGAGCCTATCGTACAGATGGATTTGCACATCCCGATTCAGTCTGTTGGTGATGTATCTGGAGATCTTTCTGGTAATAGAGGGCTGATCGAGGGAACTGAGTCGCAACCCAATAACTTCGCTTTACTAAAGGCCAAATCACCGATTAATGAACTTCAGGACTATTCGCGCAAACTGCGTGCATTAACTGGAGGTGAGGGCAGCTTTAGTATGACTTTGAGCCATTATGAACCGGCTCCTGCCGCGGTTCAGCGCGAGGTCTGCAAAGCTTCAGCACAATAGTATTGGTATAAGCAAAAGCCCCAACTCGTTGAGAGTTTGGGCTTTTAACGTTTAATACTGGCGTTGTGGTGTAGTGAACTCGAAAGATCATTGGTTATTTATGAAAGCTAGCAGGTTGTTGCGTCAATTTATAAGCTGGGCGTAATTTATGAAGTAGATAATCTATATGTTTTCTGGAAAGGCTATTTAAAACGTTGCCAACCAATATAAGCGTTACACCAATCATCGATTCAACAGACCATTGATATCCTTCGAATAGAGTCGAAAAGCCAAGCGCAACGATAGGGAATAAAACCATGGTGTAGGCGGATTTCTCGGCACCAATCCTTCCTACTAAAGTTAAATAACAACCGAAGGCAAGCACAGAGCCAAACATGGCCAGATAGAACAGTGACCCAAGGTAAGTGAATGAAGCATCGTAGCTGAATGGGATGCCTTTAATTTGGATAAGAGCAACAAGTGCTAGTGAGCCATATGTCATACCATAGGCGTTGGTTTGTACTACTGGTAGTTTTGCTCTTTGGTTACGAACCGAGATCATACTACCCACTGAAGCAACAAAAGTACTGGCTAATGCGAGACCTACTGCTTCCAGTTTTCCAGTGTTTGCGCCGAAAGTTTCAATTTCGGACCAGAACACCATGCAGATACCGGCAAGTCCGAATAGCGCGCTGATAATGATGGATGAGTTAGGTCGTTTACCAAAAAAGAGAAAGCTGTTGGCAATATTCATTAATACAATAGTGGAATAAATAACGGCAATCAAACCGCTGCTTAACTCATAAGATGCCCAATAAACCAGCAAGTAATTTAGCCCGAATAGAGCAATACCTTGCAAAAACATCCAAAAATGTTCTTTTAGTTGAAAAGTCATTGGTAGTTTTCTCAGCAGACACCAGACAAGAAGAATAAGTGCTGCCAATGAAAAACGATACGTCAGTGAGACCTCAGCCGCGACAGTGCCTAACTGAAACTGGATGGCTAAAAAGGTTGAACCCCATATCAAAACGGTAGATAGGTAAAGGGTGAATGTGTTTTTAAACATGGCGATGCACGACGTTATATAAATGTAACTGTTGTTATATGAATATTATTAGTATTATGAAAGCGAATTATATTTATTAAAGGTATTAGCGATGCTAATAGTATGGCGATGACAAGAGATATTGACATTAGTTTGCTTCGGGCATTGATTGCAGTCGCTGAGACTGGAAGCATGACCTCTGCGGCAAATACCATGAATTTGACGCAGGGTGCTATTAGCCAAAAGATAAAACGACTTGAAGCCATGTTTGAGTCCACTTTGTTTGAGCGTGAGCAGAGAAAATTACAGTTAACACCTGAAGGTGAAAAATTAATTTCACGTGCATACCGCCTTGTCTCGCTGAACGATGAAATATGGCAATCGATGATGCGCCCAGAAGTGAAAGGTAAGGTTAAGTTAGGGGTCCCGTTGGATCTGGTACGTCCTTTTTTGCCTTCGATTTTACGGCGTTTTAATCGAGAAAACCCAAGTATTCAAATCACCGTAGTGAGCAATATGACCTCAGTATTACTGGATGCTTTGAATCAGGGCGAGATAGATATTGCTATTACAACAGAACGCCAACCCGCGTCTGAACAATCCAATATTTTGTTGACGGATCAGTTGGTTTGGATTGGTGTTCAAAACGGCGATGCGTGCTATAAAAAACCGCTACCGATTTCATTGGGATCAAATACCAGTGCGTTTCGGGGTACTACCATTGATGCTCTGAATAAAAAAAACCTGGATTGGATAGCAGTATGTGATGAAGGAAACCTTGAATCGACGCTCGTTACCGTAGAGGCTGATATTGCCGTTGCACCTTACCTATCCCGTTTGTTGCCAAACAGTTTAGAGGTTATCGACAAAAATGTGGGTTTGCCCGACTTACCTGAATTTTATATCAATTTGCACACCTCTGATACGAATGGGAATTGGATAAAACGCGAGTTGGCAGATGCCATCCGCAAAGGTTTTTCAGACCTAAAAAGTGAATCCGCTAAGTTGGTATAGCGGCCAAAAATTGTTTATAAAACAATGTCGCCAATAGCCAATGAGACTTTCGAGGAAGGTGGCTTGTTTAAAAGGTGGCTTATCATCCAGCCAGCTTTGGTAATATCCTGCAGATTGATACCAGTCTCTATACCTAAACCATGACAAAGGTACAAGACATCTTCGGTGGCGACATTGCCAGTCGCTCCAGAGGCATAGGGACAACCGCCCAAACCAGCGACGCTACTATCGATCACACTAATTCCCATGGTTAATGCCTGATATATATTGGCGAGTGCCTGCCCCCAGGTATCATGAAAATGAACCGCAAGTTGATGGGGTGGAATACGGTGTTGCACGGCCTCTAACATCTTTGCGACCCGAAGCGGAGTACCTGTGCCTATGGTGTCGCCAAGTGAAATCTCGTAACAGCCTAACTTGAATAATTCGTTAGCTACGCTGGCAACTTGCCTAGGGTTTGTTGCACCATCGTACGGACAGTCAATGACACAAGATAAATACCCACGAACGGGGATGTTGTATTTTTTTGCTTCCGCCATCAGAGGAGTGAAGCGTTTTAGGCTTTCAGCGATTGTGCAGTTGATGTTTTTTTTGCAAAAACCTTCAGAGCACGAGGTAAAAATAGCGACTTGGCTAGCACCAGAATCTACCGCTTGTTCGAAACCTTGTAAGTTAGGTGTTAAAGCAGAGTAAATAACGTTTGGTTGACGTGTTATGTTTTCCATTACCTGTCTTGAGTCGGACATTTGAGGCACCCACTTGGGGGATACAAACGAACCGGCTTCTATGTGGGTTAATCCTGTGAGAGATAATTGATTGATAAGCTGTATTTTCGCTTCAGTACTAACGATGGCTTCATTTTGCAAGCCATCGCGTGCACCCACTTCTACAATGGTGACCGTTTCAGGCAGCATGGTTGCGCTCTCCATTTTTAATGCCCTTTGCCTTGCTCTGTTTTAGATGCCCATGAAGGAGATCGTTTATCTAAAAAAGCGTTTAACCCTTCTTGCCCTTGTTCCGATACGCGAATATCAGCTATTAAGTGGCTGGTATGTTTGGTCAGTTTTTTATCGATAGGCTGATTCTCACAGGTATGACAGAGTACTTTTACTTGTTGCTGAGCCATTGGGCTGCTCGCCAAAATAGACTTGATAAGCCGGGTTAGCTGCTTATCTTCAGAGTTTTCATCTTCATTGATCACAATGTGCACAAGTCCAATGCGTTCCGCGGTTTTGGCGTCGATATGTTCGGCGGTAAGCATATATCGTCTTGCATTACGAACTCCCATAGCTCGGCAGACATATGGTGCAATGGTGGCGGGAATAAGTCCTAGTTTTACTTCACTAAGGCAGAATTTTGCATTCTGCATTGAGACAGCAATATCGCAGCAACAAATTAACCCTAAAGCACCACCAAAAGCGCAGCCCTGCACGACCACGATAGTGGGGTGAGGAAACGAATCAAGGGTGTGCATCAATTCGGCCAGTTGTTTCGCGTCATGGCGGTTTTCCTTCTTGGATTTTAATATCATTGACTGCATCCATTGCAGATCAGCGCCGGAAGAAAAATGTTTACCATTTGCTCTTAGCAGTAAACATCGAATGGTAGGATTGGCTGCAAGCTGATTCAGGTAATCTATTAACACAATAATCATGTCATCATTGAAGGCATTGCTTTTGCTTGCTCTATTAAGGGTGAGTGTTGCCACGCCATTATTATCGATATCACATAAGACGTTAGCTGGTTTCGGTTTTGTCCGGTTATTTTCTGCACCGCTTTTTTTCGAACTGACTTTTTCTGAGCTGATTGCTTTCATTTATCGAGTTCCTTGGTCTTTGCATTAGGACTTTGCATTAGGACTTTGCAATGGCTTACATACGAAATATACCAAATTGACTGTCGGGTATAGGCGCTCGCAGAGAGGCAGACAGTGCATGTCCAATAAGGTCTCTGGTCTCTTTGGGATCAATAATTCCGTCGTCCCATAATCGGGCGCTGGCGTAATAGGGGTGGCCCTGTTTTTCATACAGTTCAATGATGGGTTGTTTGAAATTGCTCTCTTGTTCTGTGGACCATAGTTCGCCTTTCCTCTGTTTAATCTCTCGTTTTACCTGCGACATAACGCCCGCAGCCTGTTCACCGCCCATCACTGATATACGGGCGTTTGGCCACATCCACATCATCGTAGGGTTATAGGCTCGTCCACACATTCCATAGTTTCCTGCGCCATAAGAACCGCCAATAATGACGGTAAATTTGGGTACATCAGCGCACGCGACAGCCATAACAAGTTTGGCCCCGTGTTTGGCGATACCTTCTGACTCGTATTTTTTGCCTACCATGAATCCGGTGATATTTTGTAAAAACAGCAAAGGTATTTTTCGTTTTGCACATAACTCAATAAAGTGGGCGCCTTTTTGTGCTGATTCGGAAAAAAGAATGCCGTTGTTGCCGATTATGCCAATAGGGTGACCATGCAGTTGAGCAAATCCACACACGAGAGTCTGGCCATAGTAGGTTTTAAACTCATCAAAATCCGAGTCATCAACGATGCGGGCAATGACTTCTCTAACATCAAATAAGTGACGCAAATCCGGGTTTACGATGCCGTAAATTTCTTCAGCGTCATAACGCGGTGGCAGGGCTTTTTTTGGCGGGGGCATGATAGGAGGTTGGTTAGCACTGTCGATCGCTTGTCGTGCCATACTAAGTGCCTGTACTTCATTCTCGGCATAATAATCGGCAACGCCTGATTTCTTACAATGGACATCAGCGCCCCCTAGTGCTTCAGCGGTTACAACCTCTCCGGTAGCGGCTTGAACAAGAGGAGGGCCGGCAAGAAAAATCGTGCCCTGCTCTTTTACGATGATAGAGACATCAGCCATGGCAGGAACATAGGCGCCTCCTGCGGTGCACAGCCCTAATACCACTGCAACTTGCGGGATTCCCATGGCAGACATGCGTGCCTGGTTATAAAAAATACGACCGAAGTGATCCCGGTCAGGAAACACCTCAGCCTGATGCGGAAGGTTGGCACCACCAGAGTCGACAAGGTATACGCAGGGTAAATGGCACTGCTGTGCAATCTCTTGTGCCCGCAAGTGCTTTTTGACGGTTAAAGGGAAATAAGTGCCGCCTTTAACGGAAGCATCATTGGCAATGACCATGCAAGGTATACCTTTAATATTCCCTATACCGACTATGACACCAGCGCATGGAATGGCATCTTCATACACTCGCCAGGCAGCAAACTGTCCTATTTCGAGAAAGTGAGCACCATCATCTAACAAGGTAGTTATGCGTTCTCGTGCAGAGAGTTTTCCTTTCTTGCGTTGATGTTCCATTGCCGAAGGCCCACCCCCTTGCCTGATGACATTAAGGTTAGCTTGAAGATTATCAATTAATTCAGTCATGACTTGTTTATTAGCAATAAAATGAGGATCGTTTGGCTTCGCTTTGGTTTGAAGAATGGCCATATGTCGTTCCTTGTCAGTGTGCTGAATATCCGTGATTTGCGGGTAAATCCATAACCGTGTTTGTAGTCGGAGTCTTATCGGCGAATGGTTAGCGAGATTCGTCGAATAGTTCTCTGCCAATGAGCATGCGTCTTATCTCAGAGGTGCCTGCGCCAATTTCATAGAGCTTGGCATCCCGCAGTAGCCGGCCTGCTGGAAATTCATTGATGTAACCATTGCCGCCGAGTAATTGGATAGCATCTAATGCTATTTGAGTTGCGAGTTCGGCGCTGTACAAAATAACACCAGCGGCATCTTTACGGGTGGTTTCACCGCGGTCACATGCACTAGCAACGGTATAGACGTAAGCGCGCGCAGCATTCATTCGGGTATACATGTCGGCCACTTTGGCCTGAACCAGCTGAAACTCGCCAATAGACCGGCCGAACTGTTTTCGGTCGTGCACATAAGGGATAACGAGATCGAGACACGCTTGCATTATGCCTAACGGGCCTGCAGCAAGAACCACTCGTTCATAATCTAAACCACTCATTAATACCTCAACGCCATGGTTAACTTTGCCCAATATGTTTTCACGTGGCACCGGGCAGTCTTTGAATACGAGCTCACAGGTATTAGAACCACGCATGCCAAGCTTATCGAGCTTTTGTGCCTGACTGAATCCAGAGAAACTGCGTTCAATAATAAAGGCGGTAATTCCATGAGATTTTGCGCTAGGGTCTGTTTTAGCGTAAACCACAATGGTATGAGCATCGGGGCCATTGGTGATCCACATTTTCGTGCCGTTGAGAATGTAAACGTCACCCACCAGTTCCGCTTTCAGTTGCATGCTAATGACATCTGAGCCGGCATTTGCTTCACTCATGGCCAGCGCCCCAATGTGACTACCGTTGATAAGTTTTGGTAAGAATTTCTCTCTCTGTGCTTGAGTACCGTTGCGAAAAATTTGGTTAACGCACAGATTCGAGTGTGCTCCGTAGCTCAATGCAACGGAGGCTGAAGCTCGGCTTATTTCTTCCATTGCAACGACGTGTGCCAGATAACCCATATCTGCGCCACCATACTCTTCGCTGATGGTAACGCCTAGTAAGCCCATGTCACCGAACAGTGACCATAGATGGTTAGGAAATTGATTATTTTTATCGATATCAGAAGCGATTGGGGCGATATGTTCAGTTGCAAATCCATTGACCTGCTCACGCAACATATCAATAGTTTCCCCGAGTCCGAAATTAAGTGGGATATAGTCATTTCTCATAATATCTCCTAAGCAGCAAAGTGAACGGTGGGGGTTGCATGCTCTGTTTTTACTTAGATTAATCGCATCGTAATATGGACACTTTTCAGTTTGACTCAGAGCGGTTCAATGCCTGCTGGCATCGTTCGCGCGCCGCATAGAGCTCTTCCATTACGATATTAATATCGTCAAGTTGACGTTGTAATGTGGCCTGTTTTTCATCAATGATAGTGAGCATCTTGAGTAACTGGGTATCACATTGATTGGTATCATATAGTTCAAATAATTGCCGAATTTCAGCTAATGAAAACCCAAGCCTTTTGCCCCGCAGAATCAGCTTCAATCGGATCTTGTCCCTACGTTGATAAACCCGAATTTTGCCTTGCCGGGTCGGGTATATGAGTCCCATATCCTCATAGAAACGAATACTTCGAGTTGTCACATCAAACTCTTTTGCGAGCTCGCTAATTTTGAATGTTTCCATTAGATAATGTCCTCCAACGGCTTGGCGACGAGGAAAGCATGGCGTAATAAAACAAACAGACAAACTTGCCATCAGGCTAGACTTTCTGTGTTAAAAACTTGTTTCTTGACGTTTACGTAAATGTTAGTGCTATGCTTACGTAAACGTCAAGAAATCACAGTACGAAAAATAGTCAGCTCTGTTTTAACAAGGTAAGCCTGAAGTCGGTTTCGAAATGCGGTGAGAAAATTCTGTCGTTTATGAGGATGGAGTAATGGAAAAAGCCATTTGCATTGTATCAGCAAAACGTACGCCGCTGGGCAGCTTTAAAGGCATGCTTCAAACATTTTCTGCGCCGCAGCTAGGACAATTTGCGATTAACGCTGCTATAGCTGAAATACCTAATTCAACGAATTGTATTGATGAAGTTTTTATGGGCTGCGTGCTTCCCGCTGGTTGTGGTCAGGCACCAGCGCGACAAGCGGCTTTGGGTGCCAGGCTGCCTGATTCTGTGGCTTGCACTACCATAAATAAAGTATGCGGTTCTGGTATGAAGTCCGTCATGTTAGCCCATGATCTGATAAAAGCCGGCACTATTCGTGGTGCGGTGGCTGGTGGCATGGAGAGCATGACCAATGCGCCTTATCTCTTAAAGGGTACCAGAGCTGGTATGCATATGGGTCACAATACCACGTATGATCATATGTTCTTGGATGGCCTGCAAGATGCCTATGATGGCGACTTGATGGGAGTTTACGCGCAGGGTATAGCTGATAAGTTAAAAGTTACAAGAGAGCAAATGGATGCATGGGCTTCGATGTCTGTGCAAAGGGCACTCAATGCACAAAAACAACAGTTATTTGTTGATGAAATAGCGCCTGTTCTGCGGCTTGATAAACAAAGAAAACCTCATAAGCATGAACCGGAATGGATTGATTATGATGAGCACCCCAAAGAAATCGACCTAAATAAAATCCCTCGACTTCGTCCTGCCTTTGCCAAAGATGGCAGTGTGACTGCGGCGAACTCCAGTGCCATTTCTGATGGCGCCGCTGCACTTGTACTCATGGATGCGGAGATGGCAAAGCAACAAGGTTTGGCTCCCCTCGCTATTATTAAAGGTCATGCCACTCATGCACGAAAACCTGCCGAATTCACACTTGCCCCTGTCTATGTCATTGAAGAACTATTGTCCGCACTAGATTGGTCTGTGGATGATGTCGACTTATGGGAGATCAACGAGGCGTTCGCGGTTGTAACTCAGATTGCGGTACACCAATTAGGTTTGGACGTAGACAAGGTTAATGTCAAAGGCGGTGCCTGCGCTCTTGGTCACCCAATAGGCGCTAGTGGAGCACGTATTCTGGTGACGCTGATCCATAGCTTAAGGCAACTTCAATCTCAGAGAGGTAGGGAAGATAAAACGGTGCTGCGTGGAGTGGCTTCACTCTGTATCGGAGGCGGTGAAGCGACGGCAATAGGAATTGAGGTGGGAGCAATAAGGGATGGGTGATAGGAGATGGGCTACAGGCGAAAAGAGAAAAGCAAAAAGAGATAGGTTATGGGTGATAGGTTATGGGGGATGGGTAATAGGCGACAGGCGAAAAGAGAAAAGCGGAATGAGATGGGTGATAGGTAATAGGTAAAAGGTTATGGGTGATAGGTAACAGGTTATGGGGAGCGGGTGACCGGTAACCGTTCACCGTTTTCCGATGATCGTTTATCAGTTTTGGTTTAGATATTTTGTGAATAGGAGTGAGTGATGGATAAGTCAGTTCCTTTATTTATTGATGGTGAGTTTCGTCAGTCGGTTAGTCAGGATTGGGTTGAGGTGACCAATCCTGCAACGAATGATGTAATTGCGACTCTGCCATGTGCTACGGAAGCTGAGATGGCTGAAGCGATTCACAGCGCCAGCAATGCTTTTCGGTCGTGGAAGGCGGTGGCAGTACCTGAGCGAGCTAGGCTTATGTTGCGCTATCAACATTTATTGAAAGAACAGCATGATGAACTGGCGACACTGTTATCTCAAGAAACCGGAAAAAACATAGCAGATGCGAAAGGGGATGTTTGGCGGGGCATTGAAGTGGTTGAACAAGCGGCCAATATTGCCAGCAATATGATGGGTGAAATGGTCGAAAATGTTGCTTCAGATATCGATACCTATTCCATGATCCAACCATTAGGCGTGTGTTGTGGCATTACCCCGTTCAATTTTCCAGCAATGATCCCTTTGTGGATGTTTCCTATCGCTATTGCAAGCGGTAACACTTTCGTTTTAAAACCTTCAGAACAGGTGCCTTTGACATCAATTCGTCTGGCTGAGTTATTTGAACAAGCAGGTGCGCCAAAAGGTGTTTTACAGATTGTTCACGGGCGTAAAGAGCAAGTCGATTTTCTACTCTCTCACCCTGACATCCGAACTATTTCTTTTGTAGGCTCTGTACCTGTTGCGAAATATATTTACCAGCAAGCAACCCAGCACTTTAAGCGAGTTCAGGCGTTTGCCGGGGCGAAAAATCATATGGTGATCATGCCCGATGCTAACAAAGAACAGGTGCTCAACAATTTAGTCGGAGCCTCGATAGGAGCGGCTGGTCAGCGCTGTATGGCAATTTCAGTAGCGGTGTTTGTTGGTGGAACAGAAGAGTGGATTGCTGATTTGAAAACAGAAATGGCAAAAGTTCAGCCCGGCAGTTGGAATGATCCTAAAGCTGGTTACGGCCCATTGATCAGCAAACAGGCCAAAATTCGTGTATTGGATTTAATTCAGCAGGGAAAAGATCAAGGGGCTATATGTGAGCTGGATGGCAGCCAATGTCGTGTGGAAGGTTACCCGAATGGCAACTGGGTAGGGCCTACATTATTTAGCGGTGTAACAACTGACATGTCGATATATCAACAGGAGATTTTTGGCCCTGTTTTAATGTGTGTAACCGTTGACTCATTGGAAGACGCGATTGCGTTAGTCAATAACAACCCCTACGGAAACGGTACATCTATTTTTACTGCTTGTGGCGGAGCAGCTCGTAAATACCAGCATGAAATTCAGGTAGGCCAAGTGGGTATTAACGTTCCTATTCCAGTGCCATTGCCCTTCTTCTCGTTTACCGGGTGGAGAGGCAGTTTTTATGGTGACCTGCACGCCTATGGGAAGCAAGCGGTGCGCTTTTATACTGAAACAAAAACGGTCACAGCCCGTTGGTTTGACGATGACATACCGAGCGGACCAAACCTGACGATTCAGTTGAAATAAGAGAAGGGTAATTGGTAATCGGTAACTGGTAACCGGTAACCGGTAACCCTGTTCCCCTTGTTAATGGAGCATTGTATGGACTTTGAACTTAATGAAGAGCAACGTGCTTTTGCGGATACTGCTCGTCAGTTTGCGTTAGACAAGCTTAGTCCGATGGCGGCTGAGTGGGACGAAAAATGTATCTTCCCAAAAAAGATACTGAAAGAGGCGGGCGAGCTCGGTTTTTTGAGCCTGTATACTCCGGAAGATCAGGGTGGGTTAGCATTAAGTCGCTTGGATTCGTCTATCATTTTTGAGCAATTATCCATGGGCTGCACATCTACAACGGCCTTTATGACTATTCATAATATGGTGATATGGATGATTGCCAGTTTTGCAACCGATGAAGCCAAGGAAAAATATTGTCCGCAACTGATCAGTGGTGACTGGTTGGGGTCATATTGTCTGACAGAGCCTAATGCCGGTTCCGATGCGGCCGCATTGACGACATCAGCGCAAAAGAGCCAACAAAAGTACATTATTAATGGTTCTAAAGCCTTTATTTCGGGCGCAGGAGAAACCGATGTTCTGGTCGTGATGGCAAGAACGGTAGATAGCCTAGGGGCTACGGTACAAAGTGGTGCTAAAGGTATATCAGCGTTTGTCATTCCTGCGGATGCGAAAGGCATTTCTTACGGTAGGAAAGAACCCAAAATGGGTTGGAATAGCCAACCAACGCGAACCATCACTTTTGATAATGTCATTATTCCTGCCAGCCACTTATTGGGGGAGGAAGGGCAGGGGTTTACCTTTGCCATGAAAGGACTTGATGGTGGTCGTATTAACATCGCTACCTGTTCGGTGGGCACCGCGCAACAAGCTCTTAATCAAGCCACCCAATATATGCACGAACGAAAGCAGTTTGGCCGCAGCCTGGCCCAGTTTCAGGGGCTACAATTTAAACTGGCCGACATGGCGACAGAGCTTGTTGCAGCCCGGCAATTGGTCCGTTATGCCGCGAGCAAACTGGATCAGCATGACCCTGAAGCGACTGCGTATTGTGCCATGGCGAAACGTTTTGCTACCGATGTCGGTTTTGCTGTGTGCGATCAAGCACTGCAGCTTTATGGTGGCTATGGCTACATAAAAGAGTATCCGCTTGAGCGCTATTTCAGGGATGTGCGCGTGCATCAGATACTGGAAGGTACTAACGAAATAATGCGCTTAATCATCGCTCGTCGGTTATTGGCGGAAGGTTCAGAAATCATATAAATATTTAGGAAGGATGATCACTATGTCGATGCCAGCTGAAAATCCCATTCAATTTTCAATAAGTAATCATGTTGCGGTTATTACCATGAGTAATCCGCCAGCGAATACTTGGACCGTTGATGGTCTCAACCAGCTTAAACGGTTAGTGTGTTCGCTGGATCAAAACAGAGATATTTATGCTCTGGTGATCACAGGGCAAGGCGATAAGTTTTTTTCTGCAGGTGCTGATCTCAAATTGTTTGCCGATGGGGACAAAACTACCGCTTTTAATATGGCGCGCTGCTTTAGTGAGGCGTTTGAAACGTTATCTTCATTTCGTGGTGTCTCTATTGCGGCGATCAATGGTTACGCCATGGGCGGCGGCCTTGAAGTTGCTTTAGCCTGTGATATTCGTATCGCGGAACAGCAAGTGGTCATGGCGCTGCCGGAAGCGAAAGTAGGCTTGTTACCATGTGCAGGTGGTACTCAAAATTTGACAGCACTAGTGGGAGAAGGTTGGGCAAAAAGAATCATCCTGTGTGGTGAACAATTGACGGCAGAGCGCGCACTACAGATACGTCTTGTTGAAGAAGTGGTTGCACAAGGAAAGGCCTTAGAAACTGCGGTATTGCTGGCGGAATCTGTTGCCAACCAATCGCCTTCTTCTGTCACTGCCTGCAAAACGCTGATCCAAAATAACCGAATTGCCCCGCTACAGCATGGTTTAATTAAAGAGCGAGAGCTGTTTGTGAATTTGTTTGATACCGAAGATCAAGCCGAAGGGGTGCAAGCATTTTTGCAGAAACGAAAACCAAACTGGAAAAATCAATGATGGCAGTTAAACCAAATACAATCGCCAGCTGATCCCATTGCAGGCAAAGAACCCAAGTAGCAAGGCGAAGGATATATAGGAGTCAGCATGACAGGTGGAGTGATATTCGAAGAGCTGAAATGTCGGGAAAATGGATATAAAATTGGTGTCGCGATCCTAGACAATACCCCGTCTTTAAATGCACTGACATTTGACATGTTAACGCAGTTGAATGACATGCTAATTAAGTGGCAGGATGACGACCTGATAGTCAGTGTGTTTTTGGACGGTGCCGGTGATAAAGCGTTTTGTGCTGGGGGGGATGTGCGCACTATGCATAATGTCATGCGTGATGAATCTAAAGCCGGCGCTCAGGATTTCTGTACCTCATATTTTACCCTGGAATACCAATGCGATTATCTTATTCATACCTATTGCAAGCCTATTATAGGCTGGGGCGATGGCATCGTTATGGGCGGTGGTGTTGGGCTCTATATGGGGGCGAGTCACAAGGTGGTCACGCCAAAATCTAGGCTGGCAATGCCTGAAATAAGTATTGGATTGTATCCTGATGTTGGTGGAACTTGGTTTTTGAACCGATTGGATGATGGTATTGGCTTGTTCTTGGGGTTAACGGGGGCTTTAGTGAATGCCAGCGATGCCATTGATATTCATCTTGCGGATTATTTGCTTCTGTCAGAGCACAGAGGAGCTTTACTTGAACAGCTTCAAACGACGTCCTGGGGCAGTGTCGATGATCATTACGCATTGGTTGACGAGTTACTTGGTAGCGTATCCCTTTTGGCACAGGGTCATAAGCCGGAAAGCCACTTAATGCCCTATTTTACTCAGATACAAAATGCTTGTGCTGGAGAAGATTTAGATGCCATTAGTGAGAATATCCTCGCCATTAATGATAAGAGTACTGAGACCGAAGATAAGTGGTTAAGCAGAGCGAAACGCACATTTATAGCTGGCAGCCCAATCACGGCACACATATGTTATCGG
Organism: Vibrio sp. UBA2441; assembly: GCA_002342685.1. GTDB lineage: Bacteria > Pseudomonadota > Gammaproteobacteria > Enterobacterales > Vibrionaceae > Vibrio. Next base: position 111,552 of record DDQN01000021.1, read on the forward strand.
CAATTAACACAATACCACACACTCTCTCTGGTGGATTGTTTCAAGTTAGAGCTGAACTTATCTGTACGCAGCGGGTTATTGGGTGAATTTCAGGAAGGGGTACGTGCTCGATTAATTGACAAAAGTGGTGAGCCTGACTGGATGTTTAAGGCGATAAACCAAGTGGATACCGAACTAATCGATACTTTATTTACTTCGCTGTGGCCTGAAGGCAGGCACCCTTTGGCTGATTTGGGGAAATAACACATTGATCAACTAAAAGTCTGACTTACTTCAATTAACCTCAATGAGGAGGCGTTTCATGAACACCATTGCATTTATTGGGCTGGGTAACATGGGTGGTCCTATGGCGGAAAACTTGTTAGCTGCAGGTTTTACGGTAAAAGTATTTGATTTAAATGAATCAGCAACAAAAAAATTGCAGCCTTTGGGCGCTGTGGTAGCAGCTTCGTTAGAAGAGGTTGTTAATGGCGCGAGTATCGTTATTACTATGTTGCCTGCGGGTACTCATGTACGGGCAGTCTACCTTGGCGATCATCATGGTGGTGTGGGACTCGTTAAATTGGTTAGTCAGGGCACGTTTTTAATAGACTCATCGACCATTGACCCAGATTCTGCGCGAATAGTTGCAAATGAAGCGGAAAAAAGAGGTTTACAGTTTGTAGACGCACCAGTATCTGGGGGTGTTGCAGGAGCAAAAGCGGCTACATTAACTTTCATTGTTGGTGGTACCGATGATGCCTTCAATAAGGCCCAGACTATTTTACAGCATGTAGGGAAAAATGTGTTTCATGCTGGTAATGCCGGGGATGGGCAGATGGCAAAAATCTGCAATAACCTTATGTTAGGTATTTTGATGTCGGGAACTTGTGAGGCGCTTAATCTCGGTATTGATAATGGTCTGGATCCTAAAGTGCTTTCCGACATTATGTTACAAAGCTCCGGACGAAATTGGGCATTAGAATTATACAACCCATGCCCGGGAGTGATGGAAAAATCCCCTGCCAGTAATCAATATCAGCCCGGATTTATGAGTAAATTAATGCTAAAAGATCTTGGTTTAGGTATGGATGCGGCGATCCAAAGCCAATCGTCAATCCCAATGGGAACATTAGCTCGGAATTTATACGCTTTTCATAACGCAAACGGTAATGAGGAGATGGACTTTTCCAGCTTATTTAAGTTTTATTCTAAGTCGTAACCCTAGGCGAAAAATGGGTAAGGGAAGGGCGTATGAATCTTAATAATAGTGTAATAGCCATAACCGGAGCAGGACAAGGGTTGGGGCAAATGATGGCGGTAACATTGGCGCAATCGGGTGCCGACCTGGCGTTGTTGGATGTGAATGAAGACACATTGCGACAGACTCAAAATCAATGTAGCTCTTACCATGTTAAGGCAATGATTTATAAAGTTGATGTTACTGATGAAAAGAATGTAGAACAAACGTTTAATAGTATCGTTGATGACTTTGGGCAGCTTGATGGGCTGATAAATAACGCAGGCATATTGCGTGATGGGTTGTTGGTGAAAGTGAAAGACGGCGACATGACCAAGATGTCTTTGGCTCAATTTAACGCTGTTATAAACGTTAATGTTACAGGATCATTTTTATGCGGTAGAGAAGCGGCCACCAAAATGATTTTAACCAAACGAAAAGGAGTAATTATTAATATCTCCAGCGTAGCTCGCGCAGGCAATATAGGCCAGACCAATTACGCAGCATCAAAGGCAGCAGTGGCAACGATGGCAACCTGTTGGGCGAAGGAATTAGCTCGTTATGGGATTCGTGCAGCCGCCATTGCACCGGGTGTGATTCAAACCGCAATGGCGGATCAAATTAAATCCGATGCCGTTGACCGTTTAAAAAAAATGATCCCTTTAGGACGGATTGGTGCGCCTAATGAAATTGCTCATGCGGCTATATATATTCTTGAAAATGACTATTTTACTGGCAGAGTATTGGAAGTCGATGGTGGGATGAGGATGTGAACGGTTGCATTATTGGACTATATCGTAAAGTTTAGCCGGAAGCTTGCTTTGTTCTTATGCAATTTCGGCCATCTTCTTTGGCTTTATAGAGTGCAATATCGGCTCTGCCGATGACGTCGTCTAACAAGTCTCCTTCAGCGGCTTGTGTTATACCAATGCTGACGGTTATCTGCTTAGTAAAGTCAGTCCCGCTTTCTATATGAAGGCGAATTTTTTCGGCAAGAACTTTGGCATTCTCAAGAGAGCTGTTGTGAGCCAAAACAACAAACTCCTCTCCACCCCAACGAGCAACGTAGTCGGTTTTACGAGTTGAAGCTGCAATGATTGAAGAGATTTCTTTTAAGGCCTTGTCGCCAATCAGGTGACCATACTGATCATTAATATCTTTAAATCGGTCCACGTCGATAAGCAATACTGAAATAGGAACCATAGTTCGGTTACTTTGCATTAATGATTGTGTTGCATTATCTTCAAAAGCTTGCCTGTTATGCAGCCTAGTTAAACGGTCTGTGGTGGCCAATATTTCTAATTTTTTATGGAAGTAGTTAACCACCCACGACACGATAATAAGGGTAACAAAAACAGTTGCGAGCCCAATAAACATATTGGCATATAAAATGTTGCTCACTTTATTCAAGGTGCGTTCTTTTTGTTCGATAAGCATCCACCAGTTCATCTCCGGTATATAACGTAAATTGAGTAAAAAGTGGCCTTGTTTATTTTCGTATTCAAAAAACGATGTCGTATTTTTCTTGTTGCCAATAAGGGTATTGGTAAGGTTGGGTATATCAGACATGGTAGCGGTGGTTAAATCTGAACCCACAGATCGAGACACTATCTCCCTATTCATATTGATAAAGTAGATATTCTGCTTATAGTTTTCTTTATATCTTTCCAGAATATTGTTGATGACGCTAAGCTCTAACCCTAAGCCAACGACACCTATGTTTTTACCGTGGTATTGCACTTTATAATTAATAAAAACGGTCGGTGTTTCGCCTGTATCAATATTGGCACCTACATTGAGTTCATAAGTCTCGTTACCTTCTATAAAATCAAAATACCAGCTTGCCTGTGGGTCGTCTCTGGATTCAAAAACCTTAATCCCTTCAGAGTTGTAGTATTGCTGAGATTGCTCAGAAACTAAAAAGCTGATTAGTGCGTTATTGTTCTGCTTAATTTTAGCAAGGTACTGTGTCAGCTCTTGAGAATCGGACTCACCATTGAGCAACCATTGTTGAATGTATCGATCGTTGGCGAGCATAGATGAGGCGACAATAGCAGGAAGAATATTGAAGGTGATTTCAGAATAGGCTTCTGTGCTCGCTCGGGGAAGCTCTGATTCGATAATAGACCTTTCTAGGCTGTGTTTTAAATAATGGAAGCCCACTGCATTGGTGAAAAGAAAACCCGACAGTAGTAACACCGCGATGATGGTAATCAATAATCCTCTTTTGGAGTTACTGGTGTTAACCGAAAACATAAGCTACCTTGATATGGTGAAACGAGCTTAAACAGTGCAAAATCGTATTATTTAAATCGTATTATTTAAATCGTCTAATCGTTTGATTATAGATTAAAATCGGACTATTGCTGTTACGTTCTTTATCAATAGTGATGGAACTTATTTCGAATAAATTCATATGAACATAAATTATACATTCACGCGGTTATTATAGAGTTAAATAATATATATCAAGAAGCAGGATTTAGTGTTACCGCGCTAATTTGTGATGAGCGCGGGAAAAATGACCAGCACAGAACGCGCCAACGATAGACAATTCACCAGCCAAACATAGTGCAGCACAGACTTCGGCTAAAGCTTGTGATTTGCCGTTTCCGTGCAAGCCCATAATGTCTAAACATGCTTTTTGACTGGGTAACCCGGTACCGCCGCCCACGGTACCAACCATTAGGTTGGGTAATGTGACACTGGCATATAATCCGCCATCACGATCCACTTCCATGCGCGTCATTCCGATGGCCGACTCAGCCACGCAAGCGGCATCTTGTCCACAAGCAATATACAATGCAGCCAGCGCATTAGCATAATGGGCGTTGATACCTATGGTGCCGCTTAACGCACCACCAACCGTGGTCATTTGGCCAAACTGCATCATTTTTTCTGGTGTCGTATGCAGATACTTTTCAATTAGCTCTGCTGGAATATGCGCTTCAGCAGTGACTTTTTTTCCTCGCACGCTACGTAACGTCTGGCTATTGGCTTTTTTATCTCCGGAAAGGTTTCCATCTAAAAATGCGTATTCAGGTTTAACAGGGGTATTTTCCTGAATGTATTCAAATACTGCATTTGTCGCGATAGTGACCATATTTTGACCAGCGGCATCTCCAGTCAAAAACTCAAAAACTAAATAAACATGATTGCCTTCAATATTAATACTGATGTCAGTAAGTTTGCCATGTGAGGTTGTAGACTCTGCGATTTGTTTGAATAGGTCGTATTGAGTCACGGCCCAAGCGACAAACTGTCCAGCCTCTGCTAAGCCGTAAAACGCAAATCCTGGAGTTCTTGTTACCCCTTCATTTAGCAGCATAGCACTCACACCGCCGGATGCAGTGAGCAGTTTTGCCCCACGATTATACGAGGCGACCAAAGCCGCTTCGGTGGTAGCGAGAGGTACTAGGAAATCATCTTTGGCAAACAGACCATTAACACGTAAAGGGCCTGCCAGACCTACCGGTACTTTAACTGTACCGATAAAGTGTTCGATGTTCTTTTGATAAACATCTGCCTGTATTCGGGTATGGTCGTCTAACAGCTCGTCCCTTAATGCTGGTTTCTCAAGTACTTTCCAGCGTCGTTCAATGTTCTTTTCTGTCAGGTACGGGCTTGGGGTAAGCTTGTTTTTAGTCGGTTCAAAATGGGGAGACAATGTTCGCTGTAGCTCGTCTGCCGTAATACCGCCACCGAGGATAGAAACGTAGTCACGACGATGCAGATCGAGTTTAGGCATGGTTATACTAGGTTTGAAATTTTCGCTGATTCTACCTACTTATCTATTAGAAACAAGTACTCTGATCTATATCATCGCATTTTTTGTTTAGTAGTAATCAGCGCTTAAAAAACAGGTATTCGACAACTATTTGTTTATACTTAGATCCTAAGCAGTTCTATTGTCAGTTTGCTTGGGTATGATATTTCAAATTGAAAATATACGCCGTTAATTATAGAGGCCTAGCTTAAGATAAATGACTATGCATGAGCGATTAAGATGAAAACGTTTACTCCCGTGATTTTAGAAGATGATTTGATGGCCGACGTCGTTGAAGAAGTCAACTTTCTTTGTGAAGAGAGTGCCGCCACACTCGTTTTGCTGGGCCATGATCCAAATGACCGACAATTGGTTGATAAGCTGTTTCGTTCTGTTCATACCATTAAAGGTGACATAGGCATTGCGCAATTGACGCCACTATTACCTTTGTTACGGGCAATCGAAGACATTCTGGCAATGATGAGGGAAGGCTTTATTCAACATGACAGCTTGCTTTCTGATCTTCTGCTTACCATCCTGGAACATGTAAAGGCCTTTGTCGATGACTGTGCAAATCTTGGCAATGCGGAATACGATTCCGTTATGTATGAGCGAGCGACACTGTCGATAGCCAAAGTGAAGCCCGATAATATTGAAGAGCATGCAAGGTTACTGACGAAAGCCTTAACTATCCTAGAGCCTTCTTTGGCGCCCGAAAACGACAGTACGCTTTTTGCTGAGCAGGTCAGTGAGTTGAGAATTGACTGGGCTAAGGAAGTGGAGCCTGACTTAGTCTTTTTCCACAATATAATGAAGCCAGTCGAGGACAGGATGGATAATTGGCAGGGGCGCAGCAGCCGTCAATTGAAGCTGGCGTTGTTGCTGAATCAATTTGCCGGAAAATTGGTGGATGAACAGCAACTCAGAGCCGCTGTTTATCTGCATGACATCGGAATGTCTATATTACCATTGGCACTATTGCGGCAGAAAACATCATTGTTGGAACCTGAAATTGCTCGCCTCAGGGGGCATGTTCTGCGCAGTGTGAGTTTTTTGTCGGAAATGCCGCATTGGTCAGAGGCAAAACGATATATCCATGAGCATCACGAACGTGTTGATGGTCAGGGATATCCTAATGGTTTGACTGGCGAGCAGATATCCCATGGTGCAAAGATATTGGCGTTAGTTGATGCCATTGAAGCGATGACTCATGAACGGGCTCAACAGGTGCATAGAAAACGACCTATTCAACACGCGTTGCATGAAATTAACCACGCCAGTGGAAGCCAGTTTTGCCCTTATTGGGTGAATGTTCTTAACAAGGTCATGGCTCCAATTTTAAACCGATGATTTTTGCCGGCTAAGGCTACTTACGCAGTTCAATATTATGCGCTTCTGACCAAATCCGTAGCTGATCCAGAATATTCAGTGCAGAGCGCCCAAACTCTGTCAGCTCGTAACTGACTGCAATAGGTCGGTCACTGATCACTTTTCGGATTACCATGTTTTCAGCTTCTAACTCTTTCAATCGTTGGTCTATCATCTTTTTGCTCGCGCCACCTAACATACGTGCCAAGTCGTTAAACCGTACCGGGCCGTCTTTTAGATGGTAAACAATGGAACCTTTCCACTTTCCGCCAATAAGGCGCATTCCTTTTTCTATTGCACAAGGCTCAGCACAAACATTTAATACTGATTTGCGGCCTTTCTTATCTAGAACGACTTCGCTTTCCATAGACCCTTCCAGGTTACAAGTATACGTGGTTACTAAAAGTATACTGGTTGATTAATATATAAAGGTTACCATAATATACCTATAAGTTAAACAATCCCTAAATAGAGATATCCCAGAGAGGTTGGTTATGAGTTCAAAGATTAAGCTTGATGTAGTCTCGGATGTTGTATGTCCATGGTGTGTTATTGGCTATAAACGACTGGAAAAAGCCATTGAGGAATTAGGTGTCCGGGACAGGATCGATATTGAATGGCACCCGTTTGAGTTAAACCCTCATATGTCGGCAGACGGCGAGAACCTTCGTCAACATCTGGCCCAAAAATACGGTACAACACAGGAAGACAGTGTAAGAGCCAGACTCAACCTGACTAACCTGGGCAGGGAAGTGGGATTCAGTTTTGATTATTTTGATGAGATGAAAATGGTTAATACCAAAGATGCGCACCTGCTTTTGCAATACGCCAAATCGTTTGGAAAACAGACAGAGCTAAATATGGTGTTATTTAGTGCCTTTTTTGGTCAGCGTGAGGATGTGTCTGACGCCGCTGTGCTGAGAGACGCGGCTGAAAGTGTCGGTCTGAATGGGGACGATGCGATGAATTACCTCAGCGATCAACGTGCTCTAGCATCATTGAATCAGGAACAAGAGCACTGGCGTAACCTTGGTATCCGCTCTGTGCCGACGGTTGTTTTTAACATGTCCGAGGCCATGACAGGCGCTCAACCTGTCGAAGCCTACAAGCAGGTCTTAACTGAGTTGCTTGCTAACAAACCTGAGATCTTATAAAAAGATATAGAGGATTGAAGGCGTAGTTATTTTTCAGTAAGAAGAGTTGGGCAAGCACTTTGCCTTTAATCTTGTTCCTATTTTCTTAATGTTTTTCTATAAATCATAGAAAACCTACTTCATAAAAGTAAACTATCACTATTTTGCATAGCTATTCGATAAAAGGAGGGTAATATGTATCCATTAGTTCGGTGGCTATTCATATTATAATTGGAGCGGTATGTTGAAAAGAAGGATGAAATTCTTCTGGAGAGCGATGGTAGTACTTATTACCTCGATGAGCGCACTGTTTTTCATTGCTCATTATGTAGTAGCGCCAGTTGTGCTTAAAGATGCTGTCAGTAAGGCGAAATTACAGGCTCAGGTTATAGAAAAAGAGCTGACAATTAAGTTTTCAGAGCAAGCGGCTCTAACCCAAAATCTCGCTGTTATTGCTTCTAGTCTTCCGCTTAATAGAAGTAGCTTTATCAGTAACGCTGGTGCTTTGATAGAAAATAGTATTGACATCGCTGGCGGTGGAATCTGGCCAGAACCGTATAAATTACTCGCTGATGAGAAAAAAGCGTCACTGTTTTGGGTAAACACAGGCGACGGTCAGTATCAGCTTGATGACGGCTACAATTCACCTCAAAGTTCGGATTATCAAAACGAATCCTGGTATCAAAGTTCTAAGAATGCTTCACCGAACAAATGTATCTGGTCAAATGCTTATGTTGATCCTTACTCTAAAGTCCCAATGGTGACCTGTTCTGTCAGAATTGATCGTGATGGCCAATTTTGGGGAGTCGCAACAATAGATGTAGAGCTCACTGATATTAATCGGCGACTGGCTGAAATTAAACAGCAGACAGGCATCATTAGCTTTATTGTAGATAGCCATGAGCAATTTGTAGCCACCTCATTATTTCGTGACTTTAATCTTCTTATGCTGCGTATAGAAGATGTGGCGAAATTAGATTCATCATTGGCACCTCTTGTCGAGGTTGTTAATCGTTCAGATAATGGTTTTGTTCAGCTCGATCCCAGAGTTCTTGGTTCAGAAAGCTCTACTTTGGTTGTCACCGGGCTATCCGGTCATGAATGGCATATCGGTGTCATTTTTCCTGACTCAATCGCCAAAAAACAGATCAAGCTACTTAATAACTATCTCTACTTTTTTGTCATTCTTCTTGCTATTGCTTTTTCAACGGTAACGGTCATCACTTCTATAATTAGTTTCCGCAACATAAGACTTAGTAATAAAGTGAAATATAAGTCTGAGCAGTTGGTTGAAGCTTCGCTTACAGATAGTCTCACTGGGTTGCCAAACCAGTCAGGGTTGTTTGGGGAGCTAGAACAGAAAATTCGTATTGCCAAAGAATCTTCCGAGTCTAAGTTTGCCATTCTGTTTCTCGACTTGGATGACTTTAAAAAACATAACGATAGATTTGGTCTGTCCGGTGGAGACCAATTGTTAAAGCTGGTATCCATAAGATTGAAATCAGAAATGAGGTCTTCAGATTTTATATGTCGGTTTGGAGGGGATGAGTTCGTAATCGTAACCCAAGTTACCCATGATGAGCACGACGCTGAAACGGTTTGTTCTCACATATTAAATACAATGAAGGAGCCATTCTGGTTTGAGGGGAGAGACGTTACCCTAACCATGAGCATAGGTATTGCCTGTTATGATGAAGATGGTCAACAGGTAAATGAGCTACTTAGAAATGCATCAATAGCCAAACGTGAAGCAAAAGATACAGCCAGAAATAGTTTCAGTTTTTCTTCGAGCGATATGAATGAAAGAACCTTGCGTAAAATGACGCTTGAAGAAAATTTCCAAGGAGCAATTGAACGGGGTGAGATAAGTGTTGCTTTTCAGCCTATCGTCGATTTGAGCACTGGTTTTCCGCACAAGTTTGAAGCGCTTGCTCGCTGGACGAACCCAGCATTGGGCGTTGTACCTCCCTACGAATTTATCGAGCTTGCAGAGCAAAACGGCATGATTTTGGAGTTGGGTGATTATGTATTAAAGCGGTCTCTGGAAACGTGTGCTCGCCTTCGTAAGCGTCATAACCAAGATTATATGATTGCCGTCAACGTATCTCCAAAGCAGTTTCACGATCCTCAATTTGCCTCACGAGTATTAAATATTTTGACTGAACTTCAATTACCACCCAACAGCCTGACACTGGAGATCACTGAAAGTGTATTGATTGATAATAAAGAAAAAAGTGACCTCGTTATTCAGGAATTATGTGCTGGTGGAATCAAAATAGCGATGGATGATTTTGGTACAGGATATTCGTCTTTGAGTTATATCCGTCATTACCCCTTTGATATTCTTAAAATAGATAAAGAATTTATTGATGATTTAGCGACAGATCCTAAAAGCGTGAGATTGGTTGAGGCGACTTTAGCGATGGCAAAAAGTTTGGGAATTTCTGTAGTAGCAGAAGGTATTGAAGATGCCGAACAAGCTGAGTTGCTGGTGCTGAAAGGGTGTAAATATGCCCAGGGTTATTTCTTTTCCCGTCCTCTGAATGAGAAAGCGATAGAGGCTTGGTTGCTAGAGTCTTACTGGAATAAGTAAGGGATAAACGGCGATACAGGACGAAAAAGAGGCTAATTTTTTAGAAGTTGAGATGAGTTTGATTATATTTCCTATACTTTGAGTACCTGTCAGATATTTACGTATTAATTGTCATAGAAACGCTACGACAAATACGCCGGATCTTGCACACTATATCCCTGTTGGTTTTTTCAAGGACTAGAAGCAAGATTATTTGATAACACGGAACTCAATCACACATGTGAACATCTGTACTTGGTGAAAGTACACTGAGTTTGATAGGTTTAAATGACACAGTGATTGAAAAGGTATAATTATATGAAAGTAAACGTTCAAACACATCACGTATCCATTAATGACGACTCACGCAAAGAAATCGAAAGTAAATTTGAGAAAGTATCCTCTCACTTTCCACAACTCATCAGTTGCGACATTATTATCACAAAAGAACACGGACAACACGAAGTGGAAATATTCACTAATTATGAAGGTGTTCGGGTTTCTGCAAAATCTACTGACGGGGTCATGTACCCAGCTATATCATCCGCATTGAAGAAACTAGAAACTGGCCTGCGTAACCGAAAAGGGCAACTAAAAGCGGACCTTCATGCCAAGCCAACGAGTACAAAACCAGAGATTGCTTCGGATATCATCCAAGAGATGAAATTAGTTTAATCAAATTCAGTTAACCAGCTTTATGAAGCCAGTATTGTAATACTGGCTTTTTAGTTTTTGTCGCTCTGAATCCTGTTTATTGAGGTAACTTGGGTATAGAGTACCCATTAATAAAGACATCGCGTCAGAGAATCCATAAGACATGCTCGAATCACTATCTATATCCCAAGCAAGAAAGCTGGCATTGCTCTCACAAGGCCTCCCTGTAAAGTCATCTCAAGGTAATGGCTATTCAAAAAACCTAGATGTATTTGAACGCTTAGGGTACGTACAGATAGACACCATTTCAGTAATCCAGCGAGCTCATCATCATACACTTTGGAATCGTAACCCTAATTACAAAGTTGATCATCTTGAACAGATGGTCGCTGAAAAAAAGATATATGAATATTGGTCACATGCAGCTGCCTATTTGCCAATGAGAGATTTTCGTTTCAGCTTACCTCGTAAAGCAGCGATTAAATCGAACCAACAAAATCACTGGTATCAAAAAGACCATAAACTGATGCGAGAGGTTCTCAAGCGGATTGAAGATACTGGCCCCTTGATGGCGAAAGATTTTGTATCTGATAGCCACAAAAGCAATGGTTGGGGCAGTAAGCCGACCAAACGAGCCTTGGAGACGCTATATATGCAGGGGGATTTGATGATCCCTGAGCGCAAAAACTTTCATAAGGTATATGATTTAACCGAACGAGTACTACCAGACGGCTTGGACGTTTCAATGCCGACTGAGCAAGAGCATGGACACTTTTTGGTATTAAGCTATATAAGAGCCCATGGGTTTGGCAACCTAGCAGAAATTACGTATCTATTGAAAGGGGTGAAAAATCAGGTTAATCAAACCTTAAATGAACTGTGTGAAAGGGGCGAGATAGAGAAAGTAATGATCATTGGGTTGACGTATTATGCTTGTTGTGACGCTCTCACTTTACTCAATAAACGATTAAACAGGAGGCAGGCTAAACTTCTGTCGCCGTTTGATAACCTGCTTATACAACGTAAACGAGCCAGTTCGATTTTTAATTTTGACTACCTGCTTGAGTGCTATGTTCCTGCTGCAAAGCGTCAGTTTGGTTATTTTTGCCTGCCAATTCTTTGGGAGGGAACTCTGGTCGCACGGGCAGATTGTAAGGTTGACAAACAGACCTCGACACTCAATGTAATTCACTTGGTCATAGAGCCTTCATTGCGTACTAAAGAGGTGTTTTTAACTGCGCTAGAAGAAGAGCTCAGTGCGTTCTCTCAGTTTAATCAATGCAGTAACTATATTATTGGAAAAATATCAACTCGATAAAAAAGCACACCATAAGCATACGTAGGAGTAATAATTTACCTAGGGCGTTATAATGCAGAAAATGCCCCCAACTAATTGATACAAGGTTGGCAGATATGATTGGTTTTGGTTTAAGGGTGATGACATGAGTACGGGATCTTTTTTAGCAAGGTAAAATCGTCACGATGATTCAGAACTGTTGCCGCATCGTTAACGCTGTTACACTGTTGTAAATTTAAACCCAGTCACAAAGAGAAGTTATGAAGTTTGTTCGTTGGTTTTTAGGAAAAGTCATTTTGACTTTGAATTTTATTTTTGCCCCTAAAGGTATAAAACGCCCCTCAACACTACAGCAAGATGTCGATAGAAAAGCCAGTTCGATGGCACTGTATCAATTTGAAGCTTGCCCATTTTGCGTTAAAGTTCGCCGTGCAATGAAACGCCAATCAGTTAACATTGTTCTTCGGGATGCTAAGAATGATTTAACTCATAGAAATGATTTGTTAACCAACGGTGGTGCTATTAAAGTGCCATGTTTACGTATTGAAAAAGAAGGGAAAACCACGTGGATGTATGAGTCTTCCGATATCGTGGCTTATCTGGAAAAAGAATTCGCCTAAGTCCAATATAAATCTATGGGTTTGAACGGTTTATCACATTGTTAATAGTGATAAAAAGAAGCAAACCCATAGTTCTTTCCTATTTTTACGCCCGTTGCAGTATTTTGAATTTGTGCCCGAAGAGGTTAATCAGTGCCCCGGTAACAATGAGTGCACCTCCGAGATAAGTCCAGCCTGACGGAACTTCATTAAAAATGAAAACCCCGAGCAACATAGAAAAGAGGATTTGAACATAAGAGTAGGCTGATGCTTTGCCAGCCGCTTGTGTTTGCATGGCTTTGGTTAAACCTATCTGCCCTACCTGAGTAAAAATTCCGATCAGAACAAGTAGTCCTGTGAGATATAGGTTGGGCCAAATGAAATCATCTGCAATTAGGACAAGAGATACAGGCAGAGCAATAAGTGGGAAATAGAAGATAATTACTGAGGGGTCTTCCGTTTGGCTAAGTTTTCGAACAATCACATACGCGACTGCACTACCAAAGGCGCCTAATATCGCCACCATAACACTGACCAGTGGCAGCGTTGATGTTGCTTGTGCTGATATCGTTGGTTGTACCATGGTAAATATGCCTAAAAGGCAAAGTACAATGCATATGATGGTAGAAAACTGGATACGCTCTTTGAGGAACAATACCGCGAGAAGTGCCGTAAATACAGGATGAATATATTGCAAAATCGTAGCTTCAGCCAGAGGTAAAGAAGTAACGGCATAGTACACGCACATAAGCGCCATGGTTCCTACAGCCCCTCGTGCAACCAGAAGGCGTTTGTTATTGCCCCAAATGGATAGGCGCTTTCGCTTAACGTCTACGTAACTTATCACAAGAGATACCAAGGCTCTGGCCGCGACGATCTCGAATACCGGAATGCCATAATTACCGACGTATTTTACACAAGCCGACATTAAGGCAAAGCCAAGAGCAGAAAGAATCATAAAGCGAACCCCAACGGGGAACATGTTGAAAAGTGAGTTGAACATGATGGTTTCACAAAATTAACGGAGGGGAACTTTACCATAATTCATCTTTTTAAAACTCAGAAAATAGCTTCGCTGAAAATCCACGGTCAAAATTAAAAAGAGCAAAAGACTTTTATCTGGGAAAAATGACCAGATATATACTCAAGCAACCTTAAAATGCAGTTTCAGCGAGAAGTTATTGGTTCTCAGAGAAGGAAATACGATGGAAAATGAATACATACCACCAAAAGTTTGGGTAAACGATACTAGTGGTGGCAATAAATGGGCGAATATAAACAGTCCAGAATCTGGTGCTAGATATAACAAAGAGCGCCCGGAAGGCGAGCACGCATTGCAACTTTACTCCCTTGGAACCCCAAATGGACAAAAAGTAACGATTCTTTTGGAAGAGCTATTAGCCTTAGGCATTAAAGGTGCCGAATATGATGCTTACCTGATTAATATTGGAGATTCTGAGCAGTTTTCGTCGGGTTTCGTTGGTGTTAATCCAAACTCTAAAATCCCAGCTCTTGTGGATAAATCAAATAACGATGAAGTGAATGTTTTTGAATCGGCTTCTATTTTGGTGCATCTGGCAGAGAAGTTTGGTCAGTTCTTACCCAAAGAAGGACCAGCAAGGACCCAAACATTCAACTGGCTGTTTTGGGCTCAGGGTTCAGCTCCATTCCTCGGTGGAGGGTTTGGACATTTCTATTCTTATGCTGATGAAAAACAAGAATACCCAATCAATCGTTTTGCAATGGAAGTGAAGCGCCAGTTAGATGTACTGGATAAACAATTGGCCCAAAACACTTATGTTGCGGGTGAAGAGTACTCCATAGCCGATATGGCGATATGGCCTTGGTATGGCAATTTGGTGCTTGGCAACTTGTACGATGCAGCCGAGTTCCTGCAGGTAGAAACCTATACCCATGTTATGCGCTGGGCAAAATTGCTGGAACAGCGAGAAGCGGTGCAGCGTGGCAGAATAATCAATCGTGCTTGGGGTGAAGAGTGGGAACAAGTGCCGGAACGCCATAGTGCCGCTGATATTGACGAAGTACTAAAAAAACAGCCTAAGTAACGCGCACAATAGCCTTTCACTATTACATATTCTGATAGCCTGGTCCGCCACCGCCTTCCGGTGGTAACCAGGTAATGTTTTGTGAAGGGTCTTTAATATCACAGGTTTTACAATGCACACAGTTGGTCGCGTTGATTTGTAATTGTTGCTTGTTGTCGACCGTGATTATTTCGTAGACACCAGCCGGACAGTAGCGCTGGCTTGGTTCGTCGTAGCGTGATAAATGTGTTTTCACTGGGATCTGTTTATCTCGCAGCAGCAAATGACAAGGTTGGTTTTCTTCATGCTGTGTGCCTGATAAATAAACAGATGAAGGCTTGTCAAAACTCAATTCTCCATCGGGTTTTGCATAATTGATGGACTGGCACTGGGTTATTTCTTTTAGACACAGATGGTCGGCTTGATGGTCTTTTATTGTCCAGGGGATGGGGCGTTTCAATAATGCAGCCCAAATATTATGTTCAAATGTGGCGAGTATTCCTCCAAATACGCTACCAAATTTGTGTAGCCCAGAGCCGAAGTTCCTCGATTCGTGTAGCTCCTGATATAACCATGAAGCCTGGAAAAGCGTGTCGTAGTCCGGTTCTGTTCGCACATGTCCTGAAAGTAGCTGATTAAACACAGCTTCAGCGGCTAACATGCCCGATTTCATAGCCGTGTGGCAACCTTTTATCTTGACGATATTTAAAGTTCCAGCATCGCAACCAACGAGTAACCCACCGGGAAACTGCTGCTTGGGTAAGGAAGATAACCCACCTTTAGAAATAGCACGTGCACCGTAAGCAATTCGTTGTCCGCCATTGAGATGTTGACTGAATGCGGGATGGAGTTTGAGTCGTTGGAATTCATCAAATGGACTGAGGTAAGGGTTGCTGTAATTCAGGTCAACAATCAGGCCGACGGCAACTTGATTATCGTCTAAATGATAAAGAAACCCTCCTCCGGTGGTATTGGATTCACTTAATGGCCATCCAGTAACGTGGATGACTTGACCTATATTGGCGCTGCTTTTTGGTATCTGCCAAATCTCTTTTAAGCCAAGAGCATAATGCTGCGGTTGTTTGTCGACGTCTAAGTGATATCTATTGATTAATTGCTTACCCAGATGTCCGCGAGAACCTTCGGCAAAGATAGTGTATTTGGCTTTTAGTTCTATACCCGCTGCAAAATTGGCTTTCTCAGCGCTATTTTTGTCCAGCCCCATATCGGATGTGGTGATTCCCGTAACCGCGCCTTGTTCGTCGTAGTTGATGGTAGAGGCTGCAAATCCGGGGAAGATCTCTACGCCAAGGTTTTCCGCTTGCTGGGCTAACCAGCGACACAAATTAGCTAGGCTGATGACATAATTGCTGTCTGTATTAAGCATAGGGTTTGGTGTGAGGTAATGAGGTACAGACAGATGGTTATATTGCGTCGTTAGATAGAGGAATTGATCGTGTGTGACTCGGGTAGAAAGTGGCGCGTTCATTGTGGGCCATTCAGGAAATAGCTCGTCTAATGCAGTGGTTTCAAACAGAGCGCCAGAGATAATATGTGCGCCAACCTCGGCTCCTTTTTCAACTACGCAGATGGTGATATCGTGTTCTTTTCTCCTTTGAGCTGCTCTCTGGTTCAGAAGGGCGAGCTGACACGCCGCCGCTAAGCCAGCCGGGCCGGCGCCAACAATCACAACATCAAATTCCATGCATTCTCTGTCCATGCTGTAAGCCTGTTCCTATGCTATTGATATAAATATAGTCCAGTTGACGTAAACGTAAACTCAACTAAGCTCAAAAATAAGGCATACACGGCAGCATGCCAACAGGAAAGGAGGCACTGTGAAAGTACTTGTTGCGCTTAAACGGGTCATAGACCCCTACGTAAAAATCAGGCTGAAAAGTGATGGTTCCGGGGTCGAAACCAACAATGTAAAAATGACTATGAACCCCTTTTGTGAGATAGCCGTAGAAGAGGCTGTCAGGCTAAAGGAAGCAGGGTATGCCGACGATATTATCGTGGTATCAGTGGGTAACGCTGCTTGTCAGGAGCAGTTGAGGGCAGCGCTTGCATTAGGCGCTGATCGCGCTATTCACATAGAGACGGAAGACGCTGCAGAGCCCCTTACGGTTGCTAAATTGCTGCATGCGGTGATGAAAACAGAGTCTCCGGGGTTGGTACTGCTTGGAAAGCAATCGATTGATACCGATAATAATCAAGTAGCCCAAATGCTGGCGGCCATTAGCCAACGTCCTCAAGGAACATTCGCATCTGAGGTGACTTTTGTTCCCCAGAGTAACGATCAAGAGGAAGCTGTACTGGTTACACGTGAAATTGACGGCGGATTAGAAACGGTAAAACTCACGCTTCCAGCCATTATTAGTACGGATCTGCGTTTAAATGAACCTCGTTATGCCTCTCTTCCTAATATCATGAAAGCGAAACGTAAACCGCTGGAGGTAACAACCCCTGAAACCTTAGGAGTTACGCAAAAAAAACACCAACAGATCCTTGATATCATGCCGCCCGCACAGAGAAAACCGGGTGTCATGGTCGATAATGTGCAGGCGTTGGTGGATAAGCTTAAAAATGAGGCCAAAGTTATTTAGGTTACGCATTCTAGGAGTAATCAAATGGAAGGGAATAGATTAGCAACACTTGTTATTGCTCAGCATGACAATAAAACGGTGTCAGAGGAAACACTGCGAGCCATCAACGCAGCGACAGCCATTTGCCACGAAGGAAAGCAAGCGGAAATAACGGTGCTGATCATCGGTTTTCAATGCCAGTCTGTGGTTGAGTCTATGTGTAATATCGAAGCGGTGAGCCATGTATTGTATGCAGACTCAGAAGTATACCAGTACCTGTTGGCGGAGAATCTATCCGCTCTTATCGTGCAATATCAATATTCGCTTGGGGATGCGGGGTACTCCCATATATTGGCGGCGGCGACTACGTTTGGTAAAGATATTATGCCACGTACAGCGGCTTTGCTGGATGTGGGGCAAATGTCAGATGTTATTGAGATAGAAGCGCCCGATACCGTCGTACGCCCTGTTTATGCAGGCAATGCTCTGGTAAGGGTTCAGTCGAATGATCCGATAAAAGTCATTACCGTGCGAAGTGCCGCCTTCGATGCTATTACGGTAGGTGATTCCGTTAGGGCCAGAGCACAAGCACTGGATATCCAGATTGAACCTGAATCGTCAGAATTTATATCCCGACAAAATGTTCAAAGCTCACGGCCGGAGCTGCCTGCTGCCAGAGTGGTCGTTTCCGGCGGGCGTGGGTTGGTTAATAAAGAGAGTTTTGCTCTGGTCGAGCAGCTTGCTGATAAACTTGGTGGGGCGATTGGTGCCTCGCGCGCTGCGGTAGATGCCGGTTTTGTGTCGAATGATTTGCAAGTAGGCCAAACGGGTAAAATTGTTGCTCCTGAACTTTATATTGCCGTGGGCATTTCCGGTGCGATTCAACATGTCGCCGGAATGAAAGATTCAAAGGTCATTGTTGCAATCAATAATGATCCAGATGCCCCGATTTTTCAGGTTGCAGACTATGGCCTGGTGGGGGATTTATTTGACATCATGCCTGAACTGATTGGTTCATTATAGGAGAAACTGCGATATCAGTTTCGCTCAAATGCCGAGCCAAAGTTCGGCACTCTGATTTAGTTTGTCATCAGAGGCCGTCCCTTTGGCAAAATGGTGAATTAATCCCAGGCCCAGCTTGCCTTTTGTAAGTGCTCAACCAGTGCTTTAATGAACCGAGCCGCTTCGCCGCCAGTACAAGCTCTGTGATCAAATGTCATGGATACCGGCATGGCTTTAACGGAGGTTGGCTGGTTGTTTTTCATGATTATTTTTTCAATGATTCGTCCAGCGCCAACGATAGCGACTTGAGGTGGA
Source organism: Vibrio sp. UBA2441 (assembly GCA_002342685.1). Taxonomy (GTDB): domain Bacteria; phylum Pseudomonadota; class Gammaproteobacteria; order Enterobacterales; family Vibrionaceae; genus Vibrio. The sequence goes on from DDQN01000021.1 coordinate 130,107, forward strand.
GATACAACAGGGGTGGCGAAAATTCCTGCAATAGCACCAAAGTTAGATAGGGTGATCGTTGCATGTTGAAGTTGCTCCCGGCCTATCTTACGCTCTCGAATTCCTTGTACTGTGTTGTCCAGCCATTGGCGAATGCCTTTTGGACTGTATTCGTCGGCATGACGCAATACGGGCACATAAAGGCCATGAGCGCTATCCACTGCAATACCAATATTGACGGCGCTGTGCACACAACGGGTCATGGTTTTTGCGTCAAACCAGGCATTGAGCGCGGGTTCTTGCTGACAGGCGCTGGTGATGGCTTGTATTAAGCGAATAGAGATATCCTCATTGGCAGTCCAGTTAATTAATAAAGCCTCTTCAGTAATAGTGACGGCAGCAACGTCATGATGAGACTCTGTCATGGTATTTACCATGGTTCGTCTTGCGCCTTTAAGTACTTCAGTGCCTGGCAATTGTTGGTCGCATTGGTTATAAATATCTGCATCGACAATTAAACCATCAGGGCCACTTCCGTTAATACTTTGAAGATCGACGCCAAGCCGCTGTGCCAACAGCCTGGCTGATGGCATTGCGGTAATTTTGTCTTTTGGTGTCGTGCTCTGGTCACCGCCAACCCAAAAATCATCAATAGCAACCTGATGGTTGTGGTGAGACACATTGCCGACGACGGTTGCTGCATCTTCTCGAGTGGTTTGCTTAGATGAAGCGGTTTTTGTTGAGGTCGTTTTTGCGGTGTCGTCTAACTCTTCAACCTCCAGTAATAGGCTGCCAATGTCAATGACATCGCCTTCGTTTCCGAAACGGCTGACTATTTTTCCGCTGTAGGGGGCAGGAACCTCAACAATGGCTTTTGCGGTTTCAATGGTGACGACAATCTGGTCAACCTCAACCATATCTCCCACATCGATGTGCCATTCTACAATTTCAGATTCGGCGAGTCCTTCGCCGAGGTCAGGTAGCATAAATGACTTCATTTCCAACCCTCCACTAATTCTCGTCCTGCTAGCACAATGTCCTGCTCGGTGATCATGAAAAAGTCTTCATTGCGATAATAGGGCATGATGGTATCCATTCCTGTGACTCGCTTCGGCGGTGCTTTAAGTAGACACATGGCGTGTTCTGCCGTGTGGGCTAAGATTTCAGCCCCTACACCGCAGGTTTTACTGGCTTCGTGCACAACCAAAAGTCGGCCTGTTTTTTCTAATGACTGAATAATGGTCGCCATATCAATGGGTTTGATACTGGCAAGATCGATCACTTCCGCTTCTATTCCTTGATCGGAAAGTGTCTCGGCTGCCTGTAAAGATTCTACTACGCATGCCCCCCACGTCACTACAGTGAGGTCTCGCCCTTTGCGTAGCGTAAAGCAGGTATCCATAGGCAAGGCCTTACCGTTATCCGTTACCTCCGATTTCACCGTGCGATAAATGCGCTTTGGTTCGAAAAACATCACAGGATCGTTACTGCGAATGGACGCCAGCAGCAAACCATAAGCACGTTGAGGAGAGGAGGGGATGATGACTTTAAAGCCGGGGATATGAGCGAACAGCGCTTCGACACTTTCGGAGTGATGCTCTGGTGCATGAATACCTCCGCCAAAAGGTGCGCGGAAAACGGCGGGGCAGGTCAGCCGGCCACGGGTTCGGTTTCGCATACGCGAAGCATGACACATAAGGTGTTCCATCGCAGGAAACACAAATCCCTGAAACTGGAACTCAGCAACAGGGCGTAAACCTTGAGATGCCATACCAACCGTTACGCCACCAATGAGCGCTTCTGCCAATGGTGAGTCTATGACACGCTTTAGACCAAATTTTTCTTTAAGGCCCACCGTGGCACGAAATACGCCTCCGTTATCTCCTACATCTTCACCGATGACAACCACTTTGGGGTTGTGTTGCATTTCATAATGCAATGCCAGATTCACGGCTTCCAGTAATGTCATTTCAGCCATGTTTGCCTCCTTGCATTCTCATCGCTTTGCTGATCAGTTCATCACGCTGTTTGTGCAGATCAGGTGTTAATGATTCATAGAGATAATCGAATGCCGATTCAGGGGCTTGCACGGGGATATTTAGGTAACGTTCAACGGCTTGTTCTACTACCTCTTTACAGTGACTTTGCCACTGTTCATCTTCTTGTTCAGTCCAGAAACCTTGCTTTAACAGGTACGTCTTTAAGCGGCTTATTGGTTCAAATTCCCATGCTTTGTGCAGCTCATCTTCGCTGCGGTATCGACTGGCATCATCGGCGGTGGTGTGATCGCTTAATCGATAACTGATGGCTTCAATTAAAGTGGCACCTTTCCCCTTTCTTGCATGATCTAAAGCATTTTGTATTGCGTCATACATGGCTACGATGTCATTTCCATCTACCGTTATTCCGGGAATACCAGCACCTTTGGCTTTTTCTGATAAAAACTCAGCCGCACATTGCAGGCGGCGTGGTACAGAGATTGCCCATTGATTATTGTTAACTACGAACACCAATGGCAAATTCCAGGCTCCGGCGCAATTAATAGACTCTAAGAAATCTCCTTTTGATGTGGCTCCGTCACCGCATCCAACCAGAGCCGCATCGTGATGCCCCTCAATTTTTAATGCCGATGCGACACCGACCGCGTGAGTGCATTGAGTCGCGATTGGAACGCAGAAAGGCAGATCTCGGCAATGTGAGGATGCATCTGTGTTGGTTGAGCGGTCATTTTCTGGGCTAAAATCGCTGCCTCTTTCATCTCCTCCCCAATATTGCAGGTTTTTTTCCATGGCAATGCCTCGAGCCCACATGGCCGGCATATCACGGTAATAGGGAATATAGACATCTTCGGATCTCAAGGCGCGACCAATTGCTATGCCTATGGCTTCTGCGCCAAGATGGGAAGGATAGGTGCCTAGTTTTCCGGTTCGTTGAAGGGCAACGGCTTTATTATCATAAATGCGGGTTAATAGCATATCGCAGTAAAACCCTTTCAATGTTGACTGGTCAGCCCATTCCGGGAGTTGGCCTACGGTGTTACCGTGATGGTCAATAAATCGATGCATAGGTAATGCCTGAACATTCATCTCAAGCTCCTTTTGATGCAGCCCTTAAACAGAAGGCAACACATCACATTATAAATGTTTAAAGGTAATATCGAGGTTCCTGTAGTCTTAGGCTCGCTAATTGTTTGTTATTGTCTGATACATTGTGCTGAGAATGTTCTTAGCGATACTTAATATTGCTGTTAACACCACTCTATCTAGTGATGAATCTTGATATTACCAGATACATTAAGTGTAACTAAAATGTTAAATCCTGCCTGTGTAGGTAAAAAAAGCACTAGTAAAGTAATGTGTACAGTCGATAGGTTTAGTTAAATATATGGTATTCTAAGGTGGTGGAGGGTGAGCGGTGAAGATATTCACTATGAACTGGCTGAAATTCGCAATATTATTTTTCTTTGGTAGTTTCAGGCGAAATTTAGGTCATTGAAGAACTTTAACTTTAGTTTGTCACTGAATTTGCTGGGTTTATTCTGCTGTTCACACAGAATTAGACTATTTTGCCTAACTTGGTGTTTAAGACGTCACCAATTCAGTGGCAAAGCGCTGTAGTTCTTGTGCTGAATATGATTCTGCTTCACTTCCTTTGTTGATCAGGTCGATGAGTGAGTAAATCGATAAATCGGAGAACTCTTTGATTAGGTAGTCTCTAAATGCTTGTTCATTTGGCCATTTACCGCGCACGATATAACCTTCTTCTCGGTTAAAATCTTCCGTTTCAAAGAATGAAAAATCAGTCATTCCAATGTTATGGCAATACAAAACTAAGTACATGCTGCACCCTAAGCAGATAATAAGTCGCTATAGTATATACCTGAATAACTTCTAAAGGGGAGCACCATGTCGACTATTATTTTCCTCTGAACTGAACACATGCAATCAACGCTATGTGGTGTACAATGCGACGAATAAAATAACCAAAAGACAGAGGTTTAAGATGGAATTAAAAGTGTATCTTTCAGGAGAGATCCATACCGATTGGCGCGAGCGAATCATTGAAGGTTGCAAAGAACAAAATTTGTCTATTTCGTTTTCGTCAGCGGTAACGGATCACGAAGCAAGTGATAGCGCAGGGGATGTTTTAGGGGCCGAAACCAATGCGTTTTGGCGTGATCATAAGTCAGCAAAGGTGAATGTTCTTAGGATTAAAACGCTGATCGAAAACTGCGATATCGCGATAATTCGTTTCGGTGATAAATATAAGCAGTGGAACGCTGCTTTTGACGCAGGTTATTGTGCTGCACTGGGAAAACCGTATATTACCTTGCATAGTGAAGCCTTGGTGCACCCGTTAAAAGAGGTAAATGCCTCAGCTCAGGCGTGGGCGACGTCACCAGAACAAATTATTGATATTCTTAAGTACACAGTTACGGGTTAATCTTATTTTTCATCCCAATAACCGGACTTGTCACCGAGCTTGTTTTTCATGAACTCTATAAATGCTTTTACCTTTTCTGGTAAGTGTTTTCGTTCTGGATAAATGGCGTAAATAGAGTGTTTGGGTAACGAGTAGTCGCTTAATACAGTAGTTAATTGCCCCTTGGCCAGATAGTCAGCAACGATAAAGGTTGGCATTTGGCCTATCCCAGTACCCTTTAATAGTACCTCTGCGATGGCATCACTATTATTGGCAATGAAATTTCCTTTCGGTTCTACTTTTATTTTTTCTCTGCTGTTATAGAAAGTCCATTCAACTCCAGCCTGAAACAAACTGTAATACATGCAATTGTGTTGACGAAGATCTTCTGGCGTCTTTGGAATTCCGTGCTTGTTTAGGTAGTCGGGAGAAGCGCAGACAACACTCTGGCAGTCGACCAGTCGGGTAGCAATCAGTGAAGAATCTTTTAGTTCTCCTATTCTGATCCCTATATCAAACCCGCCTTCGACCATATTTACCACGCCATCGTCCATAGACAGTATTACTTTGATTTCTGGATACATTTTTAGAAACTCAGAAATAAAAGGCGCGATATGTAACCGAGCGAACGTCATTGGTGCGTTAATTTTGAGTGTACCTTTGGGACGTTGCTGAAATTGTGAAATGGCCGCAAAACCCTCATTGGCGATGAGTAAAGAATTGCGGGCGTAGTCAGCAAAGCGTTCGCCCGCTTCAGTTAAAGCGATACTTCGCGTAGTGCGAGTAAACAGCTGCACGCCTAGACTATCCTCTAACACAGATATTCGTTTACTGACGGCCGACTTTGTCATGCCTAACTTTTCTGCTGCGATGGAAAAGTGCCCGTTCTCCACTACGGCGACAAAAACGGGAATCGCTGAATAATTCACTTTCATTGTCAACTTTTACTCATTAATAAGTTTCTTAACTAGAAATTATCACAATTAAGGAAACAATATAAACTACTTTTATTCCAAATAACTCGAAGAGAGATCATGAACAAAAGTAAAAATTATTCAGCGTTAGCGTTAGTAGGAGGTGGGCTGCTGGCGTTAATGATTCATCAAAATAGCTTACTGGGCGCAGCAACTTCTGCACTTAGCTCATCATGGTTGGCGCATGGGTTAGGCGGAATAACAGCTCTGATAGTGTATTCCGTCTTGCCTCGTACACGGCAATCGTCAGAACGCAATCAGGAAAAACAACCACTTTGGTTTTATCTTGGTGGTTTACCAGGGGCTTTTACCGTGGTTTTGGCTTCAATTACGGTAAACAGCGCCTTAGGTTTAGCCGGCACTTTAGCGTTGGGATTAATAGGGCAGTTGGTATTTTCAATGCTATGTGAGAAATATGGCGTATTTGGGTTGGTAAAAAGACGTTTTTCTCATGCTGAGCTGTTTTCTATCGCAGCGATCACTTTTGGTTCTGTACTGATTATTTCTCAGAGGGTATAGCCATGACACTTTATATTTTCTTGGCTTTGAGCAACGGCGCATGTATTGCATTAAGCCGAATTATAAACGGACAACTCAGTTCGAAAGTCGGGGCGTTTAAAGCCTCTTACGTTAATCATCTAGTGGGTTTTGTCTTTCTGTCCGTTTTGCTTATTTTATTCTCCACGCCACCTCAATTACCTATGAACCTTGATATCATGATTTATCTCGGAGGTATTATCGGTGCCTTGTATGTGGCGATTAACAGCTTTTTGATAGATAAACTCGGTGCAACAAATACCATGATAATGGTGATTAGTGGGCAAATGGTTTTTGGCTTGGTGCTGGAACCGTTGAAATCGTCAATGTTCGAAGTATTGATAGAACTGACAGGTGTTGCTTTAATTATTGGTGGCGTCTCTTACAGGGAGATGATTAAACGAAAGGCTGTTTCTATCTGATCCCCTTTATTTTGATAGAAGCAGAAGTTGATAAATTTAGCTCTAGACGACTGGTCTAATTTGCAATATGATAGCCGCATGAAAAATAAAACAAATGATACTCGTCAGCATATCCTGGATACCGGCTACCAATTAATTGTAGCTAAGGGTTTCACCAGTGTTGGGTTATCACAACTGTTAAAACATGCTGATGTACCAAAAGGCTCTTTCTACCACTACTTTAAGTCGAAAGAGCAGTTTGGAGAGGCATTAATTGACGATTATTTCAGTGGTTACAAGCAGCGTATAGAAACATTGTTCTCTAACGTTGAGCTCTCGGGCTATGAACGCATGCTGAGTTACTGGACACGTTGGGTTGAACAGACCCAAGGTATCTGTGGTGCTGAAAAGTGTCTAGTCGTAAAACTGAGTTCCGAAGTATCCGACTTATCAGAACCGATGCGCCTTGCTTTACTAAAAGGGGCTGACGATCTGGTATCGGCAATAGAAAGTTGCTTAGAGGCTGGAAAACAAGACGGCTCCATAAAAGTTAATGATTGTCAGGAAGCGGCTCGTAACCTTTATCAGTTATGGTTAGGGGCAAGTGTTTTGTACAAGTTAAGCAAAGACCCTTCTGGCCTGCAAAAAACACTGAAAACAACAGAGCTAATCTTGCACGGAAAAGTGGCTCTCTAATAAATTTCAAAACCCGTATGTAAGGTTGAATACGGGTTTTTTTATAACCAAATACTAGACGACTGGTCTAATGTTGCTGGCGAAAATAAACGAATAATTAGCTGGCTTAACTAGAATAGAAATAGAAGGAAATAGAATGTCTGCTCAACAAAAAACTAATGCTCGTATTGTTCTTGCATCTCGCCCTATAGGCGCACCTGTGCAAGAAAATTTTCGTTTTGAAGCGTCTGAAGTACCGGCAGTTTCTTCTGGTGAAGTTTTGCTAAGAACCATTTATTTGTCTTTAGACCCTTACATGAGGGGGCGAATGAGTGATGCTAAATCTTACGCTGATCCCGTTGCGTTGGATGATGTCATGGTAGGCGGAACCGTATGTCAGGTAGAAGAATCCAACAATGATGATTTTGAAGTGGGCGAGTGGGTTCTTGCTTATACTGGCTGGCAAAAATACGCAGTTTCTAATGGTGAGGGTTTACTTAAACTAGGTAAACAACCCACGGCACCATCCTATGCTCTAGGCATTATGGGTATGCCTGGATTTACGGCGTATATGGGGTTGCTGGATATAGGTGAACCTAAGCCTGGAGATACGATTGTTGTTGCAGCTGCAACGGGGCCTGTGGGCGCAACAGTAGGTCAAATTGGTAAGTTAAAAGGCTGTCGCGTTGTTGGTATTGCGGGTGGTGAAGAAAAATGTCGCTACGCAAAAGAAGAGCTGGGTTTTGATGAATGCATTGATCATAAATCGAATAATTTTGCTCAGCAGCTTGCACTAGCCTGTGACAAAGGCATTGATGTTTACTTTGAAAACGTGGGTGGCAAGGTATTTGATGCTGTTTTGCCTTTGCTTAATACTGGTGCAAGGATTCCTTTATGCGGTTTGGTTTCTCAATACAATGCAACCTCGCTTCCAGAGGGCCCGGATCGTTTGTCCATGTTGATGGGAACACTACTTATTAAACGAATCAAGATGCAAGGCTTTATCATTTTTGATGATTACGCACACCGTTATAACGAGTTTGCTGCTGAAATGACGACATGGTTGCAGCAAGGAAAAATGAAGTACAAAGAACAACTTGTTGAAGGATTGGAAAGTACTCCTGAGGCATTTATCGGTCTATTGCAAGGTAAAAACTTTGGCAAGTTAGTGATTAAAGTGAATCAACCTCTTTAATCAAAACATCAAAACATTAAGAGATGCATAAAAATGATTAAGCTACACCACCTAAACAAATCACGTTCAAAGCGTATTATCTGGTTGCTGGAAGAGCTCAACGTTGAATACAAAATAGTACCCTATCAACGTGACAGTGTGACGTTCTTGGCGCCGCCTGAACTTAAATCGGTACACCCTTTAGGTAAATCACCCGTGATTGAGGATGATGGACTCATTGTCACAGAATCAGGTGCTATTACTGAGTATCTAATTGGCAAATACTCCGATGGAGATTTGGCTCCGGCGATAGGGACAAAAGAGCACGTAGAATATTTACAATGGATGCACTTTGCTGAAAGTTCGGCGATTTTACCTCTGTTATTGAAGTTATTTGTCGCAAAAGATGGTTGTAAAACTAACTTTTTAGCCGACTATGCGGATGCTGAAACCGCCAAAGTGCTTAGTTATTTCGATGAATCGCTCAAAGAAAAAACATATTTGGTGGGTGATAAATTGACGGGTGCGGACATCATGATGTCATTTATTGTGGAAAACCTGCAAAACAACGGAGCAATTAATTTGTACAGCAACATTGCAGCATACGCGGAACAATTGGCTACACATCCTGCATTGATAAAAGCTGGTGAAGTTGAAGCAAACGCAGAAGTTTAACTTTCGTTAGCATATATAGCCGTCTTGTATATATAGGGCGGCTTTAGTTTTCTCTAATGTTCGCTTGTGTCAAATATATTGTGTTTATTATTTGAGCATATTTAAGTCCAATCCTTTTCTTTGGTGGTATATACGTATTACTGAAAACGAATGTTGAAATTAACCTGTGGCTTTGTATTTGAAGTAGTGAAATAAACTAAATAGAGTACTGTCTATATTATACGATATGATTACTTTGCGTTTTATACCACATTTCTTCCAATTGATTGCTTCTATACTAGTGGGATATTCAACAGTAGAAGAGGGAATGCCGATGTTAAATGAAAATCATGCCTTTATCTTAGATTTTCCTGACCTAAAATTAGATATTGTTCAACTTAACCACGACGATCCAACATTTAAAGCGGATCTTCAGCAGTACCACGAACTTGACTATGAGATTCGTCAGTTAGAGATATCGGGAAGCCCAATTGATGATGAACAGATGCATGGTCTAAAGGTTCAGCGTATGGAATTGAAAGACATGCTATATCAGCAGCTAATTAAGCATCATGAACAGGCGGGCAGTTAATTGTTTTGATTATACAGAGCACGTTTGTCGATAAGAATTGGTTTTAATAAGAAAAAAGGACATCCAAAAAACCGAAGAACGTCTCAGTTTTTTGGATATCCCGACTAAAGGCTGTGTGTGTTACTGTTTGTTATAGCGTTGGAGGCGTGCCTTCACCGTTAGAAACAACAGCATCAATCTGTACTAACGCATCCATAGGGATAGCGGAAACACCAACAACGGTTCTTGCAGGAAGTTCACCTTCGAAGAAAGTGGTGTAAACATCGTTTACCGCATCAATATCAGAGATATCTTTGAGCTGGATATTTACCTTAACTAAATCGTCCATTACGTGGCCGACACTTTCTACAATAGCTTTGATATTGCTTAAGCATTGTCTGGCTTGGTCATTAACACCACCTGAAACGACTTCGCTTGTTTTTGGATCTAGTGGTAATTGACCTGCGATATGGTTGTAATGAGAGAAAGCAACTGTCTGAGTATATAAGGCATTTTTAGGTGCTTTCTCGGTATTGCTTGCTCTGATAACGATGCCATGTCTGTCTTCAACGGCTTGTGGTGGAGTACCATCTCCGTGTGACACAACTGCTTCTATCTGAACTAAAGCATCCATTGGTAATGCGGAGGCAGAAACAACCGTGCGAGCAGGAACATAAGCTACGGTTCTGGCAATAGCAGAGTCAGGGAAGTAGGTTGTGTAAACCTCGTTTACTGCGTCAATGTCTGCCAGATCTTTAAGGAATACATTGATTTTAACAATATCGTCAAAAGGAACGTCGATACTTTCTAAAATATTTTTAATATTTCTCAGGCATTGTCCGGTTTGCTCTTTAACACCACCAGCGATCAGCGTTCCTGTTTTAGGGTCTAAAGGAAGCTGAGCTGAAATATTGTTGTAATGAGAGAAAGCGACTGTCTGTGTAGAAAGGCCTTTTGGTGCATTTTCTGTGTTTTTAGCCACTTTGATGAGCGCACAAGGTTCTTGTGGCGCTGTACCTTCGCCGTTTGAAATTAGGGCATCAATCTGCACCAAAGCACCTTCCATTGGTAAAGCGGCAACAGCGACGGTGTTTCGTGTAGGAAGGTAGCTCTGGAAGAAGGTTTTATAAACTTCATCTATAGCGTCGATATCAGCGATATCTTTAACAAATACATTAATTTTTACCACATCATCCATTACATGGTCGATACTTTCTACAATGGCCTTAATATTGGCTAAGCATTGTTTTGCCTGTTCTTTTACATCACCAGCAATAAGTTCACCTGTTTTAGGGTCTACCGGTAATTGCGCTGAGATATTATTGTAATGAGAAAAAGCTACCGTTTGTGTAGATAAAGCACTTATTGGTGCATTTTCTGTGTTTCTTGAAACTTTTATAATATTGCCACTCATATCTATATTTATCCTTTTATAAAGTACAGGAATACGTATTTATCTCTAATAGATCGTATTTGAAAGAATGATTAAAGTGGCGCAATGGTAAGTTAAAATATTTAGGCTGAATGTGACTTATATTCAAATATCATTTGACTAGAATATCCAGACATACAGGATAAATAGTCACTTTACGACTAATTATCCGGAATTGTTTAAATAAACTGGATGAAATAACATTAATTTCAACGAATGATTCGTCAATTGTGAATATAATCTCAGTAAGTTAAATGTAAAATTCACTGTATTTAGTCTAATAATGATAAGCTGTTCACAATAAATTCATTCAAATTCATTATTAGGTACCTTTGGCGCGCCGTTTCTTTCGCTATAAATGCATAAATTCTCTAAAGAGGCTCGCAAAGCCGCTTTTTCGTTAGAAAGTGCGCAAAATTACTGCGACTCAGTTTGTCTGTATGGACACAAGACTCAAATCTGAAGACAGCATCTATTCTAGAAGAAGAAAAACATCGGTAATCAGTTCATTTTCTGTAACCTCTGGGAAGAAGTTCAGATAATGAAAAATAATTGGGAAGTCGCCAAGTGTTTCGTCGCTGTTGGGAAGCCAATCGGAAAAAAGAGAGCGGACTGTTATATCCAAATTATCATGAGATCCTAAATGACGTAGAACCGCGTATCTACCGCTGGGAATGATTTTGTTCACGATACCAAACTCATTTTCCTCTATCGGTGTTGCTATTTCACCACAAATATCAAAACGAAAATCGTTGCTCGCGACCGTTTGGGGATCATCGTAAGCTAAGCCGAAAGTGCGGCTGGTTTTTATTGGGGACAGTCCCGAAGATTTCCGCCAATGAATAAATTGTTGAGCTGATTGGTTAACTTGGTTTGGTGACCCTCTGTGCTCAAACACGGCGATATTTGTTTGGGGCAATGATTGAATTTCTACTCGCATATTTTTCTCCATGGGCGCATTTACGCGTCGATATTTTTTATTCCATAGCAGCCAATCTGCCTGGTTTCGAAATTCAGAAGGAGATTGTTCGAACTCTTTTTTAAAGGCACGAGAAAAGGACTCTGGATACTCAAACCTAGCATCCAGTGCGACATCAAGAATACTTTTTTCTTTGTCGAAATAGAGTTGGTATGACGCTCGCTTCATTCTTAACTGCTGGATATATTTAGAGACACTAATACCCATGAAATAAGAGAACTGTCGATGAAAATGAAATTTGGAAAAATGAGCGACTTTACTGAGTTTATCTACAGTCAACTCCTCATCCAAGTGAGAATAGATATAATCACACACCTCCATCATCTGTTTTTGGTACTTCTCGTTCTGCTTCACTTTATGACCTGTATTCTTGAATTTGACAACCCTTCGGAACGGAGATAATTATGCGAGTGATTGATATGATAATCCTGACCAATCTTGCTCAACGAGTTTTATTTGTCCCAGCTCTGTGTTATTGATTTTTGACGTAGAATGATTATACCTTCGAGTCAGTGCCTTGATCAGATGCCAAGAAATTCTTGCTGAACAAGCATCTTGACGTTAATTGGGTATAGTGGTTGGATTTAAGATTAAAAGAAATCTGCTTTGAGTTCGATACCCTTTGGTGAGTCCCAAATGATGTTAACACCGGAATATTATAGAGACAACTTTGATAAGTTGGTGAGTCACGCTTTGGAGTGGTATTCGGATCTGCTAAGCGATGAAGAACATCATTGGCTGAATGGATATGGCTCTTTGTCTGCTCAGGCGCAGTGCCTTATAGTTCGCCTTCTTATTCGTAAAGGCGACTGGTTTCGAAGCGATAAACTCAAATATGATGAAATTCCTCAGCTTGAGAGGGTGGCAATAGAACTCGAAGCCATAGGCTTTATTTCGATAAATCCAGAGATCAGTTGCCAGGAACTCGCCGCAATTTTATTGACGAAGCCAGAGATCGTCAATCTATTCAAAAATGCAGACAAAAAGCTTAAAAAGGAACCGCTTGTTCAATCGTTAGCACCGATTAGTTTCGTCTATGGGCATCAACTGGCCTTTACGGTTTATTATTTACAAAATGCAGAAATCATCCGTTTACTCAGTGTGTTATTTTTCGCCAATACACATCAGGATATCAGCCAGTTTGTTATGGAAGGCTTAGGATTACATCGATTTGAAATCTACCAACTGAGCAAGCAACGACGCTTCTTTCAGTCTATACAACAGGTGCAAATATTACTGGAACTTAGCAATATCAGGCAGAAACATGAAGAATTAAAGGAGAAAAATCACTCGTCCTTACTTGACCTGGCAGACTCGATTCCTGAGCCTATAAACCATTCCTATGTAAATCGAAAAAGAGAGCAGTTAATTAACCGAATAGCTCGTGATTTTGAAAGAGTGAATCAACAAACAAGTGCGTTGGAATGGTATAGAAAAACAAACTTGCCACCGTCTCGCGAACGTACCGTAAGAATATTAGAAAAACAGAACCACCTGCATAACGCTGATTTAGTTTTAACTGAAATGTTGCGTCATCCTTTTGATCTTAGTGAACGCGAAATCGCACATCGATTAAAGCACCGTATAGATCGCAAGCATGGTATTAAAGTCCCTAGGGTAGTAAAGCCGGTTTATCACTCTCTTTATCTCGAATTGGATATTAGTCATACCCGGGTAGAAATCGCAGTGAAAGAGCACTTTGAGTCTTTGGGCTGGCGTGTTTTTTATTTGGAGAATCAATTTTTAAACGGGTTATTTGGTCTGGTTTTCTGGGATATTATTTTTTCATCCGTTGATGGGGCTTTTATTAATGCTTATCAAAGTGCTCCGTTAGATCTTTATCATCCGGATTTTATCAAAAACAGGAAAGGAGCGATTGAGCAAAGAGTTAAACAAATTCGCAGTGGTGATTGCCAATGTATAGACAAACATTTTTACCAGAAGCAAGGCATTACTAATGCACTGGTTCATTGGGGGTCTATTGACGAAATGCTACTTAACTTAATAAAACAAAGTATATCGCATGAAATGCTGGCGGATCTTTTCGAAGTCATGCTCCAGGATTTGAAGTTATATCGTTCGGGAATGCCAGATTTAATTGCTTTTAAACAGCAAGAGTTCCAGTGGATTGAAGTAAAAGGTCCCGGAGATAGCCTGCAAGAAAGCCAATGGCGTTGGATTACTCAATTTGAACGCCTGAACGTTCCTTTCTCGGTTTGTTATGTGAATCACGACATAACTAGGAAAGGTTGTTTAGAGTAGTTTTTTAAGTAATGGAGCGGCAATTTAAGTCTATGTTTATTTTCGATTTTGATGGTGTGATAGCCGATACTTTGCAAGGTTATGCTCAAGTTTGCCGACAGATTGCCATAAAACTGGGCTACCAAAAAACATTACCAGAGAATCCGTTTGCTGATCTTGACCCAGTGACATTTGAGGCAATGGGAAAAAAGCTTGGTGTGGATGCAGATTTGTTTGCGGCTGAAACGGCGCTTGCGATGAGGTCGTATTCTGATATACCTGATCTGTTTCCGGATATACCAGAAGTACTTGCTGAACTATCTCAAAAACTGCCGATTGGTATTTTGTCTGCGGGTAATAGTCAAGTGCTGATCAAAGTGCTCGCTTATCATCAGGTAGATGACTATTTCGAATTTATTATTGGTGGGGATACTCCCGGAAGTAAAGCTGATAAGTTGAAAATACTTAGGCAGCAATACAACAGACCCTTAACCATGATAGGGGATAGCATTAGCGATATTGATGCAGCTAAACAGGCTGGTATCCCATCCATTGCGGTAACTTGGGGTTGGCAAAGTGCCTCGCTATTGAAGACCCGTAACCCCGACCATATGATTTACAAACCGCGGCAATTGTTGGCTTTGGCGGATTCCATGAAGAACTGAATCAGTATTGAGTCTTTTGGCTACCATACCCCAGCTTAGACTATTACTGTTTGGGCTCAAGCATGTATTTAGCATGGGTTTTCGAGTCTTTAGGTAGGATCTTGAGATCACGTGGCCCAATGTTTCTGGGTCTTAGATACATAAATGCCCCCCTATAAGAAGCGGTAAATTTTGATAATCTACCTCTTATACCCGAGAGCTCTCAAGATGCAGGATTCAGAGCGATATTAATGTGTTCAGTTCAAGGAAAATGACAGAAGTTATGTTAACCCTTTAAAGTTACCTGAGTATGAAGGTTAACAGAAAAAGCAGTAGTTAATGTTTTGTTTATGGAGCTGAAATAAAACAGTGAAACTAAAAAAAACGAAGAAGCTATATCACTAACTATTATAAATATCACCATGCCTAATGGTGATATTTATAATACCCCTAGGTTCCTGCAGGACTATCGATAAGATTTAATATAATTTAAGATTAATTAATTAGCAGATGTTCGTTATATTCCTTAGCATTAGATTAATAATAAATCCCTCAAATTCTAACGATTACCAGCTATGTTATTGATAAACTGTACGCGAAGTATCAAAGAGTTACTTAGTAAATAGATGACAAGCTTAAAAGCCATTTAAATACTAAGTTTGGGATAAGATAAGATCTATTCCGATAAATTACACTGATATGAAAAATACATTTTACTAGGAGAATCAATTAATGTTTAAAAAAATATGTTCATAATGTCTGTTGCGTCTGCTGCTTTTCTATCTGCTGGTGCGTTCGCTGCTGCTGGCGATGAAAGTCGTGTAGATAATGTTAAATGGATCGCAGATATTACAACACAGACAATAACCGGAACACTGGTAGTGACCGATATCAACGGAAACTTGCTTCAAGCAGGTCATGCATTTGACTTGGGAGTAGTGGAGGAGGATTTAACGTTCGCACAAAATTACGCCAGTCAAGCAATACTTCAAGCTCGCACATGGACTGATAGCACGACGGATGGGGTGCAAGGAAAAGTTGAGGCGGGTGAAATCGCGGCGACAACAACAAACGCTACTTGGGTTATAAACTCAGCAAAATATGATGTAATTTCTGGTGGTACAATAACCAGTACTGGTGTAGTACCTACTGTTTATGTGAATGGCACTGCTGCGACATTAGGTAGTGACGCGGCAACAGGAAAAGGCGAAATTGCTGTTACTCTAGAACAAAGTACTGCTCCTACTGTTTCGGCTGAAAACGTATCGAAAGCAGTTGTTACACTATCAATTTCGGCTAAAGAAGATGCTTAATAAATAATATAATATTCACTATATTATATTGCATGCGATATAAATGCTCGTTATGCGGGTATTTATATCTGTTTTGTCTTCAACCGGATACATGTTATGGCTCATTTCTTCAGTGTTTCTTTAGCATTGTTATTCTTATTTATGTCTAGTGTTTCCGTTGCTGATATTAGTAGAAGTATGACAGTGGTAACTAAACTAAGTAAAAATAAATTTGTTGATTCTTCACTTTCAGTTAAATTCTAAGAGAATAACTTTGTTCCGGATTTTGATGTTGGAAATAACACATTAACAAATATAACAACCCGACTTATTGTAGATACAACGCTTGCAGATATAGAGGAAAATGACGCTATTCAATATGCTTTGTTCTTGCAGAATAAAACAAGCCTCTGTTATAGCTTTAATGATCTAGGATCCCTTGAACTAATTTCACCTAAATTAACAGGTTACAACTACCAGAAACAACTTGTGACTGTTTATGTAGGAGGAAATGAATTAATCCTTGGCACACCGATGAAGATGACTTTTAACGATGTTAGTGGAAATTATAAGCAAAGCATTAAGAAGGTAGATCTTCATTTTGGTCAACTTCCTGAAGGAAGTGCACGTTGTACTGGTGAAGTAGAAGTTATGGTGGAGTTTGACATATGAAACAGAGGGCATTCTCTTTAATCATCAGAACTATATGTTTAGTTTTTTCTTTTCATTTTGGCTTATCCATTATCGCTATTGCAGAGGTACCTAGAGGTTTCGAATCTCTTTACTCTGCAGAAAAACGTATTGTTAACTTTAGAGATACCAGCGGAAACTACCACTTAATCGAATTTTTAGCAGGATACGATAGTGTTACATTAATAAACGAAACAGCGGAAAAGCAAGTACGATCAATTTTACAAGATAACCAACTTAAAGGTGATATAGTAAATAAAATACTTGCTGATTTAAAAACTGGTGTATCGAATAAAACTATTTGCGAAGGTGATATTGGAGAATGTATTTATAAGCCTAGTAAATATGAGTTTTGGTATGATTATTATACTAATCGTCTCTACTTCTTCTTGAATCCAGAATTTTTGCAGAAAAATGTTGATTTCGATGAATACGACATAGTGTACGCAAGAGATGAAAAAAGCAACTGGGCATTAATAAATCATTTAAATATCTATTCTAATATGTCCCATGTAGGAGACCCCGTACTTAGTATCTATGACCAGAGCATTTTGGGATTAAAGTACGGAAACCTTGTAAGTGATATTCAGTATCAAGGTGGTGTTGAACAGTTCAAGCTTAATGAACTATTTTATAATTATGAAAATGAAAAATATCGTTATTTATTTGGTCTGTCACGGAATGGAATAGAGCTTAATAGTACCGACTTTTTGAATTCGAACCATAAAAATAGTGAAATTGGGCTGACGTTAGGTACGTCTAAAAATCTAATGGTAAGTAATAAAAGTTCAAACCAGAAATTATTTTATTATGCACCACATGAAGGGGTGTTACGTGTTTATCGTGATGAAAGGATTTTATTACAAAAAAGCGTTCCTTCAGGGCAAGGTTATATTACTAATGATGAGCTTCCTAGCGGCAGGTATAACGCCATATTTGAAGTATCTGTAGGTGATGAAGTTATATCGAAGGAAATCAAGCCGATTTACAACTCAAACTCAAATAACTTAGCTGTTGGATCGGTTGATACAGATGTTACCTTAGGTTTGTTTCAAAGTGACTTCGATAATTTTAGCGGAGAGGCTGTAGATTTTAACGATGAAGCTTTTATTAGGGCCCTTATTACTTATCGGCCAACAGATGAATTCACTTTTGGTGTTGGTACTATAGCTAGCGAGAAAGACGCCCTTATAACCATGGGTGCTAATGTAATGCTACCTTATGATTCTGAACTAACAATCAAAGGGGATATTTTTAATGAAGGTGGTTATTACTATGATGTGTTATTAAATAGTCATGGTTGGCTGTTATCATATGAAGAACTTCTCTTAGAAGAGAGCGGAAAACTAGCCCAGTATTTGTATAATACCAATTCTTATAAGCAACTATCTCTGTCTAAAAGTTTTAGGTTTTCTTCTTTAGCGAACGGTTATATGAATTACAGTTATTATGAAAATAATTTAGGACAAAAGAACGCTGATATAACCACTTCGTTATTTAACTTGGGCTTAACCGTTCCTGTTTTTGGGAAATCAACTTTTCAGGCAAATCTTGATTATGATTTGAATAAAGACAATTCAGAAGAAGCCGTGTCGGTTCAACTGAGTCTTACAGTACCGCTGGGAAGCAAATTATCTGCAGAATCGAGAGTGGATACTCGGGGGGGCGAATTATACAGTTGGCGAAATAGCTTGAAAACAGGTGATCTGTTTGACTACAGGTCAGATGCCCATGGACAGGTTGTAGTTGCTCAAAACTATTTACCAAACACTGTAGACGATTATAAATACGATGCCTCATTTAGTGGCAATTTTAATCATGATAGTTTTAATGCAACTGGTTATGCTTATACTGCGAGTGACGGTGTTCATTCTACTAGCATCGGTTTATCTTCTAGCCAAATCATAACCAAAAGTGGTTTCGTACCAACA
This sequence comes from Vibrio sp. UBA2441, assembly GCA_002342685.1. Lineage (GTDB taxonomy): Bacteria > Pseudomonadota > Gammaproteobacteria > Enterobacterales > Vibrionaceae > Vibrio. The sequence goes on from DDQN01000021.1 coordinate 148,703, forward strand.
AGTCAAAAGGCGAGTTCATACTTAGTTGTAGACTCTGGTCGCCGTTTAGAGCATGACACGAGACAAGCTGGTGTAAGAGGTTTATTGGTTTTAGAGTCTGACGATACGCCTACTTATAAAAACATGATTTCTCGAAATAAAGAAGTGGTGCCTCTAAGAAACTATCAAAAATATGTCGCTTACATTGATACTGAGAGTGTCGATCTCACTAATACGGGAGAACGAAGCACGTCATTATATACCACTCCCGGTAGTGTTAAGCATATAAAAACCAATGTATCTAGAGTCTTGTCTTTTGTTTCAGGATTCAGAGATATTTTTGAAAATGAAGTTATGAACGTGTCTTGTGATGGAACCGGGTGTGTTGATAGTGAATCGATTGTTAAAGGAATATATAAAATTACCGTAAAAGAGAAGGAGCCATTTACGTTAGTTAGCAACGATTTGATTTGCTATATTCCACCTGTTCAAAGTGCGGAAATGTTTAATTTTGGCTATAACTATTGCGTACCTGATCTAGAGCCAATGGGGCAACTGATCGCTCAAAATGGAGATAATTCGATTTCATTAACTTTTGTGGGTGGTTTTGACAAAAAACAATACCTAGATTATATCTCTGAGCAGTCAGAGCTCATTGCTCGACGTGGATATGAGGTTATTGAAAAAAATGTGGGTGAATTTGTTTTTGTTTATGTAAAGTCAGAGAAAAAGACTTTGACTGCTCAACAGATGCTGATTATGTCAGATCTTCAAAAATATGTTCTCAGTCAAACAGAAACCAATTATATATTGGTTAAAAATTAAGATGATTTTATTATGAGAGTATTATTGGTTTTATTTTTTTCGTTGATATCCTATCAGTCATTTGCACTTTCAATTGACAAAATGGTATTGGTTGGTGATAAAGCTGGAAATGGTGTTTTTACCCTGCATAACAATAATAGTTATACGTCATATATAACTGGAACAATAACAAAAATTGACGTTCAAGGTGAGGAAGTAATAGAAAATAAATACGACGAATCTAACTTTGAAGATTGGGAGATTACGTTAACTCACCCTAAATTAATTTTAGAGTCAACGAGAATTAAACAAGTTGGTGTTAGATCTCTTTGTGGTTTGAAATGCAATTTTGAACGTGACCATGTATATCAGGTTAATTTTGTTCCGGTACCATACGCTGATGAAAGTGGGGAAGCACCGATAGTAGCCGTTAATATTGGATATGCACCATTGTATATCATTCCTGCCGAAAAACAGGATATAGATTATTACATTAGGAATGAAGGCGACGAGATTTATGTAGAAAATAAAGGGAATACCTTCTTTAGAGTTGGAATTGATCAATGTGAAGAAGAAATTAAAGACAATTGTCGTACGGCCTATACAGTCTTAGCTGGCAGAATAAAAAGATTCAGCTTACCGGAAGCGGCACAGAGTGATGTTCTCAATGTCATTATTGTTAATCATGATGATAGCTACGTTCGTAGATTTAAGTTGAAAAGGGAATAAGCTATGAAAGTGTTTATTAAGCATACTTTGCTGTTAATCTGTTCTTTGTCTTGTTTGTTGCCTATGTCTATTGTTTATGCGGCCACGTTATCACTTTCTGTTGTTGGTGATAAAATTGTGTTCAATAACGCACTTAATATTTCCGGTAGTAACTATGCTCTTACTGATTGGGAGGTGGTTGGACAACTTACACCAACAAATGAATGGCAGCCCTCGTTGATGGCATCGACTAACGAATTCAAAATTTCAGGGCCTGGAGGGGAACTGACAGTACCTATTAAAGTTAAAGGAATGCAGTACAACCTTGGTGGCAATACAGGCGTTACGTTAAATGCCACACCTCTAGTATCGGGAACACCTTGCAGTAGCAGCTCAACATTGAATGGTGCTGTTGTATCACTGTTTGCTAGTGGTTTTAATGGGGCATCGCCAAATTCATGCGATGCAAATTTTAGTATTAAAACACTGAAAAAATATAATCCTTTCTATTTTATGCGGCCGGTATTCGAAATTGATGAAGCAACATTGATTAAAAGATTAAATGGATTGTCTACCGTTGTAGGTGGAAATTATGTCGGAAGTATCACACTCTCAAGCAAGTATTACTTTATAGAAAATAATATATTGACTTATCGTCTTATGCCTGCACGTACATTATCGATAAGCCTAGATTATGAACCAGAAGTATTAACGGACATCAAAGTAGACACTTTTAAGGAAATTACGCCAGTTTATAATACTACTGCTCACACAGTTTCTGGTAGTACATCATTTCAAATTGACGCCACCGGATATTTTGTTAATGGAATAAAAATGGTTTTCATTGATAAAGACTACAGCATGAAACATATTTTTGATGAGTCAAATCCGGACGATATAAAGTACGGAACTGATAAAATACCATACTCTATTAGATGTGAAACGTGCAAAACGAAACAAATCGTATCTGAAGGAAGTCTTGATGACAGCGTGAAAAATAACAATAACTCTGTAGAAAATAGAGTGGCATCACCAGTAAAGAATATAACTTTCTCTATTGACGTAGGATATTCCGATATTAAAGCGGAGACGGTAAGTACAGGTTTATATAGAGATACAATTACTATTTTGTTTAAAGAGATACTATAGGTTATTTATGTGGTACCAAAAAGCGAGAAATATACTGCTTATAACTTTTCCATTAGTCACAAGTGCCAATGCAGATCTTAATAGGGATGAACTGTTTATTCCGACAGAATCACATTTTTATTCGGGCCCAAAATTGATTTGGTCGGACCTTGATGGCCTTTGTTCGGGCGTTCAAGATTGCAAGACACAGGTATTAGGAGCAGGTTTACTGGTTGGTTATCAGGTAAATAAGTGGTTTTCTGTGGAAAGTAATATTGAATATCTAGGCGAGCCTGATGTTAAGGTTGATAACGTAGTCCAGACAAATACCCGAGTATTAATGGGTGATATAGCCGGTAAATTTAAGCTCCTGAATGTTAATGACCACTTTCAGGTTTATTCAACATTTGGTGCCGCGTATCAGATGTTGAATACTGAAAATTCTATGGATCAAGTGGGTTACTTAGCGTCTCTGGGAGGGGAATATAATTTTAATAATCAATGGTCTTTAAGGGGCGAATTAAAGCATGTTGATTTTTTTGATGAAGACCGCGCAAATCCTTACGGTTCTGATGCGTTGCTTTTTTCTCTTGGTTTGGTCTATCGCTTTGGTCAAAAGACAACTAAAACCCAAGTAGCTACAACTATCAAAGATGTGGAAAAGAGGGTTGAGGCAGAAGTGGTGGAAGAAGTGTTAGTTCCTGCACACTTTGAAAATATTCGTAGTGTGCAATTTTTTAATCATTTATTTGATTACAATACATTCTATTTGTTAGAAACGACGGATATCGACGCGCTTCTTCCTGATCTTCTGCAATCTGAAGGTATGATCAACGTCATTGGTTATACCGATAGTCGAGGCAGTCGCGTTTACAACCAAGAATTATCATATAAAAGAGCGAATGCTATCGCACAATATATTATTACCCAAGGGGTGAAAGAGAATCGGTTAAAGGTGATTGGTAAGGGAGAGGATAATCCTGTTGCAACCAATATGTATGAATGGGGTCGTAAGAAAAATAGGCGCGTAGAAATTAGTTTTAACAAAAAAACTTATAAATAACTACTATTAGTATGAGCCTGTAATTTAAATT
>DDQN01000028.1 GCA_002342685.1 Vibrio sp. UBA2441
AGAATTATTTACAGGGTCATTAGTATCGACGAATAAAAGCATATAACAACCTCCATGTTTAAGGAGGTTGTTTATAATTAAACCTAATATCATTCTTCTATTTGATTCGTGTAATATATAAGTATCATGAATACTTGTTGGGCTACAAGTTATATTTTATCAGTTTTTGTCCTGATAATGTATCGTCGCATTGATAGTTTTCATGGTATTTCTCTACTTTACATAGATTAAGTGCATTGTGTTCACTTATATAGGTTTTGATTGTGGGTAGCCATAAATTTCCAATGAAGGCTAAAGGGCTATAATTATAATCGTTAGCATTATAGCTGGTGGTTAACATAACTACAGCAAATAGTAGGGCTAGTGGTTTCATATATTCCTTCGTTTGTTTTTAACATTGCTCAATCCTATCGGCTTTTAAATGATTATCTTTATGGTTTTTAATTGGGTGAATGTCACATTTATGATTTATTTTAGATGGTTGGCGAAATTAAGAGATTATAAGTTATCTATATTAATTAATTGCTAACTATTTTAGGTGTTAAAGTTGACGGAATTTATAATAGCTTCAATCCTTATCAAACACTTGAAAAGCCGTTGCTATTGTTAAGGCTGAACCATGTCTTTGGCATAGGTTTGCAAGTATTTAGTCAGGATCTTGAGATCTCGTGGGATGATATTGGTTTTCTTAGCCATTTTCTGCGACATTGCCTCCCACATATTAACGGTAAGGTCATTAGCTGGAATAGCGATGTGACAAGCGGTGCAATAGACGTTATTAAGCTTACGGGCGTAATTCCAAATTTCGTTAACTGATCCCATAAGTGAAGCCGTGGTGGTGGTGGTCCAACTAACCATTCGCCACTGATTTCCAAACTCATCCTCTTGGTAGTCTCCGGTGACTAATTGTTTTAGCCCTTCTGGTGTTAAGGTTGCGACGATGGCACGTTTTCCTTTATCCAGATACAGCAAATGTTCTTGGCCTTTGAGCTGATAACCGAACAGCTCAATCGTGCGGGTGCCATTTTTCAGTTTGAGCACTTTAAGCTCAACGGCTGGGCTGATCGTACCAAGTTCGTCAACCGTGATAGATTCTAAAGGATACACTTTCCGTGCTAGCGGGGAAGTTTTCTGCGATTTTTCCTGTAATAGGTCGAAAGCTTGGGTATCAAGCTCTACAACAGGGGCAAAATGCGCAGTTCCTTTATGGCAATCAATACAGGTTATATTATTTTCAATGCCGTAATTATGAATTTTCAATCTATCTACGGGTTGCTGGCTAATATCAGTTGCTTCGCTATTATGGCACTCACGACAGGGTGCGGAGTCATTAGAACGCATTTGTGCCCACACTCTCTCTGCCAGTTCGGTTTTACGAGCTTGGTATTGTTCAGAGGTATCTAAAGATTTGGTGTAAAACTCATGGTAAATGTCTTTGACTATTTTAGTCTTTGCAATGAGATAGCCCACAGGATCTGAAGGTATGTGGCAGTCGGCACATTCGGCTCGTATGCCCGTCGGATTGTTAAAGTGTTTGGAGGCCTGATATTCTGATTTAGGGGTCTGCATGGAGTGGCATGACGTGCAAAATCGAGTCTCAGAAGAAAGGAACATAATAGCTGCTGCCCCCCCCATGGAGAACCATCCGATAGCAATTCCGAGCATAATAATAGCAATAATGTTGCTGGGTCTTAGATACATAAACGAAACCCCTTTTAGAAGCGGTTATTCTGATAATTTACCTCTTGCTCATAGCCAATGCAGGCAAAAAAATAGAAAAGCTCTTAGTTAGAGTAGTCAGGCGATGAAAGCTGAAATGTGATTAATGTCACGTTATACGTAAATGTTCTAATCTGTGAGATGATGAATCTTGAAGATGGCGCAGGGTAGTAGCCCTGCGCTTTTTGTCTGAATTAACGGCTTACCGCTAGATATGTACCTGCGAGAATCATTATGCTGCCAGCTCCCCGATTGAGTCGTTTATGTGCCAAGGGGGTTTTTAGTGCGCTTGCCATTCTGGCGGCGCCATAGGCTATTAGCATTAGTCCGGCCATTAATCCCACGGTTGCCAGCACAGAAATCAGCACAATATCACTGGTTTTCAATACTGTTAAGTCGATAAATGTTGGTAAAAAAGCAATATAAAATAGGATCACTTTAGGATTCGATGCAGAGATAAGAAACCCTTGAGTAAAACTCGAAAGTGCTGAGCCGGATTCTTTCTCCATTGCTTCAGTATTAATCGCTTCTTTTGCTTGTGGTAGCGCTTTAAACATCTTGTAGCCGAGATAAATTAAATACGCTGCGCCCATGTAACGTATCGCTATAAATACTTCAGCCCAATTATCTGCGATGGTCGCCAAACCAAAACACGCTAGTATCAAATAAACTAGATCACTCATCGCCATCCCAAACGCTAACATAGTGCATTTTTTGGCACCAAAAACGAGCGCTCTTGCAAGAATGGCAAATACACCAGGACCAGGGGTAATGCCAAAAATAAAAATGGCGATAAAAAAAGTTATTGCTCCTTCAAAAGACATTCAGTCACCCAATTTCATAGTCGTATTTAATCAGTACACAATATCGATTAAAAAATCAGCGTCAATGTTTTTTACGTTTGTCTGGACGTACTAAATGATGGAGTTGTTGAACAATAAATGGCTGGATATTGTATAAGCAAGACAAAACTGTGAACCGTCACTCATTGCAATGATTCATTGTCCGCATAAAAATCTTTTCGGACATATGTCCTATTGATAACTGAATGAACTTCATAGTATCGCCTTATTCAAGCAATAAGGTAAGCGCCATGAACACATCTAACTTTATATCTCAGTCATGCCATGTCATGGCAAAACCTAGTAGCTCGAAATGCAACATAGACTGTACATACTGCTTTTATTTGGAAAAAAAACATATCTATCCCGATTCGGAACAACACTGGAAAATGAATAAGAGAACGCTGGAAACCTACATTGAACAACAGATTGAAGCTCAGTCGGACAACGAAGTAGTTTTTGCTTGGCAGGGCGGAGAACCAACCTTGTTGGGCGTTGAGTTTTTTCGTAAGGCGGTAGAATTTCAACGTAAGTATGGTTTAGGTAAAAAAATAATTAATACCTTTCAGACTAATGGCCTTTTAATTAATGAAGAATGGTGTCTTTTCTTTAGCCAGCATCAGTTTCTGATTGGGATATCAATAGATGGCCCAGCAGAGTTGCACAATGTCTATCGTCGAACTCGATCCGGAAATGTTACTCACGATAAAGTGGTTCGAGCCATTGAATTGTTTAAGAAACATAAAGTGGAGTTCAATACGTTGTCGGTGGTTAGTAACGCAAACGCGAAACAACCACTGGAGGTATACCGCTACCTAAAGCAACTTGGTAGTAAACATATGCAGTTTATTCCTCTGGTGGAAAGAGAGGCCCAAGAGCAGACCAAAGATGGATTAACGCTTTTACATCCCGAACGATTAGAAGCAGTGCGCATTTGCGACTGGAGCGTTCAGCCTGAACAGTATGGTCTTTTCATGTCGGTTATTTTCCGGGAGTGGGTAAGAGAAGATGTGGGCGACATTTATGTTCAATTGTTCGAAAACACCTTTGCATTGACGTGTCAGAAACCAGCGCAAATCTGCGTCTTTTCCCCTACTTGTGGAAGTGCTTTTGCATTAGAAGCCAATGGCGATATGTATACATGCGACCATTATGTTTTTCCGGAATATAAGCTGGGAAACATTCATCAAATCTCAATTAAAGAGGTTAATCAAGGCAATGAAAATCGTGATTTTGGATTAGATAAAAAACAATCTCTTTCCAGTGATTGTCGTTCATGTGAGCACCTTCCTGTATGCAATGGTGGTTGTCCAAAACACCGTTTCTCATTCTCCTCGTCCGGCAAGCCAGATCAAAATTATCTCTGTGCCGGGTATAAGACATTTTTCTCCTATTCGAAACCTTATATGACTCTGATGAAAGAGCTTTATGACGCAGGATATGCGCTGGACGCCATTATGCAGATTATTGCTCAAAAAGAATCTCAAGTTTTTTAATCGGTTGGTCATCATGCCAGCCATACCAATAACTCGCTGAAATGGAGTAGTTCCACATGAGAAAATTTCCGCTCAACGCTGTCACTAAAGCTTGTACTTTAGTTGCGATAGCCTGTACGCAGCCTGCACTTGCAGGTGAACCAACTAAGCTTGAAAAGCCAAATATAATTGTTGTTATGGCTGATGATTTGGGACAGTGGGCGAACAGTTTCCGTAACAAAGGCATTATTGAGACACCAAATCTGGAGTATTTGGCTGAAACCGGTATTCGTTTTGAGAATGCAATGACACCAGCGCCAGTAAGTTCTGCGGCTCGTGCGTCATTTCATACGGGTAAAATGCCATCTCAACACGGTGTATATGACTTTTTGGCAGAAAACCCAAAATTCGATGCAAATTGGTTAGAAGGTGAAAAATTGCTTTCGGAAAGAATGAAAGAGCAGGGTTATCGCACCGCATTATTTGGTAAATGGCATGCGACAACAGACAGTAAACAACCAATTCGAGGATTTGATCGTTGGTTGAGTTACGATGCTTTAAAAGCAGGCTGGAAGAACCAGTACCTTCACTCAGGAACGGTTTTGTTTTCGGATGAAGGAAAAAACCGCGAGTACACAGGGGTTCAAGCTCAGTTACTGACTGATGAAACCGTTAAGTTTGTGGACGAGAAGAGTGACAAGCCTTTCTTTATTAGTTTGAATTACGTTGAGCCACATTTTCCTTTTGAAGGTTTGCCGGAGCGTTTGGTAGAGAAGTATCGTTCCGTGGCCCATAAGGTGGTTGCTTTTGGTGGAAATTCGGTTTTGGATAACAAGAATAAATTTACTTTAGTGCCGAAAGATCACGAAGAAAAATTGGCGCAATATCTTGCTGCGGTGGCATTATTAGACGATCAATTAGGACAATTGCTGGATAGTCTGGAAGGCCGTCAATTACTGGATAATACGGTGATTGCCTTTGTATCGGACCATGGTTTATTGATGGGACAATATGGTTTATATGGAAAAGTGAATGCCAGCTTCCCGTATAACTATTATGAAGAAACCATCCGAATTCCATTTGTTGTTAAAGGACCTAAAGAAATTGTACGCCCTAAACAGGTTCGCGGTGAGTTTGTGGACTTGATGGATTTGCATACTACAATTTTGGATCTGGCTTCAGGCGGCAACGCATATGATACCAGTTATGGACCCGGTAAATCTTTATTGCCAATGCTTAAGGGAGAAAGAGTCCGTGACTGGAGACAATATCAGTTTTCTGAGCGTGGTAACTCTCGTATGATAACGGATGGCAAATGGAAACTGGTTCGTTACTATGACAAAGATCGTCAGCCAGAAGACTACTGGTACGATTTAAGTCACCCTCTTGGCGAGCGCGTTGTCTCTGAACCTCCTCGAGAAGCTGTACAAAGCAATATGATCAAAGCATTGAATGATTTTTTTGCTAAATATTCAACCGATGAGTTTTCTGGTTTGAATATGTGGAATATGAGTTACCCTAATTTTACAACAGAGAAAATTCTGCAGCATGAGCGCTGGAATTAAAATTACAGCATAATCAGATTCAAGGTGGCGATTGTTTAGTCCGCCATCTATTTTTCTTCTTCTTTAAGGCGTTCTGACCTTAGTAAAGGAATATCTATAATCTGGATGCCTTTGCGTGAGACTGAAATGGCGCCAATATCACTCAGGTGCTTTAAGATACGATTATACACCCTTAAGCTGGTACCCAATCGTTCACATTCTAAACTTTTGTTCACGATATAAGCTTCTGCGGGACATCGTTCTGCGAACTGCAATAGATCATCAATAATGCAGTATGAAATAGAGTGAAGAATATTGCGCGTCATCCTTTCTACAGAGAGATACCATTTTGACGTTAAATGTTTGAAAGTATTTGCTGCCAATTCAGGTGTTCGGCAGACGAGATCAGCAAATGCTCGCCCGTCAATAACAAAGGCCTCACATTCGGATTCAGCCTGTACTGAATAAAAGCAGTTTTTTCCAGAAAATAGCTCCATTAAACCCAGAAATCCGTTGTGGGTAAAAGTACCTAGCTGATATCGCCGACCTTGTGCTGAGCTCCGGGACAACGAAATCGAACCTTTAGCAATAAAGACAACATCTGCCACCTGCTGACCTTGCTTAAACAGCAGCTCACCCTGTTTAATCTGTTGTTTTCTAAAGGCAAGTTCTTTCTGGTTTTCCTTTATAAAATCGAGAATCTTTTGTGAGTGGTAAATGTCTTCATCGGTGATAAGCATGAGTTAATCTTCGCTAACGAAAACATACATGTCGCCACGACATCGGTTAATACTGTATTCAATAGGTGTCCCTTTTTTATCGAACGCTGTCTGTTCGATTAACAGAACCGGAATAGACTCTTCAATATGTAATTTCTCCAAAAACTCTTCAGTCGGCATTTTGGCTGAGACTCTGCTTTGAGTTTTTGTAGGTACAATATCCTGACTACGAAAATAGTCGTAGAGTGATAATTGTATCTCATCTGGATTATGAATAAGGTGGGATGGGACGTAAGATTCTTCGATAGAAACCGCTTGCTCATCAATATAACGAACTCGTTTTAGAAGAAAAACTTCATCATCAGGAGCGATTTTTAGTTGTTTGGCGATTTCTTCTGAACAGGGAATCGTATCCTTTTTAATCCACAAGGTATCAGGTTTTTTCCCTTTTAAAACAACTTGCTGTGAAAAGCCAGTTGCTTCTTTACTTGAGTATTCCAGTGTTTCGCTGATCCTGGTTCCCAGACCGCGAGAGCGAACAATAACCCCTTCTTTATCAAGAATATCCAGAGCTTTACGTATAGTGATTCTCGATACGCCAACAAGCTCACTAAACTCCCTTTCCGTCGGGATAAAATCGCCGCCTTTCAATATCTGCTGTTCAGTAGCCAGTTTCACAGAGTCGGCTACTTTCAAATATAGCGGTGATTTATCCTTTGTTTGGATACGAGTTTTTATGAGATCAATGAGATGTTGATAGGTATTCATATTGCTTTAATCGTTACTAAGTAAACGCAGAGTATACCTTATCTAATCCGTTAGATTTAATAGAAAAAGTTAGATTTGAGTCGTGATATGAGAAATCACGACTCAAATCTGAAGCTATAGTATCAGCAGGCCTTGGCGACCATGTCAATTTCATGCTCTGATGGAATCGGCTTTACCTTAAAAGTTAAAATCGTTGCGATGCTGACCAATACGGCGCAACCAAGATAAGCAAAAGTGTAACTTCCCAGAATATCCATTGACGTTGCCGCCAGTACTGGCCCGATGAAGCCACCAATGCCCCAGGCTGTATACAGAGCCCCATAATTTGCACCGTAGTGCTTAAGTCCATATAAATCTGCCATGACTGTAGGGAATACCGCCAGCAAAGTCCCGTAGCCGATCCCGGCAAATGCCGCACCTATCATTAATGTCGAGCTAGCGATAAACTGATTAAATACTAACATGTTAATTGTTTGAAGAAACAAAGCGATAGCCAATGTCTTTAACCCACCAATTTTGTCGCTGAGCATTCCAGAAATTAGTCTGCCACCGGAATTGAATATGGATAAGGTTACCACCAGATAGGCACCGTCCGATATATTTGCCTGCACTGAGGCAATAGAAGTGATATTCGCTATGACCATTAACCCTGCTGAGGCACCAAATGCGTACATAATCCACAGTAGATAGAATTGTTTGGTACGTATCATCTCCTGCCATGCATAGTTTCGAGTCGAATTGTCTGAAGTGTCCTTATTAAATGGTTCATTCGCATGAGGGACATAGCCTTTAGGCGGATTTTTAATAAAGAAAGAAAGTGGTAAAGCAATTAAAAGTAAGCTGAGTCCCATTATCTGAAAGCTCGCATTTAATCCATAATTAGCGATTAAAAAACTGGTTAAAGGAGCAAGATAGATTGCTGCAATACCAAATGCAGTAGCCAGTAACCCGTTAACAAAGCCTTTTCTGGAACTATGAAACCACTTCATTACGGTTGGATTAAGACAGGCATAGGCAAAGCCGATACCGCTTCCGGTTAATACGCCAAAACTCAGATATAGGTTAATTGGGGTTAAAGACATACTCGATATCAGCATACCGAGTCCGGCTAGCGTCGACCCGGTTACGAGAACTTTTTGGGGACCTATTTTGTCTTGAACTCTCCCTGCAATGAGTAAAGAAAGAGACAATACAATAATAGTAATGGTATAAGGCATTGAGGCTTGGGCATTACTCCAGCCAAGGTTTACCAATGCATTTTTAAATACACTCCAGGTATAAAGAACGCCGATGCAGAGATTTACGCCACAACTGGCAAGGAGGATGTGATTGGCTTTTTTCATGATGATGTGGGGTCTTTTATGGTTAAGCGGGAATAACTAAAAGGGAGAAAACAGCAAGAGGCTCAGGGATAACTGAGCCTGACATCTGAGATTCAGTCTATTTAATACTGACGCAGATAACGGGTGATCTCTGGGAGATTTGGCGCGCAAGCGCCACCGACATGACTAACGACATAAGAGGCAACTGCGTTGCCAAGTAAAATGGCATCAGCCAATGGCCAGCCAGACGCTAAACCTGCCAGCACTCCTCCTGCATGGGTATCTCCGGCGCCAATGGTATCTACAACACTGGCTCGAAATGGTGGAACTGTTCCGGTTATCTCTTGGTCGGCAAACAGAGCACCATCACTATCGATACGAAGAATTAACGGACAGGCATATTGTGCGTACCAGCTTTGCACAAACTGGTTAATATTGGTCATACCCAGTATCTCTGCTTCTTGTCGATTAAGGGAAATGATGGGCTTAAGAGCAAGTAATCGCCTGAAAAGTCCAGAATCTACATCAGCAATTCGCGGACCAAAATCGATAAAGATGCTGATGCTTCCCGGCAGAGACTCGAGCCAGGAAATTAAGGTTTCTCCGCTATTTGACGAGAGCTGATAGCCGGATAAATAAATAATGGCGTCGTCTTCAAGTGGAAGCTGAGCCAATGTCTCACGGTTCCAGTCGTTTTCAACACCACTTACTGATAAGAAAGTGCGCTCTCCATCCGGTTCAACCAGAGCCATGCACCAGCCATTATCCCCGGAAGGATTAAACAAGTTACTGTTGAGATCTTTTTCCATCATGGCGGATTCAATAACATCTGCCCATTTACCTTTACCAATGGGAAGGGCATTTATGGACTGAAGTCCCAGCTTTTTTATGGCAATAGCGATATTTAATGCACAACCGCCGACATGAATGCCTTTCTCTTTAAGTTCGACGTCTGCCCCGCGCTTGGGTAACTCAGCCACTTCGGTGACAATATCTACAACGGCAGCACCAACTAAACAGAGCTGATGTTTATTTGTCAAAGAAGGAATAAGGTTAACCAGAGAATTATGAGCCATATGCTTGCTCCTTAAGTTCCCGAAGTTGAATAAATTTATTGCTGTAGTGTTCGAAATCCAACTGGTTCTCATTGTCCAATTGAGATTTTAAATTAGCATCAATAGCCTGAATACCATTCAAAGCGCCACAAATAGCAGTCGCCATTGCACCAATGGTGTCAGTATCACCACCTAAGTTAGCGCATAAAATGGCACAGCGGTTGGGATCCGTTTCGGCCAATTCGACCATTGCAATTGCAGCAGGAACGGATTCGATGGTGCTAACGCCTGCACCTACCAGATTGTAAATTTTTTCCATTCGGCTCTCAATTCCGCTCTGTTCTTGCGCTACAGATAAAGCTAACTCTATACGAGCGCCCATTGAAGCACTGAATGTCGTAATATTTTTATTCTGAGCGGCGTCTGCAATTGCCGGAAGTTGATCTCTGAAGGATTCCCATGTCTGACCTTCTACAGCTTTTGACACGGCCCACGCGATAGCGACAGCTCCCGAAATGGCAACGTCAGACTTATGCGTTGGGCTGGATGCTAAGGCAACTTGATCGACAAATATGTCCAGAGAATTGGTTGGAAGAAGGCAGCCTAATGGAGATACACGCATAGCAGCACCATTTGTGACACCATTGTTTTCTAATTCATTAATTGGCGTTCCTTCTTTTATAGCTCGCATTGCGGCTTTAGAGGAGGGGCCGAAGATATTTTTATTAAAGGCATCGAATCCTTCAGCCCAACTTAATACATTGCGTGCGATAACTTCTGGGACTATGTCACCATCACACTCTATAACTGCGTCAGCCAAAGCCAGAGCCATCGATGTATCGTCTGTAAACTGGCAGGCATCGAAATAACAGGCAGCGTTATTTTCCGCAGGACCGGGAAGGAACCTGTCTATCCAGCCAAAATGAGCTTTCACCCGGCTTCGTGGCCAAAGTTCAGAAGGCATGCCCATAGAGTCACCTAATGCCTGACCATAAAAGGTACCTAAAATTCTTTCTTTTTTGCTAATAGTCATCTTACTACACCAAAATTGGGTTAAAAAACCTGCTCATCTCTGAAATTGAAGGTGTGAGTATGAGCAGGAATGCTTACAAATTACGCTTGTGCTTTGTTGGTATTGGGCTGTTCTTTGGCCTTGTTTATCTGGATGGCTTTAATCTCACCATTCGGCTCACGGAAGAAGAAGACAAACAGAACCAGAATGACTGCAATCATGATGCCGCCAAATCCCCACATTCCTGCCCAGTCGAAGGTCAAACCATTTTGTGGCTCATCGTACGCGAACATCTTTTCCATTAGCATTCCGCCTAGACGGTAGCCCAATAAGCTCCCTATACCCTGACAACCCAGAGTAATAAGACCTTGTGCGGCTGTACGCATATGTGCAGGGGCTTTTTTATCTACGTAGATGTAAGCCGTAACAAAGTAAAAGTCGTAACTTACGCCGTGTAGCAAAATACCTGCGAAGAGTAGCGAGTACAGATACCAGGTATCAGCACTGCCGTATACAAAGAAGCCATAGCGGACTGCTGCGGTAAAGAGACCAAGAAGCAGTACCTTTTTAATACCAAAGCGTTTGGTAAAGAAAGGCAGTGCAAGCATAAAGAATATTTCAGAAAACTGGCCTAACGTCATCCAGCCTGTCGCGTTGCTCATACCTACTTCGGTGAGGTAGCCATTGGCAAAGATGTAATAGAAAGCCAATGGCATGCTGAACATAAATGAACAAATGAAGAAAGCCAAGAAGTTCTTATCTTTGAGCAATACCAGTGCATCAAGGCCAAGCATGACTTTAAGGTTCAGTTTACCCGTGCTTTTCGGTGGAGTATTTGGCAAGGTTAATGAAAATATCCCCAAAATTGCAGAACTTAGCGCAGTAATGATAAGAGGTATATTGCTGGAGGAAATGTCGCCATAACCTAACCAAGTAGGTAAGAAGCCCACTGCGATACCGGATGCAATCCATCCAATGGTGCCAAGTACGCGGATACGTGGGAAGTCACGCTCAACATCGTCAACATTAGAGAATGCAATACTGTTGGTCAGAGCTATGGTCGGCATATAGGTTAAAGCATAGAGCAACAGTAGAGGGAAGAAGCTAGAAAATTCAGTCTGTTGCGAGGCCAGGTACATCAAAGCAGCCCCTGCGAGTAACATGACAGACAGTACTTTCTGAGCGGGGAAAAAACGGTCTGTTATTGAACCAACCAGTATTGGTGACAGTATTGCGGCAATAGCTGTTGATGCGTAAGACCAGGCTATTTCGCTGGGGGTGAATCCATTTGTGTTTAGTATTTGCCAAAGAGGAACGAACCATGCTCCCCAGATAAACCATTCGAAGAACATCATGAATGATAGTTTTGCGTTTGTTGCTTTCATATTAAAATCCTTTGGTACTATAGGGTACGACCAAATAGTAACTTTTATTAATACCAATACAATACCAAGGTGATATTTTTGTGATCAAAGATCGAATTTGGTTCTCACGTAATAAGTATATATGCAATAAGTTTTTTTGTTCATTGAGTTGTTAATTTATTGATTTTTTTGAATAAAAATATTTTTTGGCGTGTATTGAATAAATGAGGGCGAATGGTCTTTATTGGTTCTATTTTAAAAAGGCCAGATTATGCGAAAAGTTGGGCCTTGCGGCGATTTAATATGCAGAATAGCGTCATGTATTAATTACCAAATAATGTTTGGTAATTAAACTACGAAATATTATTTGATCTATCTCTCGTTTTTAGTAGAATCCACCGCCTATCTTGAAATTATATTACAATTAGAGGCATAGCATGAACTCAGCACTTCTATCGATGTTGGATTCCGAAAAAATAACGGAAGTGACAAATACATCGGATACCTTAACCAAGGTATTAATGCTTATGGAGATTTCTGCAGTCGTATTGTTTGTTACCCTTTACTGGGTAGCGTAACTGCTGTTTTCAAGGGAATGAAAGTGAGCGATACCCTCATTTTCTCAAATGATTAAGAGAGTATCGCTAATATGCCACTGTTTAATCTATTATCATGGCGTGAATTTAAGCGCTAAAAATCTTAAAATGCTGAACGACGATACTCGCGGTATTCCGGCGTCCAGAAATTCTCTTCAATTTTCTCTTTCAAGCGTTCATCAGAAGACTTAGATGCTTTTCCTTGTTCCATCGCTTTTTTAGCAACAGCAAACGCAATCTGCATGGAAACTTCACGAATATCTTCCAGTGGCGGTAGAAGTGCTCCAGAACCATTTTTTGCTAATGGTGAGCATTCTGCTAACGCTCTGCTTGACTCCATCAACATTTCGTCAGTTACACGTTTAGCTCGTGATGCCAGAACACCTAAGCCGATACCCGGGAAAATATAGCTGTTGTTACATTGTGCAATTGGATAAGTCTTATTGCCGAGAACAACAGGATCAAATGGACTACCTGTAGCGACTAATGCTTCGCCATTGGTCCAGCGAAGAATATCTTCAGGAAGCGCTTCCACTCGGCTGGTTGGGTTAGAAAGTGGGAAGATAATTGGACGCTTACAGTGTTTATGCATTTCTGTAATGATCTCTTCACTGAATAGCCCCGGAGCCCCGGAAACACCAATGAGTACAGTTGGTTTTCCGTTTTTCATCACTTCAAAAAGTGAAACATCGTTGCCTTCTTTGTCCCATTCATTTAATAAAGAGCGTTTTTGCACAAGTTTTTTCTGGAAATCGAGTAGGTTCGGCATGTCGTCAGCAAGTAACCCCCAACGGTCTACCATGAATACTTGAGAGCGAGCCTGTTGATCACTGATCCCTTCTGACACCATTTGAGCCACAATGGCTTCAGCAATACCGCAGCCAGCAGAACCGGCACCAAGAAAAGCAATACGCTGTTCACTGAGTTTTGATTTAGCAGCTTTACATGCCGCTAGCAAAGAGCCCACAGTCACCGCAGCGGTACCCTGAATATCATCGTTAAAACAACATACCTTGTCTTTGTATCTTTCTAACAGCGGCATGGCATTCTTTTGAGCAAAGTCTTCAAACTGAATAAGAGCACCAGACCAGCGTTTTTTAACCGCTTGCATGAACTCATCAACAAACGCATTGTATTCTTGCTTGCTGATACGAGGATGTCTCCACCCCATATACATTGGATCAGACAGGCGTTGAGGGTTATTTGTGCCAACATCCAGAACCACTGGAAGTGTGTAAGCGGGGCTTATACCACCACAGGCAGTATATAAGGCAAGTTTACCAATAGGGATACCCATACCACCGATACCCTGATCACCAAGTCCAAGAATACGCTCACCATCAGTAACTACGATAATCTTAATGTTGTGGCGGGACGCATTGTTTAAGATCTCGTCAATTTTGTGACGATTCGGATAGGAGATAATAAGGCCTCTCGCGCGGCGGTAGATGCTGGAGAAGTTTTCACAAGCCGCTCCAACCGTTGGCGTATATATTATCGGCATCATTTCGCTGATGTGGTTTTGTACTAAGCGATAAAATAGAGTCTCGTTGGTGTCTTGAATATTGCGCAGGTAGATATGCTTATCCATATCTGATTCAAAGTTTTGGTATTGGTGATAAGCGCGGTCAACTTGCTCTTCAATTGATTCTATTGCTTCAGGTAACAAACCTTCGAGATTAAACTCAGACCTTTCTTCTTTACTAAAAGCACCACCCTTATTTAAAAGTGGTGATTCAAGCAGAATAGGGCCTGCATAAGGAATATATAGAGGGAGCTGGTTTTCATTGTTCATTATGTACTCATTTTAAACAGAGTGGGATTGATACGGATGAGCTAATAATGATTATTTTATTACAATTGTTAAAAAAAAGTAATGCGAATGGCCAAAAATCCCCTCATTTTGGTTTAAAAGTCATTTAATCTATTTTGTGCATTAAAACCACCTACGGAATTTACCTTACACCGCCATGCGCTCTTTCCCCTGACCGGAGATTAAGCTACCGCTTTTAGTTTTTGTTGGATATTACTCTTTGATTTTATTGCTTGCTTTAATTGGGCTAACAACAGTACGCCAGTGACACCAAGCCCTATTCCGATGCCTCCCCAGATCCCGGCAAGCTGATATTTTTCCATTAACCACCACGCAGCGGGTAGGCCGAATAGCCAATAACCAATGGCAGTGATAATTGTTGGTGCAATTACTATCTTCATACCTCGCAAGAGATTGATCGCTAAAAGCTGCCATGCATCAACAATGAAGCTTAATGCGACGATCCAAATAGAGGCGGAAAGCAGAGCTGTGATGTTTGAGTCTGATTTGTTATCGAGCTGAAACAGGTTAGCAATAACATTCGGCCAGGCAATGAAAATAGTAGCCAGCGCGAAGCTTAAAGCCGTAACGGCGACAAAACTCAAGAGCGAGGTTCGTTTAATTCCTTCGATATTGCTGGCGCCAAAATCCTTTCCTACTAAAATTGAGGCGGCTTGAGAAAACCCAAAGTTGATACTCCAGGTAAAGCTAAGGCATTGTAAAAGAATCTGATGTAGTGCTAACGATGCAACACTAATTACTCCCGCCATTAACGTACCACCATAGATCAGACCATGCTCCAAAAATGCAGCAATGGCGATAGGTAAACCCATAAACAAAAGAGGTTTTAGTAAATCTAATGAATACTCATCTAAGTTTAACCATGGGGCATATTTATAATAAGTAGGGTGACGAAATACCCAGACAGCGTAACCTAATAAAACCAGTAGGGTTGCCAATGCTGTTCCTGCCCCCAAACCAGATATGCCCCAACCAAAATAAAAAGCCAGGATATAACTAATAGGAACATTAAGCAGTACAGTGACTATAGACATGACCATGACTGAGCGTGCGTTGCCAAGCGCACTGGTTAATCCCCTTAGAGCTAGTAATAGTAACGTCGGCAACATCGCCCACTTGAGTGTATTTAAATAAAGCATGGCGGTTTCAATAACGTCTGGCGATTGCTTAGCCATATTCAGAATGGCTGGTGCATATGTAAAACTGGCCATCAAGACAATGGTAAGAATCACAGACAACATAACGGCACCTTTGATCGCTTTTCTGATCTGTTGTTGTCCAAATTCTGGTCTGGCTAAACTTTGCCCATAAGCGATTGCAATGAGATTAGCTACGCAACCAACAGTGCTGCTGGCTAAAATGAAAACAAATGAATAAATAGAAGCACCCAAACCACCCGCAGCAAGGTCTGCAATACTTAATCGTGACATCATCCACACATCAGTTAACACCAACGCCATAGCGATAAGCTGAGATATGATTAATGGGAATGCGAGTGATAATAATGTCTTCATGGTTAACCTCAGATAGTATCACCCTAAAGTTAAGGTATTAGGAGCTGGCATTCAATTAACATTTATGCCAGTCTGACATTACAAAAACTCATGTGAAAACTTATGGCACCTTTTACTCATCTTCCTTATTCGCACAATGGTCTGAAAACGTTTGAATCCGTAGCCAGATTAATGAGCTTTACACTTGCTGCCAACGAATTACACGTGACACAAAGTGCGGTGAGTCGGCAGGTTAAACAGTTAGAGCACGAGTTAAATATATCACTAGTGGTCAGGATGCACCGTTCGATCGAGCTTACACCGCAAGGACAGGCGCTCTATTCGATACTGAATAAGAACTACCAGTCCTTAGAATCTCTGCTTTCTTCTTGGCAAAAAGGTTCAAAAAAGAAAATAGTGATTAAAGCGGCATTTAGTTTTACTACTCGAACGTTGATTCCAAAGATACAGCAACTTAAAGAGCGGTATCCTGATTATGAAATCGTGATGATCCCGACGATGGATGAGGAAATTGTACTTAATGGAACTGATTATGATGTATTAATTTTTAATACGCGTGTTGGGCATAGATTTAGCGGTGACCATGACGTTATGTTTTTGCGTGATGAGTACATGGCTCCAGTTTTTTCTCAGAGTTTAGCCAGTAGTAAGTTGGATCTTAAGTCGGTGGTGAAAATGCCTAGATTACATTCCACTCTTGATCACCATGATTGGAAAACGTGGTTCGCAAGCCTTGAACAAAGAGATACGGGTGTCATTAGTGATACGACGTTTTCATCACTAGATTTGGCTCTTAGTGCCTGCGCAGCGGGGAATGGTGTAACGGTGACGGATTTATTATTAATTCTGCCTGAATTGGAACGCGGGTTTCTGGTATGTCCTGAAGGAATACAGATCCAACATAGCGCTTGGAAATATTTTTGTCATAAACGCACGGATTCACCCGTTATTAAAGATTTAATTGATTGGATATTTAGAGAGACAGATAGAGAGGTTAATCAGTTAACCACAATAGCCGAACAATATGGATGGAATGGCGTTATAAGCTCGTAATAACCGTCACTATTAAGTTCTTCTGCACATGCTCCAGTTTGTCAAAGTGAACTTTATGTGCTTCATTAAAAGTAACAAGATTTTATGAGATTTATACTCCGTTAGTTTTGCTTGCCAGTGGATCGAAAGGTTAATGAGTATAATTAGGGATACTTAGCATTGAAACTTACAAACTCATACTATGAACTGGGTAAACATTTTTATCAGGAGATCAACCCTTCACCTGTTGATCATCCAGAGTTAATACTATGGAACGACAAATTAGCCCAAGAACTCTCACTACCCGAAGATATTATAAAAAATGCGGCTGATTATTTTTCTGGTAATAAATTGTTCAATGGTTCAACACCAATTGCTCTCGCATATGCAGGACATCAGTTTGGAGGATTTAGCCCACAATTAGGGGATGGAAGAGCTCATCTATTAGGTGAGTTGACTGATAACCAGGGACATTTGTATGAGTTACAATTAAAAGGCTCAGGACAAACTCGTTATTCCCGCCGTGGTGATGGTCGATGTGCATTAAAGCCTGCTATAAGAGAGTTTATCATGAGCGAGGCGATGCATGGGCTTGGTATTGCGACTAGCCGGAGCTTGTCTGTCGTTACGACTGGCGAAACGTTATATCGTGGAATTGCGGTACCGGGAGCTATTGTAAGCCGGTTAGCTTCTAGCCACATTCGTGTGGGTACATTCCAGTATTTTGCTGCTAAAGGTGATATAGAATCACTGCAAGTGTTGTTAGATTATGCCATTGACCGTCATTATCCTGAGATTGATTTTGACCCGGAAATTAATGGTTCTCAACGAATAACTCGGTTTTTGGATGCTGTTATTGATAATCAGGTAAAAACGATTGTTAACTGGATGAGAGTCGGCTTTATTCATGGTGTCATGAACACGGATAATATGACGATTTCTGGTGAAACTATCGATTATGGTCCGTGTGCAATGATGGGAGTTTATAGCCCGGATGCCGTTTTTTCATCAATTGATGAGCAGGGGCGATACTGCTACGGAAATCAACCAGCTATCACTCAGTGGAACCTTGCCAGACTGGCTGAATGCCTTATTCCGCTTTTGGACGAGAATACAGAAAAAGCCGTTTCTCAATTAGAGCCATTGATCATCGGGTTTACCGAAAAATATCAAAACGCTTATTACGCAATGATGTATGCAAAGTTGGGGATAGTCTATTCTGATGGGGCAGACAAAGTCTTTATTGATCAGTTTTTGCATTTACTGGAGAAGAACAAGCTAGATTATACGGACACTTTTCTTCAGTTGACGAACATTGCAAGAGGTGCCGTTGATAATGTTCTTGAGGCGCCATTAGCCGAGTGGCTGCCTCGTTGGAAAAAACAGGTGACTAATGGCTATCACAGCGAGGCGATAGAGT
Organism: Vibrio sp. UBA2441; assembly: GCA_002342685.1. Lineage (GTDB taxonomy): Bacteria > Pseudomonadota > Gammaproteobacteria > Enterobacterales > Vibrionaceae > Vibrio. The sequence goes on from DDQN01000028.1 coordinate 18,217, forward strand.
TGATGCTAGCTAATAATCCATTGGTCATACCGAGAAATCATCACATTGAAGCCGTACTTACTGCGTGTGAAGAAAACACTACGAATAAAAGTGTAGAGAAGTTTTTGCAAGTGCTTCGCTCTCCATATCAGTTAATGGAAGATACGAGTCAGTATCAGGATCTTCCTATTGATGGTGATATCGGATATCACACTTTTTGCGGAACTTAATATTCAAAATTTCAGCAGGTTTTCGAAATACTCCTTAAATATAAACCACCCAATCATTCGTCCAATTACTCGTTGACACAATAGAAACAAATAATTAAACTCGTTGCATTTGCATCGTACTAGTACGCTAGATCGTTCGGGTAAGATATAAGATTAATGAGCGACTTGAGGCATGTGCCCATTTAAAGCTGAAGCCTACAAATTTAAGGATAACAATAATGAAAAATAGTTTTGAACACGCTATGCCTAATAGAGAAGGTTACTTTGGAGAGTACGGTGGTAGCTTTATCCCGCCAGAGCTTGAAGTTATCATGAAACAAATTGGTGAAGCCTATGATGTATGCCGACAAGATCCTGCTTTTAAAACTGAATTGGCGCGTTTGTATAAACACTTTGTAGGTCGTCCCAGCCCAATTTTTCATGCCCAGAACCTATCTGAGAAATACGGCGTTGATATCTACCTTAAGCGTGAAGATCTTAACCATACTGGTGCACATAAAATTAACCATTGTTTAGGTGAAGCACTGTTAGCTAAAAAAATGGGTAAGCAGAAACTTATAGCAGAAACGGGGGCAGGGCAGCATGGTGTTGCACTAGCGACGGCAGCGGCTTTAGTTGGATTAGAGTGCGATATTTATATGGGTGAAGTAGATATTGCCAAAGAACACCCAAATGTGGTTCGCATGAGAATACTGGGTGCTAACGTGATTCCAGTGAGCCATGGACGTAAAACGTTAAAAGAAGCGGTAGATTCGGCATTTGAGGCGTATTTAAAAGACCCAATAACCCAACTATATGCGATCGGTTCTGTGGTTGGGCCGCATCCATTTCCTATGATGGTACGTGATTTTCAGTCGATTATTGGTAATGAAGCTCGTGTACAATTTAAAGAAATGACCGGTGGGCTTCCAGATAATTTAGTGGCTTGTGTTGGTGGTGGCTCAAACGCCATGGGGTTATTCACTGCTTTCTTAGATGATAAAGAGGTGAGTCTTCATGGGGTGGAGCCTGCTGGCCGTACGCTTGAAGAAGTAGGCGAGCATGCAGCAACATTGACCCTTGGTGAGCCCGGTGTCATGCATGGGTTTAAATCTTACATGCTTAAAGATGATCAAGGTGAACCTCAAGAAGTGTACTCAGTCGCAAGTGGATTGGACTATCCATCGGTTGGACCGCAGCACAGTTATTTGAAGGATGCTGGCCGCGTACAGTACGGAACCGTTGATGATAAAGAAGCCATTGACGCTTTCTTCGAACTATCTCGTTTAGAAGGCATTATCCCGGCAATTGAGTCGGCTCATGCGGTGGCGTATGCCATTAAGTTGGCTAAGCAGGACTTAAAAGGCAGTGTGTTAATCAACTTGTCTGGACGCGGTGACAAAGATATTGATTTTGTAGTTGAAACTTACGGCTCTGAATACGGAATTGAATCGTTGGTATAACCCAAGGTAATTAAACTATTTTGCAAGAATGAGTTTTTGAAAGGCCTCCACTATTCGGTGGTAGGCCTTTATTTTTTGTTCTAGTGATTCTAGTGATTCTAGTGATTCTAGTGGCTCTACTGATTGTGCACAGTTAACGTAAACTTAGCCCCGCCCATTTCACTTTTGCCCACTGACAGTTCACCGCCAATCTTTCTAGCCGCCGCTTTGGCAATGGCCAAGCCCAACCCAAGCCCGCCTGTCTTCTGATTTCGGCTACTATCTAAGCGAGAAAATGGAACAAAAACTAACGAGTAGTTCACTTGCTCAATACCAATACCATCGTCTTCCACTGATATTTCTAAATTATCGCTATTTTTGCAAGCAGTGATAATTACAGTAGATTTCGCATAACGAATAGCGTTTTTTATCAGATTATCGAGTAGCAAGCGGATATGAACTGTATGGCATTCAAGTGTTATTTCCGAACGGATATTCAGTTGTAACTCTTTCTCTTGCGAGTGATTAAGTATCGCTATTCTTGATTGAGTAAATTGAAGCAACGATAGGTTGCTCTTTTCGTCTGACTCATCATGATTGGCCTCAGAGTTTAGCTTTGAATAGGCCACAACTTGTCTTGTTAGAGAGTCTAGATCATCCACATAAGTATCAATGTTATTGAGCAGCTCAATCTGTAGTGGTTCGTGACAACTCTTGCGTAATAAACCTGTCGCTAACTGAACCCGACTTAGCGGGGTGCGCATTTCGTGAGGAACGGCTTGGGCAAATACCTGACTTTCTTTGACCGTCTCAGCAATTTCATTCGCCATCATATTGAAATTAGTGGCCAGTTGTTTTACTGGTTGGGGGATATCTTCATTCGCTCTGGTTTGCAGGTCTCCGAGCCCAAATGCTTTGTAGGTTTGATTGAGCGCTTCAATTTGCTGCTGTAATCGTTTGGCAGGGTAGTAAAGACCGCAGCCAATGACAAACAAAATGACAACGAGTAGAAGTAACATCGCAGCGTCTTCAGGGTCGTTAATCCAATGCTCTTCTTGGTGGCTTATGTGCGGAACAACAATGTCTGGATCACCAATGGTTAATATTCCAGCATATTTTTGCATTGGATAGGTCGCCAGCAAGGTGTCTTCCCGTTCCATCCAGTAAACCGTGCTTCCTGAAAACTTAGAGACTAAGTCACAATTTTTACAAGGGACAGTCCCGATTACGGTTTCTTTTGAGCTGGGTACCCAATTGAGTTCATAGCTATATAAATATCGAGGGCCATTGCCAAAGTAATCGTCGGGAGATATATCTTGAGCTTGCCAGCTAGTGGAGACCTTGTTATGAATGAAATCGGTATCTTCTAAAAAATCTGAGATCTCTCTTTGTTCTAAAAAATAACTAACAGCGATGATAGTGACGAAGATGCTCGCGACCAACGCAGTGACCATACTCAAATAAATTCGCAGGAAAGTTGGAGGCATTTTCTTAACCATTGGCTAGCATATATCCTTTGTTGCGAACGGTGAGAATCATTTTATAGGGGGAGCAGTCATCCTGTAATTTTTTACGTAGACCAGAAATTCGCATGTCAACAGAGCGATCATTGAAATCATAGTTGATACCTCTAAGGGATTGACAGCAATCCTCCCGGCTAACTGGCGTTCCGCGGTTTTGAGCTAAAAGGACCAGCATTTCGTATTCGGCTTCAGTAAGGTTTAGCTCGGAACCTTTGTAATATGCACGCTTATTAGAGGTTTCTATTTTAATATCTCCGACGACAATTACACTGGATTTGATCGGCTGTATAACTGTTGTAGAACGCCTAAGTAAGGCTTCAATGCGTGCAATCAAAATATGTGGTCGAATTGGCTTGGTTAGGTAGTCATCAGCCCCAAGTTTTAATAAACTGACTTCGCTCATTTCGTCATCGCGAGCCGTCATAACCAATATCGCCCCCTGATAAAATTCGCGAGCTAACTTGCACACTTCAATACCATCTATTTCTGGTAGCATCAGGTCAAGAATAACAAGATCAGGCGTCGCTTGTTTTATTAGTTCAAGAGCTGTTTTCCCGTTTTCGGCCACTAGAGTATCAAACCCTTCTGCTTGCAAATACATGTCGGTAAGGCGAGATATCTCAACATCATCTTCTACTATCAGTATCTTCTTATTACGCATGCGAACCTCATTGTTATTGTTGAAGTATCTTATCCGTCTGCATGACATATTTAAAGGCCGCTTACATTCGCTTACATGATACTCAGTACCTCTTACATAACCTTACCCTATAAAAAAATCAACATGGCAAACTAACAGGGTACTTATTTGACTCTGGTTATGACTATGAAACTTGCTACTGTTTGCTTAACTTTTCTTCCTATTATTCTTAGTGGATGTAACTCTACAGATTCCACTGAAGGAAAGGCGAATATCAATTCTTCTGCACTCTCAATGGAAACACTATCGCTCGGAATTACCGTTGTTCCACCTGAGTTGACTAGTCAATTCAGCAGTAAATTGAACTTTAATCGATATACCAAGGTGACCGCGCCGAACGGTAAAGCTATCCATATCGTAGTACAAAATAAGTTGACTGATAACCAAGTTATTAGAGCACGGTCGGTTTTAGAGCATTATCTGACTGATTATCCCGGATCAAAATATGGCTCTGATAAGTCGGCGGTTGCCAACAAAATGGCAGATAATAATGCAACGTTATTGCTGTTAAATGGTAGTGACGATGGCACCAATCCAGCGGCAGAGCTGAACGGTCAACCCTTGTATCAGGATGAGATTCAGGTCGAAGGTGGCAATTGGTACGTGAACCAGAATTTTGAACACAGGGACGCAACATTTGAAGAGATCCTGCATATGGTTCATGACACCGGCATTGGTGTGGACCAAACCCCTCGTTTTATTGGAGTATTGCCAAATTATCAGGCTGATATTCGCAGCGCCCAAGTGAGTGCTTTGACCAATAAACGTTGGGCATTTTCATCCAGTGAGAGTAGTTGGGTAACAGAGCTTACCGCTGAGAACAGCCTTTCTCAGGAGTATTTAGCGTCAGTGATAGACTCGTATTATGGGCTTTGGGGTAGCTGGAAAGGAAGTTCTGAATATGGGATGTGGGGGCTGTATGTAGCGAAAACCCGTAACGAGATTAGTGCCGAAGATCCGTTAGGTGCAGCGTTAATGGGGGACTTTTTCCAACCAACCCTTACTTACAATGCCAGAATTGATAACTCTTTTAAGGGAGATTTTTCTCTCAAATTGGATGTAGATAAACCCTATAGCCATCACTCACAATACCTAAAAGATGTGACACTGACAGGTAGCTCTGCATCCAACGTTATTGTTAACCAGTTGGATAATTTCATTACTGGTAACCAGGCAGAAAACAGAGTCATTTTTACTGGCAACTCCTCGGAGTATCGAATTAATGTTAAAGCGAATGGAATCACCGAAATTGTTGATCTTGTGGACAGCAGAGACGGAAGAAACACCGTTAAACATATAGAGAAACTGGTATTTAGTGACACGACGATTTCGTTGTAACGACAATAACGAGCTTGATAAGTGATGAAACTACGAGAAATTGAAGTCTTGCTTGTAGAAGCGAATAGAGATACGGCGATGTCTATCGCGCAGAACTTAAGTGCGGACACAGCTTCTATTAGCGTTGACTATGCGTACCGCTCATCATCAGTACTGAATTTAGTAACCAGCATCACTTATAGCGTGATAATTATTGACTTAGATTGCCAGCAGTTTAATGGCATTGAACTGTGTAGGCATTTAAGGAATGAAGGTATTGATATTCCGATCATTGTTTTGTCCAAAAGTGACTGTCTGGAGAACAAAGAACTAGCATTCAATGCCGGAACAGATGATTATCTAGTGAAGCCTTTTGCCATGAAAGAGCTTCAGCTAAGAACGAAAGCGTTGTCAAACCGACGTAGCGGTCAGGTCAGAAAGTTGAAGGTTGCTGATCTGGAGCTTCATGTAGAAACAAAGCAAGTGGTGCGTAGTGGGCAATTAGTAAAGTTAACACCGACGAATTTGCGTTTGCTAGAATTACTAATGAGAAATAGCCCTGCAGTCATCAGCCGTAGTGAGATAGAAGATGAGATCTGGCCTGATGGCTCACCCGATAGCAATAACCTAAAAGTGCAGTTGTATCAGTTAAGGACTCGCATAGACCAAGCTTTTAGCTCAAAGCTAATACAGACTGTTAATGGTCATGGAGTCCGAATAGGAGGCAGGGTTTAGTTTAGAACTGTGTCCTCTATTGACCTATGACACACCATTAAAATTTAGTGTCTTTTTACTCATGTTCAAATATCCAATGGCGGTTGCGACTTAATCGTGTTATTTAAATTGCCGAGGTAGATACGGACGCTTGGTATCAGAGCGGCTCTCCCGCTGAGTCGCGATGCTACGATTTTTTCCAAGAATCACTTTGATTTGATACCAGGTTTCTAAAAATAGAGCTCTACCCGGACTCGACCACCAAGCCTTGTGATATAGCTTTTTGTTGGCAGCTAATACATCAGGAGAACGATTAACGCACTCTAAAGCGAGTTCATATGCCTTAGCATAAGGGTCATCGGCAATTTTGGTGACTAAGCCATATTCTTTAGCTGTCTGGCTATCGATCACTTTAGCCGTCATCGCCATTTCTAGCGTATGGTCTTGGCGCATCAATTCACGAAATGCAAGTGACCCACCCATATCAGGAATTAGGCCCCACTTGGCTTCCATTATAGAAAAAGTAGCGTCAGGGCTGGCGATTCGAAAGTCACCACCGCTTGCGAGCTGCAAGCCTCCACCCCAACAGCGGCCATGGATCGCAAAAATAACAGGGCAAGGAATATCACGCCAAGCCAGCGAGAAACGCTGTGCGTCATTGGGTAAAGTAGGCCACCATTTGAAAAGGAGTTTTATTGCACCTAATTTGCTATTCAATAAAGACTTCACATCTAAGCCGGAGCAAAAGTCACTGCCATTCCCTTTTACAATAACGGCTCGTACACTCTTGTTTTTTTTCAGCGTCTTACTGAGGTTGTTTACCTCCTGAAACATGGCCATGTCAATAGCGTTCAGTTTGTCTGTGCGATTTAGAGACACGATAGCAATTTGGTTATCGTCTATAGTGCAAGTAATACGAGAATGATCAGGCATAATAAGAACCTATGTTAATGGTCATACCAGTAAGATATACAAAATTTTAACATTTGGAAAGAATCTGTTCATTTTGAGTGTTGATTTAGTTGAACTATGAGGTTCAAAACAATTTATCCTATTTTTACTGGCAGAAGGTATGAGGCGGCGAGCAGTTGTTTGCGATGAGCAGAGGTTAAGGGGTTGTTGTCATTTTTCGTTTAGTTCTAGTTAAGCGTGTCGTCCATTGTCTTAAGTGTCAGTTCCGTTTGTAGCTAGAAATTTATTGACGCGTAGCTATCCTAGCATTTTTAGATAGATAGGTTATAACCGCGATGACTACGGACTTTATAGTTAAACCAATTGAGAAAAACATTTTTGATGAACTATTAAATAAGAGCGAGGAACAACTTGCAGAAACTAATGCTAGATGGCTGATTGCAGACTCAAAGCCAGGCTACCCTTGTCGAGTATCGTTAAAAGAGGCTGAAGTTGGAGAGAGGGTTTTACTCATCCCTTTTAAATATCATGATGTTCAATCACCTCATCAAGCCTCAGGCCCTATTTTCATTTGCGAAAATGCAGAAACAGCCGAGTTGGAAATTAACGAGATACCCGAAATATTAACAGAAAGGTTGTTGTCAGTGAGGGCATATAATATCAAGAACTTGATGATTTGCGCAGAAACCGTACAAGGTGCAGAGTTGGAAAATGCTATCCGTAGTCAGTTTTTAAATAGTGAGGTCGCATACCTGCAAATTCACAATGCAAACCCTGGTTGCTTCAATTGTAACGTGCATCGAGCCTAGCAAGCATTCCAAATACATTTCTTATCCCAATTAACCAAGTTAGATTTGATGCTCTAACTTGGTTTTGTCGAGAGGCGTGCCTGAGCCGATCACGGCAAACTGTGATCACCAAGCGATTCTGTCGTACCTTGCTAGCTCATAACTGCCCCGAAATGAGTTAAGTATTCATTTCAGCTAGCCTCAGTTCACAGTCTTTCACCATACAAGAACTAATGTGGTAGTAGAGGCCTTAACTTTCGTTCTTACTGTTAACCTCACCTTACATCCTGATTTTATAGGGATTACATTGTCGACGGTGTTATCCGGCGTCTTCTTATGCTTCTATGGTCACCCGTTCAATCATAACCGTCTCTGCTGGCACATCATCATGTCCCATCCGTGATAGCGTATGTACCTCGGCAACCTTATATACGACATCCATCCCCATAGTGACTTTGCCAAACACAGCATAACCCCAGCCGTTGTTGGTTTTCGCTGTGTGATCTAGGAAATCATTGTCATCAAGATTGATAAAGAACTGCGCGGTTGCAGAGTGTGGGGTATCCGTTCGTGCCATTGCGATGGTACCGGCAATGTTCTTTAGACCGCGATTCGCCTCATTGGTGATAGGAGCGCGTGTTTCCTTTTCGTCCATCAATTCTGTCAGACCACCACCTTGGATCATAAAGCCTTTTATCACGCGGTGGAAGATAGTGCCGTTGTAGAAACCATCTTCACAGTACTTTTTAAAGTTACGTGAAGACACAGGTGCTTTGTCTTTGTTGAGTTCGATTTGGATGTCACCAAAGTTGGTGTGAAGCGTAATCATTGTATATTGCAATCTCATTGGAGTGATGGCCGCAATTATAGGTAGTGGTAGTGACAAATAACAAGTTTCTGCCCAAAACCTTTTTAGGAGCATCATTTATAACATTTCCAGTCATATCAGTTTGACCAAGAATACCGAATGTCTCAATATGTGTTTGGTTGACTAAAAATCTAACTTATCAGTGAATTATAAAGTTGGGTTCAGTTAAGGAGTTGTAAGAATGACAATAAACCAGAACAATATCATTAGAAATTCTGGCGAAAGAGGAACGTACAACAAATATGACTGGAAAAAGGAAGCTAGATCCAAACGCCTTAGCGCTATAAGGTTGAGGGAGTTAGCATCCCATGCATATCAGAACTTCCTCGATGAACAATCAGCCAGTGTAGAGCAGGAAGTGAGAATGCTTAGCAATCGAGTATTTGACTTGTTGGGAGAACGAGAGTCTTTAAACAAAGATAGTTTCTTATTGATAGGTTACGCGATTGAACTGTTTGAATAGGCAATGGCAGATATTATTGACTATATAGAGCCATTTTATAATCAGAAACGAAAACACCATAAGTTGGGAAATATCTCGCCAGCTCAATACGAGATGAATTTAAGGAAAGCCGCCTAAAACTGTCTTGTAAAACAACGCTTTAACTAGTTTCAACCTTTGACAGATGTACAGCTTGAGCGTTTTATTCGTAAATGACATTTTATTTCTGCGGATTTTGGTTCCCCAATTGTATAACCGAGTGAAACATCATGAACCCGCTATCTCTCGTCAGTTACCTGACGGTAACAATGGACAACAGATAATGACAAAGAACAACTTAGCTCTGAACCTCAAAAGCGGCTAGAAAATTCAGCTAGCCAATTCCAAGTAGTCAACTCAGGATAAACTATCAAACACTGACTAGTTACTGTATTTGTTGATTTATCGATACCTCGTTGATTTTAAGGGATTTAATCAATAAGTGATGTCGTGGTTGATATGTGAGATGTATTATACTGACTTGTATCATATGAATGTTGAGGGTATGCATATCAAGTGGGCAAACTGCGAAGTTACAGCGGAAGCATTTTTAACAAAACTGGATCGGCTTGATATAGATTATTTATTATTTGGTTCATGGGCTAGAAAGCACTATCAACCAGAGATTTATTGCCAAGATATTGATGTATTTTCCTTTGGTTGTAGTGGTACGCTGAAT
>DDQN01000042.1 GCA_002342685.1 Vibrio sp. UBA2441
AGTCCATACCATTGAGATATTTGGAATCTAAATAGACAAGATGTAAAAACCAGATTCTGAATCACGCTTCTACGTCGCTGTTCAGAATGACGAAGTAGGATTGATGGTAAAATAGACAAACCGTCATTCGAAAAATGATGATCGAGACAACACCGTCATTCCAAAATCGAGGGACGAGATATTTGGAATCTAAATAGACATGATGTAAAACCAGATTCTGAATTAGACTTCTATGTCGCTATTCAGAACAACAGCATTAACAGGCACTTAAAGTGCAATAACACGCAAGAACTTTGTGGAGAAAACATTGAACAACCTTTCGTTTAAACAGAAACTGCACTCACATGGCTGGTTTATATTATTCAACGCCATCTTCGCCATTGCTATTTCTACTCGTTATTTTGCTTTCTTGCCTGAATTCCCTAGTGAGATAAAAGCGATAGCCTTTATTCTGCTTGGCACTTTTAGCCAAATGGTACTGCTGGCTTCAATTATTGGATTGGTTGGTATTCCCTTCCTGCTTCTTCCTACGAAAGCTCGTCGTTTATCGCAGATAATGGTCGCTTCTATCGGCTTAGCGGTACTCTTTATCGATACGATTGTGTTTGCCCAGTACCGTTTTCATATCAATTTTGTTGTGTTAGACATGATACTCGCCGGACAGATAGTGAGTTTTCCGCTGGTGACCTGGCTGATGGTGATTGGTGGGGTTGGATTACTGTTATCTTGTCAGTGGCTGCTGCTGCGCTGGCTAGAGGGTAGACCCGTAATCACTCAGCGTCGACTAGGGCGAAAATTCGCCTTTGTCACCTTTCTTGCTTTATTGGCGACCAATGGTATTCACATCTGGGCAGCGGCCCACGCTTACCAGCCCGTAACCGTAGTAAAACGTTATTTACCGCTGTTTCAGCCTGCCACCTCCAACAAAATGATGCGTAAATACGGCTGGATAGATGAAGAAGCCTTAAAGCGTCAGCAAGCGATGAAAGTAAACCGAAAGAGTGACCTGAATTATCCACTGTCACCGCTGAAAACAGAACCAGTAGAGAAACCAGTGAATATTCTGTGGCTGGTGGTGGACTCATGGCGCGCAGACACCTTTAACCAAGAGATAACACCCCATTCATGGGCCATGGTGCAGAAACACAATGGTGTCGTATTTAATAACCATATGTCGACGGGCAACTCAACGCGAACCGGTATTTTTGGCCTGTTTTATGCCGTACCGGGAACCTATTGGCATGGTTTCTTAGCTAACCAGAAATCGCCTCTGTTTATTGATAGGCTTCAAGAACTTAATTATGATCTGGGAATTTTTACCGCAGCTCAACTGAGATCGCCGGAATTTGATAAAACCGTATTTGCCAATGTACCTGATCTTAGGGTTGAAGGTTCAAAAGGAAGACGTCCGTCTGAATTGGATAAAAGCCTAACCGATGACTGGTTAAACTGGTATGAAAATAGGGATGAAAGCAAACCAGCATTCTCGTTTTTATTCTATGATGCGCCGCACGGTTACGATTTCCCGGATGACTACCCAGACAAATTTGAACCGTATCTGGATACACTGAATTACCTTGAGCTAAACAACGATACTGACCCAACTGAGTTCTTTAACCGTTATAAAACCAGTGCTCATTATGTCGATAGCCAGATGAAGCGAGTACTGGAAAAGCTGGAACAGAGAGGGGACTTAGACAATACCGTGGTGATTATTACTGGTGACCATGCTCAGGAACTTAATGATAACAAACTTAACTTTTGGGGACACAACAGCAACTTTACCAATCCTCAAATACAGGTGCCATTTGCTATCTTTGGCCCCGGTATAAGCAAAGAGAGCGTGCAATGGTCGACAGATACTATAACCAGTCATCAGGATATTGTGCCGACGTTTATGAAAAACTACTTAGGCGTAACCAGTGATTTCAGTGATTACTCCGCAGGGGAAGACTTGTTAGGCCAGCCAGTAAACCGTGAATGGATCATATCATCCAGTTATGGTGGTTATGCAGTCGTTACCGACGAATCGATACTGGAAGTGAAAATGAGTGGTGCTTTCCAGCTGGTGGATAAAACCAACCGGGAACTCAAAGGTGCTGAGATAAATTATAAACACCTGAACGAAGCGCTAGAGCAGGTGAGTAGGTTTAGTAAGTAAAGCTTACTTATTGAGGTTCAGACGCTAATACGGACTGAACCCAATAATGCTTGAAAGAGGCGATAAGCACTGTCTTTCCAACCGTCATCCTGAAAGGTGCGCTAGCACCTATTCAGGATCTAATAACTCCAGTGGGGTCTGACCCCAATTTGTTGTTTTATATAAGTTTATGCAATAAATCTTCTAAATAAAGCACTCTCTGTTTGTAAATTTCCCCATCCATATAATCTTTCTTATAGGTTTGCTTAGAAACAAATGAGCTCTTGAATTTTTCAAAGCTATCATTATTTACTGAGTGATTATTAGTGACGTTTTGCAGCTTTTTCCAGATTTGCTGAGTATCTGGCTGATTTAGTGACTCATTAAAGAAATAGCCAACAGAGAAATATGGCATAAATCCTTTAGTTTCTGCAGCTTGAACAGTATCAAGAAAAAAACGATTTGATTCATTGTCTCTTCGTCCAATTTTCTTGATTCGGTTAGATATAAACAGAGAATGCTTCCTTTGCTTAAACAGGTGCTCTAAAAAAAGCTGTAAAGTGGATTGGACTATTTTATTGCCTTGATTTGCGGCAATAAACCAAGCCTCTACAGGTCTTGTTTGGTTGCTAGAATGTCTGAATGTAAAGAAGTGAGTATCTTTGGTTGCTTCTGGAAGCCAGTGGCTTAAAGGTTTGAGACAGAAGGTCGTAGTATCTACCCAAACACCACCATATTTACTTAATAAATAAAGTCTTAAGATATCAGCTTTCATTGCCAAACCAAGATTTACGGTGGCTAACCTAAATGTGGTATTAAAATTAAAACCTAGAATCTGTTCTAGATTCTCATCACATAAGAAAGTAACTTCAAACTCGGGATTTTGCTGATGCCAGGATTGTACGCTTCGTTTTACGACATCTGGAGCGGATTCTAAAGGTGAATTCCAATACAGCCACAATTTGTTTGGAATAGGTTCCTTTATTGACTCGGCAGTTGCCGCTTGGTTTAGAATATCCAACGATGCCTCTGCTTCTGAGATTAGAGAGTTAATATTGGGTATGTACTGAGAACTTAAGGTGCGATAATTGATGTTATTGAGATAGTTATAACGCTGACTAAGAAAAGGAATCGACTTCCTTAGGTAGAAAGCATCTTTCTCAAAACTTCTGGATTTAATCAAATTATCTAACATATTAAATGTACTTTTCTATTTGTTGGATTGTTTTGCTGATAGAACCACGATTTTCATCAATGTACTTTTTAGCGTTATCGCCCATGAGCATTTGTGATGGTTTATCCATGAATAGCTTGTTTAGTTCAGCAGAAAGCGTGTTGCTATTATCTATCACGACACATCCATGTTGTTTCACTAGTTGGTCAACAATTAACTGAAAATTAAAATAGCTTGGGCCTGTAATCGTCGGAATACCAAGTGCTGCAGGCTCTAATACATTATGCCCTCCAACCTTGTTTCCGATAAAGCTTCCACACATAACGCAGATATCTGATGCGCCAATAAGGGTTAGCATCTCTCCCATGGTATCGCCGATATAAACTTGAGTACTTAGCGTTACGGGTTCAGCACTGGTCCTTGAGACTAGCTCAAGAGAAAAAGACTCAACAAGAGTGGTAACTGAAGAAAATCTTTCAGGGTGCCTTGGAACAATTATTAATAATGCATTAGGTATGGCTTTTAACAGTTTTTTATGAGCTTCTAGAATCTGCTCATCTTCTCCCTGATGAGTACTGGCTGCTATCCAGATAGGACGATCTTTCCCTAGCAGTTTTCTCAACTCTTTGCCTTGTAGTCGGACATTATCAGATAGGCTGATATCGAACTTTACCGATCCTGTTGTGATTACTTTGTCTTTAGGTAATCCTAGTCCAATAAATCGCTTGGCATCCGCGTTGTTCTGACATAGAACCAAATCTAGATTTTCGGCTAAGAGATCAAAGATAGCGGATACTTTTTCATATCTTTTAGATGAACGCTCAGACAATCGAGCATTGAGTATCACGATTGGAATATTTGCTTTTGCAACATAATGTAATGTATTTGGCCAAAGCTCGGTTTCCATTATTAGCATTGCTCTGGGGGAGATAGAGCTAAGGAATCCTTTTATTGCAAATGGAAAGTCCAGTGGCATATAGCGATGTTCAATAAGATCACCAAGTTTAGCCAGTTGTTCTGCACCAGTGCTGGTGGTTGTGGTGATTAATATGGGTAAGTGAGGGTATGCCTGTTTTAGTTCTTTTATAACGCCAGTAGCTGCGACGACCTCTCCAACAGAAACCGCATGAATCCACAGTGGCTTTTCTTGGGCTGATAAAGCGGGCGTAAAACCAAAGTGTTCTTTCCATCTTGGCCCAAATGGTGGTTTACCTGCTTTGCTCTTATACAACCCAAAAAGTAAAAAAGGGGAAGCAACTACCAGTATTAGAGTATAAATAAGACGGATCATGACTTGGTATCTACAAAATGTTCAATGTACTGCTTAATAATGGTTTCACCATCAAACTTGTTCAATGTTTCTTGCACATAAGCATCAAATTTTTCATCCCATGCAGCACTCAATGCGGAGTCTATAGATTCTGCAAGGGCTTCGGGAGTTTCTTTAGAAAGAAAAGGCTCCAGATCACCACGCATAATTTGTCGCACACCACCCTTACTGTCAGTTGATACTACTTTCGTCCCACACGCCAACGCTTCAATCAGCACCATACCTAAACCTTCAAATTTGGAGCTTAATACAAAGAGGTCGGCTTGTTGGTACCAAGGGAATGGGTTGTTTTGCTGCCCCTTAAAGTGCACTCGGTCTATAAGGTTTAGTTCAGCAACGCGCTTGTCTATATTTTCCCGGTCTTTTCCACTACCAACAATAAGCAGGTCTTGTTTTATGTTGTACTTGGTCACTGCCTGAGAGTAAGCATCCACTAACAGAGTAAAGTTTTTTTGAGCAACCAATCGCCCTAAACCCAAAATGTAAGGTTTGTTGTGCAACGGTTGCGTCACCGAGTTAGCATCTTCCTTGATTTTTCTAAAATCGTTGGGGTTACTAATCATTAAATGCTTTTCAGGGTTAAGCTGGTGAGTATCGACCATATCCTGGAAACTATTCAGAGCCCCTTCAGAAACACAGGCTACCTTACGCCGGTTAAACAGCTTTGAAAAAATCCATTTCGATAACCAGCCATACATATGCTTCTTTTGAACGTTTTCACAGACATAGACAAAACGACAATCGTGTATTGGCCAGAGATGCTCGAATGTTCCTTGACCCCGGAAAACAATAAGATCAAATTTGCCTTTCTGTTCTTCCAGTTCAGCCAGTTTTTGTTGAAAGGCTTTTGCTTCCAGATAAGCAAACCAGAGGGGGAAAGTCTTTTTAAAAAATAGATTCAATACTTTGCAGAAAACAAACCAGAGTGCGCCATAACCTGTTTGTAAAACGGCTTTTTTCAGGTTAAACAGATGAACAGGTAGTTGCTTATTTCGTGGTTCAATTTCACGCTTTCTATTTTTAAGGTAAATAAGGTCAACATCATGCCCTTGTTCAAAAAAAGCATCGGACAGATTAACCGCGACACGCTCCATACCACCCATTTTTAAGCAGTTAACCACGACAGCAATTCTCATTTTTACTCCTTGGTCGATTCTTTTTTACGAAGTGATTGTGTTAGGTAAAAAGTATAACAACAGCCGAATAAAACATTATGAGTAAAGACACCGTATCGCCTGCCACTAAAGGTTTCAAAACAGTTAATCACTACCCAGAACACTAGAAATGCCATGGCTAAAAGGGTAAATGGTCGTGCATCAGGATTGAGCTTGGACGCTTTGAAGGTAGAGGCTATCGACCAATAATAGACAAAATAGAGCGTAATTAACCCTAGCACGCCGTACGCAACGAGTGTTTCCAGATGATAGTTATGTAGATGGCCAAATCCAGTAATTTTTGCTGCGATAAATTTAGGCGATTGAGCAATAACTTCGGAAATAGCATTTGAATCTGCACCAATAAGTGGGTTTGCTTTGATCCAATCTAAAGCGGCTATCCATGAATTTACCCTAATTCCAATACTGCTCATCGGAATATTATTAAAATCACCACGTAATATGGCGCTAAGCGTGCCTGATTCAACACTTGTTCTTTGCTGAATAATATCCATTTGGGAAAATGAAAAAAGAGCTAACCCAATAACCAGATAGGTACTTAGAACAAATTTGGTTTTTATCTGAGGGAAAGTTACTTTTGCAAAAAGAGGTAATATCAATAATGCCAAGCTTAATGCCGTCCATGCTTGTCTGGATTGAGATATGACCAACAATGAAAAAAAGAAACTACAAGCGACCAGACTTAAAACGGATAAACCAAAGCGCACATATGGCTGCGGATAAGTTTTATATCTATTAATATGAAAAATTAAAAAAGCCCCGATAAGCAATCCCATGCCACCAAACATCGAGGTGTACTGCGCATTTTTCATTCCAAAATCGACTCTTGCACCGTTCCAGCCCCTGATAAAGTCATTAAGGAAGTTAGGGTAACTGAGAAACGCCAGAATAATGCTCACTAAGTAGCAAGTTAACAAAAGATAGATATTGGTTACTTTCCCTTTCAACCAATAAGCAATAAAAACAAATGAAAACAATTTTGCCAACCTATCTAGTTTAGGTCCGCTACTCGCAAATTCTGGGTAGTTAAAGTAAGAGTTGGCCCAGCTTAGAATTTGAATAATCAGGACTCCCCCCAAAGCGATTACCATAGGATCTCTGAAGATTGTTTTTCTCTTGAGCACTAAAAGAGGAAGACTCAACAATAAAAATAATCCCTGAGATACCTGACTAACCTGATGATAAGGAATCATGGTTATCGTATGAATAGATAAAAAAGTAAGAGCCAAGTAGCCATACCATTTCGACTCAAAAAGTGGGTACATATTCATTCTCACAGAGTATCCCCTTTAAGAAAATTAGCATGGTCATTTAAATACAGCTCTCCTAGGTATTTTGAACCAAGGTAATTTAAGTGGTTATCATCATGATAGAGTGGTAATGAATCTAAGGAGGTAACGCACTTTGTACCGTTGCAGAGATATTGCTTTAGGTCAACAACTTGTATCTTTGGAGAGGATTCAGCCAACTTATTTATATACATATCAATTTTTCTTGTTCTTGTTGTTATTGTACTGCTATCTATGTCGCATTTTCTATCCAATGGAGTATAGGATTTAAGAATGCTACATTTGGATAGGTTTTTGCCGAGTTCTGGCAGAGGTGACATGATGATAATTTTCTTTTTCTTGGATAATATATAGTCGATGCTGCTTTTCAGACCATTTAGGTAGTTTGCTTCTGCTTGATTGGTAGCCACTGTTTTTGATTGTGCTGTTCCAACCATAATATTGCTTAAGGTGCTCTGTTCATTACGGCCATGAGTATAGAGTGCATAACGATTTGAGATAATAACAGTGTCGCCTTTAAACTCGTCTATGGCCGTTTTCAATTGTTTGATGTTCAAGGTGAATGTATCACTAAAAATGCCTTTTTGATCTCCAGCGTAATATTCATATGCGTTACTATCAAAAGTTAATGGGGTGCCGTTTCTATAGAATACAGAACCATCTTTATCGGCATTGTTTGCAATACTGTTGACAAATCCCTGAACCGCTCTAGCGTGAGAGTCTCCCAGTAGCAAAAAGTCAGCTTTATCAACACCTGACTTTAATCTATCGAAATATGTCTTGTCACAGTTGTCTGACTTACAAGGCGTATAATAACCAGAACCTGCAGCAATTAACATTTTCTGAATGTCTGCTGGAAAACGCTGAGGAAGCCCTTTAGTTGTAGAAGTTAAGCCAGAAAGGAGTAGCAAAAATATAAAGGGGACTGCGAGGAAATAAAAGGAAGTTTTCTTAAATGAAAAACGATACTTAAAGCGAAATTGAGACTCAATGACAAAGTAACTAAAGATAGATAACGCTAATGTAGAGAGTAGAATTAATGCTTGGATCAGAAGTGTCTTTTCAATAAGAAGGTAATTACAAAAAGCGATGATTGGCCAGTGCCACAAATAGAGTGAATAGGAAATTAGGCCAAGAAATACAATAGGTTTTAGTGCCAATAACTTGTTCGCCAGTCCGAGATGATGGTGGTTTTTCCCGGTGTAAACTAGCAGACAAGTACATAAACAAACCCAGGCGGCGCTGAACCCTGGAAATAGTTCGCCTTTCTCTAAACCTACACCAAAATAAAGTAAACCAAGCAAGGCAATGCAAGATAGCCAGTGATTGACTGTTCTGCTTAGAGCGGGAAGTTTTTCCCAGAATAAAGCCAGAGTTGCCCCCATAAGCAGTTCAAAACCCCTAGCAGGGATTAGGTAGTAACTAGAGTTAGGGGAGTTAATAGCCAAATATTGAGATAGTGGGATCAAAGCAAGAGTAAGCGTTAAAGCATACCATTTGATATGTTCTTTCTTTCCAAGCTTGTAAAGCGCAATCAGCAAAACAGGCCAGATTAAATAAAACTGCTCTTCAACTGCCAGTGACCAGGTATGCAATAACGGCATAATGTCGGCGCTTGAGTCAAAGTAGCCACCAGTAATGTTATTAAAATAGAAATTACCAACAGATAAAAATGCCAATCCTCCGCTATGAACAAGCTGGGTAAACTCTTTGGGCAACAGTATCAGTGAGGCAAAGATATATGTGGTAAAAATAACAAACAGTAAAAGAGGGTATATACGACGTATTCGTTTAAGGTAGAAGTCAGCAAATGAAAAATGATGTTCAGTTATTTTTTTGTTTATGATTGAGGTTATAAGAAAACCGGAAATAACAAAAAAGATATCTACACCGATAAATCCACCAGAAATGAATTCAAAACCAGCGTGGTAGAAAATGACCAGTAATACCGCGACAGCTCTTAAACCATCAATATCTCTGCGGTAAGTAATCACTGACTACTGTCCAGTAGCTTATCCAGAACTAATTTGGGTGATAGATCTTTCAAACACTTCAAATGCCCGAGAGGACACTCTCTTTTAAAGCAGGGGCGACATTCAATACCGGTATGGACAATATGTACATCTTTCGCTAACGGTGGCGTATATTCTGGTGAGGTAGAGCCATAAACCCCAATAACCTTACAACCGACGGCAGCGGCGACATGCATTAAGCCAGAATCGTTGCTAACCACACTATTACATGCAGCTAAAAGATCCACCGCTTCTATCAAGCTGGTTTTACCCGCTAAATTATGGACTTTCGAACGTAAATGTTCGCTGACAAGATTTTTAATCGCTTCTGTTGTGGGCTGATCTTTCTGCGAGCCAAATAGCCAGGTTTGAAAACCCTTACTGGTCATCTCTTCTGCCACTTTTGCGTAGTGCTCTGCAGGCCATTGCTTGGCGGGGCCAAACTCTGCGCCGGGACACATACCAACTATTTTTGTATCAAACTGAAGGTTAAACTTATCGAGAGTCTCTTTTTGAACATTTGAATCAATGTGCAGGCTTGGGACGGGTAGGGAGCTTAATCCGCCTAAAGAGCTGGAATCGACCATTTCACTTTTAGGATGAGCGAGGGCGACATAGCGCTCGACCATATACTGGAAGCTTTTTTTATTGGTTCTTATATCGTTAAGCAGACCAAAACGCATTTCCCCTTTCCAGCCGGTGCGCTTTGATATATTGGCAAACCATGGGACTAATGCTGACTTTGCTGAGTTAGGCAGGACAAAGGCATGGTCATACTGTTCTTCAACAAGTTGTTTACCGATGCTTCTTCTGCCAATCAGATTGAATTCACCGTGGCCAAAAGGCATGGTAATCGCCTTGTTTACTTCTGGCATTCTTTCAAGAATTGGCTTGCACCACCCCGGAGCAATAACATCAATGCTTGAATTTGGGTACTGCTGCTTAAGGGTAATGTAAAGAGATTGAGACATCACCATATCGCCAACCCAAGATGGCCCAATAACTAGAATTTTATTCATTTTAATGCCTTTATGGATTTTTCTTGGGTTTATAAGGATTACTACCGTCTTGCTGAGTCTTCAGAAGCTTCAGATTCCACATATATTGCTCGGGCTTTTTGCTAACGACGGATTCAATATAAGCATTGGTTGCTCTTGCATCTCCCTCATCTGTTCCGGTAGGGAAGTCTTCTAATGCAGGGTAGATATCTATCTCATATTTCCCAGTATCAGTATTGTAAGCAGAAAATATAGGTACAACTTTGGCTTTACTGATCTTAGCGATTTTTCCAAGCCCGGGTAAGGTCGCTTTGGTCGTAGAAAAAAAGTCAACAAATACACTATGTTCAGGACCATGGTCCTGATCAGGAAGGTAATAACCTAAATAACCTTGTTTAACCGATTTCACAAAAGGTTTAATACCAGAGCTTCTCTCATAGATACGCCCACCATACTGGACTCTTTGCCTGTGCATCAACCAATCATTGATTTCACTCTTCTGTTTTTTGACAAAGCCAACAACGGGCAGCCCTTTTGACGCAAAAAGAACCGCAGGTATATCAATCGTCCAGGTATGAGGCACTAAAAGGATAATGTTCTCGCCGTTATCGGTATGAGTGGTCAGGTTCTCTAGTCCAGTAATCACACTATTTTTCTCTAACCAGCTCTTACTTCTGATGGTAAGCGAAGCAAAACCAAGTAAAAAAGCACCCGCAGAGGTAAAGCCTTTACGAATAATACTAAAACGTTCTTCTTCACTTTTATTAGGAAAGCAGAGCTCGAGATTAACCATAGCTCTTCTAGATGCTTTATTGGCGTTTTTGATCATGTAACTGCTTATTCTTTCAGCCAGCCAACAACGTACACGATTAGGCAGTAAGGATATAGGTAATGCAGCAAAAATAACCAGCCACTCCCCCCAATGTTTAGGGGAAAGAAAACGCCACTCAAATTTAGGATGATAGCCCTTAGGGTCAAAATCATTTCTATTTTTTATCATAATAT
Organism: Vibrio sp. UBA2441; assembly: GCA_002342685.1. Lineage (GTDB taxonomy): Bacteria > Pseudomonadota > Gammaproteobacteria > Enterobacterales > Vibrionaceae > Vibrio. The sequence goes on from DDQN01000042.1 coordinate 11,124, forward strand.
GTTGTTGCTACTTCTTCTTTATCTGCAAAATAATATCGCCTATCGCCTATCGCCTATCGCCTATCGCCTATCGCCTATCGCCTATCGCCTATCGCCTATCGCCTAATGTCCATAACCCATAACCCATAACCCATTACCCGTTCAATATTTCCAAATACTCACTTACACCTTCTGCTACCGTTTTAAACTCTACGTCACAACCAGTAGCTCGCAGTTTAGTGAGATCAGCTTCAGTAAATTCCTGATAAGCACCTTTAAGGTGTTCAGGGAATGGAATGGTTTCTATATCGCCTTTGCCATGATGTTTAATCACTGCATTAGCAACCGCTCTAAAAGGTTCAGCACGGCCAGTACCACAGTTAAAAATTCCTGAAGTGCCATTTTCCATAAACCAAAGGTTTACTTTGCATACATCACCTACATAAACAAAGTCACGTTTAAATTCATCGCTACGTTCAAACAGTTTCGGGTTTTCACCAGCTAAAACTTGATTGTTTAAATGAAAGGCCACAGAAGCCATGCTGCCTTTATGATCTTCTCGGGGACCATAAACATTAAAGTAACGAAAGCCAGTTATTTGAGATAAGGTTTCACCATGTTCTTCGGCATCAGTCCATAGACGACGCACATAGTTATCAAACTGCTGCTTTGAGTAACCATAAACATTCAGAGCACCTTCAAACTGTTTTTCTTCAATAAAGTTGTCGCTGCGGCCGCCATAAGTGGCAGCAGAAGAGGCGTATAAGAAAGGTATCTCTCGTTCCAGGCAGTAATGAAGAAGCTCTTTAGAGTATTCATAGTTGTTGAGCATCATATACTTGCCGTCCCACTCAGTCGTGGCAGAACAAGCGCCTTCATGGAATACCGCTTCTATAGGGCCAAAATTTTCACCGGACATGATCTGAACCAGAAAATCTTCGCGATCCATGTAGTCAGTGATGTCCAAATCTACAAGGTTTTTAAATTTTTTGCCGTTTTTAAGGTGATCAACCACCAGAATATCGTTGTAGCCTTGTTCGTTGAGTGCTTTGACAATATTGCTGCCAATCATGCCAGCACCGCCAGTTACGATGATCATAATACTTCTACCTAAGGTTCGATAATTGAAGCGATTATAGCAAGGATACATCGTGCATGAAATCAACAATACTTATCGTTTATGAATATGGCGGATGGGGGCAAGTTTGTAATAAGTGGCGAAATTTCGGTGGCTTATATTGATAGTTGCATTATCGGTGTGTGGTTTATGTAAATAACTGTAATGTTAATATAGGTAGCTAACCTTATTTTTATAAAAGAGAGATCTGGGTTCCAGTGTTGTGACTGCAAAAAAACACCCTCGTAAATTACAAGAGTAAATAGATATATTACACCCGTAAAGTTCTACCTGTTCTTGCTTTAACCTGCTGATAAAATAGAAATAGAGCAAACAATCGCATTCATAATGGCATATCTTTAAGAGCTACTGTACAATCGACCAGATTTTGAAAAATTCAGTTTATTTGCGTTTGGGAGCATGACCCAAGGGCGGTAGCGTACCAAAAAATTTAAGGAATGGCAGTGAACAAGCCTGAAAACCAACCGCAGCATCAAAACCTCCAGCCTCCGATACATCCCTATTATGAGCAAAAATACGATGAAATAGATCTCAGAGAGCTTTTTAAGGCTTTGTGGGATGGAAAGTGGATTATTATTACTTGTACATTGGTATTTTCAATAGGCGCTGTTATTTACGCGTTAACCACTCAGGAATGGTGGTCATCTAAAGCGAGAATAGTCGCTCCTCAAGCTCAAGATTTTGCAAGCTACCAACTACAAGTAAAACAATTTCAGCCCGTTTTTGATGTTTACCAAGAAGATGGTACTGTTTTAGTAAGTAGAGCTTTGAATGGATTAATAGATAATCAAAAGCTGTTTACTAACTTTATAACGGCATTTAATTCTAACGCCAATAAGAAGCTTTTTTTAGACAGTAACCCGACTTTCCAGAAGTTTAAAAATAAGCTTGATGCTGATGCTGATGCTGATGCTGATGCTGATGAAGCTAAGCGTAGGTTATATAGTGAATGGTATGGGAGAATAACAGCCGATGCTCCAGATAAGAATAATAAGCTGTCTTTCGTTTTAAGCATTCAGGCTACCTCAAAAAGGTATAGCTATCAAATGCTGCTTGATTATGTGCAATTTATTAAACAAATTGTTCACCAAAACATGCTGAAAAATCTAGATGTGATGGTTCAAGCAAAAAACTATGAGCTGTTGCAACAAAAAGTTGCATTAAGTAGCCAAGCGAAACTGAGATTAGATATTGAGGCTAAGCGTGCTAAATATGCCCTAGAGATTGCAAAAGCGGCAAGCATTAATCATCCAGTACAAAATTTAGGCGAAAATGAATTATTTGCCATTAACTTAGGTAGTAAGGCAATTGAGGCAAAAATTAAAGCACTAGAGAGTGTTAAAAATTTAGGGGTAATTGAGCCGAGGTTACAACAAATTGACGCTAAGTTATCGCTACTTAATAAGACAGAAATCGATCAAAGTATAGAGTATCAAACATTTCAATACTTAGAAGAACCTGAACAAGGCATCTCTAGAGACAAACCTAAAAGATCTTTAATTGCTGTGCTCGGCTGTTTGTTGGGTGGAATGTTAGGTGTAGCAATAGTATTGGTACGGTTTACTTTTGGAAAGACAGATGTTTAATTGTTTTTAGAATGCAACAAACACCAGAAACCTATTGGGGGGGAGAAAATAACCCCAAAAAAGAATTACAATGAGGTAGTAAAAGTTAACTGTCTCAAATGAATGAGAAGTGTCTCAGTATGAGTGAAATGGCTGAGATGAAAAGCTTAAAAACTAAGAGAATACCCACCATGTTGGAAATAGAAAATATAAAAATAGCGATAATCGGCCAGGGCTATGTTGGCTTGCCCTTAGCTGTCGAGTTTGGGAGAAAATACCCGACGATAGGCTTTGATATTAATGCTAATCGTGTACAGGAGCTAAGCGATGGCGTAGACAACACGCTTGAGTGTACTACAGAGCAGATCAAGTCTTCGACCAAACTAATGTTCACTGCTCAACTTGAAGATATCAAATCAGCGAATTTTTATGTTGTGACAGTTCCAACGCCAATCACGGATGAAAATGCTCCAGATTTAACACCGCTTAGAAATGCCTCTGAATCTTTAGCGACAGTCATTTCAAAAGGTGATGTGGTCGTATTTGAATCCACAGTTTATCCTGGTGCAACTGAAGAAGTATGCCTGCCAATAATTGAAAAACTATCGGGTCTTAAGTTTAATCATGATTTCTTCGCAGGTTATAGCCCAGAGCGTATTAACCCAGGCGACAAGGTGAACACACTGACAAAAATCATGAAAATCACGTCTGGCTCTACACCTGAAGTAGGTGATTATGTGGATACTGTTTACAGTAGTATTATTATGGCTGGTACCCACAAAGCTTCTTCAATTCAGGTTGCTGAAGCTGCTAAGGTGATTGAGAATACGCAACGTGACTTGAACATTGCCATTATTAACGAATTTGCTAAGATTTTCAACCGTTTAGACATTGATACTGAAGAGGTCTTAAAAGCAGCCGGTACTAAATGGAATTTCTTGCATTTTAAACCAGGATTGGTTGGTGGGCACTGTATTAGTGTCGATCCTTACTATCTAACTTACAAAGCGAAAGAAGCTGGCTATTCACCAGAGGTTATTCTTGCAGGTCGCCGTATTAACGATGGTATGGGAAGCTACGTTGCGACAGAAATGGTTAAAAAACTGTCTAAACAAAAAATCCATATTGATGAAGCAAAAGTGTTGGTTCTTGGTTTTACTTTTAAGGGGGATTGCCCAGATGTACGCAATACCAAAATTATTGATGTGGTTAATGAGCTGAAGGAGTTTAATATCAATGTTGATGTGTATGATAGCTGGGCAAGTGTAGAAGAAGTTAAACACGAGTACGGCCTCGATTTAATTAGCGAACTTCAAAATGAGGCCTATGACGGTATTGTTTTAGCAGTTGACCATGATGAGTTTAAGCAAATGGGTATTGAAGAAGTGCGAGCTTTAGGTAAAAAGAATCACGTTGTATATGACGTAAAGTATGTATTTGAACCTGGTGTTGCTGATATTCGCTTGTAAGGAAAAAACAATGAAAAAATTTGCCTTAATTGGTACTGGTGGATACATTGCTCCACGCCATCTCAATGCTATTAAAGATACTGGTAATACACTAGAAGTAGCGATGGATGTGAATGACTCTGTTGGTATTATGGATATGCATTTCCCCGAGTCAGAGTTCTTTACGGAATTTGAAGACTTTGCTGCTTTTGTTGAGGATGAGGCGCTTAAAGGTAATAAGCTGGATTACATTTCAATTTGTACTCCAAACTATCTTCATGCTCCCCAAATGAAGTTTGCCCTTAAAAATGGTATTGACGTAATTTGTGAGAAACCGCTAGTGCTAAACTCCGAAGAGCTAAATACGTTAAAAATGTATGAAGAGAAGTATGGAGCGAAAGTTAACAGCATTCTCCAACTCCGGCTTCACCCATCTATCATAGCCTTACGTGAAAAAGTTCAAAATTCACCTAAAGATAAAGTGTTTGATGTAGAGCTAACTTACATGACATCACGTGGTAAGTGGTATTTAAAATCATGGAAAGGTGTGAACGATAAGTCTGGCGGCGTAGCAACTAACGTTGGCGTGCACTTCTTTGATATGTTGCACTTTATCTTTGGTGATATCAAAACCAATGAAGTCCACTACAAAGATGAACAAACTGTTGCGGGCTATTTGGAGTATGAGCGAGCACGTGTTAAGTGGTTCCTATCAATTGATGCTAATCATTTGCCCGAAAATGCTGTTCAAGGTGAGAAGAAAACATATCGCAGTATTATGATTGGTGATGAAGAACTAGAGTTCTCTGGCGGTTTTACTGATCTTCATACTCAAAGTTATCTAAACGTAATTGATGGCAATGGTTATGGCCTAGAAGAGAATCGCGCGGCAATCGAAACAGTTGAGAAAATTCGAGACCAATCGATTATTAACAATACTAATAAATACCACCCATTACTTAACAACATTATTAAGTAGTTATGAACATGGATTATACGAAGCACGAAACTGCCATTGTCGATGATGGTGCGAAAATTGGTAATGGCTCAAGAGTGTGGCACTGGGCCCATGTTTGTGGTAGTGCAAAAATAGGCGAGGGAGTGTCCCTTGGGCAAAATGTATTTGTAGGTAACAAAGTCACTATTGGTGACAATTGTAAAATTCAGAACAACGTTTCTGTCTACGACAATGTTCATTTAGAGGAAGGCGTATTCTGTGGGCCAAGTATGGTCTTTACCAACGTATATAATCCACGTTCTTTAGTTGAACGCAAAGATGAATACCGTGACACCATTATTAAAAAAGGGGCGACCCTTGGGGCCAATTGCACTATTGTTTGTGGTATCACCGTGGGTGAGTATGCATTCGTTGGTGCGGGTACGGTAGTAAACAAAGACGTTAAGCCTTTTGCGCTGATGGTCGGTGTTCCAGCAAAACAAATCGGTTGGATGAGCGCATATGGCGAAAAGCTTGATTTGCCTTTAAATGGCAATGCGCAAACGGTATGCGATAGTACCAATGACGAATATCAATTGATTGACGGCCAAATCTTTAGAAAGGTAAGCAGTAATGATTAAACAAGTCCCTTTTATTGACTTAAAAACACAGTATGAGCACCTTAAAGATAAAATTGATACTAGAATAGCAGAAGTACTTGAACATGGTAAATATATCATGGGACCAGAGGTGGCTGAATTAGAAAAAAAACTAGCGGATTACGTAGGGGTTAAACATGCGGTTACTTGCGCTAATGGTACGGATGCATTAACGCTTGCGTTGATGGTACTAGATGTTAAAGAGGGTGATGCGGTTTTCTGCCCTACATTTACCTTTTTTGCATCTGCCGAAACGATAGCTTTTGCTAACGCAACTCCAGTATTTGTTGATTCTGATGAAGATACCTTCAACATTTGTCCTTTTGATTTAGAACGCCGCATAGAAGTTGTTATAGCTAAAGGTCAGCTTAAACCTAAAGCTATTATCGCTGTTGACTTGTTTGGCCTACCTGCCGATTACGAAAAAATTGCAGCGATTGCCAAAAAGTACGGTATGAAAGTCATTGAAGATGCTGCTCAAGGATTTGGAGGAAGCATCAATGGAAAGAGAGCGGGTAGTTTTGGAGATATAGCGACAACAAGTTTCTTCCCTGCTAAACCATTGGGTTGTTACGGAGATGGTGGTGCTATCTTTACCGATAATGATAAATATGCTGAACTCCTCAAGTCATATAGAGTTCATGGAAAAGGCGAAGATAAATATGACAACATTCGAATTGGTGTTAATAGTCGTTTAGATACAATACAGGCAGCTATTTTGATTGAAAAATTAGAGGCTTTCCCACAGGAGTTGATTCGCCGAAATAACTATGCGAATGACTATAACGAAGAATTAAGAAACAAGTTTATTACACCTCGGGTACCAGCTGGTTATTATAGCTCTTGGGCTCAATATACGGTTCGCAGTAGCGATAGAGATGCAGCAATGAATGAGTACCAAAAACTTGGGATTCCAACAATAGTTTACTATAGCAGATGTATGCATCAACAAACAGCATTTAAGAACCTAGATTTCCACGGAGCTGGCTTCCCTGTTGCTGAGAAATTGGCTGCTGAAGTATTTAGCTTGCCGATGCATGGTTATATGAACTTTAACGGTGTTTAAAAAGTATTCTATGAAGAAAATTATTGTAACTGGTGGTGCTGGCTTTATTGGGTCAGCTTTAATTAGACATATTATTAATAATACGCAAGATGTCGTAATTAATGTAGACAAATTAACTTATGCTGGAAATCTAAACTCATTAGATAGTGTTTCAACAAATGAGCATTATTTTTTTGAACAAGTAGACATTTGTGATTTTGATAAGCTGAATGAAGTCTTTAAAAAATATCAACCTGATTATGTCATGCACCTTGCTGCTGAATCACATGTAGATCGTTCTATAGATGGGCCATCTGAATTTATACAAACCAATATAGTAGGGACTTATACTCTTTTAGAGGTGACTAGAAACTATTGGAATAGTTTAGAGGGGAGTAAGAAGGATAGTTTTAAGCTTCACCATATATCAACTGATGAAGTTTTTGGAGATTTGGAAGATACAGGGTGTTTGTTCACAGAACAAACACCCTATGCACCAAGTAGCCCGTACTCTGCGTCCAAAGCATCGAGTGATCACTTGGTTCGTGCATGGTTTAGGACATTTGGATTACCAGTAGTAATAACCAATTGCTCCAATAACTACGGCTCTTACCACTTTCCTGAAAAATTAATACCGGCGACGATTATTAATGCCATTTTAGGTAAGCCATTACTTGTGTACGGAAATGGAATGCAGATTAGAGATTGGTTGTACGTGGACGATCATGCAAGAGCTTTGTATAAGGTAATTAGTGATGGCGTTGTTGGTGATACGTACAATATTGGTGGGCATAATGAAAAAACGAACATAGATGTAGTGAAAAGTATTTGTTGTATATTGGACGAAGTTTGTCCTGTTGAGCAAGAAGGCATTAATAAATATGAAGATCTTATCAAGTATGTTGCAGATAGGCCTGGACATGATGTTAGATATGCTATTGACGCTAGTAAAATTGATAAAGAACTAGGTTGGTTACCTAAAGAAAGCTTTGAATCTGGTTTACGTAAAACAGTTAAGTGGTTTTTAGAGAATAGATATTGGTGGCAAGAAATTCTTGATAATAAATATGATCTGCAACGATTGGGAGAAGCTAAATAGTGAAAGGAATTATTTTGGCAGGGGGAGCTGGTTCGAGACTTCACCCAATAACAAAAGGGATATCAAAGCAGTTACTTCCAGTATATGATAAGCCAATGATTTATTACCCTATTTCTGTTTTAATGTTATCAGGGATTCGACAGATTCTTATCATAACTACGCCAAACGACAGAGCTAGCTTTGAGCGTTTATTAGGAGACGGCTCAGATTTTGGTATTGAGTTGGAATATGCGTGTCAAGATGAGCCAAGAGGTTTAGCTGAAGCATTTATCATTGGTGAGGATTTTATAGGAAAAGACTCTGTATGCCTAGTTTTAGGTGACAATGTTTTTTATGGGCAGAATTTTTCGCCTAAATTGAAGTCGTGTGCAGATAAAGCTAGTGGAGCAACTATATTTGGATATCAGGTAAAAGACCCTGAAAGGTTCGGCGTAGTTGAATTTGATACTAATAGCTTCGAAGTTAAATCTATCGAAGAGAAGCCCAAATTTCCTAAGTCTAATTATGCTGTTACTGGGCTGTATTTCTATGATAATGATGTCATAGAAATCGCGAAGGGAATTAAACCTTCAGAAAGAGGAGAGTTAGAGATCACGTGCGTCAACAATGTCTACTTAGAAAGAAATAGCCTTCATGTCGAGTTGTTAGGTAGAGGCTTTGCATGGCTTGATACAGGAACATTCGATTCTCTAGTAGAAGCTTCACAATTTGTTCAAACTTTGGAAAAGAGACAGGGCTTTAAGATTGCTTGTTTAGAAGAGATTGCGTTCAATAATGGTTGGCTTAATTCAGAAGTCGTTTCAAATAATTTAGGAGAAATGGGGAAAAATAGCTATTCGGAATATGTAGGAAGTATAATTGAAAATGAAAGTAGCATTAAATAGACCGCTAGAGCCAAATCTAAAAACTTTAAATTTTTATCTTGAAGAGATAAATAAAAGAGGGTGGTATACTAATTTTGGCCCTCTGCAACAACAGCTAAAAGATCGTTTAGAGGAGTATCTAGGTGTCAAAAATCTCCTGTTAGTAAATAACGGCACTTCTGCTTTGCAAATATCAGCGTTAACGTTTGATTTAAAGAAAGTTATATGTCCGTCGTTTAGCTTTCTTGCTACTGCCTCGGCATATACTTCGCTAGGAAGGAAGCTTGTTTTCAATGATATAAACACGAAAGACCTCAATATTTCAACGGAAAGCATCGAAAATAATCTATTAATAGATAACGAAGTAGATAGTATTCTGGGAGTACATGTATATGGAAACCCTTGTGATGTAGAGTCTATAAGTGGTATAGCTAATAAACATCATAAAAAAGTTATATATGATGCAGCTCAGGCTTTTGGGATCAATTATCACGGAGAAAGCGTACTTAATTGGGGAGATGCAAGCATATTAAGCTTTCACGCGACTAAGATATTCCACACAATAGAAGGCGGGGGAATAGTATTTAAAAGTGAAGACTCCTATAAGTTAGCTAAATCGATTATTAACTTTGGAATTGATGGCAATCTTGATGACATGGACAAAGGCATAAATGCAAAAATGAATGAATATCAAGCTGCTGTTGGTCTTGTAAATTTGAACGTTATGGATAATGTAATTGAGCATCGTTCAGAGTTATATTCAGCTTATGAGAGCCTATTGAAAGATAGTGTCGGATTAATTGCATGGAATTCTAAGTCAAACTCTATCGGATCTTACTTCCCTATTATTCTAGATTCTCAGGAAAAACTAAATGGGCTTAAGCTTCACTTGATTAGCTATGGGATTGAGAGCCGGCAATATTTTTATCCAAATTTAAATGATGTTTATAGCGGAGATAGCTATACCGTACAAAAAAATAGCTCTTCACTTAAAGGAAGAGTACTTTGTCTTCCTCTTCACTTCTATATGTTATTAAGTGATGTCAAGTATATTACAAATGTAGTGAAGGCATTTTTGTGATAAGTCATATTAAAGCTTTTAAATGGAGCTTTTTTGAGAAAATACTATCCCAAGGCACACAACTAGCAGTAATACTAGTACTCTCGAAAATATTAGGCCCAGAAGAATTTGGTTTGATAGCGCTTTCCGCGCTAACGATCTCGATAGGGTCGATTATTAGTGATGGTGGCATTTATAACGCGTTAGTTAGAAATAAAAAACCTAAAGATATTGAATATAGTACTGCATTTTATATCAATATGGCGCTAGCTATCTTAGTTTTTTTAATCATCTGGACTATTTCAGAAGTGTTGTCATCATTTTATGGTGAACCCGAATTGGCTTTAGTACTTCCCTTGCTTGCTCTATCAATTCCTATTAACGCATCTTCGATAGTTCAAAGGGCTATAATAAATATAGGACTAGACTTCAAAAAACTGGCTAGAATAACACTTGTTTCATCTATTATAGCTGGTGGAGTAGGGATCTTTATGGCAAATAAAGGTTTTGGAGTATGGTCTTTAGTAGCGCAAACACTCATTCAGGCTGCTGTTTCTACGACTTTTCTTTGGCTTAACTCATCTTGGCGACCAATAAGTGGATTCAATATTAGCACCTGCAAAAAACTTTTTAAATATGGCGCTAATATAGGTTTATCTTCGATAATTGATGTGTTGTATTCCAACTTAGTGCTGATGATAATTGGTAAGCTTTATACTTCCAGAGATGTTGGGGTTTTCTTCCAGGCAAAAAGGTTTATTGAAATACCAACTAATACTTTTGTTAGTATAATACAACGTGTTAACCTCCCTGCAATGGCCCAATGTGAGAATAAAGTGGTTCTCCAAAAAATATTTGGGGATAGTGTGATTTTTGCTACGATATTGTATGCTCTATGTATCGGCGTATATACTATAGCGTCCGAAGTGATATTTGACTTTATTTTAGGAGAGGAATGGAAAGGTATTAGTCAAATATCCAATATTTTTGCTATTTCATTTTTGTTCTATCCATTTCACACATTTACGCTAAACTTACTCCAAGTCGAAGGCAGGTCAGACTTATTCTTAAAATTAGAAATTGTAAAAAAGATTACTGGACTGGTTGGGGTAGTAGTATCTTACAAATTTGGAGTTCAAGCTTTAGCAATATCTGTCGCATTTAACTCGTTTATTTCTGTTTTTATTAATGGTTGGTTTACAAAAAAAGCAATTCCTGATATAAGCCTAAATCCATTGAAAGACTGCCTTTTAATATCATCAGTTACATTGTTTTCTATATTAGTACCAAAAAAAATATTTTTTCAATTTGGTATTGAAGTCAATATAATTTACGATATTGTCATTTTTTTACTTTGTTATTCTTCTATTATAAGTGTTTTTTATGCTAAAAATATCTATATATTAATTAGAAGATTAGGTGCATAAGAATGAAAATACTACATATCTTCTCCGAGTCCGTGTATGCTGTTGATTTCATTGATTTTTTAAGGTCAAATCCAGTGGGGGGGCGAGAGCATATATTTATAATTCAAGGTACTGGAAAGACTAATATTGAAGAAGGTATTATATATGAAAGTAATATTAAGTACTGGACTTATAAAAAATACTTCATATCAGCTAATAAGGTAATTTTTCACCAACTTAACAAACCAAGGTTAATGACAGAGCTTTTGCTATTTAGAAGAAGCATTGTAAAAAAATCAGTATGGGTGATTTGGGGGGGGGATTTATATCTGGACACCCGTGATTCCTACAAATATAAGCTAATAGAATTTGTAAGGAAGATATTTGTTCGTTATCTTTCATTGGCAACATGTTATATAAAAAATGATTTTCATTATATGAAAAACAAGTATGAGCCCCCTTTAATCCGATATTTGCCGAGTAAATATCCTGCAAAAATTGAAAATACCGCAGGCACAGAAGTAAAACTTCACGATCCGGAAAAGATAACAATCATGGTTGGTAACTCTGCTTCTCAAAATAACAAACACTTGGAGACGTTGCTCAATCTTAGTAAGTTCAAATTTCATAATATCGAGATTGTTTGCCCGTTGTCTTATGGAGCAAGTTCTGATTATGTAAGTAAAGTTATAGAATTTGGTAAAGCGACATTTAAGTCTAAGTTTAAGCCTATTCTTGAGTTCCTTACTAAAGATGAGTTTGACACTATTGTTGGGCATGCAGACATACTTATAATGAATCAAAATTTTCAAATGGGTGTAGGTACTCAAATTTCCTTTTTGGCTAAGGGGAAAATTGTATATTTGAACTCAACTACAACACCTTACTCGTTCTATCAGGAAAATGGATTTTATGTGAGAAATTTTGATGATATAAATGATATGAACTTTGAAGAATTTACGAATTTAAGTGACGAACAATCATCATTTAATAAGAATAAGATAATAGAAAGCTTTTCTTATCAAGTTGTGAAGGAGGAATGGGATGATATCTTTAGCTACTAATCGTCTTGGTTCTTTGTCTTTTTTTCTGATATCTTCTCTAGTGTTGATTTTACCTGCTTTTTTTAGCCAAAATTCTAGCCATGTAATAGCGTTGGTTTTTTTGTTGGTCTTATTTGTCTCACTTTATATTTTAGGAACAAAGGATATATTTTCCCCTTATTTTTTGTACTCTGCGTTTTTAATCCTTTTACCTGTTTCTTCATTATATTATGATTCTATAGGACTTAATCATAATGATTTTTTAATGGGCTATTTCGACTTATCCAATAAAGAACATCTTCAATATTTGCAATCTAAGGCGTTATTATATTGTTTGTTTTGCTACATATCTTCTACATTTGGCTTCTTTTTATTTGTCAATAAAGATAAACCTGGCGATTACAGTAATGTGAAGGATGCCACATTTTCAACGAAAACTATTCTACCTATTGCTTTTTTATTCTCATTTGTTGGTTTGGTGAACTTTTCTTATAATGTGTTTTTCTTTTCAAACGGAAGCTTAATTTCATATCTAGGGAATATTTTTGCCCGAAGTTATGAGTTTCGAGAAATGGGGGGAACAACAATTGGATATATATTTTCATATATGGCCACGTACATGCTTCTATATCAAAGTTATAAGTGTAATAGGTATAAAGGTTATTATAAATGGTTGTTTTTTATATCGTTGATATTGTCAACTTTAATGGTGTTTAGTACAGGGCGTATTTTTTCAACAATTTCTTATTTTATGGTGTTTATTATAGTTAACTACTATTGGAATTATGAAATAGAGAAGAGCAGAACGAATCGATATATATTTTTGGCTCTACTGCTTCTTTTTGTTGGGGTATTTATTTATTTTTTTCGATTCGCTTCTAGCTTGAGCTATATAGGGAAGGCTGAAGGTAACTTACTTCTAGTCGCCGTTGATTTATTTGAATTAAAAGATTTGGGGTATTTTGTATTTGAAAAAGGAAATACACCAAATTTACCACTTTTAATGTTTATTATTGAATACTGGGATATAACTAATAAAGCTATGTTAGGTGAAAGTTTTTTTAGCTTTACTTATGCTTTTCTTCCCTCAGAAATTAGACCTATAGACTATCAGCCTAGTGCGGTAATAAAAACAGAATGGTTTCAACACCTTCCGGGTGGGAACCTTCCTCCTACCGGTTTCGGTGAGTTTTTTATGAACTTTGGTCTTTATGGTGCTACATTGGCAATGTTTTTCTGGGGAGTATTATGTGCTTTAGTTACTAATTTTTTTAGGCGTAGTAATAATTATTTTTTTCTAGTGATTTATGCTAGTTTGAGCTTTGGTTTTTTCTTTCAGTTTTCAAAGAATGAATTTGATAACCTGTCTATTTGGTTTATATTACCAGGTATTTTTTCGTGGTCTGTTTTAAAGTTATTTAGTTATTTATTGAGAAAGCAAGGTTGATTTATGTGTGGTATAGCGGGTCTTATCTATAAAAATCCGAATGATGGTATTAAAGAAAATATCAAAAAAATGACTGATGTTATATCTCATCGAGGTCCTGATGGCGAAGGTTTTTACTTTGATGATAATCTGGCCTTTGGTCATAGACGTTTGTCTATTATCGACTTGTCGGATTTCGGTCACCAGCCAATGATGTATTTATCTAGATATGTTATTACATATAATGGTGAAATTTACAACTATATTGAGTTAAGGGAAGAATTAAAAATATTAGGTTATAACTTTAAAAGCGACTGTGATACAGAAGTTATCTTGGCTAGCTATGATGCATGGGGTTACGACTGCCTAAATAAATTTAATGGGATGTGGGCATTTGCCATTTATGATATTGAAAATAATAATGTATTCTGTTCTAGAGATAGATTTGGAGTGAAGCCTTTTTATTATCAATTAGGTGAAAATAACTTGTTCCAATTTGGTTCAGAGCTTAAACAAATTAATATAGATAGTACTAAAGTTGCCAACAAGTCAATGTTGTTGGATTTTTTAGTTGTTGGCCTAAGTGAACATACAGAGCACACATTTTTTGAGGGTATATTCAGTTTAAAGCCTGGTAGCTATTTGGTATTTGATATAGCTAAATTTCAATTACATAGTAAACGCTTCTATAATATCAACGAAGCTCGGAATGATAATGTCTCTTTAGAAGAAGCAGTTTTTAAATATAAATCGCAGTTGAAAGAGTCTATTATGTTAAGACTTAGATCTGATGTGACTGTAGGTAGTTGTTTAAGTGGTGGGCTAGATAGCTCGTCCGTAAGTGCTTTGGCTACGCAGATATTACCTGAAGATATTAAGTTCAATACAATTACTGCGGTATCTGAACAAAAGTCTAACGATGAATCATATTATGCTGATTTGGTAAGTGACCATGTTGGTGCAAAAGCTCATCATGTTAAACCTCGTACAGAAGACTTTTTAGCAAATGTAGATGAGATTGTCTATTACCAAGATGAGCCTATTGGAGGACCATCTTTAATTATGCAGAGCGAAGTTTTTAAGTATGCGAGTCGAATAGGCTGTAAGGTGATGCTTGATGGACAAGGAGGTGATGAACATTTGCTTGGCTATGAGCGTTATTTTCCGTCATATATTTTTTCTAAGGATAACGAAACGATATACAAAAAGTTCATTTCATCATCTGCTTGTTCAAAGCTTACTTTCTTATCTTTGCTTAAGTACTGCGTTTATTTCTATCTTGCTCCTGCACGAATTGCCACTTTAATTTTTAGAAATAGATATCTGAAATTTAGGCATTTCAGAGAAATAGGATGGAGACATTTATTTTCATTGAGTAAATCATATAGAGATATAAAAAAGTTGCAGAAACTTGAAATTGAACAAACACAGCTACCACATTTATTAAGATATGAAGATCGTTCATCTATGGCACATTCTGTTGAAGCTAGGCTGCCATTTCTTGATTACCGATTAATCGAAATGTCTATTGCTCAGAAAAATGAGTATAAAATTAGAGATGGTTGGACTAAGTTCCTGTTAAGAAAAGCTATTGATAAAGATTTACCGAAAGAAATTACTTGGCGAAAGAATAAATTTGGTTTTGAAGCACCAGATGAAATTTGGTTTCGCGTTCATCAAGATGAGATCAGAAAAGAAATACTTGAGTCCGAAATTCTAAAGCAACTCTGTAGAGGAACCATATCAATGGACTCTTTAAGTTCTAAAATTATTTGGAGGATGTATTTTATTGCTAAGTGGGAAAAAATACACAAAGTAAGGCTTTGTAATGAGATATAAACTATGAAAGTTTGTCATATCACAACGGTTCATCGTCGCGATGACTCTAGGATATTCAGAAAGCAATGCATAAGCCTGTCTCAACGAGCCGTAGAGACTTGTTTGATTGTCGCTGATGGACTGGGGGATGAAACTGTGGAAGGGGTTAACATTCTTGATATTGGTTTTATTCCAGGTAGAATTAGTCGTTTCTTGAAGAGCATCGGTAGAATACGTAAACTGATAAAAGATCTCGATGCTGATATTTTTCAAATTCACGATCCTGAATTAATGCCGCTAGCCCTAACGTTAAGAGTACAAGGTCGTATAGTTATATATGATATTCATGAGAATATGCACCTTCAAATTTTGACTAAGAAGTGGATCCCATTATTTCTCCGCAAAGTGTGTTCGAGTTTTTATTACTATTTTGAGAGACGTTTAGTTTTACCATGGTTGTCGGGTGCCCTAGTCCCTCAACCTTCAATGGAAAGAGAATATCTAAAGTACAACTCTAAAGTCATTCGGGTAGCCAATTTTGTTTCACCTACAGATCATATTAAAGAAAAAATTGATAATCGTGATTTGAGTAATTGTAGAGTATTCCACCCGGGAAGCTTGACTGACGAACGTGGTTTACAAAACATGATCAACTTTGTAGATAACTCAATAAAATCTCATCTCGATGTCAATTTAACTTTGGCAGGTCGTTCAAATAGAATGATCGACTCAACAAGTATAAAATATCTCGGTATTATTAGTGATCTTCAAACTATTTCTGAGCATTACCTTGAGTCTAATGTAGGTCTGATACTTTATAATAATGTAGGCCAATACTATTTATCATATGCTATAAAACTGTTTGAGTATTTAAATTTTGGTCTTCCTGTCATAATGCCAAATTTTGGCGAGTGGGTAGAATTTAACGAAAAATATAATGTAGGTATATGTGTAGACGTTAGTGATAGTGAATCTATTATTAATGAGATTTCCAGTCTTCTTGATGATCATATAAGGTATAAGGTTATATCTGAAAACAACTATTTGTTAGCAAGAAAGGTTTTTAGCTGGGAAGGCGAAGCAGACAAACTAGTATCTTTTTATAAGGATTTAATATGAATTTTTCAAATGTGCTAATTCTAGCTCCACACACAGATGATGGAGAAATTGGAGCTGGGGGATTTGTTGCACGTTTAATCGAAAGCGGCGCTGCCGTCCAGTATTTAGCTTTTTCAGCTTGTGAAGACTCTGTGCCACTTGGTTTTGAGCGTGATGTGTTGAGAAAAGAGGTTTTAGTTGCAACGAAGTGCTTGGGAATTAGCTCTGAAGATGTTAAAGTTTTAGATTTTCCAGTCAGAAATTTTAATGTTCATCGGCAGGAGATTCTTGAAGAGTTGATACGAGTTAGGAAAAAAACTAATTTTGACTTGGTATTGACACCGAGTTCATTTGACCTTCATCAAGACCACAAGGTTATTTATGAAGAGTCTATCCGTGCTTTTAAAAATACGACCATGCTAGGATATGAATTGATATGGAATAACCTTGAAGTCAATAACAGATGCTTCGTAGGGCTTTCTGAATCTAACTTGAAATGCAAGATAGACGCAATATCTCAATACGACTCTCAATCTGGCCGAGCTTATGTTTCGGCTGAGTTTGTCAGGTCGTTAGCTGTGATGCGTGGAGTGCAAACAAATAAAAGATTTGCTGAATCTTATGAGGTAATTAGATGGCATTTGAACTAAAAAAACCTATTAGTTTGTCTAAATTGGCACACTCTTTAGAGTTAAAAATTAATGAAAACTCAGACAATAACTCTTTAATATTTGGAGTGTGCCAATTTAGTGAGCGTGTTGAAAACTATCTTACATTTTCATCATCAAATGAGCGTTCCTCTAGTCTAATAATAGCTAATAATATCGAAGCGGACATTCACTCTTCAAACCCTAGAAAGGACTTTATCAGAGCACTAGATTTTTTAACGGATAGAGTTGGATTTACTAATAGTGATCAAAAAAGCACAATAAGTGAAACAGCTATCATAGGTAAAAATGTTACAATTGGTAGTAACTGTGTGATAGGTGATGATGTAGTTATCGAAGATAATACGGTGATACATGATAATGTATCAGTAGGAAAGGGAACTCTCATTCGCTCAAATTCATCAATTGGTGGAGATGGTTTTGGCTTTGAACGACTCGAAGGTGATGTCCCTATGCGTTTTGCACATCTGGGGGGAGTAGTGATTGGTCAGAACTCCGAGGTAGGATCCTGTACGGCTATCGCGAAAGGAACTTTATCTGATACAATAGTTGGCGATAATGTGAAAATTGATAACTGTGTGCATATTGCGCACAATTGTGCCATAGGGGATAACACATATATTATAGCTAGCGCCTCAATATGCGGTGGCGTAAGAATTGGCAGGAATTGCTGGATTGCTCCAAACACAACAATACACCAAAAAGTGTTTATTGGTGATAATGTAACTACAGGCCTCGGATCTATTATTCTAAGAGATGTAGAGTCTTTTTCTACAGTTGCATCACTTCCGGCAAGGGTTATATCTAAATAACATGAAGGTATGGTACTTAAATCACTATTGTGGTTCTATTGAGCATCCACAAGAAGGGCGGGCTTATTTCTTGGGAAGAGAAGTGGTTAAAAATAACATTAGCTTTACTGTTATTTGTTCTTCATTTCATCATTTACTAAAAACTGAGTATGTCGAGCCTAAAAACAGAATAACCTCTAGAGTAATAGAAGGTATTAATTTTCATTGGATTAAGACCAAAAGATATGAAGGTAATGGACTAGGGCGATTTAAAAACATGCTGTCTTATTCTATAAAATTACTCGAATTTTTAAAAAAAGATATTGAATCTCCGGATGTGATAATCTGTTCTTCTGTGCACCCATATCATATATTTTCTGCATATATATTGAGTAAATGGTATAAGTCCAAGTTGGTCTTTGAAGTTAGGGATATATGGCCCTTGTCGCTTCACTACCTTCTTAATGTCAATAAAAGTCATCCATTATATGTTGTAACCAAACTTTTTGAGATGTTTTCATATAAGGCTTCAGATGGAATAATCACATTATTACCTTCAGCCAACGAACATATTCGGACATATACGAGAGATGATAAGCCTTTACTTTATTTGCCAAACGGGTCAAGTGATTCTGTTAGATGGAGTGAATTATCTGATCTGGATGCAGAGCTGATTGAATTGAAAAAGAAGTACAGAAGGCTTGTTTTTCATACTGGGAGTATCGGCATACCTAACGGGGTCAACTTGTTAGTAGAAGCAGCTAATAGTATAAGTGATCGTGAAGATGTAGGGTTTGTTATTATCGGGAAAGGTTCAGAGCTTGAAAACCTCAAGAACTCGGTAATTAGCGAGCATATATTCTTCTACCCACCAGTTAGAAAAAATCAGGTACAAGCTGTATTACGTTTTGCTGATATAACATTCTGTGGATCTAAGTATCTACCTGAGCTATATACATTTGGAGTTAGCCCCAATAAGATATTTGATTATATGCTCTCAGCGAAGCCTATTGCCTTTGCCGTTGATGCTCCATTAAATCCCGTTAGATCTAGCAATTGTGGTCTGTGTTGTAGCGCAGATGGTACACAAGTCGTGTCTATGATTGAAAGCCTTTGTAGTATGTCTGATGAGCGTTTGAATGAGCTCGGTCTAAATGGGCGTAATTACTTAAACTCGGAACATGACTTTTCAGTTCTTGCCGAAAGATTTAACCACTTTATTAAGGGGTTGCTTACATGATGAGGAATGATTTATGAAACGATTAGTAGATACTTTACTAATTATAATGTTTGCCCCATTGATATTACCTGTCGTAATGATTTTGGCGCTACTGGTTAAAGTAAAACTTGGCGGTCCTGTATTTTTTGTTCAAGAGCGTCCCGGTTTAAATGAACAAGTCTTTCGAATGGTTAAGTTTAGGAGTATGACTAATGAAACTGATGATAGAGGAAGATTATTAGCAGACGAAGTGCGTCTTACTAAGTTTGGACGCTTCCTTCGCAGCACTAGTTTAGACGAGTTACCAGAGTTTTGGAATGTGATACGTGGAGAAATGAGTTTGGTGGGGCCAAGACCATTGCTTGTCGAGTACTTAGCACTGTACAATTCAGAACAGGCCCAGAGGCATAATGTCCGTCCTGGTATAACTGGTTGGGCACAGATTAATGGTCGTAATGCTCTTAGTTGGGATGACAAATTCAAGTTAGATACATGGTATGTTAACAATAGAACTTTATTTTTAGATTTTAAGATTTTGTTGTTGACATTTAATAAGGTATTTAATAGGGAGGGGGTCTCATCTGATGTTCATGCGACAATGTCACCATTTTGTGGAAACCTTAATAAAGGAGAGAAAAGTGAGTAATATAGAAAAACTTACCGAAGCTTTTGTTACATCTTTAGGTATTAATAGAGAGGACGTTATTGATACGTTAAAATATAACAGTATTAGTCAATGGGATTCGATTGCTCACATGACTTTAGTTGCTGAACTAGAAGCTGTTTTTGATGTTATGTTAGATACAGATCAAATTATTGATATGAGCTCTGTATCTAAAGCAAAGGAAATCCTAGTAACTCACGGTGTAGAGTTTTAGATAATAGCGCGGTGCGCCGCGCTTTTATTTTTCTTTCAAAGAATAATAGGTCGAATAATGGCATCTTCAGTAGATAAATTACTTACTCTTGGTGATCCATACTTGCTTGAACGCCATGAAAAACAAGCAGTATTACGTCCAGCGCTTCAAGAGTTGGACGTACTCCATCAAGATAATTGCGTGGAATATAATAAGATTACTTCCGCTAACGGTGATAGGACAACCTACTTACCTGTTAGACTTTTCAAACTATTAGAATTAAAAAGTGTTAGCGAAGACGAAGTATTTAAAACACTAACATCGTCAGGAACGACATCTCAAGTAGTATCAAAGATATTTTTAGATTCAGCTACTGCACGTGATCAAACTCGAGTATTAGTGCACATCATGCAGTCTTTTTTGGGTAAGAAACGGTTGCCTATGTTGATTATTGACCATCCGTCGGTAGTTAAAAGTCGTGAGAGCTTTTCAGCTAGAGGTGCTGGTATCTTGGGGCTATCTAACTTTGGTAGAAACCATACCTACGCACTCAATGATGATATGAGTATTAATTATGAGGTTATCGAAAAATTTCTAACTGATCATGATGGTGAAGACATATTCTTATTTGGTTTTACATTTATGGTTTGGCAATATTTTCTCCAAAAAGTGAAGCTTGATGGAAGAAAGTTAAATTTGAACAACGGTATCTTAGTTCATAGTGGGGGATGGAAGAAACTCCAAGATGTCGCTGTCGATAACACAACTTTTAAAGGAGAGTTAAACAAGTACTGTGGTATTTCCAAAGTTCACAACTTTTATGGTATGGTTGAACAGGTCGGTTCAATCTTCGTTGAGTGTGAGTGTGGGCACTTACACTGTCCTAATTTTGCTGATATTCATTTCTTGAATATACGTACAGGAAAGCCAGTTCCTAATTCTAAACCAGGTGTTATAGCTGTAGAGTCACTGTTACCTAAAAGCTACCCCGGTCACCGGTTGTTGACTGAAGATATGGGATATCTTATTGGTGAAGATGATTGCTCATGTGGTAGAAAAGGTAAGTACTTTGCTGTAACTGGTCGGTTACCTAAAGCAGAGTTAAGAGGCTGTAGTGATACTCATGAGAAGAAATGATGATAGATAAAAGAATCTCTTTTTTTACCCAAGAACATGATGTTTTGGAATACATTTTAGGTGTTTATGAAAATGATGTGCCTTTTTCTGAACAAATAGTTGACTTTATATCTGGCTTTTCTAAGGAGCTATTAAAATCTCCGAAAGCACGTGTTCATCCAGATTTAGTAGCCTTAGGCTATTGGATGAGAAAAAGTAATTTACTCCGTATGGAGGAGCAGTTTAGCTCGAGAGAGATTGAGGATGTAAAATTTGTTCCACGGGGGAGAGTTATTCACTTCGCTCCGTCAAATGTAGATACAATTTTTATTTACTCTCTTTTTATTTCCCTATTGGTCGGAAACAAAAATATTGTACGAATTTCCTCAAAAGAATCTGAGCAGAAAAGTATCATAATCGATACTATTAATGCTCTTCTTGATAAAGATTGTTTTTCAAGGGTAAAGAAATCTTTATGTATAATTACATATCCGCATGCAAAAGAAATAACTGATAGTTTATGTTCTGATATCGATCTTAGAGTTATCTGGGGTGGTGATGCGAGCGTTTCAAGTATTTCATCTAGTCCTATAAAAGGCACTGCTAACGATATCAAGTTTTCAGATAAATATTCCATCTGTCTGCTCGATGCGGCAGCTTTAACCATATTAGATCAGACGGCTTTTGACGATTTAGCAAAAAACTTTGTTAATGACTCTTTTTGGTTTAACCAACAAGGTTGCTCATCACCAAGAAGCGTATTCTGGTTAAATAAACGAGGCCATGAGTCTCTCATTGAAAAATTCTGGGAGCATGTAGAAAAAATAGCTGAATCTATGTTTGGTGATTCTCTAGAAGATGCTGACATTGTTAACAAAAGAGTGGTGGAGGCTCTAGTCTGTGTTGAGTCGGATGTGATGCACGTATTAAATTCACAAGCAATGATTAGTCGTATTCAGTGCAATGACTTGAGTGAGCATTACAAGATTAAATCTTTACATTGTGGTGGAGGCCTATTTTATGAGTATTCGGTTGGATCTATTTCTGAGTTGAAACCAATTGTCGACAGAAAATTACAAACATTGAGTTATTTTGTGGCCGATAAACGACAGCTGAAAGATGAGCTAATGAGCCATGCTATTTATCCAGATCGTGTTGTTAAAGTTGGTCAGGCACTAGACTTTTCTTATGTTTGGGATGGTTATGACTTGTTTGATGCTATGACGAGAAAAGTCAATTTTGCTTGATAAGGTAGTATTTTGAAGAAGATCGTTTTTGTTGGTGGTGGCGGTTTTTTCCTAGAGCTGTTCGAATATATAGTCTCCGATATAAATAATGGAACCCTTAGTGAATTAGAGATTAAAGGCTTTTTATCTGATTTTGAGGACACCGATAGAGAATATTGTCATTTTTTAGGTAAGGTAGACAACTATCAACCTAATGATGACGATGTTTTCGTTATTGCTATTGGAAATGTTTTAGCGAGAAAACGTATATTTGAAAAGTTAAAAGCGCGTGGCGCTGTTTTTTTAACTTATATTCATCCGTCATCACAGGTTTTCCATAGGACATTAGTTGGTGAGGGCGTAATAATTTGCCCCAATGTCATCATAAACGCATATGCTGTAATCGAAGAAAATGCGTGTATCAACGTTTTTTCTAGTGTTGGTCATGAGGCCGTTGTAGGTAAGCACTCGGTTTTATCCCCATACACCTCTTTAAGTGGAAAGTCTGTACTCGGTAGTGGTTGTTTTGTTGGTTCAAGGGTAACGCTTTTCCCAAGTGTGGTGATTGGTGACGAGTGTACCATCGATGCTCACACTGTGGTAAAAAGTTCCGTAGAGAACCGTCAGATATTGTCGGAGAAACGAACGTTCGTTTCTCTTAAAAATCGTTTTTTGAGGTAAAGAATAATGTTGTTGAAAGATAAAGTTGCTTTAGTTACCGGTGGGACGCGTGGCATAGGGCTGTCAACAGTCGAAAGGTTTTGCGAAGAAGGTGCCAAGGTATTTATTAATGGGCGCAACCTAGAGTTAACGGCGACAATTTCTAACGAGCTTAATGAAAAAGGATATGACACAGAGCCTCTTTGTTTTAATGTTGCGGATGAAACTGAAGTCAAAATGGCATTTAGGGAAATGTATAAGAAAACTAAACGCTTAGATATATTGGTTAACAATGCTGGAATACTTGATGATGCCCTAATTGGAATGGTGTCAAAGCAACAAATCGAAACTACATTCGCTACTAATACTTATTCTGTTTTATATACTTGTCAGTATGCGTCACGTTTGATGGCACGTAATAACTCTGGTTCAATTGTTAACGTGGCTTCAATTATTGGGACTAATGGAAACTCTGGGCAAGCTGTTTACAGTGCTTCTAAGGCTGCAGTTATTGGTATTACAAAATCTCTCGCAAAGGAACTGGCTAACCAGAATATTAGAGTAAACTCCATTGCTCCGGGATTTATTGATACAGATATGGCTTCCTCTATTCCTGAAGATAAGTATTCAGAGCGCCTTAATTCTATAGCAATGGGTAGAATAGGGAACCCTAGAGAGGTTGCCAATGCTAGTTTATTGCTTGCATCGGATTATTCATCTTACATCACCGGGCAAGTGCTTGGTGTTGATGGAGGAATGTTGATCTAATGAATCCGGCACAAAAAAACGAACCGTTCTGGTTATTATCTAACTACAATGATCCTGACTCCAAGGTTGCTATTTTAGAAGATGGTTCGGTGGTAGATAAGGAACGTCTTATCATGGACATCGAGTCTGTCGGTCAAGCGTTTCCAGAGCAAAGGAAATTGTTTTTGCTCAAAGTATCAAATAATTACGATAGTTTGGTTGATTATTTAGCTTGTTTGAGGTTCGGTCAACCTTTTATATTAATTGATGAAAATGTTGAAGCTCAACTGTTAGATAGTATGATAAGTATATATGAACCAAATTACTTGTTGCACAAAGGTGGTTTAAATAAGCTTTCTGAGCGTTCTCATTCGTTAAATGATGAACTAGCAATGCTTTTGTCAACTTCTGGTACCACTGGTTCTCCAAAGCTTGTAAGGCTGTCATATAACAATATTGCATCCAATTCTTTTTCTATTTGCGAGTATTTAGGTATTAGAGATAGCGACACTGCTATTATGACGCTCCCAATGAGTTATTCTTATGGTCTATCGATTATAAATACTCATCTTCAGATGGGGGCCGTTGTCGTTGTCAACTCTGATAGCATTATTAGTAGAGAGTTTTGGAAGCGAGTCCAGGACTATAATGTTAATACCTTCGCGGGTGTGCCTTTTACCTTTCAAATGCTTAGGAAGTTAGGTTACAAGAGATTTAATTCTTCTTCAATTCGATATTTAACTCAAGCAGGAGGAAAGCTTGATGTTGAGACCCTATCTTACTTTATGGAAGAATGTGAAGCATTAGGTCAATCTTTTGTTGTTATGTACGGACAAACAGAAGCTTCTCCAAGAATTAGCTACCTCCCTCCTGAGAGTTTGAACGATAAATTGGGCTCTATCGGTGTTGCGATACCTGAGGGGGAGTTATTTTTGACGGATACAAGGGGGAATCTGATTTTAGAAGCCGGAGTGGAAGGCGAAATATGCTATTCAGGCCCCAACGTAATGCTTGGTTATGCGACCAAACCGGTAGATTTTTCTCTGGGGAATACGCAGTCTGGTAGATTGGAAACTGGTGACATTGGCTACTTTGATAAAGACTGCTTTTTTTTCATCACAGGCCGCGCGAAACGGTTTATTAAATTGTTTGGTTTAAGGCTAAGTTTAGATGCAATAGATGACTGGTTTGCAACTTCTTCAATTCAAGCAGTTGCTACTGGGAACGATGATAAGTTAATTATATGTATTGAAGATGGTTGTGACTACTCTGAAAATAAAGTAATAGAAAAAGTTTCTACTACCTTTAAGATTAATCAAAACTTTGTTCAAACTAGGATGTTGAAAAGCATTCCAAGGAAAAACGGCGGAAAGGTTGATTTTAAACAACTGTCAATTCTTTTGGGTAAGGAGGGGGCTTGTTAAATACCCCTTTTTCTCCATGGCCTTCTTTTACAAAAGAAGAAGCGGACGCTGTAAGTAAGGTTGTTATGTCCAATAAAGTTAATTATTGGACTGGTCAAGAAGGCCGTAAGTTTGAACAAGAATTTGCAGACTTTTCAGATAGTAAATATGCCATAGCTTTAGGTAATGGCACTCTAGCTCTTGATGTTGCTTTAAAAGCGTTGAGTGTTGGTGAGGGGGATGAAGTTATTACCACCTCTCGCACTTTCTTAGCATCAGCATCTTCTATTGTTACTTCTGGCGCTTCTCCAGTTTTTGCGGATGTAGATCTTAATAGCCAAAACATTACAGCGGAATCTATTGAAGCAGTATTAACTGAGAAAACAAAAGCGGTCATTGTTGTTCACCTTGCAGGTATGCCTGCCGAAATGGATGCAATTATGGCATTATCTGAAAAGCATGGCTTTAAAGTCATTGAAGATTGCGCTCAAGCGCATGGTGCCAAATATAAAGGTCAAAGTGTTGGTACAATTGGTCACATCGGTGCATGGTCTTTCTGTCAGGATAAAATAATGACAACAGGTGGTGAAGGCGGGATGGTGACGACTAACGATAAAGATCTATGGTCGTTTATGTGGTCATATAAAGACCATGGTAAAAACTATGATGCCATTTACAACCGTGAGCATCCACCTGGCTTTCGCTGGTTGCATGAAAGCTTTGGCACTAACTGGCGCATGACAGAAATGCAAGCGGCAATTGGTCGTATCCAATTAACGAGAATGGCAGGTTGGACGCTCAGACGACAAGACAATGCAAAATTAATTGATGATGCAGTGAAAGACTTGTCCGTTGTACGTTCTATTGATGTACCAGACTATATTGAACATGCTGAATATAAGCATTATTTGTTTGTTTGTCCTGAAAACTTAGCGGAAGATTGGACGCGTGATCGTATTGTCGAAGAAATTGTAAAACAAGGGGTTCCTGCATTTCAGGGGAGTTGTTCAGAGGTTTATTTGGAAAAGGCATTTGATAATACACCATGGCGTCCCAAAAAGCGGTTAAAAAATGCAGTTAAACTGGGAGGAACTAGCCTAATGTTTTTGGTTCATCCC
Organism: Vibrio sp. UBA2441; assembly: GCA_002342685.1. Taxonomy (GTDB): domain Bacteria; phylum Pseudomonadota; class Gammaproteobacteria; order Enterobacterales; family Vibrionaceae; genus Vibrio. Next base: position 37,513 of record DDQN01000042.1, read on the forward strand.
ACATTAACCAAATATGAAATTTTAAAATCATGTGATGTCATTCGGAGTGTGCTGCTGTTAGCACAAAAGTAATTGTAAGTTTGAACGTAGTTTTAATTTAAAATCACAGACATTAAATAGAAACGCCAGTACACTACTGGCGTTTATTATAACTATTAAAGAATTATGGCTAGACTAAATTTTATATGGAATTTATCAAGATTATACAAGAGAATCATAAGTTTATTTGTTGATTCATTCTTTGTGATTGGTGCATTTTATGCGGCCTACTGGACTCGGATTGGTGATGTAAAGCAACTAGGTGACTCGGTTACACAATATGTATTGATTGGTACATTATTCATTACTCTGCTTAGCTTTTCAAAGCTGGGGTTGTATCGAGCTATTTTACGTTACCTTACATTCCATGCTTTAGCGGTCGTCAGTATTGGTACTTTAATTTCTGCTGCATCGGTCGGCTTGCTTGCATATTACTTCGATGCAGCCATTCCTCGCTCTGTTCCGCTGATTTATGGAGCGAATTTATGCATATTGTGTGGTGGGTCTAGGCTAATTGTCCGAACTCTTGTCGCACAAACCTATGCGAAGGGCAAAAAAAGAGTACTTATTTATGGTGCTGGTGCTGCTGGGAGGCAACTTGCATTAGCGTTACGCTCGTCAGACACGCATAGAGTTGTTCGTTTTATTGATGAAGATGTAACATTAGAGAATACGGTTATTCTAGGCCTGCCAGTAGAAACAGTTAGCCATGCAGATAAGTTAGTGGAAGACCATAATATTGACCAAATCTTACTTGCAGTCCCTAGTGCTTCTAGAGAGCGGCGTAAAAAGATATTAGATACTTTGGTTCATTTACCGACGGAAGTACTTACTATTCCTGATATGAGCGATATTGTTTCTGGAAAGGCTAGCATTGATGAACTTAAAGATGTGGCCATAGAAGATTTATTAGGGCGAGACCCTGTTGCCCCTCAACAGTCTTTAATGGAAGCCAATATTAAAGATAAAGTCGTTATGGTTACCGGTGCTGGTGGCTCTATCGGCTCTGAACTTTGTCGGCAAATTATTAGACAGTCCCCAAAAACCATCGTGTTATTTGAGTTATCTGAGTTTGGACTTTATCAGATAGACAGGGAGCTGCGCTTGTTGGCTGAAAGCGAAAGTATAGAGATAGAGATAGCGCCTTTACTTGGTTCTGTTCAGCGTATTAATCGGCTTTCTGCCACTATGAAGGCATTTAGCGTCCAAACGGTGTACCATGCTGCGGCTTATAAGCACGTGCCACTTGTAGAGCATAATGTTGTTGAAGGTGTTCGAAATAATATATTTGGTACTTTCTATACCGCTAAGGCCGCAATAGAAGCTAATGTCGAATCCTTTGTCCTAATTTCTACGGATAAAGCCGTAAGACCCACTAATGTTATGGGCACGACGAAACGTGTTGCTGAGCTCGGTTTGCAGGCTCTTGCTGCTAAAGAGAACGAGAAAGAATCAGGAACTCGATTTTGTATGGTTCGCTTTGGCAATGTACTGGGCTCTTCTGGCTCGGTTATCCCATTGTTCAAGAAGCAAATTGCGGTAGGTGGCCCTGTGACGGTTACCCACCCTGATATTATTCGGTATTTTATGACTATCCCTGAAGCTGCTCAGTTGGTTATTCAAGCCGGTGCTATGGGGAAAGGTGGTGATGTCTTTGTTCTTGATATGGGGGAACCCGTTAAGATAGTAGATTTAGCTACAAACTTGATTAACTTATCTGGATTAGATGTTAAAAGTGGCAATAACCCCTATGGCGATATTGAGATTCAGTTTTCTGGGCTACGCCCGGGAGAGAAACTTTTTGAAGAATTACTGATAGGTGATGATGTTCAAAAAACTGCACACGAACGAATCATGACTGCAAATGAGTCCTTCCTTCCATTAGAAGAGTATCAAGTATTGATTGATACTCTTGATGAGGCCTGTCACAATTTTGACCATGAGACTATTCGCCAGTTGCTGATACATGCACCTACTGAGTTTAAGCCAACAGATGGTATTGGGGATCTCGTTTGGAAGAAAACAGCTAAAAAAATTGCAGTTGTTAATTGAATTAAAGCGGTGGTTAATTGCCGAAATGAGTAATAGCAAATTTAAACTGGAAATAATATGAAAGTCGCAATTGCTGGTACAGGTTACGTTGGCCTGTCTAACGCAATGTTGTTGGCACAAAACCATGAAGTGGTTGCTGTAGACATCATTGCTGAAAAAGTAGAAATGTTGAATAACAAGCAGTCTCCGATTGCTGATGTTGAGATAGAAGGCTTTCTCGCTAATAAGCAGTTAAACTTCGTTGCAACGCTGGATAAAGAATTGGCATATAAAAATGCAAAGTATGTAGTGATTGCCACACCTACTGATTATGATCCAGTGACAAATTACTTTAATACTTCTTCTGTAGAAGCGGTAATTAAAGAGGTTATGGCGATAAACTCCGATGCGGTGATGGTAATAAAGTCTACTGTACCTGTGGGTTATACGGAGCGTATTAAGCAAGAGCTAGACTGTGACAATTTGATTTTCTCTCCAGAGTTTTTGCGTGAAGGGCGTGCCCTTTACGATAATCTGTACCCATCACGCATTATTGTTGGTGAGCAAAGCGAACGAGCGAGAGTGTTTGCTGAACTATTGGTTGAAGGCGCAGAAAAAGAAGATATTCAGGTGTTGTATACCGATTCAACAGAGGCAGAAGCGGTAAAACTGTTCTCTAATACCTATCTGGCTATGCGTGTCGCTTACTTTAATGAGCTGGATTCTTATGCGGAAACACATGGCTTGGACTCTCGTCAAATTATCGAAGGGGTTGGTTTAGACCCTCGCATTGGTGATCATTATAATAATCCTTCGTTTGGCTATGGTGGTTATTGTCTACCGAAAGATACTAAGCAGTTATTGGCAAACTATCAGGAAGTACCTAACAGCATTATCGGTGCTATCGTTGATGCTAACCGTACTCGTAAAGATTTTATCTCAGATTCAATCCTGAAGCGTCAACCTAAAGTGGTTGGTATCTATCGTTTAATCATGAAGGCGGGCTCAGATAACTTCCGAGCTTCTTCTATTCAGGGCATTATGAAGCGTCTTAAAGCTAAAGGTATTGAGGTTGTGGTTTATGAGCCAGTACTTCAAGAGGAACACTTCTTCCACTCTAAAGTGATTAATGACCTAGATGCGTTTAAAGCGGCTTCGGATGTGATTGTTTCTAACCGAATGGTGGATGAGATCAGAGACGTGGAAGAGAAAGTCTATACTCGTGATCTGTTCGGTTCTGATTAGCTCAATTGAAGTAATTTAACCAGCTAACACTAGTATTTGAAACCTCAACTTTTTTTAGTCAGAGTTTTCTTTTAGAATGTTTGTACAGATCATTTCACCTTATAAGTAAAATTTTGATTTTTAGATACGATATAAATGGATTGAGAGCTATAGCTGTCATAGCTGTTGTAATTTTTCATTTCGACGCGACTTGGTTACCTGGAGGGTTTGCTGGTGTAGACGTGTTTTTTGTTATATCTGGATATTTAATGACAAAAATCATATTCGAAGGTATAGGGAAAAGAATTTTTTCCATTACTGATTTCTATAAAAAGAGAGCTAAAAGAATTGTCCCTGCATTATCATTTTTGTGTCTTATTGTTATTCTTTTTGGGTGGTTTTTATTAATTCCTGTTGAATATGAAATATTAAGTAAACATGTATTAAGCAGTTTATCTTTTGTTTCTAATTTCATTTATTGGAATGATGCTGGGTATTTTTCTGGTGATTCCAAAGGTGAGTGGTTATTGCATACTTGGTCTTTATCTACAGAATGGCAATTCTATCTGATATATCCAATATTAAATTTAGTCCTTTTTAAACATCTTTCCAAAGAAAGCGTAGGTAAGTCCATTTTGGTTCTGGCTGTACTTTCTTTTTTGTTTAGTTTGTATTTTAGTTATTCTAGGCCTAGTTTTTCTTATTATTTGCTCCCATCTAGAGCATGGCAAATGCTTGTAGGTGGATTGGTTTATATTTATCCTATTAAAGTGAATGGTAATAAAAAACACCTGTTTGAATTACTAGGTTTGATTGTCATTTTGGCCTGTTTTTTTTTAGTGTCAGATAATGAGTTATGGCCTGGATATTTTTCAGTGATTCCTGTTTTTGGCTCTGCTTTAATACTTCAGTTAAATAATGATAATAGTATTATTTTAAAATGTAGTCTGATTCAATATATAGGTAAGTGGTCATACTCTATATATTTGTGGCATTGGCCTATTGCTGTGATTATTTATACATATTCCCTTTCAAACACTTATAAGTGCTTGGGTGTTTTCCTTTCTGTTTTTTTTGGTTTTTTAAGTTATCGATATGTAGAATCCACCTTTCGAAATAAGGAGGGTTTACATATAATTGAACTGAAAACTAAATTATTATACATCCCTAGTTTAGTAATTTTTCTATCTATAGCTATTTACTTAAATGCTGGATTAGACGTTCGATGGAGAAGTGGTGCTAGCAATGAAGCAGCATATCTATCAAGGTATCATGTTGAACAATACAAAAAACACATACCAGAGCAGTACAAGCAAGAGTGTAATTTTTTCGATGCAGAAGCGTATGTTGCAAAAGCGAATCCGATTCCTAAGTCTTGTATTGATGATGGAAAAGGTGGAATATTTATCTGGGGAGACTCTCATGCACAGGCCTTATCCTATGGCCTCAGGGATGTATTTTCAGATGTCACCATAAACCAAGTAGCGACATCAGGGTGTAGGCCTTTAGTAAGAGAAGATAATAAAGTAACAGGGCAATTCAAAATTGCTTGTGATTTGTCGAATGACTTTGCAAAGAAGGCAATCTTAGAAATCCAGCCAGAAGTTATTGTGTTAGCTCAACGAGGCGAACATGAAGATAATGATTTTAATGAGATATTGAACTATTTGAAGAAGCATGAAATTAAGTCTAAGATAGTTCTAATTGGTCCTGTACCTCAATGGCGACCATCTTTACCATTAGCAATCGCAACTCGACACTTTGATGTTAGTAAAAAAGTAATTTCTGATAAGTCTCTAGTAAGTAGTGTAATTGCGACAGACTTGAAAATGAAATTGAAGTACCAAAAGCATCATATTGAATATGTATCATTAATCGAGAAGTTATGCAATGAAAAGGGTTGTTTAGCTAAGGTAGATGATCATAATACCCCATTGGTTTGGGACTATGGTCATTTATCCAAAGAGGGAGCCATTTTCGTAATGAATAATGTTGTAAAGCAGAGGATCAGCCCTTATCTCCATTAGGCGTGGTTAGCCTATATTAACGGGAATGATTCAAGCTAGGCAACATCAACATAATGGTGATTTAATTTCGATTGAGTCAGAACGACAAAACCGTGGTCAATTATCATTGACAACGGCTTTTGGTGGAAATTTAATAATTTGTACGCATATTATCTGAATGCTATGCTGAACCGTAAGTAATGTATCAAGAGTTGAATGATGGCTATCAAAGTGGATGGCTTAGTAACGAGTTTTTTGTTAGGGATAATTTGTTGATTAACAGAGCTTGTGCTTGAACGAATGTGGTTATCCTCTTTAAGGAGAGCATTATTCATAAGGAATTATTTAAACAATTTTTCAGTGTTTCTGGATTAATAACATCTAACCGCTTCTTAGCATTACTCATGGGAGTGCTAATTGCCCGTTCAGTAACTCCTCATGAATATGGCATATATAGTTATGTACTTTCTGTTGTTTCTATAGCTAGTATCCCCGTTATTTCTGGCGTTCAGTTGATGCTTTCCAAAGGTATAGCATTAGCGACATCAAAATCAGAGCATCAGAAATATGATGAGCTTATCCTTTGCTCTCGTTATCACGTGATAGTGGCTGGAACTATCTCAGTCTTGATACTTGTAATTTGTTCTGCTTTTCCTAAACACCTTACTTTGCCTATTCTGATGTTGTGTATAGGTATTGTATTTTTTAGAGCGATGTTGAGTCGGGGATCATCCATTCTATATGGATTGGAGCACTATCATTTTTCACAAGTAGGAGCACTTATTCTAGTCCCTTTGTCTATATTGTTGCTATTAAGTGCTGCAAATATGGTTGAATTAACAGTAAATGTTGTTTGGCTTTTATCCTTTTCCTTAGTTGCTACGTTGATTGCAGTTCTGTTTACGGCGATGGTACTCATTCGAAAATCTCCCAATTCAGTACCATGGAATACAGTAGTAAAACCCTTGGCACTTAGGCGCTGGTATTTGCACTTATTCACTTTTGGTTTCGCCAGTACGCTTTTTATTATTAATACTGAATATGTCAGTTTAGTTTTAGCTTGGTTAAGTTCTGCCGATCAAATTGCATACTACAAGGTAGCACTGCATGGTGCTGCGATGTTAAGTTTGTTTTCGATGGCATCTAACTATGTTTTAAATCCCAAAATAGCCAAATTGTATGCGGATAAGCGTTATGTAGAATGTCAAAACCTTTTGGATATAAGTGTAAGAATAAACACAATAATATCTATTCCGTTAGTTGTTGTGCTGTATTTTTTTGGTTACGATTTATTGTCCATATTATTTGGAGATAACTATACTGATGCTTACACACCTTTGATGATCTTTGCTGTAGGTCATCTGGTGAATGTGGCAACTGGTTCCGTTGGAGTTGTTCTAAATATGACTGGCAATGAGAAGGTCACTGCTCAAACGCTGGGTTATACAATGCTCTTATCTGTACCACTGACTTTTCTATTTATTTTATTTTATGGCAGTGCGGGTGCGGCATTGGGTGCAGCTAGTTGTATTATTCTTTGGAATATTTGGATGGCGAGAAAAGTGGTTCAGATTACAAATTTGAGGACATGGTTGGCGATAGCAAGGTGAAGAAAGTATGAGAACAGTAAAGAATATACTACAGGCACTAAAGCATAAGTTTCGCCTGAGAAACCGCATCCGTGAGTATGTGCTTTTGCATTCATTTACAAGACAAAATACATTCAGTAAAGCTTCTTTGGTAGATAGCAATAAAGTGATTTCTAATGGAGAGCTGATAATTAGTCTTACGACATATTCTTCCAGAATTAATAGTGTTTATCTAACAATAGAGTCTATCGCAAGACAAACCTGTAAACCGAATAGAATCATTTTGTGGCTCGATGAATCAGAGTTTAATACCCGTTCATTACCTAAGTCATTAGTAAACCTACAGCACAGAGGTTTAGATATTCGATACTGTCCTAATTATCGTTCATACAAAAAAATGTTTCCCACTTGGCAATGCTATCCTGATGCAACAGTTATTACTATTGATGATGACATATTGTATCCAGCGAATATGATTCAAATTTTAGTTAATGAAAGTGTGACTCACCCTAAGATGATTCTTGGGCATAGAGCACACAGAATTACTTATCAAAATGGTAAGGTAAACCCTTACCAAGAGTGGGAGTTGGAAAGTCGAATTCATGAGAGTCTTCCTGATATTTTTATTACAACAGGGGGCGGGACACTATTTCCTCCTAACTGGTTAAAGGAAGAGCAGCTAAACAATACAGACTATCTAGACTTAGCACCTACAGCCGATGATCTATGGATTAAATTCATGTCACTGAAGAATAATGTTGAGTGTAAAAAAGTTAGCTCTTCCAAGCACTTTAGAGATGAGTTCATCTTCATCTCTAAGCTTCAGGCTCAAGGCTTATATCATGAAAATATGCATAGGGGTAACAACGATAAAACAATTGAAATATTGAGTAACTATTTTGAAATCTCGCTCTGATCCTGCTGGATACCCACTAATTACGGTTTACATTGCAACAAAAGATCGCTGTTCGTTACTTGAAAGGGCAGTAAGCTCTGTTTTTTCTCAAACTTATCCCAATATAGAATTGATTATTAGTGATGATGGCTCTCGAGACAATACCGAGCAGTATTGCCGAGACTTAGAGGTGAAAAATAATAACGTAGTATATGTTCGTACTGAAGTATCGAAAGGTGCCTGTTACGCTAGGAACCGTGCGATTGAAGTAGCACGAGGAACCTTTATCACAGGCCTAGATGATGACGATGAGTTTACGCCACATCGTGTGATGTCTCTTTTTAGACTATTTAACCCTAACGAGTATTCCTGCATTGCTAGCAGTGTTTTAGAGCGAAACGCTTCAGGATATGCCTACAGGGCTTCTTATGAAGGCGTTGTAGATTTAACGTTGTTATTGCATAGCAATGTATTGGGTAATCAGGTTATGACACTGACAAACCGGTTAGTTAAAATAAATGGTTTTGACGAAACATTTCCTTCATTTCAAGACTATGATACATGGGTTCGATTAGTCGAAGCATATGGCTTAGCTCAAAAAGTTGCAGAGCGCTCTTATATTTGGCACACGGGGCATGACTCCGAACAAATTACTCGCGTTAAAGAAAAAAAGATTGAAGGGTTAGCTATTTTTGTTCACAAACATAAAGCTAAGATGTCTGCTGCTCATATGCAGTCAATGGAGTTGTTAGAAAAAAAGTTCCAAAATAATGCACTCTCATTTACCGAAATGACTCGTTTGATCAATACGATGAATTATAAAGAAGCTATCTCTCTTTTTTTGAATAGTAACTACCCTTCATTAAAGAGCATTATAGACAAAATTAGATTTTGGATTTCTAACCTTTTAGATAAAACAAAATAATTATGGAAAATTGTCATCAGTGAATGATTTAGTTAGTGTGATAACACCTCATTTTAATAATGTTGATACGTTATCTGAGACTCTAGAGTCAGTTGCAAATCAGAATTATTTAAACTACGAGCATATTATTATTGATGATTGTTCTACAGAGGTTAGTGAACAAGATCTAAACAATATAGTTGGACGGTACTCTAGGACTAAGTTGATATGTTTATCACAGAATGTGGGGGCTGGTGCCGTACGTAATGTGGGAATTAAATATGCCAGAGGACGATTTATTGCTTTTTTAGATGCAGATGACCTTTGGGAGCCCAATAAACTTGATGCCCAGTTAAAATTCATGAGATCAAATACCCTTGATTTGTGCTACACATCGTATTTCCTTATTGATGAAAGAGGGAAGGGAATAGGGAGGCGTGTCGCTCCAAAGCTAGTTACTTACAAGGATCTATTAAAGTGTAATCATATTGGGTGTTTGAGTGCTATTTATGATACCAAGCACTTGGGCAAGATATATATGGATGAATTAAGGAAAAGGCAGGATTTAGCATTATGGTTAAAGCTAATCAGGCTAGGTGCGAAGGTTGGAGGAATGGATAAATGTTTGGCAAGTTATCGTCTGAGCAAGCGTTCATTGTCTTATAATAAATGGAAAGTTCTTAGCTATCAGTGGGCTGTATATAGAGAGTGCGAAGGCATTGGCTGGGTTCGATCTCTTTACTATTTTACTTGTTATATATGGAACGGTTTAAAGAATAGTTCTATTTTTTCTAGGCTTAAGTGATTTGTTATTTTGCTCCTTTTCCAGTCATCATGATAAACACTGTCCTGAAAATTATTTCGAAATCTAAATCTAACGACATGTTTTTTATATAGTATAAATCATAACCGAGTTTATCTTTGGTTGAATTTGTGTTGTCGGTATATCCTTGCTTTACCTGTGCCCACCCTGTTATCCCAGGTTTAATAGTATGTCTGTAGTTATAAAATGGGATCTCAGATTCAAATAATTGTACAAAATCAGGCTGCTCTGGTCTGGGACCAATTAAAGCCATTTCACCTTTCAATACGTTGAAAAGTTGTGGCAACTCATCCAATCTGAACTTTCTTAACCAGAACCCTAACTTACTAATTCTATCACTTTCATCAGATGCAAATGTGGCAGTATTAATGTTACGCTCTTTCATTGTACGGAATTTGTAAATCACAAAGAGTTGCCCGTTGTATCCAGTTCGCTCTTGTTTGAACAATATAGATCCACTTTTTTCAAGGTAAATGGCAACACAAATGATCGCAATGAACGGCGTTAAAACAGGTGTTGCAAGTAGTATGAGACTAGCTTCAATAACCGGCTTTGCTTTTGAGTAAAACAAATGTGGGTTTGGTGTTTTTATTGTATTTTCATTTAAGTGTGTAGTGGCTATTTTCTTATCTAATTTTTCTTTTATTGTTTCTGAATGATAAATGGGGATGTTCTTAATAGAGCAATCTGCGATGAACTTTTCTTCTTCTTTATTTAGCTTATGGTGAAGGTTAACGACTAACCCGTTGGAGATTGAAGCTAGAGGGAATGGTGTTTTTATTCGATGAAGGTCGAGGTTTTCATACTTCTTAAATTCTTGTATGTCAAAATTGCCTATAGCGTGTAACTCTATTGGTTCTATTCGTCTTTTTAACAAATGAAACCCTAGATACCAAGCATAAGTAAGCAATGCCCCATATAGTAATATTGGTCTGGAATAGTCGAGCCGAAACAGAGCAATTAATATGACATTAGCCCCATAGCAAGAGAGTATTAAATTGAAAATTGAATAGGGTTGTTGGGCTATTACTTCTGATTTTGGGCTTGGGAGGAGTATGAATAATGCCCAATAGCATAAACTGACAAACAAAAGGCTAAGTAGAATCGTTTTTGGGAATTTAGGATAATTCTCTACTCCCCATATAATTAGTAAAGAGATAATGGCAATGAAACCACCCATATGAATAAACACTGATTTAAAATTATTTAACTTCATAGGCTCTTAGTTGGCTTAGTCCTTGGTGCATTCAATATCTCGTGTTGATGTCTTTTTCGTAATATCATTACTTTAGGATAGCAGAAACTTGAAAATTGCAATCGCTGATTGTTAATTTACAATTTGTCTTTTATAAGGTTTGTTTAGATTCCAGATAGTTCGTGCCTCACTTCTGGAATGACGCTGGTGGTTTTTGTCCGTTGTAACGCTATTGGTGATATCTCTCGTAAATAAGTGCTTTGGGTTTTCCCTGTCTCTGTAATTCTTCTATGTTGGTTTTAAGTTTTAAGTTTTAAGTTTTACGATGGAGAATGGCTATGAAAGTGATTCATCATGGTGGTAAGGATTCCGTTACGGGTTCTTGTCATGAGCTGTTCTTTGGCTCACATAGCAGCGTTCTTGTTGATTGCGGTCAGTTTCAGGGAGAGGCCCCAAAGCCGCTTGACGTTACATTTTCTGTTCAGTCTATCTGTTCTCTTATCCTGACTCACGCTCATATCGACCATATTGGTCGCATTCCTTATCTGCTTGCTGCTGGTTTTCGCGGTCCGATTTATTGTACTGCTGCAACCGCTGAATTAGTTCCACTTATGTTGGATGATGGATTAAGACTTCAGCTTGGTTTAAGTAAAGGCCAAAGGCTTAAAATTATTGAACTGATTAAAAAGCGAATCAAAGTCGTCGAGTATGGTCGCTGGCAAAGAGTGGCTGCAAAAAGCAATGCGACTTCTGAATATTGCTATGTTCGACTTAATCCTGCCGGCCATATTCTTGGCTCTGCTTATGTTGAAATCAAACTGCCTAACCGAGAGGTTGCTGTCTTTTCTGGTGATCTTGGCCCGACTAATACGCCATTACAGCCTGATCCTATCTCACCTAAACGTGCCGATTATCTCTATATTGAATCCACCTATGGCAATAGGCTGCATGAAGATGTGGCTCAGAGAGCTTTTCGTTTAAGCGAAATTATTAATCGCTCTTTAAAAGATGGTGGCACCATTCTTATTCCTGCTTTTAGTGTTGGTCGTACGCAGGAGCTGTTATTTGATATTGAGCAGTTAATTTACTCCTCAGATATTGAGGGAGATATTCCCATTGTTCTTGATTCTCCGATGGCCGAGAAAGTGACGCGCTCTTATCGCCGTTTTAAAAAATTATGGGGGAAAGAAGCCAAGACAAAACTAGAAGCCCAAAGACACCCGCTGGCGTTTGAACAGTGTATCAAGGTTCTGGATCATCGCTCTCATCAGCGTTTGGTAAATCGCTTAACCTCGACTGGCGAGGCCGCAATTGTGATTGCCGCATCTGGTATGTGTGAGGGAGGGCGAATTGTTAATTATCTTAAAGCACTGTTACCGGATAAACGGACCGATGTGATTTTTGCTGGGTATCAAGCGAAAGGGACTTTGGGGGAACAACTGCAATCGAAACCTGGGTCAATTGTCATCGATGGAGATGAAATTAAAGTGAACGCGCAGCTTCATACTATGTCTGGGTATTCCGCTCACGCTGATAGTAAAGACTTACTTCGCTTTATTGAAGGCATAGAAGACAAACCAAAAGAGGTTCATTTAATTCATGGTGAACCGGGTGCTCAACGCGAGTTTGGTGAGGTGCTTAAGCGGAGAGGTTTTGAGGTGGTGGGGTGAATGCTTTTCGGTTGAAGAGCAGATTCCAGATAGTTCGTGCCTCACTTCAGGAATGACGAATCAAACATTGTCATTCTGAAACCTGAGTAACGAGGGTATTCAGTATTCCACCCCGTCATTCTGAAACCTGAGGGACGAGGGTATTCAGAATCTGGTTTTGTCTCTTAAGTTAAAAGGTTGGGAAATGGAAAAGCAGCCATGCGTATACATAATGTCGTCTGCCAATAAAAAGGCGATATACATTGGTGTTACAAGCCGGTTAAAACAGCGTGTTTGGCAGCATAAAAATGACCTTGTTGAAGGCTTTACCCAGAGGTATCAAATTCACCATTTAGTTTATTATGAATTGAGTAGCACTTTGACTCAGGCCATCTCGAGGGAGAAGCAATTAAAGGGATGGAGGCGTGAGTGGAAGAATGCTCTTATTTTGAAAAGTAACCCAGATTGGCTAGATCTGCACAATGATCTTTAAGTGTATGCCAGAGAACTTGAATCAACCTTGCCTAAGTAATTTATGGTATATGCCATTGCTATATACCAGTGTCGGCTATACTATGAATAAGTCAGTATCTTTTTAGGGGAGAGGGACTTATGACGACAAGTACGGTATTTGTTAACAATCGGTCACAAGCCGTTAGATTACCCGCTGAAACCCGTTTTCCGGAGTCTGTTAAGAAGGTTGAGGTTAGGGTTGTTGGGAATGATCGAATCATTTCTCCGGTAGAGAACTCTTGGGATAGTTTCTTTTTAGGGGAGCTAACAGTGAGTGATGACTTTATGGAAGAAAGAGCACCTCAAAATCAATCTGAGAGAGAAAATTTCTAATGTTAAAGTATATGCTTGATACTAATATTGCTATTTACGTTATTAAACGTAAGCCCTTGGAGGCTCTTCAGGTGTTTAATCGTCATAGTGGGCAAATGTGTATTAGCGCTATAACATTAGCTGAATTGCTTCATGGTGCAGAAAAAAGCCAATTCAAAGATCGAAACCTAAAAGTCGTCGAGGACTTTGTTTCTCGATTGGTTGTTCTGGATTATGGGAGTAAGGCTGCTCAACACTATGCTGATATTAGAGCGTCACTTGAAAAAAATGGTACACCTATTGGTGTTAATGATTTACACATCGCAGGGCATGCTCGCTCAGAAGGTTTGGTTGTTGTGACTAACAATCTTAAGGAGTTTGAACGCGTGCCTGCTTTAATGCTTGAGAACTGGATAGACTAGATCTGGTTAAAATGGTTTGTTTAGATTCCAGATAATTTGTACCAAATTTCTGGAATGACGAATCAAACATTGTCATTCTGAAACCTGAGGAACGAGGGTATTCAGAATCTGGTTTTGGTTTAGGGTAGGTATTTTAGATTCCAGATAGTTCGTGCCTCACTTCTGGAATGACGGTGGTGGGGTCTTCGATTCTGGGTGATGCTACCCAATATTGTCATTCTGAAACCGGAGGAACGAAGGTATTCAGAATCTGGTTTTTGTCTGATGATGGTGTACTGATTTCATGATAAAATTATTAAATACAAGTGTTGAATTATTGACTGGTAGGGGTTAAATGAAAATTGATACTATCTTTCTTCAGCGGTGCATTGAAACTTTAGATCAAGCTAAAGAGTTATTGAATTCTTCTGAATCAGAGTCAATTCAATATGAGTTGTATCGTTCTGCTTGTGTAAAGGAATTTGAAATTATTCTGGAGCAGTCAGGAAAACTGTTGAAAAAGGCTATTGCTCCTTACTTGCATAGTGCTAGAGCGGTCAATAAGCTCTTTTTTAAAGATGTATTTCGTCATGCGGCACAATTTGAACTTATTAGTATTAATGAAGCAGAGCGTTGGTTGGAGTACAGAGACAACAGAAATAACCTTGCCCATGATTATGGTGTTGAGTTTGCGGCAAAAACTTTAGTTTTGATGTCACAGTTTATTGAAGACGCTAAATCACTGGAAAAAGTGCTTCGGGAGCATGAGTATGATTAATTTACGCAAAAAAGATCGTATTATTATCAGTGGAATAGCAAAAAAGTATCTAATAAAAGGGACTGAGCTTCGTGTGTATGGAAGTAGGGTTAAGAATACTGCTATTGATACTAGCGATCTTGATTTAGTGATATTCACGCCAGAAGGCAAAATGAACGACTTGGTTGAGTTTCAGGAGGCACTTCGAGACTCCAATATTCCTATTTTTGTTCAAGTATTCGATTGGTACTTTTTCCCACAGAATTTTAAAGATAATTTCCAACAAAGAAATGAATCACTGTTGATTGTTTAAAAGTATCAGGCCCACTATGAGGCCCGACACTTTTAATATTGTTAGCTTCTTAATATCGCTAATATCTCTGCGGTTTTCTCTTCCATCAACTCGATGCTTCCGCGAGATTCTACGTTTAATCGAACTACAGGTTCTGTGTTGGATGAACGTAGGTTAAAGCGCCAGTCTCCGCTTTCAGAAGAAAATGCCAAGCTTACCCCGTCGGTTTCGTCGGTGTTGCAGGCATCGCTTTCAAAGTGGTTGCGTACACGGGCGATTGCTTCAGCTGGGTTTTCCAGCTTGGAGTTGATTTCACCGGAAGATGGATAAGCCTGGATGCGTTCTTTAACGGTGTCTGACAGTTTCATCTGTTTAACGGATAACAGCTCTGCCACTAACAACCACGGGATCATTCCTGAATCACAATAAGCGAAATCTCGGAAGTAGTGGTGAGCACTCATCTCGCCACCATATACCGCATCTTCTTTACGCATGCGCTCTTTAATAAAGGCGTGGCCTGTTTTCGACATAATGGCATTGCCACCGTTTTGCTGCACAATATCAATAGTGTTCCAGCTTAGGCGTGGGTCATGAATAATACGTGCATTGTCGTTCTTTTGTAAAAACGCCTCTGCAAGCAGCCCGACAATATAATAGCCTTCAATAAATGCCCCATTTTCATCAAACAAAAAACAGCGGTCAAAGTCGCCATCCCATGCTATACCCATATCCGCGCCAGATTCGATTACGGCATCGGAAGTATCTTTACGACACTCAGTCAATAAAGGGTTTGGAATGCCGTTCGGGAAGTTACCATCTGGGTTGTGGTGCACTTTAACAAACTCAACCGGGATATTCAGGGCGTCAAATCGCGCTTCTATTTCATCAATGACATGGCCAGCTGCACCATTGCCCGCATTGACGACCAGTTTTAATGGTTTGATATTTTCCGGCGTTATATAGGTCATTAAGTGGTCTACATAGGCAGTAAGGTTAGACTGTTTAGTGTACTGGCCGCGTTTGCATACTTCCGGAAAGTCATTTAACTCCGCTAAACGCTGGATATCCTTTAACCCTGTATCACCGCTGATAGGTTTGGCTTCATCACGAACCAACTTCATGCCGTTGTAGTTTTTAGGGTTGTGGCTGGCTGTAACTTCAACGCCACCGTCTACGCCGAGGTGTTTAGTGGCAAAATAGATCTCTTCTGTGCCCGTCATACCGATATCAATCACATCAGTCCCCGAATCCATAAGGCCTTCTGCCAGTGCTAGTTTTAACTCTTCAGAAGTTAGGCGAATGTCTCCGCCGACAACCACGATTTTAGGGGAAAGGTGTTGACCAAAAGCGCGGCCAATACGGTACGCAATATCAGTATTTAGCTCGCTGCCAAGCTCGCCACGGATATCATAGGATTTAAAGCAGGTTAGTTTGTTCACGGGGTTTTCCATCTTATTTAAATTAACAAAACCGGTTTTGGTGGATCATACTTTAGGTAAGGTTAAAATTCGAGCGGGTAAGTTCTCAGTTTTAGTAATCGAAGATTGAGGTATTAGGAAATAAGGACATGTAATCGCAGTGAAGATTTAGATAGCTTCTTTAAGAATCAATATTTTGCGCTTATACTTGCTGTAATAGGTATCACGGAATAAAAATAATGAAAACCAGAGAAAGAATCGTTTTTGCTGCACTTGAGCTGTTTAATGAACAGGGTGAAAGGAACATCACCACCAACCATATTGCAGCGCATATCGAGATTAGTCCGGGCAATCTTTATTACCATTTCCGTAATAAGCAGGAAATTGTTAGAGATATTTTTGATTGCTATTCAAAAGAGTTGTTGGAACGTTTTACACCGGTAGAAGCAAATGAAGAGAGCCTAGTTTTATTACGGCGCTATCTTGACTCCATTTTTACTCTAATGTGGAAGTATCGTTTCTTTTATTCTAATTTACCTGAAATTCTGCAGCGTGATGAAATTTTGCATGATCGTTATCTGGCGGTTCAGGATAAACTGCAAGGCAACTTGAACCGAATTTTTAGTTCTTTTATTGATTTGAATTTACTCAATATTAGCCAAGATGAAGTAAAGCCTTTAGTGACTTGTTTGCATCTCATCGCATCAAGCTGGTTGGGTTATCAGTCAGCAATGTCGGTCAAATCAGATGTTACTGAAAAGATTATTCACCAAGGAGTCCTACAGATGATTTCTGTGGTGAAGCCTCACACGACAGAAATGGGACGAGAGCAGATCCAATTGCTGGAAGACGGCATCAAAGCCATGAATGCCTGATGTGGGCGGATTATCGTCATTCTGAAACCTGAGTGACGAGGGTATTCAGTATTCCAGCCCGTCATTCTGAAACCTGAGGAACGTATATGGACTC
>DDQN01000053.1:0-13420 GCA_002342685.1 Vibrio sp. UBA2441
AGTATAGGGGAAGTTACGGGCAGAGTATAGGTTAAAACAATGTTGCGATTCATAGATCCGAAATAGACGGAGGTGTAGATATTGAACAATTCGGTTATGTAAAAATCTCGATTGTTGGCTTGTTGGCTTGTTGGCTTGTTGGCTTGTGATCTGAACCAGTAGTTTTGGACAACAAAATGTCGCTTAATTCAATGTCCAGTCCTGCTGGAGCAGATCAATTTGGAACGAGATAGAAAATTAAACATGGACACCGTTTTGGCCACCAGATGACCACCGTATCCAAATAAGGATGATGATACTGAATATTTCACGGATAACAGATACGCAAAAAACGCCATAAAGCGCTTCATTTTCAATAGGTTGGGATTTTTAAAACAGGAGAAGAGATTGGAGCGTGCAGTGGGAATCGAACCCACATCATCAGCTTGGAAGGCTGAGGTAATAGCCATTATACGATGCACGCACATCGTGTTGACGGGGCTAATGATGCCACAGATATTTATAAATGGAAGCCTTAAATACAATAAAATGGATAAATCTCAACTGTTTGCCTGCATTTTGACCAAGGCGTTCAAAAACCACTCACAATGGGGTGTGTCTAAGACCAGCAATAAGCTTAACTAAGTATCTAGCTAAGCTTTTTATGTTGTTCACTCAATGCCAATATTAGGTAATGACGCTTGAAGAGATGGTCAAAGCCAAGCTGAGTGCAGTCACAAACAAGCTGGAGAATAAGTAGAATATCAATGTAGATGCTTTCATATCATTTTCCTCTTTGGTCTTCGTTTATTTACGGCAATGCTATTATTTGTAGTATAGTTTCTAGCAAGTAACGTTCCAGCAGGGAGCCTAAGTATCGTTAGACAATTTGTTTAAGTCTTCTGTATACGCGAGTTTTCGTGACTGCTTATCAATCTTTTTGTCGGCTATTTGAGGAATAAATGCGAACAAGAAACGACAGGATCAGACATGCCGTTGCCTTTGAAGTGATAGGGCTGGTATTGGTTGTTGGTGTTGGCAGTGTATTGCTGGATATCGAAGCCCATAAATTAGGCCTGTTAGGGGTTGTAATGAGCTTTTTGGCAATGGGTTGGAATTACCTTTTTAACCTCATTTTTGATCGATGGCTAAAGCACAATACTGGTCAGCTACAAAAATCGTTCAAACTTCGGCTGGTGCATGCGTTTCTGTTCGAAGGTGGGTTAGTTCTGGTTAGCGTGCCAATGATTGCGGTTTATCTAGATATGACGCTATTAAATGCATTTTTAATGGATATCGGATTCACCTTGTTCTATCTGGTGTACGCTTTTTTCTATAATTGGGTATACGATAAAGCGTTTCCTTTGCCAAATCAGTTACAAAATGAATGACGAATTTCTAGTTTACTATTACAAACATGCCCGCTTTAACGGCGGGCATTATTGTTAGCAATTATATAGTCTTAAAAATCGTAACGAAGACCAAGTGCTAGTGCATCTTCTGCATCAATCTTAGATACGACAGTTGCGCCGATTTCATCGCCATCTTCCATCATGTTAAAGTTGTAAGATACGTATGTGCGGAAGTTTTCCTTAAAGAAGTACGTCATATCGATGGCTACAGCTTCAGCTGACGTATCATCTTCGATTTCTTGGTTACCGTAAGTGGTAGAGAATACGAACTGGTCCATTGTATAGGCTGCAGCAACTTCATAAGCCGTTACGTCTGCATCGCTGATTTCGCCATCTTCGTAAAGTAGGCCAATGTATAGGTCATTTAATGCATAAGAAGCAGTTAGGATATATTGATTATCTTCATCTTGGTCTGCAACACCAGCACCAACACTAACACCTGTATCACCAACTGAATAGATAGCAGACAGAGAGTAACCATCTTGTTCGTTGTCTGTATATTCATCATTTGCTACGTCTTTAACGCTGTCTGCAAAACGGTAGCTGGCTTTAAGCGCTAAATCATCAAAGCTACCTTTATAAGCAACCATGTTGTCTGTACGGTCAGCAACAGCAACTTTGTAAGAAGCAGCGGCACCATGGTAGGCCATGATATCAGTGACGTCAGTTAACACGCCTAAAGCACCGTCGTTTTTACCGTAAGTGACTTCACCGAATGAACCACCGAAACCAGCGTATGTTTTACGGTTGTCGATAGTATCATTGTCGTTGTCTCTGTCGTTGGTGGTAAATTCACCTTCGTAAAAACCAATGCCGTAAAGGTCGTCATTCACCTGAACTTTACCTTCAAAGTTTAATCGTACGCGGGATTTGTCTTCAGATTTACCATCTTTAACTTCCATACGAGCTTCGGCACGCCCGCCAATGGTAAGGCTAGCGTCGTTAGCGGAAAGTACGGTGCTTGTTGCTGCAAATGAAACTGGAGCTGCGAATACAGTTGCCACTGCAATAGCGATGATTTTTTTGTTCATCTTATTAAATCCTAATTTTGTTTGTATTAATTTATGAGGAACGTATTCGGCAGCACTTCACAACATGTTGGAACAGAATCGTATTAGGCAGTGAAAATAGATTCAGTACATGAATGAAGCGATAGCTGTATATCGTTCACGGTTAAGATTTAACGCTGATGGCGAATTTGCGACTAGTAAAACAAAATAAAATGATGGATTTATGCATTTTTTTTCTTTTTATGTTTTTTATCTTGCTGATATTAAAGAGGAAACGTTTTTAGTCATTTGCGGGATAAATATTTGAAATGACCATTCATAAGGTTGAGTTTTATTTAATGTTTATATAAAAACGTGATCTGTATCATCCTTGGCTATCATTCATGTGGATAGGCGCGGAAAATTGCGTCAGATAATGACTCAATTTGTTTTTTTTATGCTTGTCTTGTCGCTATGTTTCATCCGAGATTAGTATGTAATGGTATGTTTTTGATGAATTTATTTACTTTATTTGGCTTTATCTGTTGTTTTTAATGACATCATTTTTATTGCATTGATAAAAATATTATCCAATTGTGCAATAATTGTTGACCTGAATATAATCCTCAATATACTACACGACCGTACAGTAAATTTTTCTGCTGCATTCATAAATGTTTGGCTGTGAATGAGTATTAAGGAGGCGTGAAATTATGTCTGGTGAAGATAAATATTTACTCGATAATCGCTATCTATTTGATCCAAATACAAGGTCCGTCGTGGATAAAACAAGAGACGACGAAACTATCTGGTTGGGAAGTAATGAAAGCAACATTCTGCTGGCGTTTTCAAATCGTTCCAATGAACTGATTAGCCGTGAGCAACTGCACGAGTTAGTGTGGATTGATAAAGGTTTTCATGTTGATGATTCGAGTGTTATACAAGCCATTTCCACACTACGTAAATTATTAAAGGACTCGGCGAAGTCGCCCTCTTTTATCAAGACAATTCCTAAGCAGGGTTATCAGTTCATTGCCAGCGTAAAACAGCTTAATAAAGGTGATGTTTATCAAAACAGAGAGATAGAATTATCGGAAAAATCCTCTAGTGAAAGCCACCTGAACACGAACCAAGCGACAGGTGGTTTGGAACCGGGTAGAACCACCGATAAAACTGAAAATAAGCACGGCACTAAATCGATTCTGGCTTACTTTGCTTTGTTTCTAGTATCGCTTGCTCTTGTCTTAGAGCCGATGCGCCCTTCTTTTCGAACTGTAGATACCGTTGAAGGGATAGACATAAAAACGTTCAATGGTCAGATGCTGGAAGGAGAATGGAATAAAGGGCTTAAGTATTGTGTTCAGCAGTATTTAAAAGGTACTGCGACGGCTCAGTGGCCAAAAGCCGTTATTCTGACATTAGACTCTCGTGGTAATTTTTCAATGAATGCCATTGGTACCAAGCAGGTGTCCAGCTTTACGGCCTTGTTTGTTGCTACAAAAAACGAACTGACCGAAGAGTGCGCGCTAAGGTGGAATCATGATTAATCGAAATATGTTCATACTTATTATTATGGTTATAGTGGCTATTGGCTTTAATCGATACCAGCACTCAGATTTACGAATTGAAAGGCTCCTGACATCTAATAAATGGCATATGAACTTAAATTACTACGTCTCACCTGAGAATGTCATCGATGAAGACATTCGCTTGGGTAGTATTTCTCATGTGTTAATAAACTGTGATATCAAATATCTAACTAATCGAACCTATGTCAGGAATTCTTATATCGAAATGACCAATGCGATCGATAACAGTGTCATCAAGATGAATATGGGGGAGCGGGGTAACTGGAAAGCCAATGACGGTTATGTTTTTACCGAGCCTAAAGATATGGTTAATATATCGCCCAACGAACACTATGATATATCCAAGCAGCAGGTACAGTTGATCGAAAAGTTATTGCTTATCGATGCTAAACAAACGCGTCGGGTGGACAGAGTCAACAAAAATACGATTTTGTTAACGGCCCTAGATAATAGTTCACGAGTATTGTTTGCCAACTAATTCATATAATTTATGGTAAATGAACGTTCAGATTTTACTAGAGAAGGTTTCATTTTGAAGCCTTGTTTGGCGAGCTCTTGGCATAAAAAAGAGCTTGAGTACGTAAGCACTCAAGCTCTAATAAAGAGAGTTTTAAGGCTTAATATTCCCAGTGATCAACACTGTGAGCACCTTTGAATTGATTTGAGAAATAGTCTTCGCAGGTGCCTTCTCGCAATACGTCGGCTGTTGCGCAGTGTAAACCGCCACCGAATGCATAAGCGTCACGAAGGTCCACAGGAACCACCTCAAATCCAAGCTTGTCGAATTGTTCCATTTGTCCAGTTTCAGACGCTTCAACACACACGGTTTTATGGTCAAGTATCAAGGTGTTCATTGATAACCAGGTACTTGAATAACATAGTGGCGGTGGGTTGTCCCATGCAGGGCTAACTGCTTCAACAATTTCCCAGTCATTTTTCTCAAAGATTTCACGTTGCCCTTGGAAAAGAGGACGGTGAGGGTTAAGAAGCATTAATCCTGGACGCAATGGGCAGAACGTTGCGTCGATATGAATAGGGTGGTTGTCTTCAAAGCTCAATGTATGAATACGGAAACCTTGTGGCTCATACTTACGCTTGATCCAATGAATACCAGCCAGGTTAGTGGTAAGACCGTGCTGTACAAAGATATCTTTGCCCAGACGCATGACGTCTGCTGCGTCAAATAAAATGTCAGTTTCTTTAGTGCTGTACTCTTTTCTGAGTGAACGAGCCATGGTTTCTTCGTCAGATAATGTCTCATAAGCGGCAACATAGTCCATACGGAAGCTTTCATCTGCTAAACGTGGACGGGGTGCTTGTTCAATCAGACATTCGGGATCGGACTCAAAATATTCACGCAATAAGTCAGTGTATGCCAAATATTCGAAGTAGCGACTTCTGAAACTCATAGGAGCCATAAGAATGCTCTTACCCATAGTCAGTAAACAGTCACGCGGTGGCATGACACCAAAACCAGAGCTGATGCTAAAGTCTGGTGTTGTAATGCGCTCATGCCAGTCAACGGCTCCCGGACGGTCTACAATAATGCCACGGTCTTCAAGTTGTTTGGCAAAACCATTTAAACATTCATTTGCTCTATCTATGCTTTCTTGGGTTCTACGGCCCGCTTTGCTTCCTCTCATTGGAGAGTCTGCAGGGATCTTTTCGTTACTTGCCGGACAGGCTTCAGGAATGTGTTGGTTGTCAGCGATGCCAACAATAACGTGTTTGAGTGGATCGAAATCGTTATAGGATTCAACACGTAGTCCTGGTCGAACAATCGGAACACCAGAATCTTTACGTTCTAAAGGTAAAGATGCATTTGGATATAGATCATTGGAAATACTCATGACAAACTCCCTAAGAGTACAAAATGTTTATAAAAATCAGACCTTCATATATTTTCTGAATCAATATGAAGTAGATAAATCTAATTAAGGTTTTAAATTAGTTTATTAACTGATCATTTCTTTGGGTTGATGCGATAATTATATCTTGTCGCTCAATGGAGTTAATATTGCGCTTATTTAAATTCTATAATAGTGAATTAATGCTTAGGAATAGCGAATTTCTGCTTAGTTCAAAAAATAGTGACTGAATGTTGTTCTTATTTTCATCATATTTATCCTTCCTGGGGATTTATGCATTAAATTGGAATAATATTCCAAGAATATGCGGATGTTATGCGGGGTAAAAACATTCATTGGCTAAACTTCAAAATATTTAACTAATTCTTTGCACGATTACTGATTTTTATCACGTTTCCAAAATAGGTGCTTGTCGTTTTTCAGTTAACACGTAAAACTAGGCTGAAATTAGGAGTTCATGGAGAAGAAACAGATGAATCAAAGAATAATTGCGAATACTCCTGAGTTTCACATGTTTGATCTTCAGCAGGTTGAAGAATCCAAACATATGATATTTGGAGCGGACTATATTCTTATACAGCCAAATACCCCTGGTTTTACGTTACATCTTGCGAATAATGAATACATTTTGAAACAAGACCAACTGGTGTTACTTGCCCCTTTCAATCCTTTTCGATTATCTGTTAATAATGAATTAAAACAGAATGTTACAAAGGAGGATGACATTCTCCATTTCCGGCTGAATGCACTTGGTCAGACATTTGTCGATAGCGTTCAATTTAGTAAAATCAGAGATATGCTTGAGCAGTCTAAGCATGGGTTATTATTTGATGGAGAGATAGTTACCAATGTGAGAGCGGTGTTGGACCGAATGGAGAATACGTTTGATTTCACTCAGGTATTGAACCTTCTTGAATTATTGAATCGGTTGTCAGAATGTACTCCGTCTAAGATGTTACTGGACAACTGCGTTGAAATTAACAGTACTAAACGCGCAGAAGACCGGTTGCATGTCGCATTAGGTTTTATTGAAGAGAATTTATCTGAGCCTTTATCTGTTTCTATGGTTTCTAATCAGTTACATATGGCTGAAAGTACGTTCTCTCGTTTTTTCCACTCGAATATGGGAACGACTTTTCGCCAGTACCTAATTGAGCAAAGGGTAAGACAAGCGGCAAGGTATTTAGTGGCTACCGACTGGAGTATCGCCCAAATAGGTGCAGAAGTTGGTTTCTCTTCATTATCAAATTTCAATTCTAAATTTAAATGTTTATTAAGAGTAACACCGAGAAAATATAGAGCTGATCATGTGGATATGAGAAAAAATATAGATAGTTCAATTATTATTGAAGGTCAGGTTCAACGTCAATATATGGAAAAAACCTCGAATTTTTGATTAGAGGTGAAAATAGCTAAGTGATCTGAAAAAGGACTGATGATTTGCTGGTACACAAAGGGAGCAGCGCCTCTTTTCACTGCTCCCTTTAACACATCCAGACTATCGTAACCGGAGATAGTGAGTTACGTTTTGACTCTGGAATCCTTTTGCTACTGCCCAATAGGTGCAGCATGAAATGAGTGTTGAATACATAGGGGCTTCTACCCAGCCCAGATCAAATAACAGAAACAGAATGACGCCTGAACTGAAGCCTATCACCATGGCGGATAACGCCGCGTAAATATTGCCCTGAATAAACCTAGCCAACAGAGTGGGAGCGACGAGCGTCGCCATGAGTGTCCCTGAACCTAGAATTGCTAACATTGACAGCATAAAAGGAGGGGCATAAAGCATTCCAACAAATCCAGCCGCTCCCAATCCCCATACTGCACTGCGGTTCAGCAATAGTAGTTTTGTGTCTGATAGGCGACATTGTGGCCACAATGCCTGCCTAAGGTCGTGCGATACTGACCCGGCCAAAGAATGAAGAACCGAGTTAGCGGTTGATTTCATTGCAAATAGAATGAACAAGGTGATAACGGCAGACACGGTTGGCGTTAAAAAGGTGGTTAAAAACACGGGCATTGCATTGTCTGCATGATCTAATCCCGGCATTTTTACCCGCATATATAACCCTGCCAGAGGGACCAGACTTAAAAGGCAGGCGATGGGTGTCATATACATCGCCATATGGTGAAGTTTGGTGGTTTTATCAAGAGCCATAAACCGCACTGACATATAGGGTAGTGTGGTTGCGTAAATAAACGCGTAAGGCAGGACTAAAAACACATGCCAGACTGAAGAACCATATGGTCCGGAATCTTCAGGGGCTAATAAACTAGGGTCTATGGCTTGTAATGAGTCGAATAGCTCCGTTGGTGATACATCAGAAAATATGGTGAAGACGATGATGATAGCCGATACGCACATTCCCATCACCATAAAAGTATCTGTAAATGCGACGGCAGCTAGGCCTCCAATTGAGGTATATAAAATGATGATGCCAATCATAATAAGAGAGGCTGTCGTATTATCGATACCTAGCCATTGTCCGGCCAGAAGGCCGAGTGCTTTTATCTGTCCGACAAGAAAAACCAGTAACAAAATAACGGTGACTAATGCGGCAAATGCTTGCGTGATTCTTTTTATCGATTCAGGGCCTTGATGGCTGTTGGCAATGTATTCTGGAATGGTCAGGCTACCCATGCTCTGCGCTTTATGGTGTAGAAATCGAGCGCAGAAAAGCACTGCTAAAACCATAGCGGGTGCAAAGAAGAAATTGCCTAACAATTCAATTGAGCCAAATTTGTAAGCGACGCCCGGCGAGCCCATGAACCCCCAGCCGGAGAAGCCAGTAGCCACAATCGTTGCGGCACCAGTAAATGGGCCTAAACAGTTAGCCGCCAAAAGGAAACCGCTCTCACTCTCGTCAGATTTCATGATTTTATTGCTATACATAGCCAATCCAACCATAACTAAGACAGTTAAAATCAGTAATCCCCAGTTAAGAGCAGTATCCATAATGACGTCCTCGCTTAGTGGTCGGTCTGCGGGTTAATTTTCTTGTTGGATTTTCTTTTTTTGCTCATGGTGAAGACAATTTCACCCATTCCGCCACCGATGACTAAGATGCCACCTAACGTTTGAAGAGCGGACAAGCTTTCACCGAACATCATAATACCAATACCCGCACCTACAACGGTTTCAAGGTAAGAAACACAGGCCAACTCGGCGGCTTTGAGGTGTTTTGCCGCAATGGTTAATAGAGACAGGGCTCCGAATCCAATAAAGAACCCCATCGAGATTAGCCATACCCAAGAGCTTGAGTCCATTTCGCTTATTGATGGTGGGTTCATCAGGAAGAAAATGGCAATTGCTAGGGCTCCGAATAGGAAATTGAAGAAAGAGCGTGAATCTGACCCTACATCGGTACGGTAACGGCTAAAGAAAAGGTATAAACCATAGCCAAGTCCGGAAGCAAGCCCCAGCATGTCGCCAATAAAGTTTTCTTTAGAAAATGAAAGTGATACGGTTAATCCAGTTTGAGCATCATAATTAATGATGCCAATGATGAATAAACAACCTATAAATACAGCGGTTAATAAACCCGCGGTTAATTTGGCGATTTTTTCTTTTAAGAAAATAGCAGCCAAAATGGTTGAAAATACGGGGCCTGTGTATATTAGAAATACAGCGTTTGCCAAAGTTGTATATTTGGTAGACGAGACATAAGCTGCCAGACAGAGACCTAAACATGCACCACTTGCAATCACCGATGGCGATAGTTTTGTCTGTTTTATAAGTTGTGCTTTTCCTTGATATAACATAATGGCTAATATGCAAAGTGCACCAACAGTCATGCGAGTAAATGCAATAACGTCACCACTGGTATTTATGTTTCGAGCGAATAGTCCAACACAGCCCATGAGGGCTGCAGATACGATCATAGTCGTATAGCCGAGTGTTTTAGTGTTCATCTTATTACTCCTTAGGGCTTTGATACTTAGGAGATTCGTCGAGCATACCGCCATCCGTTTTTTCGTAATACACGTAGACAACGATTACTAATAACCACAATAGGACATTAGCAATTATAAATGCATCGATTGACCAGTAACCTGTTAGCATCAGTGATCCTTCAGTGATTAAATTGTAGGGCTAAGCAGAGATGCGAAGCTTCGTTTTGTTGTTTTAATCATGATTAAATAATGAGTAAAAGATAACTAGCAAAAAGCTGCTTTATAACTGCTGTTTGCTGCGAATAATAGCGAAATAAGAGACTGGTGTGATTTATAGTGATCTTAATCAACCCTTAGGGCCTGTCTGATAATTATTGTGCTTAAAGGCTATCTATTGAACAGAATGTGTTGATGAAGTCCTGAGTAATGAATCTTGATCTCACTTGGGAATAACCAGATAAAGCAACCCTCATGCTTATGGAATAGTCATGAGGGTGATATTGTTTATTTTTCTGGGTGTAAAAGGAGGGCGATTAGATACGTTGTTATTTATAGAATTGAGTTAAATCAGACATAACTTGTTTTAGCTGATGTGCTGGAAACGTGGCGTCTGGCAATTTATTCATGTCTGCATCATAGGGTTCGATTATTCCGGTTGGACTAATCACATGGATCTTTTGTTTGCTGACAATGGCGTAATCATTGTAACTGCCCACAATAAGTGGTTTATCGGACGCACTCTTATTGAACATGTTGCTGCCTAGACTGTAGGCGGACGCGGATGTCGTCACGCCCATATAATTTTCCATTAGTGTAGAGGTAACATCAAAATGAGAGGTTTTGTAGGTGAAATTTCGCCCGGTTAGATTGGGTGCGTGTATGATCATAGGCACGTGGATTTGAGCTTTGGCATAGTTACTGCCATGGCCCCAGTAGTTTTTTCCTAAATCATTAAATTCTTCTCCGTGATCGGAGGTAATTATCACAACGGTGTTTTCATCGAGATTTTTCTCTTTTAACTTGGTAAGTACCTGATTGATTTTCTTATCTGTGTAATAAAGCGCATTTCGATACAGGTTATGAAAAGGTTCAGGATCTATTTCATTATCCAGCTTCAAGTAACGTGGCGTTGTCCAGCTTGGCTGGAATACTAATTCTTCATCTTGTGGAATTTCGGCACTATGAACTGAGTCGTAGAAGAGAAAGCCAAAGAAGGGAGTAGATGGGTCTCTATGTTCCAGAAACGTCAACATGTCATCGGTAATTACCTTGTCCCTTTGGGAAGATGTGTCACCGGGTGTATAGACACGCAGATCATCAATTTGATTGAACACAGTGCGATCAAGCGGTGGTCGATTGAGCTGAGCAGAGGATAATATTTTGAATTGATATCCCTGTTTTTGGGCCGTCTCCATTAACGCTGGCCTGATGCCTGAGTTACGAAAGCTCACCCAGTATGGGCTGGGTAATCCATAAAAAAGGCTGAAAACGCCGGCTTCTGTTGAGTTTCCGCCACTCAAATGCTTCTCAAACTTCACCCCGCTTTTGGCGAACTCATACATGTTGGGCGTGTATTTATTACTGAAGTCATCGTAACGCCATGCATCGATTAGGATGAAAAGAACATTCATCGGTTTCTGCGGTTGAGTAAATGTAATGGGCGTTTTGGGGTAAATCAGTTGATTGTTCTCACTTTTGGCGATTCGATTGTTTTGGCGGGACACGTCCTGGTTTACAAGGCCATTATTATAGAAAAAAGACTTTGCCGTGAGAGGCCTGTAGAAAGGGAAATATCGAGTTAACCCGGTGATAGATACATCGTAACTTGCGTCTTTCCAGGCGTGCAAGGCCTGACTATAAGCAAGGCACATAAACCAGATAAATAGAAATGACTTACTAAAAAATGAAAGGTTCTTTCCGTAGTTTATTGAAAAATAATGAACAGTGATTTGAACGGTCAGTAATACGGCAACAAAACCGGAAAACTTAATCCATGTCATCAGTGGGAAGTTAATTACGCCATCGGCCAAAAAAAGATCGATGATGATGGCATTAATATGAAATTTGTATTGAGCGAAAACAAGCAGGTCAGCAAAAAAATACGCCGTCATTGCAGAGAATAACAATATGCTGATAAAGACAGCCGTTTTGCTTGCGACAAAGCGAATGAAGAAAAGACTTAACGACATGATGGCAGGGATCAGTCCTAACCAGCCGACCTGAGTTGCAATGATGTAGCTTTTTTCTAATGCGGGTTGCTGGGAGAAATTAATCCATTGCCAATAACCAGTAGCGATAAGAAAGATAAAAGCGATGTTAAACACGGTGACATTTTTAAGCCAGTGTCGAGGTTGAGTCTGAAAAAATGACATAGACCAAATATAGATAGGGATAAATGAGTCTAATTGTAAAGCGGCGTAGGTAAATGAGAGGTAAATAGCCCCGACCGAGGCCGAGTATCACTCTAATGAACATAGTCAGCTTGAGTTATATCGAGGTTGAGATGACAGTAGGTAGTGAAATAAGATGAGAAGGCAGATTTGTTGATTGCTTTTGCTTCCATGCTCCGGGAAGGAGCATGAGAACAAAGGGAAATGTGGTGTTACTTGTTCACCATAATATCGAGTATTTGAGTATCGGTTTGGGTCATAGAGCCGTTCGCAAGTGCAGATAGGTTTTTGATTGAGGTATCCACATCCTCGGCGACGATACCCTCATTTCCGGTAACGCGAATGTTGTCTAATGCCATAAGTGCTGCTTTTACCGCTGATCCAGCCGAAGAGGATACTTTCATAGAGCAACCTGTTTTAGCGCCATCGCATATCATGCCGGAGATATCACCAATCATGCTGCTAATTGAGTGACTAATCTGTTTAAAACTGCCACCTAGTAACCATGTCATGCCTGATACGGCGCCCATGGATGCAGTTGTCACACCGCACAATGCAGAGAGCTTGTTTTGATGGCTCTTTATGTAAATGGCCATTAAGTGAGACAACATTAGTGCTCTGATCATCTTCTCGCGGCCGGCATTGATATGCTCTGCCACAACCACAACAGGCATGGTGGCAGCAATCCCTTGATTTCCTGAACCAGAATTACTCATGGCCGGTTTCATGGCTCCATCCATTCGAGCATCGGATGCGGCTGAAGAACGAGAAAGTACATTGGTTAGCAAGCCTTCGGAAAGTAAGCCGCGTTCTACGTTTCTTTGAAAGGTAGCGCCTATCTGAAGACCATAGTTGCCGGATAACCCTTCCACAGAGAGGGCATCGTTTAGCAGGTATGCGTGCTCTATAAATTCGATGTCTTTTATAGGGGAGTGTATTGCATAGTCGTATATATCATTAGCTAGCGCATGTTCTAACGCGTTTGATTGATGTTCCAATTTATCTTCACATACTTGTGAGGATGTTGAGTCGGCTATAAATGTGGTTATGCCGTCTTCTTCAATGGCCACGACATTGGTGTGATTGTCAGCAATAGTAACGGTGGCAAAGTGGTTTCCAGCATTGATGGTCACTTTGGTGTAGATGATGTTGGTGACACCAGCCACTGCGACGGTGACGTTACCTGAGTCCATTAACGCTTTAGCCATACTCACGTCGTCTTCAGTTAAGTTTTTCAGCACTTCAAGTTTCGCATTCGGGTCGCCGGCAATAGCGCCAATCGCTGCTGCTATTGGC
>DDQN01000053.1:13499-33728 GCA_002342685.1 Vibrio sp. UBA2441
GCTGCTATTGGCAGTCCTACCATGCCAGTGCCCGGGATGCCAACCCCCATACCGTTTTTCATCAGGTTAGGTGATACCAACACAGAAATACTGTCTGGTTTTCCTGAAAGCTTTTCCATCGCGATGGCGGCGGCGAGGGCAACCGATACGGGTTCGGTACAACCCAGAGATGGGGCAACTTCTTTTTTAACGATACGAGTAAACTCAGACCACAATTCGGTTTTCATCATTACTATCCTGGTAAATCGATACAAAAACGAAACCTGTGCTAGTGTCATCTCTAGCGGTTGTTACGCTTTCTTTAGGTAGGGTTACTATACAAATTTTTCGGGAGATGATTTTTTCTTTGTTTACTGTATTTTGACGTGAATGGAGAAAATTTTTCTATATAACTTGGATTTTGGAGTGATGTTGTAAGCAGGATCACGTTACTAGCACCAGCCATGTTTCAAAGATGCTGTGATTTTTTGAACCCGATAACGGATGCAGAAGGTTATTTAGCTTTTTTTGCGTCTGTTTCTTCCGGCTTAGTTCTGTATTCACTTGCCCAATCGATGTTGTGTGCTTCTTTTTCATGTAAGGCTTCAATTAAGTGTCGATCGAGCTCAGCAAAAAACAGATCTTCTTCCGCTTTTCCTTTTAATCTTAGCTTTTCAGCAAAGTCACTCATGACCTCTCTCCTTATGCCATGTTGTTAGTTTGAGTATAGGATAAATCTGGAAATAGACAGGTATGTGGCAAAGAAGGCTTTACTGTGGTTGTTGGGGCGAAAAAATGGGGCGCTTTTGGGAAAACACCCCTTTGAAGGTACTATTTTAAGCTAGCATAATAGGCTGCCAAATTTTCAATATCGGCATCGTTTAGTGGGGCGACCATTGCCGTCATTGATGGGTCTTTACGTTCGCCTGATTTAAACGCTTTAAGCTGTTTAACTAGATAAGCCTGTTTTTGTCCGGCTAGGTTTGGGTAAAGGTCGGTAGGTGAAATCCCGTCGGCTCCGTGACAAGCCATGCATGTCATTGATTTTGCTTTACCTGCATTGGCATCCGCTGCGATTGCCGACGACGATGCCATGCCAAATAACAAGCCAGCACAAATTAGCGCAACGCTTTTACTCATATTTTACTCCTTAATTGAACGTCAGATACGTCAAAAATAAAGGGTGGGGAACCATACTCGGCTCCCCACGGATTAATTATACGATATTCCGAGGCGCGAAAGAGAACGACCGGAATTCACTCTTATACTTAGACTCACCAAGTTTCTTGATGTTGGCAACGCCCATTTTGTAGTTATAGTTACCGCTGATTTGATCCACGACTCGAGTGGTCAAAGAGTTCGACGGTTGTCTCATGTCGATCATATTGGCGTATAGCGCGCCTTTTTTAACCGCAGGAGTGACTATAGCTACCGCCGTTACTGCGGCTTTATCAAGCTTAATATGCCCATTTTCCATCAGCTTACTAAACTGGAAGTCATCGCCATGAACGCCAAGGATAGTATCTTTGAAGTTGGCAACTCGATCAGAGTACATCATTACCTGATCACCGGATTCTATACCCCGTTTCTTAGCATCGTCTGGATGAATTTCTACCCAGTTTTCCGGCCAGCGTTGGATAACGTAAGCACGGCGTTCCACATCATCAAAACCGGATTGCCATATCTCGTTGATGCGCCCATTGGAGAACCAGAGTTCATCGTCTTTTGGTTGCAACCATGCGTAGAAATCACTAAAGAGATCCCACGGGTGTTTCTGAATGTTGACTTTACCGGTCTGGCTGTTAAATCCAGTCAACTGTTTCTTCAGAACGTTTGCACCTTGAGGACCATTTTCTAGGCCCTTTTTCACTAACTCTTCCTGCGTCATCTCTGTATCGTGTAAACGCTTGGTGCCGACAAGCTGCTTAGTATCGTAGTTATAGAATACTGGACCTTGAATACCGTCTGTACCGTATTCCCTAAGCTTCTCATGCAGTGTTTTACCTTCTGCATGAGCGGCCACTTTAATCATATGGAAGTCTTTGCGGCTACCACGGCTAAAGCGTGATGCTTCTTCTGCAACATCGTTGGAATTATTCCAGTCAAACCCATCAAAACCCATACGAGTTGCGAGCTGAGAAATAATCCACCAATCTGGTTGTGCATGTCCCGGGGCATCGGCAAATTTCTGATACAAGCGAAGTCGACGTTCACCATTCGCTCGCATAAAGTCTACTTCACCCCATGTAGCTGCAGGGAAAACGATATCAGCAAATTTGGCACCGATTGGATCACGCAGGTAGATATCCTGATTGATCACCACCATACCTCCGGAATCAGCACGAGCTTTCAGAGTATCAATGATCTCTTGCTTATCATACGAGTAGATCTGATGTGGATTCGCTGTGGTGAGCTCCCAGAATTTTTTCTGTAGACCCTGGCTACCACACATGGCTTGGATCCAAGTTGTTCCAATAACATGAGCGAAGCGCGTGTGACCAGAATAAAGATATCTGTCTGTATCAATGGATCTACGACGACGACCTGGGACTTTTTCTGGTGACTTGTTACGCGGAAGTTTACCACCAGACTGACCGCCACGTTGGTGACCACCGAAGCGACCTACAACACGACCTTCACGACCACCGGTACCAATGACAGTAGCAAGCGTAGAGATGGCGTTGGTGTTGCCAGTGTTGTTCGACCAGTAGAAGCCCTTCTCAATACCGATAGAGGCTTTTGGACGTACGCCGTTAACCGGTTTAGACAGCATTTCAGCCGCTTTATAAATCTTAGCGACATCAATTCCGGCCATTCCTGCTGCGTATTCAGGGTCATACTCTTTCTGTTGCAAGTTCCATTTTTTATAGCCTTCGAAGCCATCTGTCTGGAATTTGCCCCATGTGGTACGCCATTGCCATGGAGTATTACGCGTGCCCTGACCGAAACCGGAACTCGACTCCCATTTGCTGTTCACCCAGTTTTGAATCCAATCGCTGTCTTCCCAGCCATTTTCTAAAATAACGCGCAAAATTGCGCCAATGACTAAATTATCAGAACCCGGATTCAAATCGATGTGCAGGCCACCTTGTTTCTTCAGCCAAGCGATACCGGCGGTTTCACGGGGGTTGAGCATGACAGTTTTCATACCGCGTTGAACCGCTGGCATGATGAACTGGGTAAAGATGATCGTCTTGGTTTCGTAAGGGTCGGTACCACAGATCATTAGTGTATCAGCGGCGCCCCAGTCATCATAACTAGGGCCGAAGTTATCAAAACCAGCATCACGGAAGCCCGGTGTTGATGTCACGTCCGACGGTGTATCATGGAAAGTAAAGTTTGCGGTATTTACATGACGTAATGCGTATTTGGTAATCGCATACGTATTCTCGATGTACTGGTAAGAGAATGTTTTAACACCGTACGCATTAGTACCATGAGTATCAATAACGTGTTTACCCACTTCCGCAGCAATATCCAGTGCGAAATCCCAGGGTACGGGTTGCAAGCTACCGCCTATGCGAACCAATGGCTGAGTTAAGCGATCACGTGTTCCTGTTGCAGGGTTGTACAGTTTCTGCGCCAGTAACCCACCACGCATGGATGAATCACCAGTTTTGTTTACCGCTTTAGTGTCTTTGTCGGGAACGACAATAATATTATGTGGTTTACCATTGTGCATTACGACGTTGTGCTGAGCCGGTGCTACCCAAGATTGAAGTGGAGCACTGGGGAAGTTGATACCGAATGCATTTTCATTGGCTTTCATTCCCCCGTTTGCCCGCTCTAAAGGCCAACGATACACTTTGTAACCACAGGCGACGATACAGTAGTCGCATGCCGTAGTGATCACTTCTGCGTTCGTTGGTGGCAGTGGTGCGTGATCTTCAGGAATGTAAAAATTAGTTGTCATGATTATGCCTCCTGCATCGCTATCAGATTTTCAGTTCGTCCAAATAGCAGCCCCATAATGCCAACCGCATAAATCTCGTCTCCGTCCAGCTCAAGAAGAACCTGTGGTAAGCTTTCATAAGCTTGTCCCGAAACGATGATCCCATGGCGACGCATGTCGAATGTAGACAGGTGGAAAGGGCATTGACCCAATACTCGGTGCTCTCCAACGACTTTATATTGCCCGTTCAAAGGCCCACCCTGATGTGTACACATCAATGAGAATCCAACAACATCCTGTTTTGGCCCTAATCCACCACCGGCTGGTACGCCCATTTTGACCAGAAGGCCCTGAGAATTTGGTCCATCATCTGGATAGTTAAAATATAAAGGTACATTCGCTTTTAATTCGCTTAATTTACCAAGCAGTTTGCGTGGATAACCTACAACACGAGCCTGAGTTTTTTGTGCCTGTGCGGTTCCGGGGAACAGGGTTAATGACATGACGCTGGCTGTACCAGCTGCGCCGCTATACATTAAGAAATCACGACGTGACATCATGCATTTTCGATGCTCTTGAGCGCTCTCTTTTTTGTCTGCCGATGCGTCGGCCTGTTTATTCAAACTCATTTTTTCACCTCCGCCAATTCTTGTTCACTAAATAATGGCTGGTATTCAGGAAGTTTCGGGTAATCCATAGTGATTTTGTCCCCGGAGAACGCGTCTAAGAACGCAAGCAAGTCAGACTTTTCTTCTGTCGTTAAGCCTAATGGTTTGACTAGTGGGCTCTTCGTTTGTGGGAAGTCTGTGGTTCTACCGTCTTTTGCAACACCACCGCGATCATAGAAATCAACAACATCAGCTAAGGTCGCAACGGTACCGTTATGCATATACGGTGCAGTATATTTGGTATAACGAATACTTGGCGTACGGAACTTACCTTTCATCTCTTTACGCTTACCACGGAAATAGATGCCAGGATCGGCCTTGGTAGTACGGTACATTTTCTCGTTAGAACCTTTTGCATAGAGTTCGTAACGGAATGTGATTTGTGCCAGCGGATCATTTTCCCAGCGTAAGTTGGTTGGTACGCCAACATTGTAGTTTTTCTGATCAGAGGCTAATGCACCATTGTGACAGGCAATACACTGTGCTTTGCCTTCGTAAAGGTCTTTACCGCGCAGTTGTGACTCTGAGAGTGCAGATTTGTCTCCCATTAAGTAGTTATCTAGCGGAGTATCGGTTTGCACTAATGTCCGTTCGAATGCTGCGATGGCTTTCCATGCATTACTTACTTTTGGATAATTGTCGCCGAATACGTTATTAAATTGGCTGACATATTCCGGTACCAGTGCTAAACGTGCTTCCATCAGGTCGTCTTCGCCATTACCGGCAACGCCACCTTTGGCCGCGCTTTTTGCCTGACCTTCGAGTGATTTAGAAGAGCCGGCCCAGAAAAGCTTTTGATAATACGCAGAGTTAATAATGGTCTGGCTATTACGCCAGTGGACGGTTCCCGGGTAGCCTAAAGAGAGATCCGTTGGGAAATCCCAACCCATTGCAGGGAGGTGACACGCTACGCACGGTGTAGACGTATCTCCGCCTAAACGGCCATCAAAGAACAGCTGCTTACCAAGCGCGACTTTTTCTGCTGTTGTCGGGTTATCTTTTGGTGTTGGAACTTTGCCTAAAGGGGCCAACGCAGGGTACTGAACACCATCTAAAGTGACGGGGGCGAGTGATGCAGCAACTTCGTCAGCGGATAGCGCGTTTTTTGTGTCTTGTTTTGCACAAGCAGGAACAGCGGTGAGTGTCAGCGCCATCATTGCTATGGCAGACAAGGTGATAGAGTTAGTTTTCATCTCGTCCTCCTAGTTTTTTACATTACGCCAGTCAGAAATCAACTCGTAGCCATAGTCGTCAGTCCAAACATGCTTATCTGAAGTAAGCGGTGCGCTGGACAACGATTCTAAGAATGCGACGAGATCTTTCTGTTCCTGACCTGTTAAGTTAAGAGGTTTGATACGAGAATCCTTATTCGAGTCCTGACCGCCGCCCTGGTTATAAAAAGCGACGACATCGTTAAGGCTTTTGATCATACCGTTATGCATGTATGGCGCGGTTTGCTTCAATTCTCGAAGTGTTGGCGTGACAAACTTGCCTTTGTCAGTACCATCCGCTTTATGCGTTTGTACATGAGCGCCGACATCGCGTTTTAGGTTCATGTAGTTTTCTGTACCCATAAACATGTTAAAAGCAATGAAGGTTTGGTGACGCATAGGATCGCGGAATATATCTAAGTTTTCTGCGACTCCGGTATTGTAGGGTTTTCCGTCACTAAACAGAGAACCATTATGACAAGATGAACAGCCTGCTTTTCCTTTAAATAAGTCAAAGCCAGACTCAGCGGAAGCGGAGAGTTTTTTCTGATCAAATGGAGTGGTGTTTGAAGTTAATGTTTTCAGATACTCAGGAATGGCTTTTCGTACAGAGCCATTCGAGGGTTCACCATAACCTGCGTCTTTGAACATCTGTACGTATTTAGGATCTTGTTTTAAGCGTTCTTGCATCAAACGCATATCCATATTCATTAACCAGTCTTCGGTAATGTTTTCTCGTGTTACGTCGTTCAGATTGGTTCCTATCCTGCCATCGTGGAACCAGACTTTTTTGTAGACCGTATTGATAAGGGTAGGGACGTTACGAAAGCCTTTACTGCCAGTATAAGCAGGTCCAAGTTCTTGTGAGTTGGCATAACCATTTTCTGGTTTATGACATGATGCACAAGACAGTGCAGTATTTCCTGATAGACGTGTATCAAAGAACAGGCGTTTTCCAAGTTCTGCTTTAGCAGTATCGATTTTTAGCTCAGGGAGAGAACCAAACTGATGGTTATCCGTTTGACTCCAAACTGAACATGAGACACTGACTGTCACAGCAAGGATTAGCATTTTTCTCATTGTTATGCTCCTTAGCTTCCAGCTAGAACCGCTTGAGATTTAAGTATCTGTCACGGAGTATTTTTATTAATCGCCGAAGCTGTAATAGCATAAACTAGGCCAAGTTTTTCAGTTGAAAATACTCCTTTAATAACATGAGGATAGCCTGTTGTGAGAGCTGGATCTCATCGTGATAATTGAACGATTCGTTTAACTGTTAATAATAGAATTGAACGATTTGTTTAATTTCATGTGTGACTTGTTAAATAATATGTACAAAACATTCGTAACTCATTGTATTAAAGTGATATATGTACAAGTGTCGTTTTAGGCACGCTTAATGCTTACTCTAGTATCAAAGCATGTTCAGATATGAATTTAGACCAAATTGGAATTATTACTCTGCGTATAAAAAGGAACGATGAATGCAAGAATTCGACACACTTAATTCAGCGCCACACGTAACCAGTGCAGCGATTGACGAGTCTTTAAAGGCGTTAGTTACCCTATTAAAAACAGGCGACGAAGCTCAACGTTGCTATAGTGCCCGAGCTTTGGTATCTAGCTATTCTGCTGACGTTGAAAATGCATTAAATGAGAATCTCTATCATCAGGATCCTGATGTTGTCATTGATAGTGCAACAACCC
The DNA here is from genome assembly GCA_002342685.1 of Vibrio sp. UBA2441. Taxonomy (GTDB): domain Bacteria; phylum Pseudomonadota; class Gammaproteobacteria; order Enterobacterales; family Vibrionaceae; genus Vibrio. The sequence continues at coordinate 20,957 of DDQN01000053.1, forward strand.
TGTCGAGCTTGCGTGCGGGTGATATTTCAATGTTGATAGAAGTCGCCACGTTACACCCAGAGTCAGATGCACAACTAGCAGCAATGGATGCCTTGTCTCATCATATGGACAACGAAAAGGTGATTGCATTAATGTGCAAATTTGCCAAAGGTCGGCCAGAGGGGGAGATCTGGGAAGGAAATAGTGACTGGGATGATTGGTGGGATATTCAGTTAAAAGCGATAACAATCTTATCTGCGCATGCTAAATCCGATTATTTTACGGTTTTTCAGGATGTTTTAGATTCCGACCCAGAGCCAGAACTGGAATTAAAAATTTATCAGGGCATCGCTAAACAGAATGTAAACTGGATTGTTGAACAACTGCCCACAGCGACGTCTTCGGCGAAAAGAAAATTGCTCAAATCATTAAGCTATAGCGATGAGCAAATAGCGAAAGCGTTTTTGTTTAAGCACCTCAACGATGACGATCCGATAACACGTAAAATTGCTGTCGAGTGTATTTCAGAAAAAGGTGCGAAAGAGTATTTTTGGGATATCGTTAATTGTTTGCAGGACAATAGTTACGATGTTCAAAAAGCAGCGATAACGGCACTGAGTCGCTTCGACGATGCCGTAGAAATCAATCAAGATAAATTGATTGGTTACATTAACAAAGCAGAACCAGCCTCAAGACCACTGTTATTCGAATTGTTGCAAAAAGCAGGCTCATTGGATACTGAACAGATTGGGTTGGTGCTCGCTATTTTGCTAGATACACCGCCTCAAGCTTTATTAAATATTACGCAAACGTTGCTTGAGTCATCTTTGCAACCTGAGCAGGTTGAGTCTCTTTTAGAGCTGTATATAAAGGCGATTGAGTCACATAACGTACCAACCTCTCTGCTGGTTCAGTTGATTAGAAGCCTTGCCGATGTGAAAGGTTTTGAAGCAGCAGCAACGCAAAGCCTGCAAAATTTTGTCAATAAACTTGATGAGCAGACACTGGAACATCAGTTTGACATGAGTGTCAGACAAGCGGCATTTGATGCACTGTCCCGCTCCGAGAACTCCAGTTGTGAGCAATTAATTAAAACGTCTCTGTTTGGTATTAATGCCTACCCAGATATCATTGAAGTCGATGTTGTTGAGCCCAGTCAGGAGGCTATAGATGAAGAGACCGCGCAAGCTCTTCACCTTGAACAGATGCTCGATGAGCATGAATCCAATTTGGACGCTCCAGTGGGAATTGTAAATACGCCGAGTTCAACTCTGGGTGCCATACAACAGGCCACCATCGAAACTGAACTAGCCCAGTCGGAGCCAGAACCGGATCAGCAGCAACACATCGTTGATATGGTTGATGAGTTAGATGCGGACTTAGATGATTATGCTCAGATCGTTAAGGCGAACTTCGACAGTGCAGATAACCTGAACCTTAACCGTAAAAAAATTGCAAAATTACCTACTTTATCCAATAAAGTACTGGCAATTAAAGCGTTGGGACAGTCGGAAAATGCAAACGCAGCAGAATGGTTGATAGAGTCAATTCTTGGTGCAGAGGCGAATGAATTAAGAGAGATTTTCCAATCCCTTAAACGGCTGAAAGTAATGAACCCTAAGAACAAAATCGTAGATAACGGAATAGGGGCTGCTGGGAATATTGTTTATCATGGTGATGATCTGACAAAACAAGCCGCTATCAGTTTTCTTGCGGTTATGCCTGCGAGTAAGGCGGTTCCGTTATTGGTACAAGCCCTGACGGATCAAAACGACCATGTGCGTTTGTGCAGCTTAAATGCCTTAGAACATCATATGCAAAAGATAAAGCTTAATCAGAAAGCACTTGTTTCTGTTGCTGTGAAAAAATGTTTGCAAGACTCCGCCGGAGGCGTCAGGCAGCAGGCGTTAAAACTTGCCGCATTATATAAAACTACTATCGATGCAGATCTCCAATCGCTGGTGGACTTAGCATTAGACGATGAAGAGTGTCATAAAGTGGCGGATTTGGCGTTTGGTGATAACCGGATGGAGGTACTAACGTTAATTAGCAGTAAACTGCCGGAGTTGAAAGATCATCATCAACCCAATGCCATTAAACTGATTGGTCAGTTGATAGCAGGTTAAGTACAGGCGATGAGTGTTTGAAGTCAGCTGACTCTCATCGCTAATTAACACGGGTATAAGCACCAGTAATTGGGTATTATCAATAAGTTATCGTTGACGCATGAAATAATGGCTTGTATGGAAAATGAAAATGCGCTACCACAAAAAAGGGTTTATATAACAGAGTTATTGTTATGGATGATCCCTGGCTATATTGCTCTAGCTGTCGTGATGGGTATGCATTACATCCTTAGTATTGAAAATGATGAGCAATATGCGCTGCACAATGAGCGCATTATTGTTGATCTGATTGAAGAAGTATTGGGAGAGACATTGACCCGTATGTCTTCCGACGCGAAAAATTTGTCTTATGTTACCAGCCAGATACTGTCCAGAGATCCAGACCCCATACCAGAACTCGATGCCTATTTCCGGCAGCTAAGCGCTAATAATCAAAATTACGATCAAATAAGATTTATTGATACGCAAGGTTGGGAGCGTCTCCGGGTAAATAATGATGGTGGGGAAATCTCCACAGTACATCAGCAAGAATTGCAAAATAAGTCGCATCGATATTACTGGCAGTACTCGAATAAGCTGAATCGAGATCAGGTTTACATTTCACCAATGGACCTCAATATAGAAGAAGGGAAAGTCCAAACACCTGCCAAGCCGACAATCCGGGTGGGCACACCTGTTTTTTCCAAGAACGGGAAGCGTATCGGAGTCATTATTCTTAACTACGAAGGCAAACAATTAATCAATAAACTGTTTGGTGTTGCCCCAAGCTTTATTAACCACGTTTATCTGTTTAACCCTCAGGGTGTTGCCGTTATTCACCCTACAGACAGTGGAGAAGTAAATTTCGCGATAGACACAAAAGATGATATTCCTGATACGGTGTTCCGTTACTTGCAAACGTCGGTGAAAGGACAAACTCTCGATAATGATAATTATTATACGTTTGCACAGGTATTAGCTCCCAATAACGGAAAATGGACAATAATATCCGAATTTCCGTTAACCCGATTCAACCTATCGAGAATTGCATTTAGTGATAATTATAGCTGGCTTTATGCATTGCTATTTCTAGCGATGAGCGCTGTAGCGGGAATGTTTAGCCGTTATCGGGTTCAAACCCGGTTTTTACGCTATCAAAAGCGCTACGAACAGCAGTTTCGCCATACGTTGGAAAATATTCAGTTAGCTGCCGTTAGTATCAACCATCATGGTGTAATCATTTTTTGCAATGACTACTTTTTATCATTAGTAGGTTATCAGCGTAGTGAAGTTATTGGCCATTATTGGATAAAACGTTTCATTCCTGAAGAATTGCAGACTCAGGCGCAGGAAGCGTTGGACGAGGCCATTCGACAAAAAGCGCATCAACCACAAAATGAAAGCGTTGTGCTTAGTAAGTCTGGTGAAGTCCATTTGGTTTCCTGGACCTCGACTTTTACGGAGTCTAAAGAAAAAAGGGTGACATTAACGCTACTTGGCGAAGATGTTACAAAGCAAAAGATGGCACAGGAACAGTTACAGCAGTTAACTCATGCGGTTGAGAGTAGCCAGAACTCAGTTATGATCACGGATTTGAAGGGTAAAATTGTTTATGTAAACCCAGTATTCTGTGAATTATCCGGATATAGCCGAGAAGAGGTGATGGGTAAGACTCCTCAATTTTTGCAGTCAGGAGAGATGGGTTCGGAAGATTATAGTGAACTCTGGGCCATATTGAGGGAAGGCAAGGAGTGGCGAGGAGAATTCCATAACAGAAAAAAAACCGGTGAAATGTTTTGGGAACGAGCAAGAATATCGCCAGTAAAGGATGTTGAAAATCGCACCTTATATTACGTAGCGGTGAAGCAAGATATTACGGAAGAGAAGCGCTTAGCAACTGAAGTTGAGAGGCAAACTAACGAGCGGATTCATCATGAGAAACTGGCCGAAGTTGGCAAGGTTGTTAATATGATTGCTCACGATCTTCGCAACCCGCTAAGTTCGATTAAAATGGTGTTACAAATTCAGGCAAGAACAAACCAAAACGAGATGTTTGATATATCGCTTGAACAAGTAAGATATATGGAAGCGATTTTACAAGAACTCTTAGCCTATTCAAAACCCGATCTATTCCAACCTGAATGGCTTGATATCAATAAGCTTTTAGAGGCTGTTGTTGCCAGTCAACAGAAGATAGCAAAAGAATCTAATGTTAGTTTTGATGTGTTATTTCAGCCGAACCTGCCAACAGTATATGCTGACCCCATCAAGCTACGTCAAGCACTGCAGAATGTGCTAATTAACTCAATACAGGCCGTTAGTTCTGTGGATAATGGAATAGTTCGTGTAACGTCAAATATCATGATTACTGATTCAAATACCGAACTCTTAATCGGAATAGAAAATAACGGTTTATCTATTGACCCATGCATTACCGATAAAATATTCGAGCCGTTTTTTACCACCAAAGCGAAAGGGACAGGATTAGGTCTCGCAATTGTTAAACGAATCATTGACGCACATAACGGGCAAATACAACTGATACCCTTGTATCCAATAGGGACGCAAACAAAAATACGTTTGCCTACGTCGCCACAAAGTATACAAATGAAAGGAAACGTTTATCCATGAGAAGAATGTTAATTGTAGACGATGATACCGGAATAAGCCGGACACTTCAGCTTCACTATCAGTCTCAGTCATTCGAAGTGGAAATAGCACATTGTGTTGATGATGGGGTAGATCTTGCGAAACAATTTCAACCTAATGTTATTATTTTGGATATTCGTATGGAAGGCAAATCTGGCCTGGAAGGATTACCTGAATTTAAGCGCTATTGTGAAAACGCCAGAGTAATAATGATCACCGCTTTTCATGATATGGATAGCACCATTGAAGCAATGCAACAGGGGGCTGACGAATATATTCACAAACCAATTGATATTGATGAGCTAGACAGGGCTATCAATGTCGCGATTGAGTATCAAGCGTCAAGCCATCAAAATGCTGTATTGATCCCCGATACATTTGGAAACTCCATGGTTGGTTCTTCCAATGCGATGAAGGAGATTTATAAGACCATAGGTCGTGTCGCACAAACCAATGCCTCCGTGATGATTACTGGTGAATCGGGCACAGGAAAGGAGATGGTCGCTCGGGCAATTCACAAAGCGGGAAGGATAAAAGGGGCACCATTTGTTGCTTTAAACTGTGCGGCATTGGTTGAAAATTTACTTGAATCAGAGATGTTTGGTCATAAAAAAGGGGCGTTTACGGGAGCTGTTTCTGATCAAACTGGTAAATTTGAATTGGCCAATGAAGGAACGCTATTTTTGGACGAAATTGGTGAATTGTCTCCTCAAATTCAAGCTAAGTTATTAAGGGTTTCGCAAGAAAAAGAATTCATACCTGTTGGTAGCAAAAAAGCGTTTAAAACAACGGCACGCATTATCTCAGCGACAAATATTGATTTCGAATCAAAAATAAAGCAAAAGCAATTTAGAGAAGATCTCTTTTATAGGTTGCAGGTAGTACGAATCCACCTCCCACCTCTTAGAGAGCGTAAAGAAGATTTGGAAGCACTCATACCCAGTTTGTTAGCAAGAGCAAACAAAGAATTAGGTACTAGAGTATCTAAAGTAGCTATTGAGTCTATGGATGTTTTACGTTCGTATAGCTGGCCAGGCAATGTGAGAGAACTTGAGAATATGCTGACTAAGGCTGTTGCTTTATGCCCGGGTGATATTTTAACCGCTGATCTTTTTGATGATTTACGATCTGAGATAAAACCCGAATCGGAGCAGCTACAGCACCTCAATTCACTAAGTCTAGAGGACATAGAATATAACCATGTTTTACGTGTGCTTGAAAATATGAGCGGACACAAAGGGAAAGCATGTGAAGTATTAAAAATTAGTCGACCGAGGTTACAGCGAATTCTCGATCGCAACGAAAATCTTTAAGTCAGAATGGAGATACTCCTAATATGGTTTGAACTGAAATTATTTATTGGGTTTTATCTCCAATCGATTGAAATTTAAACCGTACTCAATCAACATTGAATGTAAATCTTCAATAAGAACGGGTTTAGTTAGAACTTTGTTTATGCCTACTAGCCTGAATTCTTCATGATCTTGTTTCAAAGCATCTGCGGTAAGAGCAATAATGGGAATTGTTTTAGAAATATTTTTACGAATAAATGAAGTTAGTTCGACACCATCCATATTGGGCATTTTAATGTCTGTAATAACGAGGTCATATGTACACTTGAGCAAGAGATGATTTTTTGCAATTAATCCATCCTCCACGGCATGCACGTGACAACCTAATTGCTGCAATTGCCGGGTAATAATCTCTTTGTTAAAAATGTTGTCCTCTACGATTAGTACTCGCAGCGAATCGAAAATTTGAGAGCTCTTACGTTTATCAGATGTTATTGATACCACTGGAATTACGGTTCTACACTTAAAAAAAATAGTAATGGAAGTGCCAATACCCGAAATAGACTTTACCGTAACATGGCCATTTAGTAGTTTTATATATTCACTAGCGACATTTGCACCCAATCCAGACGAGCTTTCTTGTTTATGGCCGAATTGAAGATAAGGCTTTGAAAAGTTTCTAAGGTCTTCCTGTGACATGCCAATACCATTGTCTTTTATTTTTACTTTAATCACAGCACTATGGTTTGATGTTTCATAAACGTCGTAGCTAATATTGACATAACTATTTTCTTTCTCAGGATCGGCATACTTAATCGCATTGCTTACGTAGTTGAGAATTATCTGACGGAACTTATTTTTATCTAAGTAGATATCCAGTTTGGATTGACCTTTAATGTTTAGCGTACAAGTATCATCTTTGATTAAAGGTAAAGAGATTCGTAATACATGTTCGAATATGGTGTTGGGTGAAAATTGCTCGTAGTCGAGTTCCATTACACCAGACTCGATTTTGGAGAGGTCGAGAATATTATCAATATGATTTTTTAACGATATGGAAGAAGAACTCAGTGTTTCTATGTGACGACCAGAATGTATGCAACTAATACAATGACTATCGCGCTGCATCAAACCGATCGTACCAATAATTCCGTTCAAGGGAGTTCGTATCTCATGGCTCATTTGGGCAAGGAACTTACTTTTGGCATTATTTTTCAGCTTTTCAACTTCTCTATTTTTATTGGAAATGCTATATGCATTAAAAATAAAGAGTATGAAGGCTAGTGTGAAAATGAAAAATATCACAATAACTATTATAAATAATTTTGTAGTGCTATTATACTGGATTAAATATTCATTTTGTTTAGCACTGTTATTTTCGATAAGTATATAAATATTTTCTAATTTACTATCTATATCCTTCTTTATGCTTATGTAGTCAATATGAATAATAGAGAAAGCTTTGAACGCATCTATGTATTCAATAATGTTTTTGTGCAACTTGTCTAATTGAGTTAACTGGCTTTCATCTTCAATTATCCCTCTGAGATAGGCGATTTTTCTATTTATTTTAATATGTATATTTGAAACTTTAATTAGCAACTTCTTCTTCTTTTTTATGTCTTGAGTCAATTGAAAGTCTCTATCCCACTGTCTTGCTTGCGCAATTATAATAGTGAGCTCTTTACCTAACTCTGTAATGTCTTCGGAATATTTATAGGATAGTTCACTTAAGCCATGCGTTAATTTTAGAGTATAGTTGTAAGAGGAAATAGCTGCCGCTACCATTTTTTTTCGTAGATTATCATTTTTATTTCTCAGTAAAAATAAAGAACTAAGTTCAAGTAAAAATTCTTCTTTGAATTGTGCGTATTCACTAATGGATTCTTTTTTATACGCATTGTTAATGTTTAGACTTTCAGAGTGCTGATTCAAAGAATCCATTAGTATCTTCATGTCTTTCTTGTCACCTGTAGATATAACTTGCTTTGATTCAAAAATAAGTTTGTTTAACGTCTTAGAAATTGAGAGCGAATGAAGCTGTGCTTCAATCAACTTTTGTTTGGTAGAGTAGATGTTGTATAGGTAAGTCGCAGAAACTATCGCTAAGAGTGTAAAAACCGTGATTAATAATAAATAGTAACTGTGGTTCTTGTAGTATATTTTCATAATTCCTGTAAAAAATTAAATGAACGATGAACGATGAATGATAACATTTACTCGTGGAATGTTTATTAGCATTTCGAAGATGAAATGTATTTATATATGCTATATGTAAATTTTAAAACCTACGTAGAATAACCAAATAACATACGTAGTAGCGTGGTAGAGCATTAATGATAGAGTTTGGAGCAATACTGAAGCGTTTAAGGAGCTATATGGAGCTTAGCCAAAACGATTTGGTTAATTTGATTGCTAAAAATGATTCAAAATTTTCAGGACTGGATGTCGTCACAATAAGTCGTTGGGAAAATGACGTAGTGATCCCTACTCATCGAAAGCAAGTAGAGCTGTTTTTAGCTGCGGGTTATTCATTATTTGACTATGTAGAAAAAAATAGTGACCTTCTAAACTTATCATTTACGCATCATAATATAAAGGAGTCTTATGTATGGGAGAATTCAGATTCTTTAGAAATTAGTAATGTAATTTACAAAGTAATTGACTCTGGAGATGGTGAAGGAAATAAAACATTCTGTGTGTTATATAGTGATAAGGCTGGAATTCCAGTGGGTCAATTGACATATAACATTATGTCTGAGCAACAGTATTGGAAGTTGCTAGGTAGAAGAAGTGTAGACACTGAGGAAATCTCTGTAAAAGGCCCTCCCTGTATGGTGATCAATTCAATATTTTGCCTTTCCGATCAAATTATCATTCATATGCTCGGGTTTATAGTAAAAAAACTTTTACATGGCGAAATTGAATATATTGGCTACTTTAGCAATAACAAAAAATCAAACATTAAAAGGTTCTTAAAATCAATTGGTTTTAAGACATATGATGATAAAGGTACTTTTTCATCATATGTCCTGTCATATTTTGATGCTATCTACAATAGAGAACTGTTCCATTGTGCCGCTATTTCAGAACAAAAAGGTGTTGCTAATGTCAATGTCAACAATTCGTAAAAATATTCTTATCGTGGAGGATCAACCATTTTTTCAAGAAGTTCTATGCTCTGCATTGAAAAAATCGATACCGGAAGCAAAAAATATAGAATGCGTAAACAGTGGCAACAGTGCAATACGGTCATTGAAGCGATATTTCAATGAGATTAAGGTTGTTTTTCTGGATATAAAGATGGAGGACGGAGATGGAATTTCCGTATTAAATTATCTGGTAGAGAAAGAGTTATCTCATATACCCGTATATATAGTAAGCTCTTTAGATCGTGACTTTATTGAATTTGTTATGAAATCAATAGTTGACTTAGATGTTAGAGTTGTTGGATTTATTCCCAAGGAAACTCCAAACTCAATTTATGAACGTATCGAACTGCTGAGAAGCGATATTGTTAAGTATATTTTTCAAGCATATTCTGGAGTTGATAAAACGAGAATTGATCGTCACTATCTACAAAAGGATATAATATCGCAAATTGACGATGATTTAATGCTTTACGTGCAACCAAAAATTGAATTACAGACCGAAACAATAGTGGGTTTCGAAGTATTAACCCGGTTGTGTAATGATTATGATGGCATAATCGAACCTAGTGAGTTTCTCCCTCTGCTTACTACACATTTATTAAATAAACATTTTAATATCACCGTGATTAAGCAGTCATTTTTGTTACAATCCGAACTTGTTTCAAAGGGGGTTATTACCAATCTTTCCATTAACATAGACCCCTGGGCATTGGAATGCTCGGCGTTTGTCGATGAAATAGAAAAATTGACCAAGGACTTTGACTTCGATCTTGGGTCTATAACATTTGAACTGACAGAGCTACCAGGAGACGATTCAAGTCAATTACACTTAAACATAGCTAAGTTGAAACTCATGGGGTTTAAGTTAGCCTTGGATGATTTTGGTAAAGGTTTTTCGAATATGGATAGATTGAATGACATACCATTCGATGAGATAAAATTTGATAGAAGCTTAATACTCGAACTGACACGAGACAAAAATAGTGAGGCATTATTGCAGGCCTTAATTGAGTTTGTGCTGAGTCGGGGATCAAAAGTAACCGCTGAAGGTATTGATAATGCTCAGCTAGCAGAGTTGTTGAAAGAGATGGGATGTGATGAGGCCCAAGGATATTATTACTCAATACCTAAGCCTTCAAGCGAAATTCATATTATGTATAAAAATATGTTTAACCAAAGAATATCAAAGTTGTTAGGTAATATAGACAGAGCGACCTTTACTACTTTGTATGATTTGTTTTTTGATGATTTTTATAATGCAATAGATGATTTTGTCGTTGAACATCATACCCACGGTATCAAACAAAATTTTGATGATGAAAAGAAAGTATTTGCACACCACATCAGAGGAATGATGAAAACGGCTGGTTTTTACGAAAGCATACGGCATATTGACGAATATGAGAAGTGTAATAGGGTGGAGTGTTTGATTGTGTTAAAGAAATCTATTTCATATTGTCAGAAATTCTATTTTATTAAATAGTATCTTCTTCTGTTTTGAATAATGATGAAATGAAATTTATCTCGTTGTCAGATAGATGGCTATCCACTTCATTTTGAATATTGTTTTTTTTGCTACTGCTGTAAATTCGATCTGTTAAAATTTCAAATTCATCTTTATTCAGTGAATGTACTAAATGTTCTATTTTCTTGATGGTAGAATAATTTGTCATAACTCAGGCTTAATGATTATTGTTAATCAATCATATCAGAGTCGAGAATCAAATTTATTAGCATATTAAAATTAATTATTGCTCATTAATGTATATATAACACTAGCAAATTTTTGATTACAGTTACCGGAACTCATGACTACATATCGTTGTGTTCATGTTAACTGTTTGTAGGTAGTGGTATTTAGGATGAAGAAAGTAATAGATTTTGGTTATGTAGTTAGAAAAATAAGACGCATGATGAATGTTTCTCAAAGTCAATTCGTTTCATGTATTGACAATAGTCAGTATGACTTTTCAGGGGTAGATGCGGTTACGATCAGTCGTTGGGAAAATGGAGTTATAAACCCAAGTCATCGTCGCCAGGTCGAACTGTTAAAATCTCTGGATTTAGAACTGCACGATATCGTTGACTCAGGAAGTTTTAACCTTAACCGTACTGAGCTAGAGCTCTACCTAATGAAGTATACACTTAAGGATTTTCCTTGGGATTTTTGCGATGAACAGACAGAAAAAGAGTATACCGCTTACCAAGTTATTAGTGATAGCAGTGAAGAGAATAAGAGTATTGTGTATTCCTGTAATACTTCTGGCATCCCGCTAGCGCAAGTTACCTATAATATAGAGCAAAATAACATCAATGAGGGCGACACGTACCTTGTTGTTAAATCTTTATCTTGTGGTTCAAAAACTATTTTTTTGGAAATAATTTCTTACATATTCAAGTATGTGTTGAGTAAAAAAGTTATGGCTATTTTGTTTTATACTAATAATAAATCGTCTCCAACTGGGAAGGTATTTAAAAAACTAGGCTTCAACCTAATTAAGAAGGAGCATGACAAATTCGTAAATATTATTACTATTGATGGTATCGTTTATAATAGAGAGTTGTTTTTGATTTCATGTAAAGATAAATCGCAGTTATATGTATAAAAAAGAAACTGTTTTATGTGTAACATGATTTTTAATAGATGTTAAAAATTATATTTGATTGTATTGAACCTTAGCAATTAATTCTAAATTACATGTCGAATATGCTATTCATTAGGTAGGCTGAAGTGGTGATAATACACGGGCCAAATACGGCGATGTGATAAATTGAAAATTGTTTTAGTTACTCTATCGGTCATAGACCGATAGAGTTTTTTTGTTGTTATGTCGTACAACATAAACTCGGGTTAAACTATTTGATAAAGTTGGCTATACTAGCGTTCTATCAATACTGAGTCTTTTTCTGGAGTTTCTTTGGATATTATTTCCATTAACCTATCGACAACAAAAACTAAGCTAGCTAAAAAGCAGGTTATTTACCGTTCAAATCAGCAAGCATGTGGTTTTTACTACTTGGCGTCAGGCATGGTGGGTTTGTACCGTATAACGGAATCAGGAAAGGAGCATTTGCTTAGAGTATATGGTGAAGGCGACTATTTTGGTTATCGGTCTTTATTCAGTCAAGAACCTTATCATTTAACAACCAGAAGTTTATTACCCAGTGTTATTCATCATGTTCATGTTAAAGATGTGCAAGAGCTTCAGGCACAAGCTCCAGAAATTTTGCAGTTTTTGCTTAAATCAGTTTGTAGGGAACTAGGTGAAGCTGAAGGTCGATTTTCAAACGTTGCGGCCTATCAAACCAAAGTTCGAGTAATAGATGCCATCGTTGAATTATTTCAAAAGTTCGATTTTTATCCTTGGACAAGCAGGGAAATCGCTGAATACTCCGGTACTGAGACGCAAACTGTCATCCGGTTTTGCAAGCTATTGAAGGAAAAGAAACTATTAGACCCTAATGTAAGAGGTATTAAGCCGTTAGATATAGAAGGACTTAAACAGCTACGAAATGAATTGGTTTAATTGTAACGGTAAACCGAAGACGGGATAACCGGTAACCGGTCACCGGTCATCCCACAACCGTTATCCGG
>DDQN01000051.1 GCA_002342685.1 Vibrio sp. UBA2441
CGATGCTCCGGAATACGCAACAAGGTTAAATCACGTGTTTTCAAATAGGAGTAAAGCCACGCTTTAATAAACAGCCAGCGATATTGTGCACGAAGATCGCGTGACTTAGCTGTTTTATTCGAGCTAATTTCTTTATAAATATGATCGGTAGGCGATGACGGCATTTCTGGCCTGTGCTTTAACTGTTTAACCAAGTGATGAGCCAGAACTACGTCTATGAACAACGGATATTCTCGCCCCTTAAACGGCACTTTTTTTAAGCCTAATCCTTCAGCTTCAGCTTTAAATCGTTTTCCCTTGTTTGCCTTCTTTCCCCAAAAGGTAACTTGAGTATTGATTTGGTTATCTCGTAGCACTGAGTAGCGCTGTAACAATAATTTCGCTAACAACCCATACTTTCCATCCGCATCTAACGTCTTCAGATCACCAAAGTCAAATTCTTCTGATTTAGACAGCTCCATTAAGCTGTCACTTATCTGTTGGCATTGTTCAACAATATGATTTCTTAATCTTTTATCTATATAAGCAGCATTCCTTTTTAACTCATATTCTTTTACGACCTCATACCATTGCGCCAAGCTCTTCTCTGCTAATACAGTCAATATAATCATCAACTTAGAATTTTTAACCTGTGCCAATTCTTCAAAGCTGTTTTTAAGCTTTTCAATTCCCTTATCTTTTTTTCGTCCATAAGGTTTTTCTAAAAACAGCTGGCAATACAAAAGGTAATTATTCACATGGGCATAATTAAAAAAAGTAAATGCAAAAGGACAATAGTCATCGTCATTTCCCGGTAGTTGTCCCCTCTTAAAAGCCCATTGACAAAAATTCATATGCTCATAGCTGGCTATCCCTTTAGCCTTTTTCTTGAAACGCTTTAACCAAGGATGAAAATCAGCGATAAGCCGCTCAAACGCTTCCAAGTCTGGATCATTTTCTGGGATTTTATAGTAGTTAGACATCAGCACTGCCTGATCTGATTATTAGGGAGGCGCATTGTACTGTTAACAATCAGGATTTACAGGGAATTATTCAGTTCATCGACGGTGTCGTCATATCCGTCGACGACAGTAAAAAGTGAGTAACTAAGATACGACAAAATCGCTTGGTGATCATAAATAGTATATCTGCTATTCTAAGAGGATGTTGGACAGAATCTTCTTACAGATTTCGGGTTGTTCCTACCCGTCTTTTAGCGAGCTTCAAGACAAAGCGCGCATCAGAACTCAACTTCGTATTTGAAAAATTATGAGAATTTTACGACAGAACATAAAATGAAGCAGTAAGCTAATTTACCTTTTATCTTACAAATAAGACGAGGTACATTTTTTGCAATCTAACCTAAAATTAATAGACTATTTATCATGTGTTTAGGAAGTACATAATGGATGCAATTTTTTAACCATAAAACATATATTTAATAGCTATCAATATTCTCTTGATTCATATAATGTATATTATAATAATATTGAGGTGATTATCATGCCGGAAAATAAAAAAGAAATTACATGCCTCTCTGGGGAACTTATAAACAAGGGAGCGTACACTTGTCACCTTTGTCATTTTGAAGTTATATCCCTTAAGGATGGCTTCATATTACCAACTTGTCCTTGTTGTGAAAATACATTATTTTTCACCTTTAATATAAAACAATTTGAACGAAATTAAATAAGAACTAGACATTTTAAACTTAGCTTACAAACAAAAACACCTTATTCTTTATAAACTTTATAAACTTTATAAGCAATGCCATTTTTATTATTATTTTTTACTGAATACATTAATTTATCTGCAATATTTATTGCTTCATGAACATTATTAGGTAACGTTTCGAAAGTAACTATACCAATACTAAAACTTACATTCCAATTTTTATTTTTCATTTTTGCATTAAGATTTTCTTCTGCTTTTAAAAAGGCAGCCTTAGCTTCATCATGTTTTGTTTCTGGTAATAAGCAAACAAACTCATCTCCACCAATCCTAGCAACAATATCCGTAGCACGTAGAGATGAAACTAAACACTGGGATACATCAATCAACAATTCATCTCCCACAGAATGTCCTAATGTATCGTTAATATTTTTAAAATCATCAATATCAATATAGGACAGTGACAACTTATGACCATATCGACTTGATCTAAGTATTTCATTTTCCATTACAGTATAAAAATACCTCGAACTATAAACACCTGTCAAAGTGTCAGTATCTGCTGCATTACTTTCAAACTTATGAACTTCTCTAAAGTTAGTGACTATAATGGACAAGAAAACATACACAATAAAATTAATAACAATATTAGTGAGATTACTAAAAATAATGAAATCATCTTTTGGACTTATCAATAAGGAGACACACACAATAAGCACAGACAAACCAATACCCGCCTTACTATTTCCGTACCAACTTGCAAGTAAAACTGGGACAATTAAAAAAGGCGTAAGATCGGCATAATCTTGAACGACAAAACGAGCTAAAAACAAAACAAACAAGGCTAAAACTGACATCAACCAAATAGATAAATTAGTATGTTTAGAAAATGTATCTAAAATAGTTTTCATTATTTAAAACAACCTTTACACTAAATTTATTCAATTTAAAATGGAGAATATATCTCCTATCACAAGAGCAAGAATTTCAGCATATTTAGTTAAATAATAGGATACTATGAACGGATTAGCCAACGTTAATTTTATAAAGGGGCATTAAGGGAGGATTTTCAAGACAAAGAGTGGATTTAGAACTCTAAAATAGAAAGTCAGTAATGAGTTACGGCCTTTATTAAATTTGCACTGCCATTCTGTGCCACTCTCAGACCAAGTGTTCATTTTTCTCAGAATTAGGACATTCAGAAAATAGCTTTACGGCACCTAAGCGTTAGGAAGCCTATCAAACTTCAGAATATTAGAAGTTATCAGAATCGGTCAGTCTCAACGTATTGAATTACTGAAAGTCAATCAATACCTGAAAATTCTAGACACCGAATATATCAACGACGCTCATTTCGCCCGACAAAAATAAAACGGAACAAATTTAATATAACTGATAAAAATCTAGTAAGTGTGTTATATTTCCTTACATCCCTACCGCTTAGTAGGGACTTCTTTTCTTTTCCGAACTCTCATTTCGGCATTCCTTAGTCGCCCCCCTAGGCCTTAATGCAAGGTTTTAGTTATGTCGATTTCAACACAAAAATCAAGAACAATCTTCCAGCTCAATCGAAATGATGATACAAAAATAAACAACAATTTAGCGTCGCCCCCCCCTTGGACTCCACTTTGCCACCAGATCAACCCAGTAATACCTACGGCAATTATTTATTGCGAAGGTAACTTCGGAAAAATTGATGGAAAAACTGCGAATGGATTGGTCAGACATTCGTGCAATTATCGTATCTTATCGGTCATTGATAGTGATTGCGCTGGTTTGAACTCAGGCGACGTACTTGGTGATGCGAAAAATAACATCCCTATTGTTACAAATATTGAAGAAGCTATGAGTCGAGCAGAAAACACTCCTGATTACTTCATCTTTGGAATCGCGCCGTCAAATGGTTTCTTATCTGACTTAGAAAAGAACATTATTTTAAATGCAATGTCTCGGAAGATGAGTATCGTCAATGGATTACACGAGTTTTTAACAGACGATCCCATATTTTTGGAAGCGAGCATAAAAAACAACGTTCAAATACTTGATATTCGCAAACCTAAAAACAAGGAAGACCTACAAACATTTACCGGACAAATACACAGAGTAAACTGTCCTAGAATAGCAGTTATGGGAACCGACTGCGCATTAGGAAAACGAACGACCGCAACAATACTAGCCAATGAATTAAGAAAAAAAGGCCTTAATGTAGCCATGATTGCTACTGGCCAAACCGGCATTATACAAGGTGCTCCTTACTGTGTGGCTCTAGATGCAGTCCCTTCTCAATTTTGCGCTGGTGAGTTGGAATCTGTCATTGTTAAAGCGTATGAAACTGAAAAGCCTGATCTCATTATTATTGAAGGTCAAGGCGCCTTGAGTCACCCGGCATTTTCAACTAGCTCTTTTATATTACGTGGTAGTTGTCCAACCAGTGTCATTTTGCAACATGCTCCTAACCGTTTAAATCGGATTGATTTTCCTAACATGCCTATGCCCTCAGTTGCATCTGAAATTAATCTTATAGAGACATTTTCTGATACGTCTGTAATTGGATTAACACTTAACCATGAAAATATGTCGTCAGATGAAGTATTAACCGCAATGAGTGCTTACTCCAGTGAGTTTGGTATACCTGTAACTGATGTGTTGTCACAGCCTGTAAACCAACTGCTACAAATGGTATTGTCTGCGTACCCTCTGATAGCAAGTAGACTGGGTAAAAAAGGGTGAGCTACCCTAGGTTAGACATCGATTGTGCTAAAATACATCACAATACGAAACTTCTTATAACCCAACTCTCTCTAAAAAATATATCCGTTACCCCCGTCACGAAGGTTTTTTTAGGTCACCCCGTTATTGCTCAAGTATTACTAGATGCAGGCGCAGAGATGCTTGCAGATTCTAGACTCGAAAATATCAGAGAAATGACACAAGCCGGCATTTCAGTTCCGATGATGTTGATACGCACACCAATGCTTAGCCAAGCGAAAAATGTTGTAAGATGCTGTGAAATTAGTATGAATACAGAAGTTCAAACTATTCAGAGACTTTCCAACGAAGCAAAACAATTAGACCTCAACCATGGCATCATTATCATGGTTGAACTTGGTGATTTGAGAGAAGGAATCATGCCCGCTCATGTCATTGGGTTCATCCATAAAATAATTTCCTTACCGAACATAGAAATACGAGGAATAGGTACAAACCTAGCTTGTCGATATGGTGTCGCTCCCAATGACCAAAAAATGGCGCTTCTTTCAGGTTTAGCCGATGAGATTGAAATTAAATTTGGACTAAATCTCGATATTATTTCAGGTGGTAATTCAGCTTCAATTAACTGGGCACTTAATCACACTGGGCAAACTAGAGTGAATAATCTTCGTCTAGGAGAAGGCATTTACCTCGGTTGTGAACCGTTAAAACAAGAAAGAATTAAAGGCTTATATACTGATGCAATTACGTTAACTGCTGAAGTGATTGAGTCTAAAATAAAACCCTCTTTACCTTGGGGCTCACGAGGGTCAAATGCTTTTGGTGAATACATAAATATTTCAGATAGAGGTTCTGTATCACAAAACATTCTCGCACTAGGTCGTCAAGATGTTTCTGTTGCTGGACTTAGCGTTCCAGCTGGCATGACAATAATGTCATCAACAAGTGACCATTTGATTATTGAAACGTCGGATAAGCCGTTACTTATTGGTCAAAAAGTTAAATTCAACTTAGACTACAGCGCTCTCTTATCTTGTATGTCCTCTAGTTATGTCCATAAATTCTTCAATACGAATAGCGCTTTAAGAAATCAAAAAAAAACTAGCGATACTAATGACAAAGCTAAACCTTACCATATTAGTAATCAGTATCATGCTTAACGACAGCCAATCATACCAATTACAGTCTAATAAATTTTCCAACTGTAGAGCGGCCATTATTTCCAGTAAGCTACCAAAGAATATGGGCCGCATAAAACTGATTCATGCAAGAACAGACTCAGATGTCGTGAATCTAATTTTTACCAAAGAGACATATATAGATATGATAATTTTAGTAAAGCACGTAATAAAGGAGTATTGCAACAGGTTAGAAACTCGACACTTTTTAAATAATGGCACTTTCTATCAAGTCATTATGTTGGATTCAATAAAAAAAGTAGAAAGCTTAGAGGTAACATCTCTAGATAAGCGATCTAATTGAATGCCTAATAATAAATTGGATGTAAGTCAATATGAGTTATTCAACACCTTAAATAACATTGTTTTATTTAAGTTAGAAAGACTTGCACCATGGGAAAAAAACTTCATTTCGGATTTACACGACAAAGCAATAACAGGGCAACCCATTTCAAATAAGCAAAAGCAGCTTATTTTTAAAATTTCGAAGAAAACCTACAAATTGAAGAAGAAAAATGGATCTGAAAAAACTTGACCCCGATTTATGTTTTACTTTGTCTTTCAAACGTAACTTCGAATGAGGAAAAAACGTGTTTTTCTATACTTTTATAGCATCAAATTCATGAAACAATACGTCTACAAGAGGTAGCAATCCAGAATGTTTTCAATTGGGAGATAAGCTTATGAAACACATGTTTTTTTATTACTCTTTGTAGGATTTCAATCCTACGGCCATGCTGATGCAACTATCAACGGTCAGGAGGCCAAACTAGTTAACGGATACCATGACAAAATGAGAGATTTAGCCGCAGGTTGTTACGCTTATATAATTTATACAAAGAATAACATTGACCCTGAAGTGTCAAAGAAAATTGATGGATTGCTAAAAGAATACCAGATTGCAAGGCGAGACTATAAAGCTGAAGTCGTTGAGAATATAAACTGGTTAAATAAATCAGCAAAGGGGCAGAATGGATACTTTGACGAGAGAAGAGCATTAAGTCATTTGAAGAAACACTGCGTTTCTGTAGATAACCATTCGAAAATCAACTAATAATTTTCAGTTTATTGTTTTAGCGAGATATAGGTAACTACCAAATTTTTAAGGTTTAGTGTCTACCGGAAATTACCATTTCGTAATATTTAATTACGGTATATGTCTCGCAACTAACATGCATTATTATCCATAAATAATAGTCGGTTAAGTACGTCTTAATTGAACAATTTTATCTTTCACTCTACAGATAGCAAATGAGGTGTTAGAGAAACTCTGAGCATAGTCTCCAAACTTTCTGAGCAGCGTATATACTACTGGTAAGTGAACACTATTTGGGGAGTAGATAATGGAGATTTATCAACATGGGATGGCGGAGCTATTTGAACAGCTTGGGTTAGGCAGTTCACCGGAAGAAATTAAAGACTTCGTGAAGAGCCACCGACATACACGAAATTCAGCTCCAATACATGAAGCGAGTTTTTGGACAACTTCACAATCGGATTTTTTGAAACAGGGTATCGATCAAGATGCCGATTGGGCAATGTTGGTGGATCAGCTTGACATTATGTTACGAGACCAATGGACTCAATAATTCATCAGTCGATAAATTCAAAAGGTAGTTTGGTATGCAGAATGCAGCCTCTATGGTGCAGGAGATTGAAATTGCATTCTAACCTTCAATTGTTCCAATAAGAATATCTGTATACAAACAGTTATCTGAACAAAACCAAGTGAAACTAAGATAATTAGTTGAGTGCGTTCTGCGAACAGCAAGCGAGTTCTGATCGCAGAACCAGCTTCTAGTTCCCTTTTATTTTTGTCGCTAGCTCAGATTACCCTACTGACTTAACCATATGATATGAATTTGGTTAACATCATTTTAGACTTCAGGTTATTTTATGCCATTCCACCATTGGTTAATGTCTTAGGGTCAAAATAATTTTCTAATTCACTTCTGCTCAGATTGGTTTCTTCTTCTGCTACATCGATGACATTCCTGCCCTCTTTGTAGGCTTTTTCCGCTATTTCGGCAGTTTTCAAATAACCAAGAATAGGATTTAACACTGTAATCAGGATAGGATTTTTAGCGAGAGTTTTATCGATATTGTCTTGACGCACTTTGAACGGCTCAATTGCTTTGTCTGCCAATGAAATACATGAGTTGGTCAGAAGATGTATCGATTCAAGCAAATTGTATGCAATTACCGGCAACATAACGTTGAGCTGGAAGTTGCCCGACTGGCCGGCAATAGTAATGGTTGTATCGTTGCCTATTACCTGTGCCGACGCCATTGCCACAGCTTCAGGAATCACAGGGTTTACTTTACCTGGCATTATTGATGAACCAGGTTGCAAAGCCTTAAGCTCAATCTCACCAAGTCCAGCAAGCGGACCTGAATTCATCCAGCGTAAATCATTGGATATTTTAATCAATGCAACAGCCAATGTTTTTAACTGACCGGAAAGAGAAATAATAGAATCCTGACAACTCAGGTTAAAATAGAAGTTATCGCTAGGTTCAAATGATAAACCGCTTAACTGACTTAAGTTATGACAGAAATCCGCAGCAAAGCATGAATGAGCATTGATCCCGGTTCCGACAGCGGTTCCTCCTTGACCAAGTGCTCTTACAAACTCCATTGTGGAGGCTATTGACTGCGAAGCATGTTGTATTTGCGCTTCCCATCCACTTAATTCCTGACTGAACGTAATAGGCATCGCATCCATTAAATGTGTTCGGCCAGTTTTAACAATGCCTTCAAGTTCCTTCTGTTTGTTTCTCAGTGTTTTTGTTAAATGAGTTAGTGCCGGCATCAACAAACTTTCGGTTGTCATGACAGCACTAACTTGAATGGAAGTTGGAATCACATCGTTACTACTTTGTCCCATATTAACATGGTCGTTAGGGCTTACTTTTTCGTTCAATATTTGGCTTGCCAGTGTCGCAAGTACTTCATTGGCATTCATATTTGTACTGGTACCTGAACCAGTTTGAAATACATCAATAGGAAACTGATCATGATATTGGCCATCAATAATGTATTTCGCAGCTTTAATTATTGCATCTGCAATGTTGTTGTTTAATGTGCCTAATTCAGCGTTTGTCTTTGCGGAAGCCTGTTTGATATAAGCTAATGCAACAATCAAATCTTTAGGCATCTCATGTTTACTAATTTTGAAGTTGTCGATGGCTCTTTGAGTTTGAGCCTGATAGAGGGCATCAAAAGGAACTTTGATTTCACCCATACTATCTTTTTCAACACGAAATGTCTTATTCATAAAACACCCTTAAATTAACCTGAGATCGATTTATATACCGTAATTATAACGAATAAATTAAAGCTTGATGCCTTTTCGGATAACCTCGGGTATTGCAACGTCGTATCAAAGAAATATGGCTGGACACTCGCGCTAAACAGAAGAAGGGCAAAAACAATTTAGACCACCTCCTTACACCTTAAAACTTGCGCCTAAAACATCGACGGCGTCGTCACTATCAACCGTCAACAACGTCAATAAAATAAAAAGAAGTTCACCATTCCTAGCTAGCTTCTTTAATTAAACGTGTTATTTAAGTTCCCATTAATCTTCTGGCCCAACAATAGCCCCAGTGACTCCACCGACAACTAAGCCTACAGCAGCACCTTGAACACCACCTACGCGAGCGCCAAGTGACATGCCAATCATCGCGCCTTTTTCGGCGCCGCTGGCACTTGGTTTTATGGTCACTTTTGTAGTGGGATGATCCCGCTCAATCTCAATAGCTTTTAACGGCAAAGATGACTGACCCAGTGTTAAAAAATTCATAATTGTATTACCTCTAACTAGTTTTAAACAAAGAAAAGGGCGATACCATTACTGATATCGCCCCGTTATGCCGTATTGCTCTTTCTTCATTTAAGTAGTGAGTACCCCCATAAACCTACTAAAAATCAAATTAAGCAAGACAGCAAATCTATTGGATTAATCGCTACTTTTAGCGTTGTTAGCATCGCACTTGCTTGGATCAGTTTCTTTGCCATTCATGGTTCCGCACACATCAGCATTCCACTGAACAATGACCCCATTAGATACGGTATTTTGATTACCCGCTTTACCATTCCATTTAGATTCCAATAAATCACGATTCTTAGAAATATCGCCCGGATTGCCTCCGAAGGTTCCACCTGCAAATGCACTGACTGACATGACTGAAATACTCAAAAGAGTGATAAGTTGGATTGTTACTTTTTTCATTATTATTGCCTTCTTAGATAGGTGTGAGGTCTTCTTAATCCTATTAATCAAGAAGTTGCACTCACTAGAATGATATTATTGCGCTTAGATACGACAGGACGTGTCGCGTAGATGAATTAATTTGGATAGTCGGCTAACACCTTGATTAGCCTAGGTTGTGAAATTCAATGAAAGTTATAACGATTTCACTAACCTAATGAATTTTGGTTAGAAATAATCATGCTCGACAGCTCCTGACAGGAACAACTTCTACAATGCGTAGGATGAAAGAGCACGATACATTAGCAAAACGACTTGGCATGATTTTGACCCGATTAAATACGGGTGAAAAATTGCATCTAGAAGATTTAAGCCGTGAGTTTGGCGTCAGCGAAAGAACGCTTCAACGAGACTTTAATGAACGGTTAAGTTACCTGCCAATTCAGCGCAATGGCGCTTGTTACTTTTTAGACCCTCAGGTATTAGGTAGACAAACTAACAATGAAGTGTCATTGCTGCTGATGAACATGGGCTTAAATAGCTTATTTTCCGGTAAGCATTACCTCAGTAATGGCGTACTCAACAACAAAACCACACCGCCCTTTCTATTCAAGAACCCACAAATTGAAGACATTAGCGATTGCGCCTCTATGTTCGAGAAACTTATCGAGTCGATACAGCGAAGAAACGTGATTGGCTTTATCTGTAATGGGAAAAGCTACGATGATTTTCACCCCTATCGGTTGTTGAATGACCGTGGACACTGGTACTTAGCCGGAACACACAGAAATCGCCTAGAATCTTTCAGAGTCGCTAAGATTTGTGAGTTAGTCCGATACGAAGATAAATACTCTCCCAATTTAAACGTAGAAAAGAAGCTCACTAACTCTCGATTTGATGATGAGTTAATTAATGGCCTTGAGGTGCTGTGTAGTGGTCAACTAATAT
>DDQN01000058.1:0-3966 GCA_002342685.1 Vibrio sp. UBA2441
AGAATTATTTACAGGGTCATACTTTTCGTCGAAATACTTAATATCGATAAAGCACAGTAGAGAAGGACAAATTTTTTGATGAGTTTTGTCTTAAACATATAGCCCGATCCTATGTAAGTGTTTTAAATGGCAGAAAAAAATGATTACTTTTAAAGGAGACGAAGCCACCTGCTAAGACAGCAGGTGGCCTCCATTTATATATTTACGATATTAGTCATAGAGTTAAGGGTGTTAAAGAAGCCGCTTTCGCTTGATTTTTCTTTACTTGGGTTAGGTAATCCAATGGCTTGGTAACATTGGCTGACTACATTTTCAGCATCTGATTTTTTACAATCTTCGAAGTACTCAAGTGCCAAGTTTTTATTCCCCATTTTTTGATATAAATAAATATATTCAGGATAGAAGGGCTTCTTGGTACCTATTGTTTTTTCGCCACGTTCAAGTATGGCTTTTGCGTCCTTATATTTTTTTTCTGTTCGATAAGCTTGAGCAGCAAGTGAAAATGTTTGGATGGACGCATAATCCCAGTTTTTTATTAGCTGTAAGTTTTTTAGGGCCTTAGATTGATTATTCTGCGTCTTTCGTACCTGGTAAAATGCCAGACGAGTATAGGCATCCTTTGAGGTGAGGCCGCTGACAGATTTTCGAGCGAGCTGTTCTGCTTTTTTTATGTCTCCAAACTCTATGGCACGAACCGCTTCAGATGCATACCAATAATTCTGCATTATTTGATGTCCTTTGCCCTTTTTAATTACCTTATTGAAGTTGTCTTGTTTCGGTTTACGCCTACGTTCCTTTCTGTACTCACGTTTTACATAATGTGCTAAGTCTTTGCTTCGCTCCAACGGAGACTGATGTCTTTCGGAAAGGTGGGAAACGAGTTTTGTTGCGGCTTCATTTGCTGCTAGGTAACCTACAGTACTTAAATTAAAATCCTGTAGATGTTTTTGCCCGTTACTCGCCATAGTGATGAAAGATTGTAACTCAGTTTTTTTTGCTGCTAATTGTTCTTTTGTGAAAGTTTCACTACTGTGTAAGCGTTCCATCACGATCTTGTAAACACGGGGGCTGTAGCCTGCTTGAACTAATAAATCGATACCAAGTAGATCGGCTTCGTCTTCTTGAGTTCTGTTCATGGTTGAGCTGATCACATCTCGGCTAAGTCTATTGATGGTAGCTCCAGTTCGGTAAGCATTCGCAATTTTATTCTGTGTTTTCTCTGTATTTTGATAATTCACATATACTCGGTTACCGACTTTATGACTTTGTATATCATTAAATGAAGCTGAAATCATGGCAACATTGGCCGCTTTGCTAACGATAACACTTTGTTTTGCAAAATATTCATTGGTTGAATTATGCTCTAACAATATATGAGATAGTTCATGAGCGAGAATGAACGCTACTTCATCTTCAGAGTCAGCATCTATAAGAACACCTTGAGAAATCACCACGGTATTATTGGTAGCAAATGCACTGTAATTCCATTTTGCTGATACAACAACTTGGATTCTTTCTTTTCGCTCTTTAGTCCAGTCGGATAACAGTTTGTTTTTAATACCTTCGAGGTATTTTTCTATGTAAGGGTTTCGAACCAACTCCTGGTCGACTGCAGCTCTTAGGTTAACGAGCCCTGTGTATTCGGGAACAATAGTTTCTTTATTTGTTTCCATCCCATTATGGTTATCTGGTTTGTCTAATTGTGAGTCGATGAACTTACCTTCAAAAGTTTTATAAGTGCTTTGAACCAACGAGGTTAAAGATTGTATGCCACAACCGGTTAAACTCAGCATCATTGCGGCTAAAATATAATGCTTCATGAATTAACAGCCCTCTCCAAGCCCAAGCGTAGCAAACGTCTGTTGGTCACTCTTATTGGAAGGATTCTGAGTGGTACAGATGATAGATGCGACAGATTTACTGTTGAGCTCTACTTCTGTTTGGTGAACCCATTTTTCTTCTCCGTTTTGTTTAAACATCAGGTAACCTTCATCCTGATCGAATTTCTCAATAACAATAGTAGTTTTATTAGGATCGGGTAATAGATCTTTTGCGATATCTTGACACTCTTCTCTGGTGTTACAAATTTCCACTTCATCTAATAAAAACTCAAGAATCTGTATCTGTTTCTCTTCAGAAACAGCTTGAAAAGAACATCCTAGTATTAACATGCTCATAATTAGTTTAGTGCTTTTTGTTATCATTTTTACCTCTGCCTATTCAGCCAATGTACGTTTATTTTTTTTATTTAATCCAGTCTGTAATCTGATTTTTGCCTTATCCAAGGTTTGATTCCTTATCCTTAATATCCGTTGTTTGATTGCTTCTAGCAGGTAATAGAGGAAGATTGGGAGATCAAGAATAAGTATGAGTGGAAGTGCGTACCAATTTGCGATGCCTACTTTAAATGAAAGTTGAGATATCAAAATAGAAACAATTACCAGCGAGAGCACGATAAAGAGTGGTAGCAAGCCAGAATACATTTGTTTTCTGCCATTAGTTAATGGATTCGATGAAGTATGTTCAATATGTGTATAGCGATACCAAACAACGAAGAAGAGCACGATTGTTTGAACGCCAATTTCCAAAATATCGGCAATACTTAATTTAAAAAAACCAACTGGAGGCGGTACGTGCCAGTAATCGTCACCACTACGTATCATGTTATCCAAAGCGACAGCATGCATGAAAACACCCGCAATTTTTCCATGCACGGGAGATGACACCAGATCGACCCCACCGGTAAGGTCGTAGCCAATTAACACCGTTTTATTATGAATTAGACTTTTTAATAATTCTGATTTAACAGCTGCACCATCAAATAACATGGTCGCGGAAACCGTTGTTACAGGTGGGCATCTTGAACGAAGTTGATTATCTAGCTCATCATCATCTGTGACACCTTGACCTAACAGATTGAATACAATATTCATTAGCTGAGAAAATGGGCCATTTTCTGGTTTAATACACTTGTCACCCATATGGAGTAGTTCTGTTTGTCTGGGGTCAAATTGATTCCCCCACTGAACTATCATTGGATCGGAAAAGAGATTTGAGAAGCCATCGGGATCATTAATATCGTATGCACATTTAGTTGGCTTGTTTACACACCATACCTTGTATAAAGAGGAGGCGACGGTATCGTATGACGTTCCATGTGCAGAAGTAGAAAATGGATAATAGTGCTGATGACCATCCCACGATACTGCAGAGAATTGAGCAACTTGAGATAGCTGATGTCTCAACGTTTCTGGGCTGTTAAGGACAGAGGGGGAATCAAATTTCGGATTACTGGCGAGAAATACAGGGAAGTCTGATTTATTAATTCTTGTTAACCATTTATCCAATTTCTCAGAATGTTTATGGTGCTGAAGGATATCAAAAAATACCGAACTGGGGTCATGCAGACCAATGACTTTTAGGATGCGCGCCAAATTACTATAACTGACAGGAAAGCGTTTTGTTTGATTTAAGAATGCGTCGTCCAGTAATATAACAGTGATCTCTGTTGAAACTGATTTAGCAAAGTAGGGCGACAACATACGAATGATATGATCTTCGTTATGTTTCTCGGCAGACGTGCGAATCCCTAACGGGTTGATCGTGAAAACGACTAACAGCAGCAGTGTGGTGATTAATGTCTTAGTCAGTACTGATGGGCTAAGT
The DNA here is from genome assembly GCA_002342685.1 of Vibrio sp. UBA2441. Classification (GTDB taxonomy): domain Bacteria; phylum Pseudomonadota; class Gammaproteobacteria; order Enterobacterales; family Vibrionaceae; genus Vibrio. The sequence goes on from DDQN01000058.1 coordinate 3,667, forward strand.
CTCATAATTAGTATTTATTGGAATTAGAGCTTTTATTCAATTTTAATATGATACTAACTTAGTAATGTTGAATTGTTCAATGACGTAATTGAACAATATGTACACAGAGATCACATATACAACTAATTCCCCATCATGGTCATAAAGTGCACAATTATGTTGTCTACTGAATAGGTAATAAACAAATTTCTTTATGCTTAAGTTTGTTGATTTACTCAACCATAATGGTGATTTTTTCAGACATAACAGGCTTGTTATGGGGAATATGAGCGTAATTTCCCAGCAGCAGCAGCAGCAGCA
>DDQN01000058.1:4089-46834 GCA_002342685.1 Vibrio sp. UBA2441
GCAGCAGCAGCAGCAGCAGCTGTAGTGTGTGTTTACCGGGAGATAGCGTTACCACCGTTTCCGTCTGCCCGCCGCCAAAATGTTTGATCTTGTCGTTCGCCGGGAGCGGTTTAGTTAAATCGGGCATTACATCAGTATCAATCAACAGGTGGTGATGACCGGTATTCTTTTTTTCAACGCCTGCCGGTGCTATCCCCATATTTTTTAATCCAAAAACCACCTTAACGTTGTTCTTAACTGTTTGGCCATCTGAAGGTTGGATAAAGTAAATGTCTACGTCTGCAGCTGACTCTGAAATTGTGGTATCTGCAAGTAGATTTATCGGCGAGGTCAACATAGCCACAAATAGTGTAAATATGATTGTTTTCATTGTGTTTTCTCCGTAACCGTTTTAGTAAAAAGGTATGGCATACGTTGACACACATTTTTCTATTTGAGCATTAAGTGTAGTGGCTGCCATTTGAGCTTATATGCATTTCTGTGATTAATTCGGCAAGGTCTCACTAATGAGAGTGATAATCTTTTTTGTTTGTTGAGGGGAGTTAGTAGCGCTGTTTAATGAGGTTAATTTAATGATTTTAAATTCATTTTCTTGGATCTTGTGCCTTGCGATAAACCGCTTAAGTTCGCTATAGTCAATAATGTTGATATGGAAATAGGTTCAAGAATGTGAAGTGGTTATCGGGTCTATTTTTGAGTTTAATGTTGTGGGCTTCTGCAGCGCATTCAGGCCTCATTTCATTACACGTCCCATTTGTGGTGGATACCCCTAAACAGAACCATTTTTATCATGAGTTATTATCCACGGCCATTCGAGAGGCCGGGCATACCCCCAAACTCACTATCAAAAAGATACCCCACTTACGTGCAAAAAATATGTTGGAGTCTGGCAAGGTTTCTATTTTATGGATGGTTGAATCTAAGCAGAGGAACCAAGAGTTTATCCCCATTGAGGTAGGACTGACTAATGGGCTGATTGGAAATCGGATTTTGTTCATCAAACAAGGCGATCAAGCGCTGTATGACACCGTTAAAACACTCGATGATTTTCGCCGACTAAATCTGATGGCTAGTCTGGGCAAAGGCTGGTTTGATGGCCGTGTCTGGAAAGAGAATAACCTGGCATACAAAGAGAATTATGGTAACTGGACATCGATCTTTAAGATGATTATGGCAGGTAGAGACTACCACTATTTTCCCAGAGGTTTGAACGAAGTTATGGTAGAGGCCCGGCAATTTCCAGAGTTAAGTATCGAGAAGAAATTAGTGCTCATATATGATCGGGACTTTCGTTTTTACCTAAGTAAAGAAGGTCCAAATGCGGGTAAAAAATATCAAGATATTTTGAGAGCTGTTATGAAGAACGCAAAAGAGAGTGGTTTAATTGACCGATTAATCCGCAAGTATTGGGGTAGTGATTTTGACGCTTTAAACTATGATCAAAGGCAAAAAATTTATCTGAAAACACCTAAGTAAAATGTTCAACACTGATTGGGATCTGGGCTGGATAATCAACTTGTAGATTATAAGTTTGGCGCTATTGGTTTATGCGGAAAATTCCTGGTCCTATCTCATTGGCTATTCATATTAATATGTTCTTTGGGTGTCATATTAAACCATCGTTTGAACGCTTTATAAAAGCTACTTGTATCCTTAAAACCTAGGCTGTAACTGATTTCGATAATATTTGGGTTATCGGCTGACAGGTGCTTGGCGGCGTATATTTTTCTAACCTCATCGACGATAGTTTTATAGTTAGTTTTTTTCTGTTCCAATTTACGATATAGCGTTTGTCTGCTCATGTGTAATCGCTGGCTTACTTCGTCAATTCGGGGCAATTTCCCTTCGTTTAAGTATTCAATCACGATTTCTTTTACCACATCATTAATGTCAGGTGGACTTCTTAACTGCTTTAGCGCGGTCATTGCCTGATCTTCAATTATTTCTTTAAGGTAACGACTACTACTTGCTATGGGAAGACTGAGTAAGTGGGATTTAAAAGTTAGCCGGTTTTGTAAGCATTCAAAGTGTACGTTGTTACCAAAAAGAGCGCTGTATGCTTCTATATGTTCGGGTCGCTTCATCGTGAAATTGGCACTAACCATCGGGAAAGGGTGCGAACTGAGCATGCGAGCCCAACAAACCATGGCGCTCATACTTCTTTCAATTGCTGGGCGAGGATAGTTAACATCAATATGTAATGTAATTGAGCAGGTATTGCCATCATTTTCCATGTCCCAATGCTCGGATGTGTTCATCAGTGCGATATTGTTTCTAAAAATCTGCAGCGCTTCGCCAAGCGTATCCGACTGACTTACCCAGCTGGCCAGCAGTCCTTTTGATTCTGGTGATATTGTCTGACCTAAGCTAAGTCCAAAGTCAGGGCTTGGACTGAACTCTTCTAACAGCTGCCAAAGCGCGATAAGCGTAGATTCAGATATGCGAAATGCGGGATTTTGCTCTCGTATGTTGCCCAAGTTCAATTGGTTGTACAAAACATTGGTGTTAGGTACATGTAACTCACAAGCATCGACCAAATCTAATATAGAGCCAATAGAAACGGTATTGGATGTATCAATGTCCGTTGCAATTGATACCGTAGGACAAGGAGTGGGTACTGCAGGACATTTTGTCAATACGGCTGCCTAGTTACAATAAAGTTTTTGTAATGATATCAGGTCAGAAAATCCATAAAAGGAATTTATGATCCCTTTTCTGCACACCTCAATCTGCCTGTCGATTATTTCTGCGGATAATAAGATCAAGACTTCCCCGACAAGCAAGTACATGGATGAACATTTCAATGACAAATTATTTTATTGCACCACGCCGTTTTCACGTTTTTAAGCGAATGATTAAACCATCAATGTTGGCGTTGCTTGCGTCATCGTGTGGTGGTGGAGGTGAAACGTCTGAGGACCAAGGGAAAGAAGGATCTGGTGAAAGTCAGGCTATCATCGTAACAAAGGTTTTTTTTCGAGATCATGATTCGACTGTTGGAGAGATTTCTGGCCCGATAAATATCACCTTTTCAGGCCAGAACAGCGATCATGTAATAGAAAGTGTGGACGTAACGGTTAACTGGCTCAGCGATGATGGACATGTATTGGGCGAGTCAATTATTCAAAAGACATATTCTTACCCACCTATAGTTGAGTTGCCAGCCAACACAGTGGTTCCTGCCGGAGCCGACAGCTTACGCCTTTCGATAGGTAAAGATGACCAGCAGTTATCTGAACATATGCCGATTACGTTTCATGATTTTACCGGAAATGCGGACATCTCAGGCCCTGGAGGGAACGAACTTCAATCTTGGTATTATGGTGTTGAACGACCAAAAATCACCGCATATAGAACGGATGAGTCTGGTGGAACTTGTGTTTATGATAATGGTTTGGTTGCTGTGTCTGATATGGGTAATACGAAAGATGTTAACTTTGAAGGTGGTGTACATTCTCCGGGTCCTAATCTAGTTGATGATGATGTTTTTCCTCCCTATCAATTTTCATGTACTGACTCCTTGGTTAATGAAGATAAAGACATTTCTGACGAATACGGGATATGGACGTACTCGACGCTGAATGATGCGATGTTTTACGGTACCGTTGCCTATGATACTTTCTTAGAGCATTTGGGAGAGCCGCCTTTGAAAGATAAGGTTCGTTTAAGGGTGCATTATGGCAATTTGACGGATCTGAATGCTTTTTGGGATGGTGCTTACGCAAATTTTAGTGATGCTTTTCTTACTCAATATTCGACCGCCTCGCTTGACGTTATTGCCCATGAAATAGCCCATGGTGTATTGGATCGCATTTCAGCTCTGACAATATTCCCCAACCAATTGGGTGATGACGCAAAGACCTTGCATGAGGCATTCGGAGATATTTCTGGCGTTCTGGTTAAGCACGCATTCCAACCGGATGAAAACCTGTGGAAACATGGTGGGGAATCACAAGGGTCAGTGAGGCAGTTGGATACGGTAATAACAGAGCAATCAGCCGTGGCCAGTTATCTGGATTACGACGAAGCAGGTAATAATTTTTATCTTCGCATTGGTTTAATCACTTATCCATTCTATCTACTCGCTAATCAGTGGGGGGTTGACGATGTCTACCAGGTATATTTGCATGCAGCGAAGACGTGTTGGTTACCGACTTCAACATTGCATGACGCTGCAGGATGTATTCTTGTCGCTGCTGACGAGCAGGAACAACCGATATTGGATGTAATTAACGCGTTTAAGGCTGTGAAAATTAAGCTATTTGATGAGGGGGTTTTGAGCCACTTTCGCTTTACTGCAAATGGACTGAATGTAGAATTTTCAGATAACAGTCAAAGCACCAGTACCATTTCGCAATGGCGTTGGGAGTTTGGGGACGGTGTAGTTTCCACAGACCCCAACCCTAGCCACGTTTATAGTGCTGCTGGAGATTTTCAAGTGACGTTATCCGTCATGGATCAATATGGCGATGAAGATGTATTTCTGCGTAATATTTCAGTGGTTGAACCTGAGATCTGACAATCTGTGATTGCATATATGGACAAATTTTGTGTGATTCACATCAAGTATTCAACCTGATTTATATGGTTAGATCACATTTTTAATAAGTACAGAGGTTAGAAATGGGTTGGACAGTTGAAGGAACGAAACGCTATTTATCAGAGTTTGGACTCAAGCCAGTACTGAGTAGAATAAGTACTGAGCATGGGCGAGTTTATCTTAGCGAGCAACTGCAGGTTGACCCGAATAACATCCTCAACTCGAATAGTTACTCTTATTATATTTACAGTGAAGACAATAAGGTCAAAGCACTTTTAATAACAACGTCTATCGAGGACAAAAAGTATTTAAAACAAGCCGAAGCCAAGTTCACCAGATTGGTAAAAAGTTTAGTGAAACAAACTACCGTAGGAGGTGCTAGCGCAGATCTTATGCTCGTCAACAATTACGCAGAGTCGGTTGGAGAACATACTTTTCAGATAGAAAGAGACAGCCTTAATCATCATGGTTTCTTGCGTTGTGTTGTTAGTTTGAGTGAGGATAAAGCGATGGCTAAGCAGTGGGTGGATAAGATTGATTACCACCCAGAATTATGTACAGGATCAGAGTTGAGGATGTCGGCTTAAACTCTGACATTGATAGTGAAACCCCGGAAATATGTCCGGGATTTCACTAGACCTTAAGAATTCAAACTTTATTAACCATTTCTATCAGCACGACCTTTCCAGCTTGTAAAGCGACAATAGCGGCTGAAGCGTTATCTGTACTTAAGCGAATAATAAATAGCTCCATATCATCAGGAAGAGCAACTTTGATATTACCCTGTTCAGTGATGGTGTAAGTCTGTTCTATTAATTCCACCGTTTCTGAATTTCGGCTTTCAACATCTTTAAAGTCGAGTTTTCCATCGGAAAATAATAGTGTAAAGGTATGATTTTCGGATTGATAAGTACCGTTTAAGCCCGTGACCTCTTTCACCTGCTGTGATTTTTTCCAGTTTTCTACCATAGTGCCAGAATCGACGTTATTAATCCGAACGGAGAGTGTCGTATCTGTCTGAGATAATAACGACAGATTTGTCCGGGTAGATAATTCCTTCTCGTCATAGAAAGCGTGTAGATTTCCCTTGGCGTCTATTCCCCAGATATAGGCGATTTCTTGTGCTTCACCAAAATCGTCATTGAAGTACATTGTTAAATCTCCGTGAGCAGAGAAACCTTGCTCGACCCATTCACCGCTGTCGGTACTAAACTTGAATAATGAATCCGAAGATTGTAGGAAAAACTTATTTGCAAGCATAGAAGGGGTGAAGGTATTAGAGTCCATTTTAGAAATGGTCTCTGCGAGTTCAGACTCAACGGTTTCTTCAGTAAGAAAATTATCGTGTTTCAGCCCTTTAGGGTGGCTGCTATTGATCTGCGCGAGTTCATTAAACAAATCCTGGCTGACAATAAGAGAACTTTCACCGTCATTCATTTTAAATAACGAGTTGTATTTGTCTACAACATCCAGTCCTTCACCATTGAACTTGATGCCTGAAAGGTCCAGTTTTTGACTCCCTTGAGTGTTATCTGTGGTGAGTGATTTTAATATCTGGGCAACATGATAAGCGGGTGCTGGCTTACCCTCATTAGTTCCAGAGGTAATGGTAAGATTGAACGGCGTTACCGATGCCATACCATCACTTTCACCGATGATCACGGGGGTAGCATCTTGAACAGGATTGTTTTCGTTGTCACATTTACCTAACGAGAAAACGATACTTTCATCACTTAAGTAATAAAACGTACCATCTTCGTCGGTACAGCCTTCTTGCGAGACGGTTTTATAATGTAAGCCTTTGACGGGCTCGTCGATAAAGGTGCCTTGTAAGGTATTTGGGTCACCAGTAGTTGTCGTATTATTTTCACCCGTTGTCGTATTCCCACCACCGTTACAACCCATTAAAATTGCGACACTTAATGGAGCCAACATTAATACTTTTTTCACGAATTATTCCTTATTAGTATGAAGTTCGTGTCGTATTCTATGCAGAATAATGTCAACTTTGGTTGACATACCCCAATGGTATTATGAGATGCATATCACGATTATTTGAAATCGATGACATGTACTAAACATGAGAGTCCTTCAGACAATGGGAAACAGATATTTCCTTTACTATCAACCATTTTCCAGTAAGAAATAGCGGTGCAGGGGTAATCAGGTGCGGTAAAGTTGACTTCAATATCTACGGTTTCTCCGGGATTCACTATTGGTAAATTGACCTCTCTGATTACGGGTTTAAGCCCTCGGTTTTGATCCAGTATGCGCAGCGAATCGCTGGATACCTCGATTTCATCATCAAAGCATTTTAACCGACACCCTTGCCAGGTATGTTTACCAATATTCTGCGAACGCCAAATTTTCGTGAATAGCTGACTTGTCGATACAATAGAGTTGTCAGGGTAGGTGATATCACCTATAAAACCGGTGCTGTCGTTTTGGTAAATGGCCCCATTTGTCTCTACACTGGGAAATTCCCAACGTTGAAATAGTTTTTGAATCAGAATAATTGGATGAATTTGTAATGCGGTAGCCAGGCTAACCAATGTAGAAAGCTGTACCTGGCCTACATCACCGTTTAATATCTTATACAGACCTTGTCGAGACAGCCCACTTTGCTCTGCAAGAGCCGTTTTTGTTAGTTTGATTTTTTTCCGTTGTTGTTCAACAAAGTCACCGAGCTCTCCTCGCATATTGTTATCAACCTGATTGCTTAATGTGTTGTTTCGTGAATTTAACTTTATTATTCATCAACATACAAGAAAAAAAACAGATAATAAGATTTCACTTAAACAATGTGGTCGATTGATTAGTGGCTCAGAACATAATCCAACATGCTTTCAACTGTCATTACCTTAGGGTAATCCAGCTCAGGAATATTTACTCCTGTGGCTTTAGTTACAGCCGCAACCAGGTTGAGAAAATCCATCGAATCTAGGTCAAATGCGTCACGCATATCTTCATCTTCAACCAATGTTTCCCCCTCTAGTTCCGGTGCTATCATGGTTAACTGACTGATGATGAGTTGCCTTAGCGGTTCTCTGTCCATAATGACTCCGGTAATTGTAAAAGAAGATTGAGTTGATAAAGAAATTTTGCCCCTATATGACCGTCGCTTACTCTATGATCGGCGGCTAAGGTAGCGGTTATGACATCTCGAATCTGTACCTGATTTTCTATGACGAGGGCCTCCTGATGAGGGCTGCCTAGTGCAATGATAGCCACTTGCGGTGGTTGTATGATTGGCCACATCTGTTCTGCTCCTCGCTCTCCGATATTGGTAACACAACAGGTGGCTTGTGTTAGCTGTGACATGGGCAGCCGTCCGCGACGTGCCTGAGTAACCTGCTGGGTAATGGTTTGCATTATGGTGGTAACATCAAGTGATTGTGCGTCGTGTATAACGGGCATGATTAAACCTGAGCCTCTGATATTAACAGCATGGGCTAAATGAACAGGACTTTGAGGGATAAACTTCTGATTGATGTACTGACCATTGAGTTGCTGGTGCTTCACTAATGTACGAGCGATGGCGATTAACACTGGGGCAGCGAGTAATATCCGGCTTTCTGCTTCTTTGTCTTGGTTGTAGTTGGATAGATGGTTTTTCAACGCAGTGACGTCTAACCTATGGCTTAGGTAGTAGTGTGGAATCGTCTGTTTTGACAAAGATACAGTATCGCTGATGGCCTGTCGCATCATCTGCTTTGTTTCGCCCTGTGATTTGTTGATGTTTTCCGGACGTTTATTTGGCGCGAGCACGTCTTTTAATGTAATTGGCGCCTTCTTTTTATTCGCTAATTGAGAAAGGTCTAGCTGGTTTTCTTTGGCCCATTGTCGAGCGGCAGGTGACGCCAATACAAATGCATCTTGTTTCTCTAGGTTATCTGCTGGTGTTGCAATTCGGATAGGGGGTTGCGCTTCATCTTCAGGTAATTTTTCTGTATTAAGACTTTCGGTTTGGTCCTTTTGGGTTGATTGAAGCGGCGGACCAATAAGCCTTGCAATACTTGTGCCTACACGTATTTCTTCGCCTACTTTTACCAGCAGTTTATCTATGACAGTGTCTTCAAATATGTCTAGTTCGATCGCGCCTTTATTTGTCTCAACTACGGCAATCACGTCGCCTCGCTTCACATGGTCGCCTTCTTTTACCTGCCACTCAATCAATGTGCCGGTCGCCATATCCGCGCCAAAGGCAGGCATGGTCAAATCGTGAGTTGGTTGCTTCATGTGTCCTCCCTAATTGCCTTGTAATCACTTACTTTGTAACTAATCGTCTTGTAACTATTCGCCTTGTAACATAGCCAGCGCCGTGTGAACGATCTCTTCAGTTTGTGGTATTGAAGCGGCCTCCAGATGTTCAGCGTAAGGAATGGGTACTTCCTTCGCGTTGATACGACGAACCGGTGCGTCCAGATAATATAATGCATCTTCAGCTAACGTAGCGCTTATCTCCGCTGACATGCCGACACTTTTCCATGACTCATCGACGATAATGGCTTTATGGGTTTTTTGGACGGATTCAATGATGGTTTCTCTGTCCAAAGGACGTAGACAGCGCAGGTCAACGACCTCGATATCATAGCCTTTTGACTCAAGTTGTGCCGCTGCGTCCATCGATTTATACAGGCAGCCGCCCCAGGTAAAAATAGATAAATCGCTTCCGGGTTTTCTAACAACGGCTTTATGCATATTTTCGATAGCACGCAGCTCATCAAATGGCTCTTCCCGGTTGTAGAGCATAACGTGCTCAAAAATGATAACGGGATCAGGGTCATCCAAGGCCATTTTCAACATATATCGCGCATCGTGAATGGTACCCGGATAGAGTACCTTTAAGCCCGGAATATGAGCGAAGATACCTTCGAAGCTGTGTGAGTGCTGCGCCGCCAGCTGTTTTCCGGCTCCGCAAGCCATGCGGATGACCAAGGGGACGCCAATTTGACCGTTGGACATATGTCTGAGTGTGGCGGCATTATTGATTATCTGGTCCAGAGCGAGCAGGCTAAAATTTACCGTCATGATTTCGACAATGGGCCGCATTCCTCCCATGGCTGCGCCAATGCCTGCACCAACAAAACCTGACTCGGCAAGCGGAGTATCCATAATGCGGTCGCTTCCAAACTGTTCAATCAAGCCTTTGCTAACCGCATAGCAACCACCGTAGTCTCCCACATCTTCTCCCATAAGAAAGACTCTGGGGTCTTCATTGAGCGCGTCAACTAACGCCGCTTTAAATGCATCACGAAAAGAGAGTTCAATCATAATTAACCTCAGCATAAACGTGTTTCAATAGATCACTGACTGGTTCATCGCACCCTTTTAGGGCCGAATTTATGGCATGATCGATTTCTTTGTCGACCTGTTGTTCAATCTGTTGCATCTGCTGGGCAGTGATTTGTTTGTTATTACGTAACCAGTGACTCAATTGAACGATGGGGCCTTTTTCTTGCCATGCCTGTATTTCCTGTTTGTCACGGTATAACTGTGAATCAAACATCGAATGTCCTCGGAAGCGATAGGTTCGGCATTCGATAAAATGTGGTCCGGCTCCGCCGCGAATTGCTTGACAGGCAAGCTTGCTAGCGGCTTCAACGTCAACGACATTCATGCCATCAACTTGTTGTGCTGCTAATCCATAATTAGCGGCCTTTGAATATATCTGCGGGTTTGACTCTTCGATAGATAGAGCTGTTCCCATGGCATACAGGTTGTTTTCGCAAATAAATAAGATCGGCAATTGCCATAGCGTGGCTAAATTCATGCTCTCATGAAATTCGCCTTCCGCGACAGCGCCTTCGCCAAAGAAGCAACAGGTGACATTGTGTCTGTTTTGTCTTTTATCGGCTAAAGCCAGACCTACCGCTAAAGGAAGTGCACCTGCAACAATGGCATTACCCCCGTAGAATCGTTTCTGTTTATCAAACAGGTGCATAGAGCCACCTCTGCCGCCGCTGCATCCTTCTTGTTTGGCGAACATCTCTGCAAATATGGACTGCATAGATAGCCCTCTTGCCAGAGCATGACCGTGTTCGCGGTAGGTTGCGAGCACAGAGTCTTGTTCCGTTAGAGCCTGCATAACCCCAACGGAAATTGCTTCTTCTCCGTTGTACAGGTGTAAAAAACCACGGATTTTCTGTTCGTTGTATAACCCAATACAAGCTTCTTCAAAACGGCGGATACGGATCATCTCTGTTAATAAATACTGTAAGTGCTCACGGCTAATATGAATTTTTTGATTAACCATTTGACTCTCCTTGTTCAGTCACCTGATTATTGTTCATCGCTTTCTAAGGTGGAAATATCACCTAATGGCAGGTCTAACTCTCTTGCTTTTAGTAGTCGACGCATGATCTTGCCACTGCGGGTTTTTGGTAGATTTTGCCGAAAAGCAATTTCCCTTGGTGCAACGGCCGGACCTAATTTTTTTCTTGCATGACCAAGTAAAGTTTTGCGCATTTTTTCATCGGCAGTAAAGCCGGGTTTAAGTACCACGAAAGCTTTGACAATTTCGCCTGCAACGGGGTCGGGTAGGCCGATGACACCAACTTCGGCAACAGCGGGGTTTTCCATAAGTGTACTTTCAACTTCAAAAGGTCCTATTAAATGCCCTGAACTTTTGATTACATCGTTAGCCCGGCCTACAAACCAGAAATAACCTTGCTCATCTTGATAGGCGAGATCACCGGTTAAATACCAATCATCAATGAAACAGCGCCTGTATTTTTCTTCTTCATGCAAATAACCCCGGAACATTGAAGGCCAGCCCTTTTGAATAGCGAGTTCGCCAACCTCATTGGTTTGATCAGTTGGCTGTTTTTTACCTTGAGAGCTGGATATGATTGCGGCTTTAATGCCCGGCAGCGGTTTACCCATAGAGCCAGGTCGAATGGTGCTGGATGCAAAGTTTGCAATGAGAATGCCACCAGTTTCGCTTTGCCACCAGTTATCATGGATGGCCAGACCGAAGCATTTTTGTCCCCAGACGACGGCCTCTGGATTGAGAGGCTCTCCAACACTGGCTATAAATCGTAGGGCACTGAGGTCGTAATCTTTGGTGATACCTGCGCCAATTTTCATCAGCATGCGAATAGCTGTGGGGGCGGTATACCAAATATTAACTTTCTGTTCGCTTAATATTTGATACCACCGCTGAGCATCAAATTCGGCTTGATCAATGATTAAAGTTAGCCGATTACATAAAGGAGCAATAATTCCGTATGACGTGCCAGTTACCCATCCGGGGTCAGCAGTACACCAGTAAACGTCATCGGCTTGCATGTCGAGCGCGTAATAACCGGAAAGCTGATGCCAGAGAACAGCATTGTGAACATGCATTGCTCCTTTTGGTTTACCTGTTGTACCGGAAGTGAAATGTAATAGGGCCTGTTGATTAGGGTCGGTTGCAGGAATAGAAAACTCAGAGCTGCTCTCTTTCATCAACTCGTCCAGATTGTAGCATTGATCAGGTGTTTCTCCGGAAACGTCATAAAGCAGCACCCACTCAAGAGATTTTAACTCATGCCGCCAAGGTAGTACTTTTTTTCGATAGATAGACTCACTGGTTACAAGTACTTTTGATTGACCGATCTCCATACGGGAGCGAATAGGTTCGGGGCCGAAAGCTGAAAACAGCGGAGAAAAAACGGCACCAAACTTTACCGTACCTAACATGGCATAGTAGAGCTGGGGAACTCGCTGACATAAGGCAAACACAGTATCACCCGTTTGCAAATTGAAGTGATCCAGTATATTGGCGAATCGATTCGTTCTTTGTAAAAGCTGTTGATAGCTGATGTCAACTTGTTGCCCGTTTTTGCTAAGCCATCGAATGGCGATTTTTTCACCATATCCAGCATGTACATGACGGTCAACGGCTTGATAAGCAATATTGATCGATTCGTCTGTTTCAACGAGCTCTCGTTTGGCTTCTTGCCAATCGAAATTTTGATAACTTTCTGAATACGAGACTAAGTTGTGCCGAACAGCTTTTAGAGGATCTTTTTTTATTTCGGGAAAGTCCATCTTTTACTCCAGAACAATACTGAGTTAAGTGAGTACTTATAGATTAGGTGACGGGGCGGTGTTTAGCTTCAGTAAATAATGTTTTATATCAATTAAGCAGCAAAAAGAGTTCGGAAGTTGATGACATGAACCAAAGTAATACAAATGAAAGTGAGCGGTAAATGTTCGTTTATATTTCTTGCTTTCGAAAATGTAAATAAATGTATTATTTTGTCTGCTTGTGGCGGGTGAGTTTTTTGTAATCAATTAATCTTATGTATATCATTGAAATTAAAGTGATTTGTACTTTAATGTATCTAGGCATAAAAATCGTTAAATACATTAAACTCATTTACCATAACTAAATGTAAATTATTGCTCATTTTATAAGCTCGCTTAAAATATTTGTTAATCGGACATCAGGTTAATATATCTAACGAGTGCTTTGTTACAAGTAGTTACACTTATAGTATTGAATAAAAAAATAACGCGATAACAGTGATGTGGGTCATGTTTTTCCAGAAAAAACATAATCTATATTGTTTACCGCATAATACTAATTGGCTATATTTATTTTTGTGATGTTTGTGTCTTAAACATTACAGCACATGTATAAGTATGATTATTTCAGCGGACATATGGTGCTTTTTGAACAGCTCATTGTTAAGAACGGTTTTTATCAAATTTATTAGTAGTGACTGGCGTTTATATACGGGCTTACATGGCTAGTTTTGGTCCAAAAATTCTATAAAATATAAGAAGAATCAAAATATGAATAAATTCAAACTTCAGGTTCTAGGGACGCTTAGCACAATAATATTGATTATTATTACGTTGCTAATAACGCTTAGTCATCATTCATTTCAATCAGAAAGTGTGGCTTTAAATAAATCTTTACTTACTGAAAAGAACGTAAACATTGAAACAGATTTAATGGGAAGGTTTGATAGCTACAGAATGATGCTGTCATCAATTGATTATTCCATGTCAGATACTAGTGCTAATCGTCTTTCGCAGAGCGGCATAACGCAGTTAGAGGCGCTAGCCAGAGCCCAACGCGGTGTAAGCGATGGTGTGTATCTTTTCACCAGAGATGGCTCTGTCTTTGGTGTGAAAGGAGATAAACTAGGCGTTAATGTAAAAACTTTAAATCGCTCTTATTATGACGCTGTTTTTAATAAGGGCCGTACTTTCTATGTATCGCAGCCGTTTAAGTCATCTACCACTGGCAAAATAGTGCTTGGTATGGCTCATAGGATTAATGAATCGGTTGCCGTCCTGTCAACTCTTTATTCTGATTCGGTGCTTGAAGCCAATCTGAATCGAAAAGATATGTTTATGTATACCGAGGATGGCACGATAATGATCGCGCCTTACTCTGAGTTTATAGGTAAGAATATATTTTCTGAGCGCCCGTTATACAAGCAATTTAGCTCTCGTCAGCGCGAGATGTCTTATGAAGCTAACGTAAACGGTTCAGAAGTGGGCTTCACGGCTTTTTGGGGTGAATTGGAACTTACTGGCTGGAACTACGTCACTTTTATCAGGGACAGCATTATAGAAGAAGAAGCGGATGAGCAACTGATATCGTCTCTCATCATTGGATTGGTCAGCTTGATAGTGGCAGGTTTCATTCTACTCTATGTGATCAATAAGCTTGTGCTTAAACCTGTCGGTGGTGCGCCGGATGAAATCGCGACATTAATGGAGAATATGGCGTCGGGTAATTTAACTCAGGATTTAAGCCATTCAGGTAAAGAAACGGGTATTTATCGGTCTTTGATCAATTTGTCTACACAACTATCCGGGCTTATTAAAACTTCACACGGTATTTCTGAAAGTGTCTCTTCTGCTTCTCAAGAGTTGAATGCGGTGATGAATGATACGTATAGCAATGCGCAAAATGAACTTGCCCAAGTAGAGCAGATGTCAACGGCGATTAATGAACTGTCTTCTACTTCTCAAGAGGTCAGCCATAAAGCCGAAATGGCGGAAGAGGAAACCAAAAAAGCGCATGAGAATGTAGTTAACGGTAAACAGACACTAGAGAAGAATATAAGTTTAACCGACAACATCAATGATTCTGTTGCAGATACGGCGAGAATCGTCGAGGAGCTAAGCCAATTTGTGCTTGAAATTGGGTCGGTGACCGAGGTAATTAATAACATCTCAGAACAAACCAATTTACTGGCGCTAAATGCGGCTATTGAAGCGGCGCGGGCCGGAGAGCAAGGGCGGGGCTTTGCGGTTGTTGCCGATGAAGTTAGAAACTTAGCGTCTAAAACTCAAAAGTCGACCATTAGTATTCAGGGCATTATTGAGAAGTTGCAATCTCAATCGGAAGTGGCTAACAAGAACATGGCTGAGAACGTTGAGCTTATCCAACAGTCGGTATCACTGGCTGATCATGTTAAAGCATCATTTGAAGATATCTCTGCGTCAGTGCAGTCTATCTCAGATATCAACACTTTGGTGGCAACAGCCTCTCAGCAGCAGTATTGCGTTACGGAGGATATCTCCAAAAATACCACCCAAACGTTTGATTTAGTGCAACAGAATGTAGCTGCGGTCAATCAAACCTTGCAAGCATCTTCAGAGCTAGCTCAGTTGGCTGAATCTCAAAAAGCAGAGTTGTCGTTCTTTAAGGTGTAACTAGGGTCTGCTAAACCTAATCACTTAAGTAAAACAAATAAGTAAAGCAAAAGGTCACCCACGAAGGTGGCCTTTTTTGTGTCTCATCGTGCAAAATTAACTTTCTATTGCATAGTTACGGCTTATCACATGACCAATTTATCTTGGTACGACTATCCTTTATATGACTGTGTTTTTATGGGTAGTGCCTATGGGTGTATTGTTTAGGGTTTTCAGATGGTTATATCTTCATTTTTTTACCGCTGTGGTATTGCTGCTTCCCTTGCCTTGTATTGCCGCTGAACGTTCGTCGGATATTCATTACCTGCCAATGAGTATTGGTTTGCTGGGTGGTCTGGCTATTTTTCTGTATGGGCTGGAAAACACCACCAATATACTTAAAAGAGCAGCCGGGGACAGGATGAAAATGTTACTGGCCAGACTGACCAGTAATAGATTCGCTGGTGTGCTTACAGGGACAGGCATTACAGCGGTTATTCAGTCGTCTTCGGTGACAACTGTTCTATTGGTTGGGTTTATTTCGGCCGGATTAATGTCGCTTCCTCAAGCCGTGGGCGTGATTATGGGGGCGAATATTGGCACAACAGTAACAGCTCAAATTATCGCTTTTAAAGTCACAAAAGCTGCGCTTGCTATGGTCGCTATCGGTTTTTGGGTTCAGTTTACTTCCAAAAAAGAGAGCGTAAAAAATTATGGCAGCATGCTATTTGGATTAGGGTTAATCTTTCTTGGTATGAACCTGATGAGTGAGGCGATGTCGCCGCTTCGAGAGTATCAACCCTTTATTGATATGATGACTCAAATGGACAACGCGTTTCTGTCTATTCTGCTGGCGGCGGCTTTTACTGGGTTAATACAATCGTCGTCAGCAACGACGGGTATTGTGATTGTTTTGGCTGGACAGGGTTTTATCTCACTGGAAGCCGGTATTGCATTGGCGATGGGAGCAAATATAGGCACATGCGTGACCGCATTACTGGCAGGGATAGGCAAAAGCCGCGAGGCGATGCAGGCTGCAGCGGTTCACATCATATTTAATGTCGTGGGCGTTGTGATTTGGTTGCCGTTTATCGGAGTATTAAGTGAAGCAAGTGTTGGTTTTTCTCCCAGCTATGCTCATCTTTCCGGGATAGAGCGTACTGCCGCTGAGCTTCCGCGCCAGATAGCCAACGCCAATACACTGTTTAACCTATTAAACACCATAATCATGCTGCCATTTGTAGGTGTTTTTGTATGGATAGTGCGTAAGTTATTGCCTTATCAGTCGAAACCGCCGCAAAAGAGCAGCAAGAAAAAAGGTCTGGCTAAATACCTGAGTAAAGAATTTTTAAATACTCCGGATATTGCTCTGGATCAGGCTCAACTGGAGTTAGGTAGAGTAGGACGCCGGGTTTGCAATATGATGAACATGCTGCCGCCATTGGCGTTAAACCAAACCGATGTCGAAGAGAAACACCTTGTCAGGCAGCAATTGAAGCAAATAGAATATATTGAAGAAGAGGTTGATCGACTGCATGGGGAAATACTGTCTTATTTGGGGATGTTAAGAATGCAGCCGTTAACAGACCAACAAAGCAGCCGTCAAATCCAGCTTATTAGCATTACCGACCAACTAGAAAGTGTAGCCGATTTGGTTGTTGATTCCATGCTTCCATTGGCATACCGGGCTCTAAATGCCAATATCACTGTAAGCCCGACAATGCGTAAGACGCTAGATCTGGTGCAAGACAAGGTCAATCAATCGATGCTTGATTGCGTTAATGGGATTCGACGAGGGGACGACTCGTTGGCTAAAAAAGTGTTGCGCGCCAAAAGAGAACTGAATTCTTTGCTCGATGCGGTGCTCGCTCATCAAGCCGAGCGGCTGGTTGATCAAAACCCGGATCGACTAACCATTTTTCACTACGAGATGGAATGGGTTGAGTTGCTCAAACGTGTATATACGCTGAGCAAAAGAATGTCCAAATTGCAGCTGAGAAAGCATTATGTGGTACCCAAGTAACCACAAGATACATCTTGTCCTTAGAACAAGGTCATATGTCTGTTTTCGATGAGTGCTTCGGGCAGTATTGGGTTGTGCAACGGAATAATATTTCTGCTGGCCAGATTTAACGATTCAATGCATTGAGCAAAATAGCGATTGAAAATGCGGTCGAGTTGCCCGTTACCGTAGAGTTTTTCTAATCCGCAGCTGATGCGCTCAGCGAGGTTTTTTTTGTCCGGATGCACATAAAACACCAATGGGAAAGGGTATTGCAAGGCAAGACTTGGCTCGATTACTAGCCCTGACAAGGGCTTTGCCATGCTTTCGAAGACCGACTCAACTTCATTGGCCCCTAATGAGACATAGTCAAACTCTGCGTTTTTTAGCCTGATAAATATCTCTTCAAAAGAACCCTTCTCGACCACAGGGTATTGATTGAAGCGAAACAGATCTGCGTCTGCCCATGTTGCGGGTATGCCTGCTTTGAAATTTTTACATTGTTGCTCTGTGGTGCAATGAGAAAATGACCCTAACATTTCTTTTCGAGTGATCAATACGCGATATCCGAGCAACCCTTTAGCTATAGGGGAATGGATTGCATGGAACTCTTTGCCTGAAAATTTTTGGTTTCCTGCAACAGTGACCAAAACATCAATATTTTTAGAAAAGATATTGCCTTCATCTTCGGCACTAGGGTAATCGGTGTCGTCGGTTACTAAGTGAATGTCTGAATGATCGTGAGAGGTGATGTTTAAACAGGCTTCGAGTATTTCACGTTCATAACGTTGACGGATAAGAGACTTGTTACCGTTCCAAAAATGTAATTTATTCATGAGGCTATCGTTTTAATGGTTGAGGTAGTCATTGTCCTGAACGCCAGATTGTAATGGAGTCAATCATCTAATGATACGTCGTAATGGTCTGTTTTCTAATACTTTGACACCATTAACTCAATAAAGAAAGCACTTTCTTTATAGTGGTGTGTTGCGGTTGTTTCCATCGATTATTGTGATCATCGTAGTGTTTCGAGTCATTCTACATTGTTGTGCTTAGATGGTTATTGTAATGTTCAACCAAAGAAAGCGCTTTCTTTGCAATATTTGTGGGAGAGAAATTATGGGCGATAGGCTTTTTGACTCAAAAAGAAAGCGCTTTCTTTTGTGTAAAAATACAACTACTAAGGATAACGTGATGCAACACAAAACCGTATTAGCTACATTATTATGTGGTGCTCTGTCTGTTTCAGCCGTTCAGGCCGAAGACATTCAGCAGGGTGGAACACTGACAGTGCCAATTATTAACACTGGCTTCGTTGATAACTTCAATCCATATACAACCAAGGATCTGCTTCACGGTATTATGTTTGAGCCACTCATGGTTTTCAATAACATGACAGGTGATACGAATTTCCGTTTAGCAGAGTCGGCGGTCTACTCTGACGATTTAAAAACGATTACCTTAAAATTACGTGACGGCCTTACATGGTCTGACGGTCAGGCGCTAACAGCGGAAGATGTTGTATTCAGTTTTATGCTGACTAAGAGTGCGCCAGCGTTTGACCAGAAAGGTATCTGGTCGGGTAAGAACCTTAAAGAAATTAAAGCGTTAGATAAGAAAACAATAACATTTGAATTAAATGAAGCGGATTCGACATTCATCTGGAACCTCGAAAGATATCATATCGTACCTAAACACATTTGGTCTGAAGTAGAAGACTTAACCACGTTTACTAACCCGAATCCTGTTGGTAGTGGCCCGATGACGACGGTTAAGTACCTGAAAGCTCAACAAATGGAATTGTGCCGTAACCCAAATTATTACCTTGAAGGCCGCCCTTATCTAGATTGTGTTACTTTCCGCTCATACAACGATAATTCCCAACTTCAACCAGCATTAATTAAAGGTGAGATCGATTGGGGTTCTAACTTTATTGCTGACATTGATGCAACGTTTGTAGAGGCATCCCCTGAAAATAACCATTATTGGTACCCTGCAAACGATGCTATTCATTTATATGTAAATACAAAAGAAGCACCATTTGACGACTTACGAGTTCGTCAGGCACTTTCCATGGCTTTAGATCGCGACGCTATCGTTGATATTGCGGCGTACGGCTATCCAACAGCAAACTTTAATGCTGGTGGAATTGGTGAGCTTTATAAGACAAGCATCAATCAAGATATCTCGGCAAAGTACAAGTCACTAACAACCTTTGATCAGAATAAAGCTAAAGCACTTCTTGATGAAGCTGGTATTCGAGATCAAGACGGTGATGGCTTCCGTGATGGAAAAGATGGGAAAACCGTTGAGTTTGATATCGAAGTGGTTAACGGTTGGACAGATTGGATCCAAGTGGTTCAAATGGTGACGGAATACTTTGAAGAAGTCGGCATTAAAGCCAATGTTAAAACCGTTGACTGGGCTGTGTACGATGCAAACTTAAAAGAGAGCAAGTACAAGATGTCTATCAACTGGTCTATGGTTGCGACCAACCCAATTCTTGCTTATCAAGAGTACTTTTCAACCTCACGCATTGGAAAAACCTGGCACGCTGGTCATGGTGTTCATAACTCGCAAATCGATGATTTGATTGATAGTTTTGGTAAGACTGGCGACAGCAATAAACAGCAAGCTATTCTAGATGAACTGCAAGACTTCACGGCACAGAACTTGCCATTTATCCCACTATTCTCTAACCCAACATGGTTCCAATATCGTACTGATAAAGTCGTAGGTTGGCCAAGTGAGAAAGACCCATATGTACAGCCAGTATGGTATGACGGTGGTAAGAGAGTCATTATTTTGAATAACTTGCACCTAAAGTAACTTCAACCAATTAAATACACATTGATAAGGAGCCACAATCTTTGTGGCTCCTAGGTTAAAAGATTCGTTATGTCGTTTTTGCTTCGCCGATTTGGCTTTTATTTTACTGCTTTTTTAATCGCAATTTCTTTCAATTTTATGCTGCCAAGGCTAATGCCCGGCGACCCTGTTGAAGCACTTTTTGCTGCGGCACAAGGCAGGATGGATCCTGCTCAGATGGATGCGGTTAGAGAAATGTATGGCTTCTTGGATGGAAATATATTCGAGCAATATATTGCTTATATCAAGAGTGTATTCACTCTTGAATTAGGTCCCTCAGTACTTATGTTTCCGGTAGATGTATCAGACGTTATCGCAATGGCACTGCCGTGGACCATGTTTCTAGCGCTGGGTTCATTGATTGTGGCTTTAATCATTGGCGTTAGTATCGGAACATATGCTTCTTATCATCGCTCTGGTTTCTTTGGCCAGGTAGTACCGCCAGTTTTAGCCTTCATCAGTAACTTCCCTTATGTGGTAACGGCTCTACTTCTATTTTACATTTTTGGTTTGAAATTAGATTTATTACCCTTGGCATATACCTACGATCCATCGCTGGACCCTGCATTCACGCTTGAGTTTATTGGCAGTGTAGCGACTCACGCGATATTACCAGTAGGTTCAATGGTTGTCGTTGGTATCTCTACCTGGGTATTCAATATGCGTAACGCAATGATAAATGTATTGGGTGAAGACTACGTCACAATGGCAGAAGCGAAAGGTTTAAGTAGCTATCGAGTTATGTATCGCTATGCGGGACGTAATGCCATTCTGCCTGTAGCAACAGCCATAGCGATGGCCATTGGGTTCTCATTTGCAGGCTCAATTATGACGGAGGTGGTATTTAACTATCAGGGTCTGGGTAACATTCTGCTAAAAGGTATTGTGGCTCGCGACTATCCGTTAATTCAAGCCATTCTTCTTATTCTGGTTTCTGCTGTATTAACAGCGAATTTCATTGCCGATCTTTTATATGTTTGGCTAGACCCAAGAATCTCAAACTAGGGGGCATCATGGACAAACTTATGCAAAACGATCAAGTTTCAAAACAACCGATTTTCTCATGGGCAAAGGTAAAGAGTATATTCGCAAAATTATATGCGTTTTTCTATGGCAACCCACCTGCCATTATTGGTGGCTTTCTTCTTAGTGTTATTTTAATCGGTGCTTTGATGGCCCCCGTTTTCGCCACGCATAACCCAGAAAAACGTGTGGCAAGGCCTCATGTTGCGCCGAGTTCAGAGCATATTATGGGCTCAACGCGTAGCGGCCGCGATGTATACAGCCAAGTGTTATATGGCGCACGAAAATCGCTGACTGTGGCCATTTCAGCTGGTGTTATTGCCATGACTCTGGCGGTAATCGTTGGTGTGTCTTCTGGCTATTTCGGTGGCAAAATTGATGAACGTTTAAATTTCGTCACTAACGTATTTTTGGTGTTTCCTCAGTTGCCCTTATTAATTGTTTTAGCGGCGTTTCTCGGGCAGGTGGGGTCGCTGGTAATTACCTTGCTTTTAGGAGTCACCTCCTGGCCATGGGGGGCCAGGGTTATACGCTCGCAAACTATGGCGATTCGCAACAAAGAATTTATCATCTCTGCAGAAGTGATGGGTGAGTCTAAAATCCGAATTATCCTTGTAGAGATATTGCCAAACCTTATTTCAATTGTCTTCGGTGGTTTTTTAGGCACAGTCATTTATGCCATGGGCTCGGAAGCGGGGCTGGGTATTTTAGGTCTGGGTGATGCCACTGAGGTGAGCTGGGGTTCCATGCTTTATTGGGCGCAAACATCGTCGGCACTGTACACCGGCGCATGGTGGGAAATGATAGTACCTGCAATGGCACTTGCAGTGACGGGTGGTGCACTGGCTCTGATTAATATGTCTATTGATCAGGTGAGTAACCCGAAATTAAAAACCGGGCCGCACATTAAACTGTGGCACAAATTGAAGAAAGAAGCTGATATTCGCAGGGGTTTACGATGAGCAATTTATTAGAAATTAACAACCTTTGCGTTGACTATGTTTCACCCAATGGGGTAGCACGAGCTGTTAACAATGTCAGTGTGTCTATTGCTCCGGGCGAAACACTTGGTATCGCCGGCGAGTCGGGTTGTGGAAAAAGTACACTGGCGTTTGCTATTTCTAGATTGCATAAGGCTCCAGCGTTAATCTCTGAAGGCGAGATCCTCTATAAAGGTCAGGACGTTCTTAAAATGAACGACAAGCAGCTTAGAGATTTTCGCTGGAATGATGTGTCCGTTGTGTTCCAGAGTGCGATGAACTCATTAAACCCGGTAATCACCATTGGCGAGCAGCTAACGGATGTTATTTTGGCGCATAAGAAAGTCACCAAAAAACAAGCGTATGAGAAAGCTGTAGAGTTACTAGAGGTAGTTGGTATTCACGCTGATCGTATCGGAAGTTTTCCTCATCAGTTGAGTGGTGGTATGCGTCAGCGTGTTGTTATCGCTGTAGCGTTAGCACTTGAACCAAAGTTAATCATTATGGATGAACCAACAACTGCCCTTGATGTTGTGGTAGAACGTGAAATCCTCAATGAGCTCTATGACCTTAAGACAAAATTCGGATTTTCAATTCTGTTTATTAGCCATGACTTGAGTTTAATGGGTGAAATTGCTGATCGCATTGGTGTGATGTACGCGGGTAATTTGATTGAACTAGGCGATGCAAAAACCGTATTTAGTGCACCGAAACACCCTTATACCAAGGGGTTGATTGCGTCTTTTCCTACAATTCACGGACCGAAAGAGCGCCTTTATGGGATCCCCGGTAACCCGGTAAATCTGTTACAGATCCCACAGGGTTGTAACTTTCAGGATCGGTGTACTGACTGTTTCGCAGACTGTCAGGCCAAAGAACCGATGCTGTCTACGCTAGGTCTTGGACATCAAGTATCATGTCATCTTGTACAAGGGTAAATAAGATGGAACAAAGTAATAATAGTGACGTCATTCTGTCGGTTAACAATCTGGTAAAAGATTTTCCGGTGGGTCAAAAGAACCAATTTATGCGTGCGGTCAATGATGTGACCTTTGAGCTGCGTAAAGGTGAAGCCTTGGCTATCGTTGGAGAGTCAGGCTCAGGCAAAAGTACTGGAGCCCGTATTCTGACCCGTATTTACGATAAAACTGCCGGTGAGGTGTCTTTCAAAGGTCAGCCACTGAACGAATATATTGACGAAAATGGTGAGCTGGAATACGCGCGTCAGGTACAGATGATATTTCAGGACCCGTTTGGTTCGCTCAACCCTGTGCATACGATATATCACCATATTGCAAGGCCATTGCTTATTCACAAACGCGCTGATAAAGCGGGTGTAAATAAGCTGGTTTATGAGTTGCTAGAGCTGGTTGGTCTATCTCCGGTAAAAGAAACAGCGGAAAAATACCCTCATGAATTGAGTGGTGGACAGAGACAACGTGTGGCGATAGCCCGTGCGATTGCGGTAGACCCTGAAGTGATTTTGGCCGATGAACCCATCTCTATGCTGGATGTATCGGTTCGTTTAGGCATTTTAAACTTAATGTCTGACTTAAAAGATAAGCACGGCATTTCCTTTATGTACATTACGCATGACATAGCAACAGCTCGCTATTTCGCTGAGAAAACAGCGGTAATGTATGTGGGACATATGGTGGAATGGGGTTCTAGTGACAACGTCACACAAAATCCGCAACACCCTTATTCTCAATTATTGTTATCAGCAGTTCCGGAAGTGGGTAAATCAGGCAGACGTGATTTGTCCGTGAAAAAAGGGGACATTCCAATGTGGAAGCCAAACAGCACAGGTTGCCCGTTTGCGTCTCGCTGCTTAAAAGCGACAGAAAAATGTACTCAGTTTATGCCTCAAGCAACGCAAATTGCTGAAGAACATTACGCTCGTTGTCATTATCTGTAATTTTTAAAAATTTAGCGTAAGAAAGCGCTTTCTCAAATATTTGGTATTAAGTATGGAACATATAACATCTCCTGAATTAGAGACTGTAAAAGGTCAGTTTGTTGATTTGAATGGCGAACGATTTTACAAAATCGAAAACGTTGACAAGATGGCCCCATTTTTTATTAGTGTTGTATCTGCTAGTAATCATTGGTTATTTATCTCTTCTACGGGTTGCTTGTCAGCTGGCCGCATCCGTCCTGAAAACGCACTTTTTCCATATCGTTCAGTCGATCATATTCATGAAAATGCCGAGAACACAGGTTCAAAAACCATTGTTAAGGTGCTTAACAATGATAAGAATGTTCGCTGGGAACCGTTCAACACTCAGCACGACGGTTTATACGATGTGCAACGAAATATCTATAAAAACAGTATTGGCGACAAGATTACCTTTGAAGAGATCAATACTACTCTGCAACTTAAGTTCAGCTATAGCTGGAACTCCAGCGAGAAGTTCGGTTTTGTTCGAAAATCGGAACTGGTTAACTTATCTGACGACACCCGCCAGATAGAGCTGTTGGATGGTATTCAGAATTTACTGCCTTCAGGTGCTCCTCTGCAGGCATTGCAGACGCGAAGTGCATTGGTGGATGCCTATAAGTGGAATGAACAAATTGATGATACATCGCTTGCCCTGTTTAGTATGTATGCCATGTTAAGTGACAAGGCTGAACCTGCAGAATCATTGCGATCTACTACAGTATTTGGTGTTGATAGCGATGAACGCCAGATTCTTTTATCAAGCAATCAGGTAAATAATTTCCGTAAAGGGCTGCCTATTCAGCCTGAGTCTTTGACCAAAGGTATCCGTGGCGCTTACTTGATCCACAAGTCAATTACCTTAAACAGCGGCCAGACGAACGACTGGTTAATCGTGGCGGATATCGATAAAAATCATGCGGATATCGCCCAGATAAGACAAAGACTGGCGGATGAGCAGGGGCTTGATGTCGAAATAGAGAAAAGTATTGGCCAGAATCATGATGAGTTGGTTAGCCTGATGTCTGGTGCTGATGCATGGCAATTGACGTCGGAAGAGAATACCAGTGTGCACCATTACGCTAATGTGTTGTTTAATAACATGCGTGGCGGAGTATTTGAAAACAACTATGATTTAGAATCGGCAGATGTTTATAAAACAATGCTCAAATCTAATAAACAGGTTGTGAAAACTAATCAGTCTTTCTTTGATGCATTGCCAGAGGTGATTACTCATTCTGAACTGGTAACACAGTCTAAAGAGCTGAATGATCCTCAGTTAACCCGTTTGTGTTACGAATATCTTCCACTGACATTCGGACGTCGCCATGGTGACCCTAGCCGCCCTTGGAATCACTATGAGATCAAGGTGCGTGACGACAATGGTGACCGCTTACTGTCTTATCAAGGAAACTGGCGCGATATTTTCCAGAACTGGGAGGCATCGGCACTAAGTTATCCGGGCTTCATTCCATCATTCATCGCTAAGTTTGTTAACGCCTCCACTATCGACGGCTATAACCCTTATCGCATCACCAAAGAGGGTGTGGACTGGGAGCTTCTCGACCCGGAAGACCCGTGGAGCAATATTGGTTATTGGGGCGATCATCAAATCATTTATTTACTCAAGTTTTTAGAGCTGGGCAATAAGTACAATAAAGTCGATCTAATCAATATGCTGGATAAAGATTTATTCAGTTATGCCAATGTTCCATACGAGCTTTGTGATGTTGAAGCTCTGTTCAATAATCCCAAAGATACTGTTGTATTTAATACTGATAAGCAAAAGGACGTAGAGCAAAAGGTCGCTGAACTTGGTAGTGACGGTCGCTTAATGCTGCATAATGGAAATGAGGTGTATCTGGTTAACCTGATGGAGAAGGTATTGGTACCACTTCTGTCTAAGTTGAGTAATCTGGTACTGGATGGCGGTATCTGGCTTAATACGCAACGACCTGAATGGAACGATGCCAATAATGCGATTGTAGGTAATGGCCTCTCAATGGTGACGCTTTACTACATGCGCCGTTATGTCGCGTTCCTGCAAAAACTGCTGGCACAGGCACCATCAAATATCTCTCTGTCTAAAGAAGTATCAGCATGGATGATAAGTATTACAAAAACACTCAATGAGTCTGCTCAGGAAATCCGTCAGAAAACGGTGACCCGTCAAACCCGTAAAGCCATACTGACTAAGCTAGAAAAAGCCGCTGAAGAGTATCGTGAAAAAGTGTACCGGATGAACGGGTTCTCGGGTAAGAGCAACGTTGAAGTATCCGAAATTCAGAAATTGATGCAAGTGAGCTTAACGGTATTGGACGAAACCATTGCCAATAATAAACGTTCAGATGGTTTGTATAACGCCTATAACATTATCAACTATACGGGTGAGCAAGTTGAGGTTGAAGAGTTGTATCCAATGTTGGAGGGGCAGGTTGCAATACTGAGTTCTGGTGTACTGACGGCGAAACAAGCGGTTGAGTTATTGGATAAGCTGTTTGCCAGTGATATGTATCGGGATGATCAGCAGAGCTTCATGTTATATCCGGACCGGGATTTAACTACGTTTATGAATAAAAACTGTGTTCCTGCCGATATTATTGCAAGCAATAAACTGTTAGCCAGCATGCTTGAAAAAGAGGATACACGCTTAATTAATCGTGATACCGAAGGGCAATTCCATTTCCATGCAGACTTTGAAAATGTTGGTGAATTAGAGTTGGCGTTGCAGGGCGTACTTTTGGATTATAATGAAGTGTCGGATACCGACGTTCAGGATGTTTTGCAAAGTTATGAACTGGTATTTAACCATAAAGCATTTACCGGCCGTTCCGGGACCATGTTTGGTTATGAAGGATTAGGCAGTATTTACTGGCATATGGTGTCGAAGCTTTTACTGGCTGTTCAGGAAAACTATCAAGTTGCACATTTCGATGCGCCGGACAGTAAAGAAACACAAAAACTGGCAGAATATTATTATCGTGTCAGGACTGGAATCGGTTTTAATAAAACGCCGGAAAACTACGGAGCATTCCCAACTGACCCTTATTCGCATACGCCTAAACATGCAGGCGCGCAGCAGCCAGGTATGACTGGGCAGGTAAAAGAAGAGATTATTACCCGTTTTGGTGAGCTGGGGTTAAATGTGATTGATGGGGTTATTTCAATCAATCCAACACTATTAAATCAAAGCGAATTTATTATGCAGCCAGATGTATTCAAGTATGAAAATGTTTATGGCGATTCAATGGTTAAAGTGGTTGATAAAAATAGCCTTGCCTTTACCTATTGTCAGGTTCCATTCATTTATATGATGGCTGAGTGTGATGAAATGGAAATAAGTGTTGTGATGAATAATAACAAGGAAATGTTGGTTCAGGGTTCTCAACTTCCATGTCACATCAGTGACCGTATTTTTAATCGTAGTGGTGAGATCGACAAAGTGGTAGTGTTGATACCAACGGGCAAGTTAAACCGCTAACTTATCTGGTTCGGTTTTTATTCAAAAGCAGGTGCTCAGTCACCTGCTTTTTTACTTAGCTACTTAGTTAAGTCACGCACTGAGTTTCTTTCAATAAGGGTAGGGGAAAGTCTTGTTTCAGCCTGTTGAACTGCTCTGCCTGTGAGTTGATTTAAAACACGCGTAGCTCCCTGAATAGCCATTTCTTTTAAAGGGAAGTCAATCGTTGTCAGGCTGGGGTTCATGTATTGACTAAAAGTGTCGTTATCAAAGCCAACAATTGATATATCGACCCCTATTTTTAGTCCTCTTTCTTTACAGATACCATAAGCCGTCATTGCTATATTATCGTTCATGCAAAAAATAGCAGATATTTCAGAGTCTCTATCTAACAAACGTCTGACTGCATCATCATTGCCTTTATGATCAAACCTGCCTTCGATGACAAGACTTGGGTCATAATCAATCCCAACCGTTGTTAGTGCATTTCGATACCCCTGAAGACGTTCACGGCTATCAACCTTACTTAGCTGCCCTGTAATACAACCAATTTTTTTATGACCTTTTTGTAATAAATGTTTCATGGCGATAAAGCCACCATGTTCATTATCAATATAGATACACTTGTCTGCAATTTCAGGGATATAACGGTTCAAAAGTGCGGTGGCGGGTGTCTGCTGCACAATATCCAGAATGTCACTGTCTGTCAGCATATCTGATGTCAGGACAAGGCCATCCACTTTTTTTGATCTTAGGAAATCGATGGATTCACGCTCTTGATCGTATAGTTCATTACCGCTGGTAATAATGACATGGTAATTTTCTTTACGAGCAACTTTTTCGACGTTGTGCATCATTGGACCATAAAAGGGGCCGTCAAGAGTGCCGACTAACATACCAATACTAAATGACTTGTTAGATGCTAACGCCTGCGCAAAGGCATTAGGCTGATAGCCAAGAGCTTCGATTGCTTCAAATACTCTAATTCTATTCGCATCTTTTACGGATTTGTGTCCATTTAATGCTCTGGAAACGGTAGATTGAGAAACCTGTGCGTGTTCCGCAACTTCTTTTATGGTGATCAATATGGATGTTCCTCTTAGCGAATCAGTTAGTTAGCCGTTCTAGTTTACAATACTAGCTTTATACAAGTCACTTCTCTTTTTAAAACCTCTTTTTGACTTCTTTAAGAGTAGGGAATTGTCCCAGTTTTTGTGAACTAACTTGCTTTGGCACAATTATTAGGGATAAGTTTTTTTCGCTTATATATTGTTCATTAAAGTGTGATGCATGAGCGGGAAAGCGCTTTCTTTATTGTGTTTAATCACGTTTTGTAGGGGCTGTTGGCTCATATAATCTCTCCGACAGCGAAACAAAAGAGAGGTAACCTCATATAAATTGAGGTTTATCTCAATAAATAAAGAATCCACTGCATTTTGTCTTTTGTAGAGCTGATATTTTAAACCAATAAGAAAGCGCTTTCTTTTGTTCGGGAGACCGATAAAAATAACAGTGCTGTGAAACATTAGATTGAATACCGGAGTTAAAATGAAATTATCTAAATTATCCCTGGCTTGCATGATCGCTGCGTCAGGACTTTCTTTTTCACAACTTGCCGCCGCTGAAAATAAAGACGGATTCGAATTCCATGGTTATTTCCGAGCGGGAGCCATTTTTAGCACACAAGATGATCTGAAAAGAGCGAAGTACCCTGCAACAAAAGAAACATTGGGCCGTTTAGGTATCGAGTCTGATAACCACTATGAACTAGCGCTGCAGAAGAATTTTGATTTAGATAATGGACAAAAAATTCGTATAAAAATGCGCGCGGGTGCCGACAATCACAATACAGCGAATAACCAGTTAGGTTCCAGTGTAAACTCGACTGCTATCGGTATTATGGAAACCTTTGTTGAGTTTGAAGGTTATACCGACACGGGAGTTGTCTGGGGTGGTAAACGTTTCTATGGTAAAGATAACTACATCTTTATGACGGATTTCTTTTATACCGATATGTCAGGTACGGGTGTCGGTGTGGAAGGCATTGAATTGGGTGAGAATAAGTGGGACTTCGCTTATATTGCCAGTGATAAAAGTGATAACGATGCAGGTCGATGGGGCGACAATACCAACAACACTATGCACTCTGTGCACGTTGGGGCAAATTTCGGCAAGTTTGAGCTGCATACCATGGGTAAATACCTTCCGGATAACTCGAATACGGTCGACGGTGTGACGTCTGATGATTATGCGGAAACGGGCTTTGAAGTGACGGGTATCTACCACCTTGATAGCCTATGGGGTTTGCCGGGTAACGGTTTCTCTAAAGTGATTGCTCAAGTGGGTACCGGGTTAGGTTCTGGTCAGTTACTGGGTGGCACCATGACAGAAATTAATGCCTATAAACCGGGGACAGGTCGAGGCATGGGTCAAAGCTTCTTAACTCAGGTAAAAGACGGTGACAATTCAGCGCGCTTCCTAACTTGGGGTGGTTACTTCCCAGAAGGCAAAGTGAACTTCTTTACCTCTTTACAGGCTCAATATAACGATTTTGATGACGGTGGTAATGACTACTGGATGTCAGCGATGGTGCGACCAACGTACAACGCCAGCCCGAACTTCTTTGTTGCCACTGAGTTTGGTGTCCAGCACAGCGGTTATGAGAATGCAGATGGTAGCAGCGGTACGGCTAACGATTATAAATTTACTATCGCACCGACTATGGTCATTCATACAGGTATGGGACCAGCGCCGGAAATCCGTTTCTTAGCAACTTATCTTGACGGGACTGAGCGTGCTGAAAGTGACATCATTGTCGGTATTCAAGCTGACATGTGGTGGTAATATTTGGGGAGAGGTTACCTATTTAACCATGTAAAGGTAATTTAAACTTATGCCGCTGATTTCAGCGGCTTTTTTATGTGCTCTGTCTGAAACTTCGCGGGCTTACCTCTAGCTCTTGTTTAAAGCATTTTGAGAAATAATTACTGTCAGAAAAGCCACAACGATCGGCAACTCTTTGAATGGAAAGGGTTGGCTCTGCCATAAGTAACTCTTTGGCATACTGTATCCTTTTATGCCTTATATATTGATTTGGCGATGTTTCTAAGTAGTGACGGAAAAGGCGTTCCAATTGACGAACACTAACAAATGCGGCAGAAGCGATTTGTTCGGTTCGTAATTCATTGTTCTGGAAGTGTTGTTCGAGATAAACCAAGGCTCGGCTTAAAATCATGGTAGAACTGTTTGTTTGGACATTATCACCCTGATAGTAACGGGACAACGTCACCATCAATTGCTGTAGCAGTGAGTTCAGCATTGTCTCAAAACCTACTGGTGCGTTATGATATTCGTCTTCAATCGCATTAAATAAACGCAATACTTCTCTGTTTTGTTCTTCATTCAAGTTGAGTCTTGCTGTGTACTCAGCTTTTTGTCTGGCCACGGGTTCAATATTGAACAGTGCCTGATAACCGGGTAATAGTTTAAGTTTTGGCGTTTCGAAAAGTGGTGTTTGTGACTCAAACATTAAGTTTAGTAAAACAAGATTTTCAACATCACTAAAACCATGTTCAGCCTGACCATTGATAACAAAGACGTCACCCGCTGCCATAGGGTAACTATATCCGGCGACGCTATGATTGCCTGTGCCACTGACCACAATAAATAATTCTGAAAAATCATGTTGGTGAATAGGGAAGTCTTCATAATGAAGGCCACAAACTAGAGCAAACTTCATATGGTCATGTTTTAAATGTGGTTCGAGGCTATAAACTATCGTCATGTCGCAAAATTCCTGTTTTATGTCGTAATATTAGCAGAAAATAACCTAAAGAGATCCTAGAATTGTCTTAAAGACTATTGGGCTATTTATTTGGCTCGCAAATTTTGGATTAGACCATGACATCAAATTTCAACACGCCATATTATGCAGAATGGCCACGTATTGAATCAGCTATTGCGAAAGATGAGAAAATAGAAATCGAAGTGCAGCGTCTGGTTAATCTGATGACTGTAGAAGAAAAGGTCGGCCAAATGATTCAGCCTGACTTGCGTGGAGTATCGGTACAGGAGCTGATCGACTATAAAATTGGCTCGATACTTAATGGTGGTGGTGCTTGGCCAAACGAGAATAAAAGATCATCTGCAACCGACTGGGTAACAAAAGCGGATGAGTTTTGGTTGGCTACAGAAGAAGTATTTAAAGACAGGCCGTTCAGGATCCCCTTTATGTGGGCTACCGACGCCGTTCATGGTCATAACAACGTATTTGGCGCAACAGTATTTCCGCACAATATTGGTTTAGGTTGCGCTCGCGATCCTGAACTTATCCGCCAGATAGGGCGTATTACCGCCATTGAAATTGCCGCCACCGGGCTGGATTGGACATTCGCACCTACCGTTGCCACCCCAAGAGATTTGCGTTGGGGAAGAGTCTATGAAGGCTATTCGGAAGATCCTGAAATCGTGTATTCATATGCGTCGCAAATGGTGAAAGGCTTGCAAGGAGATACCGTAGACTTAAAAGGTGAGCATCACGTCATTTCTAATGTAAAACACTGGGTGGGAGATGGCGGGACGCGTACGGGAGTTGACAGAGGTGTTAATGGTTATAGTGAAACGCTGTTGAGAAATATCCATGCAATGGGCTATTTCAGTGGCCTGGAAGCTGGCGCTCAGGTGGTGATGTCTTCGTTTAATAGCTGGGACAATGCGGCTAACTATGATCACAGCGCTCATATGGCGGGCGACTATAACGGCAAACTTCATGGCAGTAAGTACCTGTTAACGGATGTACTTAAAGAGAAAATGCAGTTTGATGGGCTTGTGGTCACCGATTGGCATGGACACTCTGAAGTCAGCAAGTGCAGTGATGATGACGCAACCTACGCCATTAATGCGGGTAATGACATATTGATGATCCCAGTGAACAAGCACTGGACGGCGGTTTACAAAAAAACCGTGCAAGATATTAACGCTGGCCTGATACCAATGGAACGAATTGATGATGCAATCACTCGTATCCTGCGGGTAAAAATGCGTGCAGGCTTATGGGAGAAACCAAGACCATCTGGGCGTTCTCTTGCTGGAAACCAATCTTTATTAGGTAAACCTGAGCACAGAGAAATAGCACGGGAAGCGGTACGAAAGTCTTTAGTGTTACTGAAAAATAAACAAGAGATACTACCTCTTGGCAAAAACCAGAAAGTTATTTTGACAGGAAGTGCTGCCGATGATTTGCAAAAACAATCAGGTGGCTGGAATTTAACCTGGCAAGGTGATGAAAATTGCCTGGAAGACTTTCCCGGCGCTACTACGGTTAAAATGGCTCTGGAAGCTGAATTAGGCTTTGAAAATGTCAACTTTGACCCTGATCTTGAAAGCAAGCTGAGTGAGGGTGATGTTGCTGTGGTTGTATTTGGCGAAGATCCTTATGCAGAAATGATGGGCGATATTAAACCTTGGCAAACATTGGAGTTCGCCTCTCTGAAGCGTAGTTATAACGCTGATGTAGAGAAGATTCGCACACTGTACAATGCAGGTGTAAAAATCATTTCTATCTTCTTTAGTGGTCGCCCGCTGTATCTCAACGAAGAGATCGCCAAATCGGATGCGTTTGTGGCGGCATTTCTTCCGGGAAGCGAAGGGGAAGGCATCACAGATGTGATCGTCGGTGATGAAAACCGTCGATTGCGTTATGATTTTACCGGACAGCTTTCTTATAGCTGGCCAAATAAAAAACGCAGTACCTCGGTAAATACGGTGCCAAAACATATTCCAGATTACGTTTTGCCGGAACATGAGCAGGACCCGAAAGGCGAACATAATCCGTTGTTTGCATACGGTTATGGGTTGAATTATCAAGGCAGGAAACAGAGCCTAAACTTGGATGACCTGCCTCTGGATAGGGATGATGAGTTTGCAAAAGAGACGGCAACGCAGGCGAGTCATATGTACGGTGTGAATGCCACACTAGGTGACTACCAGCTTAAGATAGCCGATACAGGGCACTGGATGGGGGTTGACGTCTCCCGGAATAACGCGATGAGCTTAGATACGCTGCAGACCAAGCCTTTTAATTATCAGCAACAACAAGATGCAGTTGAGGTAGAAATAAAGGAAACGGGTTGTGTCTACATTCAGGCGAGTAATGGAAGCATAGAAGATCTCAGTCGTTATGATAATGAAAAAGGGGTTATTCGGTTTGATATTAAACTCATGCGCAATCCAGAGATGCCTGTGTATCTGTTATTGCAAAAGTGCTTAGCCGCGCAAGAGCAAAGCAGCGTGGTACATATCAATATAAATGACATGTTGCCTTCTCAGAATGATGTATTTCAGACTGTATCCATTGCTTGTCACCAGTTTTCGTCCGCTGGTGTTGATTTGCGCTGTGTGGAGACACCCTTCATGTTATTTACTGAAGGGCATTTTCATGCGGTGATCGCCAATATTCGCTGGGATATGGAATAAAAGGGCTCAAACCAACCTCTAAAAATACCATTGGTAATAAAGGTTTGCCTCAGTGGAATGTTGATGGGTGATGTTGAAACGTATATCCCAGCTGCGTTCAGAACCAAACCGATTTTCCCATCGATAGTGCAGGTCAGTTTTTCCGCTGTCCAACGCCATCGATGGGATGATGCGTAAGCGAGTCTTCCACTGCGCACCTGCGGTATAGAGAATGCCTAGTGGTACTTGTAGCTGCGATTGCTGTATATAGTTTATGTCTATTTTTATCCCTGCCATTGCGTAAGCAGAAATATCGTTGTGCCATTTATCCGCTTTGCCTGCATAACCGGTCAAATAGGTTCGCAGGCATTGAGTGCACCCAAGATCATATTGCTCTGCAGACATTTTTACCTGCCATGCATACCGGTCATTAGGAAACAGGTCCACCTGATTGGTATTGAGCGTCGCGACATTAAACAGGTCGACTTTTTTCAGCCAAATTTTGTCTTCTTTCAGGCCAATCTCACTATCCAGAACGGTGATCTCAGAGTCCTTGAAACGTGCGGTTTCCAGAGCAAGGAAGTCATAATAAGCCGCGTGAACGCCTAATTGGGTATACCAGCCAAGTTGCTGATTATATCCGATGCCGGTGGCGATTTTTACTGGCGGTTGCGCCTCATGAGGAGGTGCAGTGGTTATTTCCGGCCAGATGATTTTAGGGTGTTCAAAGCGTAAACGTGACATCATCAACTGACGTTTTCTCTCCTTGTTCTTGTGGGTTTCTTCACTATCACCAGTGGTAATTAATAATTCGGAGTACTCCAGTAAAACGTCCAGAATTTTTGCTTTGCTTGTGGCAGGGATTGGTTCTGAGTTGAGCTTTTTGAGTTGGGAGAAATCGGTATTGATGCCCTGTACCCAGTTTTTTTCACTGGCTGAAAGCGCGGTGTATTTTCGGTAAATGCGGCCGTACAAGGAGTCACGTTTTATGATTTCTCTGACCAGAGGTTGGTTATGATGGCTGATATCAGGCAGCGCATTAAACAGGTCAATCGGCATATCCCATGGCTGATTTTCCACCAATAGCGGGGAATCCACCACGATGTTAATAAACTTAGCCATTGCGGTCGCGCAGTTACCTGCTAAAAAATAGTAGCGAAATGCCACATCATTCAGTTCCCAGAGGTGCGCCTGAAGCAGTGTTACTTCCCATGCAGTCAGGTTTAACCGGTACTCCCACAATTCACGCTGTTCATTCTCTGAATAATTATTGGTCTGTTGATAATACCCAACCAGTGAAAATGACGATGTATAACCGCCAAATAATCCATAGGTCACATACTTTATCGGATTGTCGTCCGGGTGGGCATTAGCGCCAAAATTGATGCCAACATCCAGCAGAGGGGAGTTAATGTTTTCGGTTTCGTCTTGCTGATTAAACTTCATTAACAGGTGGCCAAAGAATGAAGCGGGATTACCCATGTACCCGGTTACATAAATCAGGCTGATGCTGTCTGCAGCATTACTTTTTTGCCATTGAAGGTATTGGTCACACTCAGTCAGAGACAAGCCGAAGTCATCGTGCATGGCCCGGCTAATCCACAGGTAGCGAGCGGGAAAACGGCAATGCGTCAGACTTCCGGTTTGGTTAAAAGCGCGAAGCATGGCCTGAAATTCCGCTTGCGGTGATGGGTTTTGCTCTGCAGCCAGAAAAAACCAATCGGACTCTATATTGGTACTGCCGTTATCAAAGTGCAGCAGTTTTTCCCATTGTGATGGGTTTTCTAACCTTTGATAGTGCGCAACGGTCGGCGCGGCATTTGCTGCAAACAAAGGCACCATGAGCACCAGGTAGATACACTGGTTCACTAGCACCCGAGGTAATAGCAGCCGAGGTAAATAATCGAACGGCGAACAGCTCACTTATTCAGCAACCTCCGATATCATACCTAGAGTGTCATCATACTTACGACGCATTGCATTGTGTCTGTGCGTACTTCATTACAATGGTAAAATACTGTTCTGCTTTTTCCGTGTTTGCCATATCAGAATAGCGTGGCTGACTGACTGCCTGACTAAAATCGTGACGAATGTCCGAGACCAACAGGGTACGGTTTGCTTTATCACACTGCAGAATATCCATCATGGCAACCAAATGCTCACCATTGCCATTCGCGGTGTCTTGTTCCAGCGAGGGGTAACTTTCATTAATAAACTTAGCTGCTGCAAATGAAGGGCCAGAGCAGGTTCCGGGGCTGGACACCTGAGATATGGTCGCCGTGGTTCCTAAGTCCCAGGTGATGTTGGTGGTAATGGCCAGTGCGCCATCCCAGGTTCCCCCGGCTATCCAATGACCCAGGCCGCAGTTTTTCCACGGGTTAGCGGAGGCCCCGCTTGATACCAATGCCAATATAGCGAACAAAACGATTCGGTTCATTTGAGCGTCCTTGTCTGTTGTTTTTAAATGAGTTCCTTTAGTTATAGGACAGATTCAGCCGTATTTGTAAGTATTTAGCTTATATCTACTTTATCGATTTAAAGAGCTCAGCCGAATCTTTTGTATCGATATCTGTGCCTATGCTGTGATGAGTAACCATTACCACGTTGTTGTGCATATTAATCAACGGCGCGCTGCAGCGCTAACGGATATAGAAGTTATTGAGCGCCTTGTCTGTATTCATTTATAGGCCATCCTACCAATGAAATGCTCTGTGGTATTCCTTTTAGGCTGATGGATTATATTGAACTGGTCGACTGGACCGGGAAGAGAGCTTAGACAAGGACAAGCCAGTATTAATGCGCAGCTACCGCCACTGCTAGAAAGATTAAATATCCCTCAAAAGGAGTGGTTGAAGGTCTGCACTCAACTAGAAAGAAAAAGGGCCTTGCTCGTTGGCGGTAAAGAAAGCTTTCAGGTAGCGATACCGAAGATGCAACGGCATCGAATAAGCGGTTATCAGCTTAGTTAACCTTGATCAAAATTCCATTTAAATAACGTTATTTAGCAAAAGCTAAGGTTTCGTGTTGCTGCTAATTACTATTTTTTGACTATTGATGTGAAAAAAATGTGATTCCATAGAAATTGCCCTGCTATCTTTCAATCTCCTTTTCTAACTGGTGGATTATTCTTTTTGTAAGCTTTGTTTAAAATGGGAGTTAACTGTCTCTATTTTGAGTATAAAAATAACATTAATTAACATTAGATAATCTTTCTTAGCATACTTGATAATTTAAAAATTTCTGATGCTATGTAGACTTTAAATTAAATCGATTATCTTTCAAAAAGTACTTAGTAATTTGGATTGATGAACAATGGTTAATAAAACATTAATAATATATATTCTCAGTGTACTTCTGTTACAAAATGTGCAGGCAGAAGAAAAAACAGAATGGACAAATGATGTATATATTGGCGGGTCGTTAGGTACTGGCTCCTTATATTCTCTGTGTGAAGGTAGCCCTATAGATTGTAAAGAGCATGCCTTTTCCTATTCTGGGTATTTGGGTTATCAAATACTTGATGATTTATCTTTTGAGGTAGAAGCGATCAATTTTGGGGATTATTCTCTAGAGCAACAAAGCGGTATTAAACAAAATGGCGCCATAAAGGGCATCCTACCTTCTGTAAAATATAGGTTTTATGATGATGGCTCATCGTCATTCTTTGCTAGTGTCGGCGTACTCGCGTGGCGATCTAATATCACAGGAAATAGCCATTTTACAACAACTAGCTACGCACCTTCAGCAGGGCTTCACTATCAATATCAGTTAAATGATAACTGGCGCTTAGGGGCAGCCTATCAAGTGTTTGGTCCTGATTTTTCAGTAGAGTCGACGATACTTGGTCGTTTAAGTCTTAATGTCGAATATCGCTTTGGGCACTCAACGCCGACAAAAAATATTCCTATCAAGAAAGAAAAGCCTATTGAAAGCATTTCCCATCCTATAGTTGTAGAAAATGACTCGCTTAATGAAACACTCTCTCCGGTTGAGACCAACATCGTAAACATTGAAAAGCCTACTCCCGAGCCCGTTGAAATCAATTGGCAAGAAATACCCAAGCACCGCATTTATTTTGATACAGCAAGCACTGTTCCAATCAATATTTATTACGTAGACAACATCATTTATACGCTTAAACAAGTGGAAGATTTAAAAGTAAGGATAGAAGGCCACACCGATAGCGATGGCAGCCTTGCTCTTAATAAAAAATATGGACTTAAACGAGCCGAGTCTGTCGCCAAATACCTTGTTAATAAAGGGATAAAACCGAGCCTAATATCCGTGGTTTCTATTGGCGAAGTTCAACCTATTGCAACAAATTCCACTCGGCAAGGACGTGCATTAAACCGCCGTGTTGAAGCTGTGCTTTATAAATAAATAGGACGCTTGCTATGCTTTTAAATAAATTAAAAAGAATTATTTCAAAATTAACGAAGTCAAAACGTATTAAAACCAATAATGTAAAAAAAACAGTTGCTAAAATAAATCAGCATAAGAAAAAAACCGTGGCGGCTTTATTATTATTATCGCTGCTTGGATGTAATGATGATATTGCCGTTAGTAATAAAGATAAGCAAGCACCACCACCCGATTTAACACTAGACTCTGATGCTGATGGATTAACGGATGTGGAAGAAGAAGCGCTCGGTACCGATCCCACTAAGCCAGATACGGATGGTGATGGTTTCACCGACAAAGAAGAAGTTGATGCTGGCACAGACCCGCTAGACTCCAATGATCCTATTGAAAAAGATAGTGATAGCGATGGTTTATCTGACCGTGAGGAGCTTATCGCTGGCACGGATGTTACTAACCCAGATACAGATAATGATGGTTTGACCGATGGCTTGGAAATAAGCGCAGGTACTGACCCATTAGACCCCAGTGACCCTATACCGGTCGATCAAGATGGTGATGGTCTCAGTGACAATTCAGAAATTGAACTCGGCACCGATCCAAACGATGCAGACTCCGATGATGATGGCTTAACCGATAAGCAAGAAGTCGATTTAGGTACCGATCCGTTAGATGCCAATTCGCCTGTTAGCACATTAGACAGCGATAATGATGGTGTGACCGACATACAAGAAGGCATCGATGGCACCAACCCTTTAAATTCAGATACCGATGGTGATGGACTGACTGATGGTGAAGAAAAAGCACATAACACAGATCCATTAACTCCTGATACGGATGGCGACGGCATTTCAGATAAAGATGAAATAGATAACGCGACCAACCCGCTGGATTCGAGCGACCCCAATAACACAGTCGATAGCGATAATGACGGGATATCCGATGTTATTGAAGTGGCCGCAGGCACAGATCCGAGTGATGATAATGACCCCAGTGATCAGGTAGATAGTGATAATGACGGTCTTTCAGACAGACAAGAAGTGATTGATGGCTCAAACCATCATAATCCTGATACCGATGGCGATGGCGTAACTGATGGTAAAGAAAAAGAGATAGGCACGGATCCATCAAAACCTGATACTGACGCCGATGGCTTAACAGATGTCGAAGAAGTTGCCTTAGGCACAGACCCATTAAAAGTGGACACCGATGGTGATGGCTTCACCGACAAACAAGAAGTGGATTTAGGGACAAATCCCTTAAATCCAAACGATCCGCCAATTTCCAATAAAGAGACAGACACTGATGGTGATGGCATTGTCGATGAGCTAGAAATCATACTTGGCACTGACCCAGAAACCCCTGATACAGATAATGATGGGGTCACAGATGGGCAAGAAATTGAGAATGGCACCAACCCACTCAACCCTGATACTGATGATGATGGCGTGTCTGATGGGCAAGAGGTTATTGATGGCACAGATCCACTCATGCCAGATACCGATGGCGATGGCTTAGCCGATGGTGAAGAAAAGGAACAAGGTAGCAATCCAACGAGCCCTGACACGGACGGAGACGGTTATACCGATAAAGAAGAAGTCGACGCGGGGAGCGACCCGACCGATTCAACTATGCCCAATGCAGAGACTGATTCTGATGGTGATGGTTTAAATGATAAGGCGGAAGTAGAGATAGGCGCTGACATCAGTAAACCCGATACCGACGGCGATGGCTTAACTGATGGTTTCGAGGTTGATAATGGTTTGAACCCATTAAACCCTGATTCCGATGGTGACGGGGTCACGGATGGAGAAGAAATTATTAAGGGAAAGGACCCACTAGATCCTACCGACAATAATGGTTCAGCCAATCTTGATAGTGACGGAGATGGACTCTCAGATGAAGAGGAAGAAGCATTAGGCACAGATCCAAAGCGTGCAGATAGCGATGGTGATGGCATAGCAGACAAACAAGAAGTGGATCTGGGCACCGACCCATTGAATCCAGACAGCGATAATGATGGCCTAACCGATGGTTTTGAAAATGACTTTGGTTCAGATCCATTAGATGAGGCAGATCCAATCACGCCAAATTCTCTTGATTCAGATGGTGATGGCTTAACAGACGTAGAAGAGCGAGTGCTAGGCACAGATCCCAATAATGCCGATACCGATGGTGATGGGCTAACCGACAAACAAGAAGTGGATGCGGGTACTAACCCACTAGATAGCACAGACCCAGGTGATAAAGATAGCGATGGCGATGGAATTTCAGATAAAGCGGAAATTATTGCTGGCACCGATATTAATCACCCCTGGGATCCTAGTGATAGACTAGATCAAGATAAAGATGGAGTGTCTAATAAGGATGAGGTACTCGATGGTACCGATATAAACAACCCTGACAGTGATGGCGACGGGGTACCCGATGGCATAGACCCAAATCCAATGAACCCTGACACCGATGGCGATGGTGTCAATGATGGTCAAGATCCCGAGCCGACCAATCCCGATGTAGACGGCAGCGGCAGCATTGACAGCGATAAAGATGGATTACCGGATGATAAAGACCCGAATCCTAATAATCCAGACACCGATGGTGATGGTGTGCCAGATGGTATTGACCCTGATCCGACTAATCCGGATACCGACAGTGATGGCCTAACGGATGGCTCAGATCCAAACCCTACAAACCCTGACACTGACGGTGACGGGGTGCCGGACGGCATTGACCCTAGTCCCACTAACCCAGATTCCGACGGTGATGGGATCAATGACGGTGAAGATTTCAGGCCGACTAATCCCGTTGTAGATAGAGATGACGTTGACGATGTAGATAAAGACGGTTTACCAGATGATTTTGATCCTAATACTAACAACCCAGACACCGATGGTGATGGCATACCTGATGGTATAGACCCTGATCCAAGTAATCCAGATACCGATAGTGATGGTCTACCAGACGGCTCTGACCCTAATCCAACCAATCCAGACACTGACGGTGATGGCGTGCCTGATGGTATTGACCCGAACCCAACCAACCCTGACACCGATGGCGATGGGGTGAATGATGGTCAAGATCCCGAGCCAACTAATCCTGATGTAGATGGTAGTAACAGCACAGACAGTGATGGCGATGGTTTGCCAGATGATATTGATCCTAATACTAACAACCCAGACACCGATGGTGATGGCATACCTGATGGTATAGACCCTGATCCAAGTAATCCTGATACCGATAGTGATGGTCTACCAGACGGCTCTGACCCTAATCCAATCAACCCAGACACAGACGGCGATGGCGTACCTGATGGCCTTGACCCTAATCCAACGAATCCAGACACGGATGGCGATGGGGTCAATGACGGAGAGGATACATCTGTAACCGAACCCGATGTGACATATCGCTTTGTTACTTCTTCGGATTCAGTAGTTATCAATAAGGGAGGCTATACAGTTCGCATTAAGTACTAGCTCGTTTGCCAACAAGAGACATATATACTCTCTTGTTGGCTTATTTAATTTACTTATCAGTGATGAAATGTGCAGTAAACATATTTCTGAAAGTGAGTAGTGAACGCTGAAATAATTAGATGTAGCGACGTAATTTTTAAATTTT
This sequence comes from Vibrio sp. UBA2441, assembly GCA_002342685.1. Classification (GTDB taxonomy): domain Bacteria; phylum Pseudomonadota; class Gammaproteobacteria; order Enterobacterales; family Vibrionaceae; genus Vibrio. The sequence goes on from DDQN01000058.1 coordinate 45,976, forward strand.
AATTAAGTAATGATGTTCGGTGTGTTTTGAATTGAAAATAAAATTTGATTGCTTGAATACTCATTTTGATAGCTATGGGTGTAGGTGTTTTAAATATCAAGGCAATCGAATTACATAAATTAGTAATAGGGGTAGTAAATGAAATTTAAACAAATGCCATTGGCAATTGCGATCATAGGTATTCTTTCCCATCCAGTTAGTATGGTATCTGCTGCGCAGAATAAGAGTAATTATGATAAACAAAGTGGTCTTGAAATATATATTGTAGATAATGAAAAAGGAAATCCACTTAAAGGCGAGTATGAGACTGAAGTAAGAATATTTGTTACTGATTCGAGCGACTCTGATATAAAAGAGTTGGTAAAAACACTGAGCCATAGCTGTAAATTTGTGAATGGGAGTTGCCATATCCCGATTAATAAGGCGCAACTAATTAGTCAGAACTTGATTAACTTGGGCGCTGGGCAATCATTAATGTATGAAATCACGCTCCCAGCAGTACCTGGATTAGGGACACTCACACAGCTTGATAGCCCCTCAAGCTTTGCCTATTACGCACAAACAGCCGAGAACGTAACGGGGGATGTGACCGCTAATTCATTATCGGTGGGTGGTATAGACCTTTTTGATAGTAATGGTACCTATATTGGCCCAGTGAATTCGGCATTGAAAGGTGAGACAGGTGCAGTAGGTCCTAAAGGTGATGCTGGCGCTGATGGAGCTAAAGGTGATGCTGGCGCTGATGGAGCTAAAGGTGATACAGGTGCAGTAGGTCCTAAAGGTGATACAGGTGCAGATGGAGCTGCTGGTCTAGCAGGTGCTGATGGTCAGGATGGTACAAATGGTCAGCCGGGTGCTA
>DDQN01000044.1 GCA_002342685.1 Vibrio sp. UBA2441
GTGGGTCCATCTCATTATTCAGGCAATGCACTATATAAGACATCATGCCTGTAAAGGAATTAAGGTTGAGCAAGTGCTCACCTACGTGGGTATTTCGCGCTCAAATATGGAAGGCCGTTTTAAATTAGAACGAGGCCATTCAATACATCAGGAAATTCATAATTCTAAGCTCACCAGAGCATGTAGTTTGTTAAAAAATACCGAGCTACCCATTCAGGAAATCTCAGAACTATGCGGTTACCCTTCTCTGCAATATATGTATTCGGTATTTAAAAAAGACATTGATAATACCCCTAAAGAATATAGAGATAGAGAACGGTCAAATCATTAATCTCGTTTATCCAATTACCTCTAAGTATTAAGGAAAAAGGGTTGGCCTTAAGCCAACCCTTTTTCCTATTAATCATTAACGATGCTGTTTTGACGCGCTATCCATCCAAACTGCCAGCAACAATATTCCGCCTTTAACGATATACTGCCAGAACGTTGGAACATCCATCATACTCATGCCATTGTCCAGCGACGCCATAATGAAAGCCCCGATAACGGCGCCAATGACTGTACCTACTCCACCAGCCATACTCGTGCCACCAATTACACAAGCAGCAATCGCGTCCAGCTCAGCGATATTCCCAGCCGAAGGTGAACCAGCGCCTAACCGGGAACTCAATATCAATGCTGCAATTGCAACTAGAAAGCCATTCATCGCATAGACAGAAAGTTTGGTTTTTTCGACATTAATACCTGATAGCCTGCTCGCATCTATATTGCCACCAATAGCGTAAATTCGGCGTCCAAAGCGGGTTTTTGTCGCAATGAAAGACCCTATAACCAAAAAGGTCGCAAGTAATAGCACTGGTGTAGGCACGCCACGATAATCATTGAGTAAAAATATTATCGTCAAAACGGCAATACCCGCCAATGCATTTTTAGCCAATACCGTTTGGGTTGAAGCAACTGACAAATGATACTTTTTACGCGTAATGCCTCTTTTCTGTTGCCAGAAAAAATACATAGCCAGACATCCAATACCAATCATTAGGCTGACCATGTCAGGCAGATAACTCTGACCGATAATTGCCATCGCATCGGAAGTTGGTGCTACGGTAGTACCGTCCGTGATACCTATTAAAATCCCCCTAAATGCTAGCATTCCTGCCAAAGTCACAATAAAAGAAGGAACCTTGCGATAAGCAACCCACCAGCCATTCCAAACCCCAAGCGCAAATCCGGATACCAGAGTTATGGCGATGGTTAATGGTAAAGGCAGTCCAAACCAAACATCTAAGATAGCCGCTACCCCACCTAGCAGACCCATCATAGAGCCTACAGAAAGATCTATTTCACCACTAATTATGACAAACACCATACCGATGGCCAAAATGCCTGTAATCGCCGTTTGCCTAAACAAGTTTGAAATGTTTCTAGGGGTCAAATAGCTCCAGTCGGTCATAACACTGAAGAACAGCATGATAAATACAATTGCCACTGCCATAACCAAAAGCTGAACGTTCATCTTTTTTAGCTTTTCAAGCATGCTACTGCTGCTGACTTTATTTAATTCGCCTGTTTGCTCTGTCATGCTGCAACTCCTTCAGATAAAGCACATTCCATAATAATTTCTTGAGTGAGGTTTTCATTAATCAAATCGCCTTTAATTTTGCCTTCATGCATGACCAGAACACGATCGCTAATCCCCAAAACCTCAGGCAGCTCGGAAGAGACCATGATGATGCTAATACCAGATTTTACTAATTTAAACATTAACTTATATATTTCATATTTCGCTCCAACATCAATACCTCGAGTTGGTTCGTCTAAAATAAGAACGCTGGGTTTAACCATCAAGAATCGGGCTAAAATGGCTTTCTGTTGATTACCCCCAGATAAGTTTTTAATTGCAATTTCAGTGTTCGGAGTTTTAACGGTCAGTTTTTTCACACCGTCGGCAATAGTATTCGCCTCTAAGGTATCGTTTAAGACACCCGCAGACGAAAATTGATCAAGGGCTGCTAGAGACATATTCTGACCAACTGACATTATTGGAATAATACCGTTACGCTTGCGGTCTTCTGGTACCATTGCAATTCCCGCTACTAGTGCGTCGCGACTACTGCCCGTTTTAAGTTCTTGCCCATTTAGATAGTATTGCCCTTCATATCGACCGAGATAACAGCCATATAGACACTCCATAAGTTCGGTTCGACCAGCACCAACCAACCCAGACACCCCTAAAATTTCACCTTTACGTAATTCAAAGTTGGCATTTCTCACTTTTGGAATGGAAGAGTTTGCTCTATCCCAGGCGTTTGCATTATTAACCCGCAAGACCACCTCTCCGATATCATGCTCTTCTCTTGGGAAAAGTTGTTTCATCTCGCGACCAACCATCATAGTAATGATGTCATCTGTGGACATACCCGTAGCTTCACGCGTTCCAATATGCGTTCCATCCCGAATAACGCAGATATGGTCGGAAATCGCTTTCACTTCTCCGAGCTTATGTGAAATATAGATGCAACTTACACCGGTCTCTCTCAGCTCTTTAACCAAATTTAACAATATCTCGGTTTCAGATTCTGTGAGTGGTGCTGTCGGTTCATCCAGAACCAACAATTTGGCATTTTTCGATATCGCTTTTGCTATTTCAACCAATTGCTGTTGACCAACACCGAGATCGCCCACTTTCGTTTCCGGCGAAACAGATAAGTTGACCTTATTCAATAGCTTCTCAGCCTCAAAGTGCATTAACTCATAGTCCATGATCCCGAAACGGCACAGCTCTGCACCTAAAAAAAGGTTCTCCAAGATACTTAACTCTTTAACCATGGTAAGTTCTTGATGAATTATAGCGATGCCCAATGCTTCAGTATCAGCTATGCTTTTAGGTTCAATTTTGTTCCCCATATATCGTATTTCACCCTGATAGTCACCGTATGGGTAGATACCGCATAACACTTTCATCAGGGTTGATTTACCCGAACCATTTTCACCACAGAGGGATAGAATCTCACCATGTTCTAACCGGATACTTACCCCGTCCAGAGCTTTAACTGGCCCAAAACACTTAACGATATTGTGCATCTCTAATAGTGGAGACATAACACTCAACCTCTTGACTAAACTAGAGGCGTTAAGTCATTGCTTAACGCCTGACCAAATAAACTTAATTACGGTAAATATCACTCTCTTTGTGGAAGCCATCAGCAATAACGGTTTTCTTAAGATTGTTCGCATCAACAGCAATTGGCTCCAGTAACCAGGCAGGAACCTCTTTCGTACCGTTATTTAATTGAGCGTTTTGACGAGGTGCATCACCATTTCCAAGCACTACCGCGATTTCAGCAGCTCGTTGAGCCAATGCAACAATAGGTTTATAAACAGTCATTGTTTGAGTACCATCGACGATTCGACGTACAGCAGCTAAATCGGCATCTTGACCTGAAATGGATACTTTGCCAGCTAAGCCCTGAGCATCCAAAGCCTGAATAGCACCACCAGCGGTAGAATCATTTGAGGCAACCACAACATCAATATTGTTATTATTTGCAGTTAAAGCATTTTCCATAATTTTTAACGCATTTTCTGCTAGCCAGAAATCCGCCCATTGATCTCCAACCACTTTGATATCACCTGAATCAATTTTGGGTTGTAAAACATTCATCTGTCCTTTACGGAACAGCTTGGCATTGTTATCTACTGGAGAGCCTCCCATTAAGAAATAACGACCCGTTGGTGTTGCCGCTAACATAGCTTCAGCTTGCATCTCACCTACTCGTTCATTATCGAACGACAGATAAAAATCTATATCAGCATTGTTAATCAGGCGGTCATAAGCAAGCACTTGGATTCCATCGCGTTTTGCTTCTTTAATGACATTTGATAACACCTCGCCATTGGTAGGAATGATGACAAGAACATCAACGCCTCTGGAAATCATGTTCTCAATTTGTGAAATCTGAGTCTGTTCATTGCCGTTGGCAGACTGTACATAAATTTTAGCCCCAAGCTTTTCTGCTGTGTTTACAAAAATGTCTCTGTCTTTTTGCCATCTCTCCAGGCGTAAATCGTCAATTACCATTCCAATTTTTACGGATTTCGCAAAAACCGGAGCACTAATACTAATTAGAACTGCGCATAAGAGGGTTATGATTTTTTTCATTCTACTGTCCTTTGTATCACGTCAATTTCTGTTAATTAATGTATGGGTACATTCACTGTTTCGTGTGAATATTAAAAACTCTAAACGATAATTAAAAAAAATCTCTTCATGGATTTAACTTAAGTTTTATGATTTTTTGTTTTTTTAATTAACTGTGATCATGATTCAGTTATTAATAAGTTTAATTATCTTACTAAATACAAAGCCAAAAAAACAAAGTGATTAATTATCCATGCAAAACAATTATTTAGGTAAAACAACAGAAATCAAACAGCATATTCACCCTGTGTTAACTCATATAAATCTGACCGAACAAAGCCATAATGAGATCTACAACACAATAAATAAAAACATGAATTTTATTACTAAATTTCATAATTGATTCAATTCCAATATCAGCCAAATATTAATTAACCAAGAAAACAACCAAATGGAACAAATGGCTATGAACGAATTTTTCAAGAATATAACCAAGATAAAATACGAAGGAAATGAGTCAAGCAACCCCTTAGCATTTAAACAATACGATCCTGAGAGAATTATTCTTGGGAAATCAATGAAAGACCACTTAAGGTTTGCGGCTTGCTACTGGCACAACTTCTGCTGGCCAGGGTCTGACGTATTTGGTTCTGGCACCTTTGACAGAGAATGGCACAGAGATGGCGACGCAATGGAAATGGCGCGAATGAAAGCAAATGCGGCATTTGAGTTTTTCACTAAACTGGACGTGCCTTATTACTGCTTCCATGATACCGATGTAGCACCTGAAGGCAGCTCAATTAAAGAGTATGTTAATAATTTTGCCACTATGGTAGATGTGCTGGAACAAAAACAAGCAGAAACAGGAATGAAGCTATTATGGGGTACGGCAAACGCGTTCTCTAACCCTCGTTATATGTCAGGGGCTGGTACAAATCCTGATCCCAAAGTGTTTGCCTATGCAGCAACTCAGATATTTAACGCCATGGGGGCGACAAAGCGCCTTGGCGGGGAAAACTATGTGCTCTGGGGTGGTCGTGAAGGTTATGAAACCCTTCTCAACACCGATTTACGTCAAGAAAGGCAGCAACTTGGTCGATTAATGCAAATGGTCGTTGAACATAAACATAAAATAGGCTTTAAAGGGACTATTCTTATTGAACCAAAACCGCAGGAACCAACCAAACATCAATACGATTATGATACGGCCACTGTGTATGGGTTTTTGAAGCAGTTCGGATTAGAAAAAGAAGTAAAAGTAAATATCGAAGCAAACCACGCCACATTGGCAGGACACAGCTTCCAGCATGAAATCGCCACAGCCACGTCATTAGGCTTATTTGGGTCAATCGACGCTAACCGTGGTGACCCACAGTTAGGTTGGGATACTGACCAGTTCCCTAATAGCGTAGAAGAAAATGCCCTTGTCATGTATGAAATACTTAAGGCTGGCGGATTTACAACGGGTGGTTTTAACTTCGACGCTCGCCTAAGACGACCATCTATCGACGTTGAAGATCTTTTCCACGGTCACATTGGTGGTATGGACACCATGGCAAAGGCATTAGAAATTGCCGCTAACATGATAGAAAATGACCTATTGTCTAAAAATATCGCTAATCGTTACGCTGACTGGAATGACGATTTGGGTAAAAAGATTCTGTCTGGAGACTGGAACCTTGAAGATGTCGCCAATCATGCTCTTGATAGAAATATTCAACCAATCAAAGCGTCTGGAAAACAAGAATATTTGGAAAACGTTGTGAACAGTTACCTATATAAATAGTAACAATCTCTCCCATATTGTTTATTTACTATAGCGACTTACTTCTAAGTCGCTTATTCTATTACAATACTCTCTGCGAATTCCTCTAGACTCGTTCAAAATTTCAGCGCATTATTAAACCATAAGCAGTTGATTAGTCAGGATTGACTATGCATGCAGGATTGATTATGGATAACAAACAGAACGAACTTTGGCAGCAACGAATCAATAATGAGCATAAGCTTAGGCGAAGGGATCATCGTGATCCTTATCAGCGAGATCGGGCTCGTATTCTGCATTCTGCCGCATTTCGTCGCCTTCAGGCAAAAACTCAAGTTCACGGAACTGGCGTCAACGACTTTCACCGCACCCGTTTGACCCATTCCTTAGAAGCGGCACAAATCGGTTCTGGAATTCTGGCTCAAATCCAGGTAAAACAACCAGAATATGATCACCTGCTCCCTTCCGCCAGTTTAATCGAATCACTTTGCCTTGCTCACGATATCGGCCACCCCCCTTTTGGACATGGCGGAGAGGTTGCTCTTAACTATGCTATGCGCGAGCATGGCGGCTTTGAGGGAAACGCTCAAACATTTCGTATCATTACTCAGCTAGAACCTTATACCAAATCCCACGGGATGAATTTATCCCGGAGAACTCTACTCGGGTTATTGAAATACCCCGCTCTATTAAGCCAAGTTCGCAGTGTACGTTTACCCGATCCCGTACCTCATCAACGCCGATTAAAGGCCAAAGAATGGAGTCCGGCAAAAGGCATTTACGACTGCGATAAAGAAGACTTCAATTGGGTATTAGAACCGCTATCGGAAACAGACAAACAGCTGTTTTCTTCCATTAAAAAAACAATCACGGATCCATTAAAACACAATAAAACTGCATTTAAGTCGTTGGACTGCTCAATCATGGAATTGGCCGATGATATCGCCTATGGCGTCCATGATCTTGAAGATGCCATAGTATTAGGCATGGTAAACCGTCAACAATGGCAAGAAGCTGCAGCAAGTAAATTAGCCAACTGCGGTGATATCTGGTTCGAAGAAAACATCAATACCATTGGTGAGATGCTTTTCTCTGGTGAGCATTATCTACGAAAAGACGCCATTGGTGGCATCGTCAATACATTCCTTACTAATGCCGCTATACATCCGGTTAAAGAAGCTCAATTTGAAAACATCTTACTAAGCCACAATGCTTATCTGGAAGAGAGCTTGTCAAAAGCGCTCTCTGTATTTAAACACTTTGTGAACGACTATGTTATCCAAATCCCAGAGGTACAAATTGTCGAATACAAAGGCCAGCAAATTGTCATGGACTTGTTTGAAGCGCTTAGTGCTGACCCAGAACGGTTACTCCCAGAAACAACCAAGCAGAAGTGGCTAGAAGCACATGAAAAACACCATGACGGAATGCGGGTAATCTGCGACTATATCGCAGCAATGACGGATGGCTATGCTCAAAAGTTGCATCAGCAGCTTTTTTCTTCACACAATTAAGGTTGAGTTTTAATGCTAATTTCTCGACGATATTTATTGGATCTCAAATGGAAGACATTGTAGATAAACGCAATCACGACAGCTACAGAGAATTACAACGTAGAATCTCAGAACTAGAACGTGAGAATACATTGTTAAAAAGCGAGAAATCTCGTTTAGAAGAAAAGCTTAATGCGGCACTCGATGGCACAGGCTTATGTTTATGGGAACAACATGTACCAACACGTAAACTCACTATTTTCAATATGGAGTGGGGAAAAATGCTCGGCTTTAATTCTAGTGAGCTAGAAGCAACTGTCGATGTGTGGAAAAGCAAACTTCACCCCGATGACAGTGAAGAAGTTATCGATGCTTTAAACTCCCATCTAGCCGGTGACAGTGAGTCTTATCAAGCTGTTCATCGTATGCTACATAAGGATGGCAGCCACAGTTGGGTCTCTGATCGTGGTCGGGTTGTTGAATTTGATAACCAGGGTACTCCCCTTAGAATGATGGGGACACATATCGACATTACTCAGGAAAAGCGTTATGAGCTTGAATTATCGAAGCTTGCCAGCCTAGACCCTTTAACAAATCTACTCAATCGAGCCACCTTAGAGCAGGAATTTCACCAGTTTTGTCAAACGAACAAAAACTCATCATCTGCAATAATTTTCATCGATATAGATAATTTCAAAGCCGTCAATGATCATTTAGGTCATAAAGCCGGTGACAATTTACTCATTCAGGTAGCACAATGGCTCGTCGCTGAAGCCCCTGAAAACGCTCATGTTGCCCGGTTAGGTGGTGATGAATTTGTGGTATTTTGCACTAATACTACCAAAGAGAATTTAGCACTATTTTCTGAAAGAATTCTATCTCATGTTGCCCGACCTATCCGATTAGAGAATGGAGAGGCCAAAATAGGTTTCAGCATTGGCATCTGTAATTTCGAAAATTCAGAGGTCAACTTTGATACTGTATATCAACAAGCAGATGAAGCTATGTATCGAGTTAAACGACAAGGTAAAAATAACGTTGAATTTTGTTCAGTGTAACTAAAGTGGCGTGAAATAGAACACCCTCTAAAATCTACTACATTTTACTCCGATAATTTATAGTTTTGCTGTACTACTTCTTTTGGGATCTGTTGCAAATAAAAATCAACCATAGACTCAAAGGCCGTCAGTAAGGGTAGGAAATCAACTTGTGGCTCAAGAATAGACAACGCATGATAACCTGCTTCAACCGTTGATAAACTATTAGCATCCGGGGCTTTACGAATTGTATAGTTGCCTTTCAATACCTCTGGCAGAACGTAAGTTTGAAGACTTTGCAGGTTCCGCGAAAGATGGTACATCTTATAAGCTTTTTTCCAGGTACCATCTAAAAGAACCACCCTTAATTTCTTATTATCTGCGGTGACTGTTACCAAATTATCATCAAGCGAGATGGCATTTTGAGAAGGATATAAAAGGAGATGACGATAAGTTCTATCATCTAACAATTGATTAAGCTCTGTATGAGTAGAAAAGTCTTCACCAACAAAATTATGGCTATTGGTTAGAGACAATGTGAGTATTTTTGCTGTACCTTTTGCGCGGTTCACTTCAGTCGGATGCTGAAGAATGATAAGCTCAGTTTCTGCCGTAAGTTTCTGAATCCAAGCGCAGATACACGCTTTCTTCGCCTTTCCACATTGAGCACAATATCGAGACATAGAGTGAATAGAACCTTTTTCTTAACCATAATTACTATACTATGCACGGTATCCCAATTACCCCAATATCAAGCAGTAATGTTGTGGAATATTCGTTTAATAGAGCAAGGTGAATGGTGGCGTATCCTATCAGGAAATTTTACCCATACCAACAACATTCATCTCGTGATGAACATGACTGCATTATGGGTAATCGCTTTCCTATTTCGACCGACTAGCAAAAGCCTGTTCCTCATTCTATTGTCTTCCGCACTGTTTGTAGGTAGTAGCTTACTGTATTCCAATTTAGGCATTTATGCAGGCCTTTCCGGTGTGCTGCATGGCTTATTCGCCTTCTATGCTCTATCCGAAGTGTTCGAAGGGAGAAAGTCCAGTTGGTTACTGGTCATTGGTGTTATCGGCAAAGTTGCTTATGAACAGTTCTTTGGTGCACCAGAAAGCACTGCAGAACTAATTAATGCAAAAGTAGCCATTGAAGCTCATTTAGCCGGTGTGATTTTTGGTGTCATGGCCGCTGTGATGACAAGAGTTAGTAAACGGCAGCAGAGTGACTAAGAGCCATCCACTAAAGTAGGTTAATTTAAAAAATGCCAGCAGTAAGTACTACTGGCATTAAATATTTGCTGACATGAAAATCACTGTTAAAGTTTAATCCTATCCCGGTTTCTATCTACCAGCCCTTGCCCTATGCCTTTCACTTTTTTCAAGTCATCAGCGATTTCAAAAGCACCATTCTTTTCTCTATAATCGATAATAAGTTGGGCTTTCTTTTCTCCCACTCCAGAAAGTAAAGTGGAGAGCTCTTCTAATGTTCCGTCATTTATATTGACTGTAATTTCAATGCCTTCGTATTGTGGTGCTTTTTGCTTCATTTCGACAGTTGCATGGCTGGGCAGAACAAATAATAGGGACACTAGAAATAGGTTTAATAGATTAACTTTCTTCATAAACAGACTCCTTCAAGACGAATTAGAGAACTCATCATCTATAAGTTGCCGTTTTTTGTCTGCCTTGAAAGGGCAAAAATAGAACGGGCCGCTTATGCGGCCCGTTAACTTAATCATTAATTAACAAATTTTTACGGCTGAGCATTCACAATGTAATACTCTATGTCAGCACTGTCTCTAAGCGTTTTCACGATAGATTCAATATCCTGCTGAGTATTTGAACGTACAAGTTGAGCACCGATTTGAGTGTTAAAACTCGCATCTTCACTAGTAACAACTTTATCCAGCGCAATAATGATGATGTCACCCTGTAGATCTTTAGTTTGAGCATAAGTAGACTGCTCTTGCTCAGGCTTAACCATAGCAAAAACAGTTTGTGCTAACGGGTTACCACGGTCGATAGATTCAGACTCTCCAAAAGCCAGATCACTTTCCGCGACAACATCTGTATTTCCAGCTTTCAAGCCATCCACAACAGCCGTAGCCAATTCTAACGCTTTTTTCTCACCGTTCACCATTGAAAGCTGAGCAACCACTTGGTCTTTCACTTCATCAAATGGTAATACCGCTTCATTGCGTATATCTTCAACACGCACCACGATAACGTGCTCAGGTGCAACTTCAATCACTTCAGAGTTCAGCCCTTCGTCTTTCACTTCAGCGCTTAGAATAGCCTGTAGAACGCTAGGGTTACGTAATAACTCTGGTGCAGTCGCTTGCGAAATAAAGTCGGTAGTTTGGATTGGTTGTGAAATAGCTTTAGCCGCATCATCCAGTGAATCAGGATATTCAAATGCAACTATTTCTAATTCATTCTGCAGTGAGTAGAATTTCGCTATCGCTTGCTGATCAGCAATTTCGCCTTTGATTTCGGTGGCAACTTCAGTAAACGGCTTAGCTTGAGCAGTTTTCAGTGCATCTAGCTTAATGATGTGATAACCAAATGCAGACTTCACTAATTCTGTCGTATCGCCTACGTTTGCCAGCGCAAACGCAGCAGTTTCGAAATCTGGGTCCATTACATCTTTTTCAACCCAGCCTAATGAACCACCCTCTTCAGAGCTACCAATGTCTTCAGACTTTTCTTTTGCCAAGGCAGCAAAATCCGCACCTGCATTCAGCTCATCAAGAATAGCTTGAGCTTTTGCCTGATCATCACCCTGAACTAGAATATGGCTTAGTTGGCGCTGTTCAGCGGTAGAGTACTTATCAATCTGTTCTTGATAATACTGCTCAGCTTTTTCATCACTAACCTGTGTATGCTCTTTTAGTGCTTGTGCAGAAAGTTCAATAAATGAAACCTTAACCTGCTCTGGGCGTGTATAGCTGGCTGGATTTTCGTCGTAATACGATTGCAACTCTTCATCAGTCAAAGAGATATTCTTCGCGTACTCTTCCAAGTTAAGCGAGATAGTGCGAATGTCGCGTGTTTGCGTTAGCAACTCACCCTGAGCCTTAACTTCATTGCTCAGTGAAAATTCACTGCTTTGTAGTGCGTTGAGCACTTGCTGACGAGTTAAATCGCGACGCAGGTATTCTGCAAAACCATCAACAGTATAGCCCGCACGACGCAATGTAGCGGCGTAGACTTCTTGATCGAATTTACCGTCATTCTGAAACTCTGGCATTTGCAGTAACTGTTTACGAATCTGACTGTCGCTAATCCGCAATCCCAAAGATTCAGCATACTGCTCCAGAAGGATTTCGTTGATCATTCTGTCTAAAATTGATTTGCGGAAAGATTGAACATAGGTAGGGTCTGCAAGCAGATTAGCAAAGTAATCTCCCATTTGGGACTGCATACGGTTACGTTCGTTTGTATAAGCCTGTTCAAAAGCGTTGCGGCCAATTTCTGTATTGTTCACTTTTGCGGCTGCGTTACTTCCACCACCAATGATATAACTACCTACACCAGCAAATACGAAAGAGAGGATAATTAGTCCAAGGATAATCTTAACCGCGATGCTGTTCACGCCTTCGCGTAATCGATCCATCATAATCTTACTTGTCTCCAAAGATTGAGCCGGAAATACTTTCTTAGCTCACAAAAGGTTGAATAGCTGAATAATATCAGAAAAAGAAATGCGCACCAGTGTGATGCGCATATTTATACTCGAATTACCTCAAGACAAAATACTGTCTCGGCTTGATTAGTTACAAGCTTCTTTAAGTGCTTTACCAGCTTTGAATGCAGGTACTTTAGCTTCTGCGATTTGAATCTCTTCGCCAGTTTTAGGGTTACGACCTGTACGAGCAGCACGAGTGCGAACGCTAAAAGTACCAAAACCAACAAGAGCAACTTGCTCTTCAGCGGTTAATGTTTCTGTTACGGCTTCAATAAATGCATCAAGTGCACGACCTGCTGACGCTTTTGAAATATCTGCATTTTCTGCAATTTGTTCTACTAATTGTGTCTTATTCACGTTTATTCCCCTTTTCGTTACCTGTTATTTTTGTATTAGGTAACATTCGTTCCGTTTATGATTTTTTATTAGCTCCAAGCCTTTAGGAATATAGCTTCGAGCAACAGTTGCTTAACTTAGCTGCCAAAAAAAACGCTGACAAGCATTTTTCTGCTTAGTCAGCGTAATTCTTTACTTATTTTTGCTACACGTCACTATTTTGAAGGCTCTACGGTAAATCCTGCAGGGTCATTTTCCAAAGCAACGCTTAATACTTCATCAATCCATTGAACTGGCTTAATGACCAAATCCGCAATAACGTTGTCAGGAATCTCTTCTAAATCGCGTTCATTGTCTTTAGGAATCAATACTGTTTTGATACCGCCACGGTGAGCAGCGAGCAGTTTCTCTTTCAGACCACCGATCGGTAAAACCTCTCCACGAAGGGTGATTTCACCGGTCATTGCCACTTCTGCGCGAACTGGGTTACCCGTTAAACTAGACACTAAAGCAGTGCACATAGCGATACCAGCACTTGGTCCGTCTTTCGGCGTTGCCCCTTCAGGAACATGCACATGAATATCTCTTTTTTCGTAGAAATCTTCATTTATTCCCAATTTTTTGGCCCGTGAACGAACCACCGTCATCGCCGCTTGAATAGACTCTTGCATCACATCGCCAAGAGAACCTGTTTGAGTAAGCTTACCTTTACCTGGCATTGATTCGGTTTCGATTGTCAGTAAATCACCACCGACCTCTGTCCAAGCAAGGCCCGTTACTTGCCCAATACGATTGCTTTCATCCGCCTTACCGTAATCAAAACGCTGAACACCCAAGTACTCTTTAAGGTTGTCCATATTGACGGTAAGTTGTTTTAAGTCTTTTTCCAGCAAGATATTTTTCACTGCTTTACGGCAGATTTTAGAAATCTCACGTTCCATTCCACGCACACCCGCTTCGCGAGTATAGTAACGGATAATTCCCGTAATAGCAGAATCTTCAATTTCTACTTCACCTGGTTTTAATCCATTACGTTGCATCTGCTTGTCAACCAAATGACGCTTAGCAATATTCAGCTTTTCATCTTCTGTATAACCAGACAGACGAATTACTTCCATACGGTCGAGTAATGGGCCTGGAATATTCATAGAATTAGACGTCGCGACAAACATGACATCAGACAGATCGTAATCCACTTCCAGGTAATGGTCGTTAAATGCATTGTTCTGCTCAGGATCAAGCACTTCCAACAGCGCAGATGATGGATCGCCACGCATATCAGAAGACATTTTGTCTATCTCATCCAGCAGGAACAATGGGTTCTTAACCCCAACCTTAGACATTTTTTGAATCAGCTTGCCTGGTAATGAACCGATATAGGTACGACGGTGACCACGAATTTCCGCTTCGTCACGTACGCCACCCAGCGCCATGCGAACATACTTACGCCCCGTTGCTGAAGCAATAGATTGTCCCAAAGAGGTTTTACCAACGCCCGGAGGCCCTACCAAACACAAGATAGGCCCTTTAAGCTTGTTGATACGGTTCTGCACCGCCAAATACTCAAGGATACGCTCTTTCACTCGCTCAAGGCCGTAGTGGTCATGGTTTAGAACCTCTTCTGCTTTCGCCAAGTTCTTCTTCACTTTAGAACGTTTTGCCCAAGGTACACCGACCATCCAATCAATGTAGCTACGCACAACCGTTGCTTCTGCCGACATCGGTGACATCATTTTCAGTTTTTGCAGCTCTTGCTCGGTTTTCTCGCGAGCTTCCTGAGGCATTTTTGAGTCTTCAATTTTCTTCTTCAGTGTTTCAAATTCGTCCGGTGCATCATCCATGTCACCTAACTCTTTCTGAATCGCTTTCATCTGCTCGTTGAGATAATACTCACGCTGAGATTTTTCCATTTGCTTTTTAACGCGGCCACGAATGCGTTTTTCAACCTGTAACAGGTCGATTTCCGATTCCATTTGCCCCATTAAATATTCAAGACGTTCATTAACGTCAATAATCTCAAGGACCTGCTGCTTCTCAGCCAACTTTAGAGGCATGTGAGCGGCGATGGTATCCGCTAAACGAGCGGCATCATCAATACCATTTAATGAGGTAAGAACCTCTGGCGGGATCTTTTTATTTAATTTGATAAAGCCTTCAAACTGATTGATAGCGCTACGCACAATCACTTCTTGTTCTTTCTCATCAAGATCCGGAGTAGTCAGATACTCGGCATCGGCTAGGAAAAAGTCATTTTCTTTAAACTGATGAATCTTAGCTCGTTGCTGGCCTTCAACCAGTACTTTTACCGTACCATCAGGCAGTTTTAGTAACTGAAGAATGGTCGCTACCGTACCAATGTCAAACAGATCATCAATAACAGGCTCGTCTGTATCTGCTTCTTTTTGGGCAACTAAAAGGATTTGCTTGTTGTTATCCATTGCCGATTCCAGGCAACTGATCGATTTTTCACGGCCAACAAACAAAGGAATAACCATATGCGGATAAACCACAACATCACGCAGTGGCAGCACTGGAATCTCGATACGTTCGGAACGTTCCAAGTTCATATTTATCTCTCTATCCGTTTATTCTTATGAAAAGTATATGGGGTCAATTTAAAGGGATTCAACAAATGAATAAAAAAAAGGAGGTAATTACTTACCTCCTTTCTAAATCAATTGTCTAGCGGTTATTCTCCGCCAGCAGCCTGACTGTCTTTTCCGTTATAAATAAGTAACGGTTCAGATTCACCATTGATGACTGATTCATCGATAACTACTTTGCTCACATCCTCAGAAGAAGGAAGCTCGTACATAGTATCAAGCAGTACCCCCTCAAGAATTGAACGAAGGCCACGAGCACCAGTTTTACGATCCATTGCTTTTTTGGCAATCGCTTTTAGTGCGTCTTCGCGGAATTCCAGCTCAGCATTTTCTAATTCAAACAGCGCAGAATATTGCTTAGTCAACGCATTCTTTGGTTCACAAAGGATCTGAATCAGTGCCGCTTCATCAAGTTCTGTCAATGTAGTTGTCACAGGAAGACGACCAATAAACTCAGGAATTAATCCATACTTTACTAAGTCTTCAGGTTGAACTTGCATGAACAGTTCACCCACTGTTTTGGTTTCGTCTTTAGAACGAACATCTGCACCAAAACCAATACCAGTACCTGTAGCAACACGCTGCTCAATCACTTTATCCAGACCAGCAAATGCACCACCACAAATGAAGAGGATCTTAGAGGTATCAACCTGCAAGAACTCTTGTTGAGGATGCTTACGTCCACCTTGAGGTGGTACTGAAGCAACGGTACCTTCAACCAGTTTCAATAGTGCTTGCTGCACGCCTTCACCAGATACATCACGAGTGATCGATGGGTTTTCAGCTTTACGTGAAATCTTATCGATTTCATCAATATAAACTATACCGCGTTCTGCTTTCGCCACGTCATAATCGCATTTCTGCAGCAGTTTTTGGATGATGTTTTCAACATCTTCACCAACGTAACCCGCTTCGGTTAACGTCGTAGCATCGGCCATAGTAAATGGCACATCCAAGAAACGAGCTAGAGTCTCAGCAAGTAGTGTTTTTCCGCTACCTGTTGGTCCAATCAAAAGAATGTTGCTCTTACCAAGCTCAACACCTTCTGCTGTCGTATCACCATTACGTAAACGCTTATAGTGGTTATATACCGCAACAGCGAGCACTTTTTTCGCGTAGTCCTGACCAATTACATAGTCATCAAGATGCTCGCGAATATTGCGAGGAGTCGGAAGATCTTCAGACTCTTTCTTAGGAAGAACATCTTTGATTTCTTCACGAATAATGTCGTTACAAAGATCGACACATTCGTCACAAATGTAAACAGAAGGACCTGCAATTAGCTTGCGAACTTCGTGCTGGCTTTTACCGCAGAAAGAGCAATATAGCAATTTTCCACTGCTGCCCTCTTTGCTTTTATCTGTCATTCGCTAACCTCTTAGCCTTTACCTTGTTGATTTGAGTGTATATCAATTTTGACCGATTTTCTCGAAAAAGATGGTCCTACACTCAAGCTGGTTTTATTATTCACCGCGATGATTCAATACCGCATCCACTAAACCGTACTCTACTGCTTGTTCCGCAGACATAAAGTTGTCACGGTCAGTATCACCTTCAACCACTTCTAGCGGCTGACCTGTGTGTTCAGCAAGTAACTTATTCAGTTTTTTCTTGATGGTTAAGATTTCTTGCGCATGGATCTGAATATCAGAAGCCTGACCTTGGAAGCCGCCCAATGGCTGGTGAATCATCACACGTGAGCTAGGCAAGCAATAGCGTTTGCCTTCGGCTCCACCAGCAAGTAAGAATGCCCCCATAGAACATGCTTGTCCCATACAGACTGTGCTCACGTTTGGCTTGATAAATTGCATAGTGTCGTAAATAGACATGCCCGCAGTTACACTGCCACCCGGAGAGTTGATGTATAGGAAGATATCTTTATCTGGATTCTCTGACTCAAGGAAAAGCAACTGAGCCACGACAAGATTCGCCATATGATCTTCAACCTGACCAGTTAGGAAAATCACTCGCTCTTTTAGTAAGCGAGAATAGATATCGTACGAGCGTTCGCCGCGAGAAGTTTGTTCTACAACCATTGGTACTAGCGCATCAACAATTGGAGACATTGCGTTTTTATCTTGGTAGCTCATTTTCTTATATCCCTAAAAAATACCAATTTATATAAGTATCTATCTATTCAGTAAGATTTAACAAGGTTTAGATGAAAATTCTTATGTAAGTGCTTAACTTATGCGCAATAGACACTTATATAAAAAGGTAAAAATATGGCCCGGATGAAGACTTCATGCGGACCATTATTAAGCAAATTAGCTAATTTTTACCTTACAGCCTGATATTAAGCAGGTTGCTGTTGGTTCATTAGCTCGTTGAAGTCAGTTTCTTTATCAGAAACCTGAGCTTTAGCAATGATTGCATCAACCGCTTGCTCTTCCAGAGCAACATTACGCATGTTGTTCATCATTTCTTCATTTTGCTCGTAGTAAGAGATCACTTCAGATGGATCTTCGTACGCTGTTGCCATTTCTGAGATAAGTGCTTTCACTTTCTCATCATCAGCTTTTAGCTCTTCAGTCTTGATCACTTCACCAAGTAGAAGGCCAACAACTACACGACGTCGAGCTTGCTCTTCAAACAATTCGCGAGGAAGTTGTTCTGCCGCTTCAGGGTTACCACCAAAACGTTGAGCTGCTTGCTGACGTAGTACACCGATTTCTTGGTCAACAACTGCAGAAGGAACGTCAATTGCGTTCTCTTTAACCAGACCGTCAATCGCTTGTTCTTTGATCTTAGTCTTAACTGCTTGAGCTAGTTCACGTTCCATGTTCTTACGAACTTCAGCTTTAAGCGCATCGATACCGCCTTCAGCAACACCGAACTTAGCAACAAATTCGTCATTGATTTCTGGAAGCTCACGCGTTTCAACTTTGTTCACTTTAATTTGGAACTTAGCTTCTTTACCTTTTAGGTTTTCAGCGTGGTAGTCTTCAGGGAAAGCAACGTCGATTTCAAACTCAGTACCAGCTTGCTTGCCCATGATTCCATCTTCAAAACCAGGGATCATACGACCTTGGCCCATTTCTAGTGGGAAGTTGTCAGCTTTTCCGCCTTCAAACTCTTCACCATCGATAGAACCGATGAAGTCGATAGTTGCACGAGAACCTTCTTCTGCAGCAGTATCTACTTCAGTCCAGTTAGCTTGTTGCTTACGTAGAGTTTCAATCATCTCGTCTACGTCTGCAGCTTCAACAGAAACGACTGGTTTTTCAACAACGATGTTTTCTAGGCCTTTAAGCTCAACTTCTGGGTAAACTTCAAAAGTCGCTGTAAAAACAAGGTCTTTACCAGTTTCATTTTCAACAGGAGCAAAAGTAGGCGCGCCCGCTGGATTAATTTTTTCTTTAACGATGGCTTCGATGAAGTGGCGTTGCATTACTTCACCCATTACGTCTTGACGTACTGCTTTGCCGTACATTTGCGCAACCATTTTCATTGGCACTTTGCCTTTACGGAAACCATCAAAACGACGATTTTTCGCGATGTTGCGAAGTTCCGATGTTACTGCATCTTCGATGTTAGCAGCAGGAACAGTAATGTTAAGACGGCGTTCTAGGCCTTCTAGAGTTTCAACAGTAGCTTGCATTATATATAAACCTCAAAACAAACTCAGATTCCTGAGTATTTCAGCCTATAACCACTTGGTTATGACTATATCCGTGTATTGTGTTCCAAAGAACACCAAATTTAAATTGAGCATAGAAGTCTGAACCAGTTCAAACCTCTGACTAATTAGCGATATCTTAACCTTAATATAACCCGGTAAGGTATCTCCGATTAGTCTCAGAACCAAAATTTTAGACGCGACATTCTATCGGTATGACCCATGCCTGTCGAGTGATGTCCTAAATTCTCAATTGAAGATGATACAAAGTCGACAAAATTGACGCTTATTTCACAAACTTCGACTCTGAAATGGGGGCTATATAGGCTTTTTCAATGGATAAACTTATTTTTTTTGCCAAAAGCGCTAAAAAGAGATCTTTGTCTTGTTTTAATGCTTAGTAGTGGCAACTTGGTGGCGAGGGTTTACCCTAGAGAGGTGCCGATAGGGAGTCATTAATGGTTAAGCAAAAACGTATTTCCATTGTTATTTTGCTCGTTTATCTTTTTTGCGCTTATTTCGGCGGAGAATGGTATTGGTCTGTCCGGTATCAGGAGCAGATTCAGCTCAATTTAACCCAACTGAACCGAGCCACCAGCCAACTCAATAGTCAACTCGAGAAGTACGCTCACATTCCACAGCTTCTTTCTAAAGACCGGGAATTGATTGATGCACTAAAAAACGCCAAAAATACAGCTCAAATTGAGGTCACTAATCGCTACTTAGAAAACGTTAACCGGATAATAGAAGCCGCAGATACTTATTTGTTAGACATCAATGGAACCACCATTGCGGCAAGCAACTGGGATAGTGATAAAACCTTTATAGGTCGAAACTTCGCTTTTAGACCTTATTTTCAACAGGCTATCAATGAAGGGTATGGACAATACTTTGCACTCGGTTCAACCTCTGGAAAACGCGGGTTTTACTACTCATTTCCAGTAACGTACGCCGCCGATGTTATCGGTGTGGTCGTAGTTAAAACCAACCTCACCGATATTGAGAAAAATTGGTCTAGCGATGAAAGTCACTTTATCGCCAATGACGAAAACGGCGTGATTTTCATGTCAAGCAACCCTGACTGGTTATACAAAAGCTTGTTTACACTCTCTAATGAACGAATCGCACGAATAAAGGACAACCGGCAGTACTTAGACACTGAAATAGTCAGCCTTGATTTCTTGCAAGATCACCATGGAAAGACTGGAGAATTAAAAGAAGTTAAATCCGTTTTCTTTAACAATACCTATATAGATGCCAAATTACGTACACATGCTCAACCCTTGGAAATAAGAATCCTAACCCCGAAGGTATTAATCTTCTGGGATCTTTTCGGTCTGCTCATCGTACTTACATTATTTTTTGCACTAATTTTAATGATTTGGCTGTTAATTCGGCATAGGCAAATTAAACAAAGACAAATCGCGTTCATTGAACATGAGGCAATGCAAAAGCTAGAGTTTCAGGTCATGGAACGCACAGCAGAGCTGCAGATGGAAATTGATGAACGAGAAAAAACCGAACAGATGCTAAGACAGACTCAGGAAGAGCTTATTCAGGCCGCCAAGCTTGCCGTTCTCGGACAAATGTCAGCGAGCATTAGCCATGAGTTAAACAATCCTCTTGCCGCCATACGAAGCTTTGCTGAAAATGGAAAGCGATTCTTAGATAAAGGACAGCCTGAGCGCACAACCGATAATCTCACCCGAATCTCTGCACTGACCGACCGTATGGCCAAAATTAGCCAACAATTAAAATCCTTAGCACGAAAAACATCCAGCGATGAACTAGTCGATGCTCTTATTCAACCTGTAATCTTAACTTCTGTTGAACTGCTAAAACCCCAGCTAAGAGCAAATCAAGTAAGCTTAAATACCATCATCGAAAATGAATCGATTCAAGGAAGATTTAATCTTATTCAACTGGAACAAGTACTTATCAACCTGATTACTAACGCGATAGACGAATTGGCAAATAACGAAAATAGAAGGATTAACATCACGCTTCAACAACAAGAATCACAGATCCTGATTCATATCGACGATACTGGAAGAGGTTTGACATTAGAAACTCAAAACCAGCTTTTTGCACCATTTTATACCACTAAGCAAAATGGGCTGGGCTTGGGGCTGTCAATTTCTCTGCAAATAATGCAAACCATGGGAGGCAATTTAACATCAAGTCAGTCACCCATTGGTGGAGCTAGATTTACAGTTTCAATCCCTAAAGTAGATGATAAACAAAATGAATGAGAGGTCTCGCTGTGTGTGATGTGTTTTTTATAGATGATGAGACCGATATGAGATTGGCTCATGAACAAAGTTTTGAATTAGAAGAGATCTCTGCCCGTTTTTTCCCCGATGCAGAGTCAGCTCTGATAGCCATTAAACAAGATGGTTACCCTTCTACAGTTGTCACTGATATATGCCTGCCCGGTATTTCTGGTCAAAATCTGCTGACCACTTTACAGCAACAAGAAGATGACCTGCCGATCATACTGATCACCGGACATGGCGATATTTCTATGGCCGTGCAATCAATGCATGATGGAGCCTACGACTTTATTGAGAAGCCATTTTCCAACGATCGGTTAATTGAAACGGTAAAACGTGCAATTGAAAAACGTCGGCTCACTCAGGAGAACAAGCAGCTCAAACAAGCATTAAAAGCCAAGCAATCGCTGGGGCCTCGCATCATTGGTGAGACGGCATGTGTTCAGCAACTCAGAGAAACCATCTCGCATATTGCGGATACTGGTGCCGACATACTTCTGTTTGGTGAAACCGGTACGGGCAAAGAACTTGTCGCCCGCTCGTTGCATGAACAGAGTAGCCGCAGAGAGAAAAACTTTGTTGCCGTTAACTGCGGTGCTGTGCCCGAGAACCTAATCGAAAGTGAATTATATGGTCACGAAAAAGGCGCTTTTACCGGAGCAGAGAGTAAACGCATAGGCAAGTTTGAGTACGCTCAAGGCGGGACCCTTTTTCTGGATGAAATAGAGTCCATGCCCATGCAGGCTCAAATTAGGCTGTTACGCGTATTGCAAGAAAGAGTGATAGAGCGAGTAGGCTCGAATCAGGCTTTACCACTTGATTTTAGAATCATTGCCGCAACCAAAGTAGACCTCAAACAAGCAGCCTTAGAGGGTAGTTTCAGGCAAGACCTTTATTATCGACTTAATGTAGTCACGTTAGACCTTCCCCCACTTAGAGACAGAAAAGAAGACATTCCTGCCCTATTCCATCACTTTTTACTGGTCGCTGCTGCTCGCTATAAAAAAGCAGCAACCTCATTGCCACAGTCCGACCTTCAAACGTTGGTCGCCCATGACTGGCCCGGCAATGTACGAGAACTTCGTAATGCTGCAGAGAGATATGTTTTGTTAGGAAAACTATCCCAGCTAAATGACACTGTTGAAAAAGAAAACCTCTCTACAAGCCTCACAGAACAAGTTGCTGAATTTGAGAAATCTGCCATTGAGCAAGCGTTGATAGAGTGTGGTGGCAGCATAAAAAACACCATGGACAGACTTAATCTGGCTCGAAAGACATTGTATGACAAGATGCAAAGGTATGAGCTAGACAAAGATAATTATAAAGTAAACTAAGCTCGCTCCTCTCAGTTCACAGCAGTAATAAAAAAGGCGTAAGATGAACTCTTACGCCGTTTTGCTTTTCTTGGGTTGTTATTCCTTACTTAGTAATGATTTCTGGCCCCATCAGAGACGTTGGCAGCCAAGTTGAAACCCACGGTACATAAGTTACGATAATCAAGAACAGGAACATAACAGCGACCCATGGCAGAGCGGCTTTTACTACGTTCATCATCGACATCTTCGCAACCCCAGCAGTAACAAAGAGGTTGAGTCCCACCGGAGGCGTTATCATTCCTATCTCCATGTTCACCACCATTATGATACCAAGGTGAATCGGGTCGATGCCCAAAGCAATAGCAATCGGGAATACCAGCGGTGCTACAATAATTAGCAAACCCGATGGCTCCATAAACTGGCCGCCAATCAAAAGCAGGATGTTCACAACTATCAGGAAGGTTATCGGTCCTAATCCAGCAGATAACATCGACTCGGTGATCATCTGAGGAATTCGTTCTTCCGTTAATACATGCTTAAGTATCAATGCATTGGCAATGATAAATAGCAACATGATGGTTAGTTTACCTGCCTCATAAAGTGTTGCCTTGGTATCTTTATGTACAAAGGTTTGGAACATTTTAACGAACCACGGCAGTTTATTTTCCTTATCAGCAAAGGGGCCCATATCTTTATAGATAAAGTTTGCAATTAGGAATGCATAAACCGCAGCAACAGCCGCCGCTTCAGTTGGCGTGAAAATACCGCCGTAAATACCACCCAGAATGATAACAACAAGTAGTAAGCCCCAACTGGCATCTTTTGCTGCATCAAAGGCTTCTTTCCATCCGACAAATGGTTGCTTCGGTAAGTTCTTTACTCTTGCCGTTATATAGATAGCGATCATGAGCATTAAACCGGCAAGCAAACCCGGTATAACTCCTGCGAGGAACATACGACCAACCGATACATCAGTTGCAGCGGCATATACCACCATAACAATTGAAGGCGGGATCAGAATTCCAAGTGTACCCGCGTTACAGATAACCCCGGCTGCGAACTCTTTGGTATAACCATTTTTGACCATACCCGCAATAACAATACTTCCTATTGCCACCACGGTAGCGGGAGAAGACCCGGATAATGCAGCAAACATCATACAAGCAACAACCGAGGCCATTGCTAATCCACCACGGAACCAACCCACCATTGCAATAGCAAAACGGATAATTCTACGGGCAACTCCCCCCGTAGACATAAAACTGGACGCTAAAATAAAAAATGGGATAGCCAGCAATGTGTAGTGACCTGCAAAGGCATTAAATAGGGTCTGAGCAACAGAAGCCAATGAGGCATCTGAATGGAGCAGCAAGAAAAACACACTCGCTAAACCAAGAGAAATCGCAATTGGTACGCCAATGAGCATGAAGGCGATAACCATTATGAAGAGAAATAGAATTGCCATAATTTAGTCTTCCTTCATCTGTGCTTTTAGAGCATCTAAATCTTCTTCCGCTTCATGACTGGCAATCATGCGGTCTAATTTCCCAGAAATAATCTGCAAGGCAATTTGAATGAATCTAAATGTCAGCATCGCCATGCCAATTGGCAGTGCTGCATACGGAATAAATCGAGGCAATTTTTCATAGCGTTCTCCTTCATTCATAGAATCAGCTAAAAACTGCAATACTTCTGGCATCGGAATGTCATCGGTTTCGTACCATGCACGTTCAGTAACGAACGGATACCAATAGTTCCAGGAACCGATTAACAACAGAATTGAAAAGGCGAGACATAATGCTACTGCAACCAGCGCATACAGTTTTCTTAACCTTGCTGGTGCAAGGTTAATCACAACATCAACCCCAATATGAAAATGCTTCTTTACACCATAAGAGGCGCCAACCAGCACCATCCAGGCAAACATGAATACCGTTAGTTCTAAGGCCCATAAAATGTTGTCATTCAATACATAGCGAAAAACGACATTAGTAAAAGTAAGTAAAGTCATTGCACCTAAGAAAAAGGCGATCAGCGTTTCTTCAAAAAGATCCGTGATTTTTCCTACTTTAGAAATAAATGATTGTTCCATCAGAATACTCCCGCTTATAGTTATTAAATTGGCATGGGTAGATTCCTACCCATGCTTGATTAGCGGTAATTACTTGTTTGAAGCCATTGCTGCTTCGATAAGCTCAGAACCAATGTCTTTTTCAAACTTCTTCCACACTGGTTTTAGCGCAGTTACCCAAGCTTGACGTTGCTCAGGCGTAAGGGTACGTACAACACCGCCGGCATCGATGATATTTTGTTTGTTATTGTTGTTCACTTTAGAAGATTCAGAGTTTCGCGTATTAGTTACTTCTTTAACGATGGTTGCCAGTTGATCACGCACATCATTAGGTAATCCATCCCAGAAACCGTTAGACGTTACGACCAAATAATCCAAAATACCGTGGTTCGTTTCAGTGACGCCGTCTTGAACTTCAAAGAACTTCTTACCATAGATATTCGACCAGGTATTTTCCTGTCCATCGATTACCTTGGTTTGTAAGCCACCATATACTTCTTTAAATGACATCTTTTGTGGGTTCGCACCAAGTTGTTCAAACTGAGCAACGAGTACGTCAGACGCCTGAACACGGAATTTAAGGCCACTTGCATCTTCAGGATTAAGAAGCGGTTTGTTGGCAGACATCTGTTTCATGCCATTGTGCCAAAATGCCAAACCTTTCAGGCCACGGCGCTTCATTGCATTTTTCAGTTTCTCTCCAGATTCCGAATTTTGGAATCGGTCAACAGCATCTACATCTTCAAACAAGAAAGGAAGGTCGAAAATACGATATTTCTTAGTGATTTTCTCAAATTTAGATAGTGAAGGTGCAGCCATTTGAACGTCTCCATTCAAAAGCGCTTCTAAAACTTTATCATCATCATAAAGGGTCGAGTTTGGAAAAACCTGCATACAAGCTTTACCGTTCATCTCTTCGTTAACACGGTTTTCCAGCAATGAAGCAGCAATACCTTTAGGGTGTTTATCTGCATTTGTTACATGGCTGAATTTAATAACTAATTCACCAGGGTCACAGTTTGCCGCGGCGTTAAAACTTGTTAGTGCAATAGCAGATACTGATAGTAGGGTCAGTGGCTTGAACATATTGTCTTTCTCCGTATTTATAAAACAGGCCCGTCTTTGGACGCTGTATATACTTCATAAGGCAATTAGCAGGCCAACTCATAACATTTCGTTTACAAGCCTTGTTTTTACTGGATCAAGCGAGTGGTGACAGTGCATTCGCGCTCAACACTCTGATAGTTATGGGTGGAAAATGACACATAAACATTATGCAAATGTGTCATTTTTTACATATTGTTAACCTAAATAATGCATTCAAAACGCTAAGAGGTAATTAAGCGGTGTCTATCCATCGTTTCTAAATGGCTAACAAACCACTTCAGTGCTTTTCCTTGATTGCACTTATCCCAAGCAATATTGATCGGGCTAGTCCGGCTTTCTGCCGACTGTACTTCAAGAGCTACTAATTGACCGGTTTGCAACTCTTGTTCAATACGGTGCAATGGAATATAACCGACACCTAACCCAAGCATTTGCGCATTAATCTTTTTCTCAACACTGGGAACCGTAATTCGACGCTGCCCCTCTAGAATTCGCGCTGACCGCGGCGGTAGCGACCGTGAGCTGTCAGCAACCACAATCGACGGATACTGTTTTATTTGCTCAAGAGAAATAGGGGTTGGTAATTGAGTTAATGGGTGAGTTCTTGAGACAGCGAACAGAAACTCCACATCTCCAATTTCCATACACGTGTATTTATTACTAATAGGATCTCCAGGCACACCAATGACGAGGTCACATCGTCCAGATTCAATAGCATCCCAATTCCCACCCATCGTTTCTTCAATGAGTTTAATTTCTACATGAGGATACTCTGATTGAAATTTCTGAATGAGTTCATAAATTGGGTCAAAAACTAAAATATTATCTATGCAGATACGAAACTCTAACTCCCATCCTTTTTCTACCTGTACTACCCGATGGGAAAGCTCTTCTGTTGCCTGCAATATTAATCGCCCTTGATTGAGTAACAATACGCCAGTAGAGGTAAACTCAGCCTTTCGCTTGGTCCTATCAAAAATGATAACCCCCAAGTCCTCTTCTAATTTTTTTACTGTATATGATACAGCAGAGGGAACTCTAAATAGTTCATCCGCCGCCGCCGCAAAGCTCTTTTTTCTATCTATTGCATCCAGAATTCTTAATGCATCTAATGTAATTGGATTCGCCATAGTTCAGCCAGTTTGAATTAATTTATCAGTTTTCATCGTTATTAATTATGCAGGACAGTGTTTATTATAGGTAGCATAATCAAATCATTCGAAGTGTAACCATAATGTAGCGGGAGATTTACCATGAATCAAAATTTTCGAGTTAAAAAGTCTAGTGATCTCCACTATTTACCAAACAGTAATATGCATCCTTCGGACACTTACTTTCATTTCTCATTTGCCAACTATTACGACCCAACCAATATGAACTTCGGTTTACTACGAGTTCTAAACGATGATGCAATTGTCCCTCATACTGGCTTTGATAAACACCCGCATAAAGATATGCAGATTGTCAGTTATATTGTCGCGGGAGAATTAACTCATTGGGACAATCTCACCAAACAACAAGAAACCATTGGTCCTGGGCATGTACAGGCTATTTCGGCGGGGTCTGGTGTCTGGCATTCAGAGAAAAACCTTGGTGAAGAAGCATGTCGGATATTACAGATTTGGATTTTGCCGCCTTATGCCGGAGGTGAAGTCCGCTATACCAACAAAAAGTTTGAACCAGCGGAAAGGGAAAATCAGCTATTGCATATCGTAGGTAACCCTTTCAACAAGGAGCATGTTCCCCTCTACATCAACTCAGATGCAAATATATATGTATCTGAAATAACAGATAGAGAGGCGCAAGTTGAGTTTACTCTTGCACCAAATAGACAGGCGTATATCAATTGCATTGAAGGGGCAGTTTCTATTGAAGGCTATGCGGAATTAGACACAAGAGATTCTCTGGAAATCAATCAGCCTGATACGCTTACCTTCTCGTCATCTGGCAGTAAAACACACTTTATTATCGTTGAAATGGCAAAGCCGTAATCGACCTCAGCTCTGGATAATTTAATAACAAGCGATTGAAGATTTGCTATGTAGCATAGTCTTCAATCATTAATAAGGAATAGGCACTGCTAACTTACGTCCGAGTACTCATTATCTTCTTTATTGATTTCATACTTTTTTAGCTTCCGCCAAAGTGTGGTTCGACCTATCTTTAGTGCCGCCGCAATATCATTTATTCTTCCATCAAAGACTTCCCAAGCTTCTTTGATCGCTCTACGTTCAATAGCCTCTAGGCTCTGAATAGAAGAGTCCCACTGATTCGATTCATTTTCGACTTTATTATTTAATAGCTGGGCTGGTAAATCATCTATATCGATCAGATTTCTGCGACGATTTAAAACTATCTTTTCTACCTTATTTTGTAGCTCTGCAATATTACCCGGCCATGAGTACCCACATAAAATATCCTTAGCTTCATCCGACATGGTGATTTCATCACCAAACCGTTTTTTCATTCGACGCATTTGTCTGTCTATAAAGTCGGGTATATCGTCTTTACGTTGACGCAATGCCGGAACCATAAGCTCAATAGCACCAATAGCGTAATAAAGCTGCCTGCGGAAATTTTGCTTGCTAACGTATTGTTCTAAATCTGCATGTGTACTGGTAATCAACTGAAAATTAACCGGGATCATGCGACTGCTATTGTCACGAACCAGGATATTTGTCTTCAAGGTCTGCAGCAGTGCAGACTGGGCTTCGCTGGATAAATACTCTACCTGCTCCAGATAAAGTGTCCCGCCATTAACTAACTCAATCTTAGAAGCAACACCCTCGCCATCATCAGTACCAAAAAGGGTTCTAAGCATGTTTTCCGGTGCAATACTTTTGCAGTTAACGGTTAAAAATGGCCCCTCACTAAATTGGCTATGATTATGCAGAGCCATTGCTATCTGGCCTTTACCAACTCCACTTTCTCCCCGCAATAGAACAGGGTCTTTCACTTTAGCGGCTCTTTTAGCTAAGGTAATCACCTGTTTCATTTTCTTCGACTTAGCGACTAATGAGTCAAAACTCAGATCGGCGTTAGCGCCTAGCTGTCTTTGTGCAATTCGACGTATCTCTTCCAGAGGATGAATAAACAGCAAACAACCGCCGTCACTCAATGGCCTTAAAGTCACCAAAAGTTCGACAAAATCACTCTGACATTCAACAATTACATCCAGATGAGAGAGTTTTTGCCTGTTTTCCAATCCATTTTTGAGCGCAGGAGGAAGCGTGAGAACTTCGCAAAGTGCTTTATATAGAACCTGGTTTTTCTTAAGTTTTAGTTTCTCAGAAGCGACTTGGTTAACGAAGGTGATTCGTTCATCTTTATCCCAAGAAATAACCCCATCATCCATACACTCTAATACAGCGTTTCGTTGACAAAGAATTTGGTTAGATTCCGTTAATGTTTTATCTATCAGCAGCTGGCTTGCCACTTCTTTTGCACAAGAGTTCACCAACGCCGCATCAGAGTCTTTATGGTCTTCGACTAAGGTAAATAACATTAATGCCGCTCGCGCCCTTCCTTCTTCATCGAATACCGGAGATGCATGGCAACTATAGCTATGCAATTTAATATTAAAATGTTGTGCTGCGAATAGAGAAGTCGTTTCGTGAGTATGTAAACTAAGATTAATTGCATTTGTGCCAAGGCGGCCTTCACTCCAAAATGCGCCTTTACGAATTCCGAGCGTTCGCAGTTCATCTACGAGATCCTGACTACCGATAATAGACATGGTGCAACCTGTCTCGTCGGTAACCAGCATACAACAACGACGAGACTCCAAAAATTGGTATGCATCCTCTAATACTGCTTCAGCGATACAAGTAGCGGCCAAGTTTCTCTTCAGGAAAGATTGTAAAGTAGTACCGGAGGCAATATGCGGCTTTAACCATTCATATGGATTACTTTGGCGAAGGCAACGTTCCCAAGACTCTAATATAGGAGAGCTTGAGAATTGTGGTGCCACCCAATGGTGCTTTTGAAAAAAGTCCCAACGAGTCTGACACTCTGATAATCTCTCTTCGACCACAAGTTGCTCCATGTTAACAATACCTCTCAAATAACCCTGAATACTTTAACGATTGATAACCGCTTTATCATTTTAGAAGGCGAAACTATACAATTTTATCTAAGCCGTCTTTGACTCATAACAAACGCTGTAAAGTGTGTGCTACAAATGTTTCAAAATGAGACGTCGGTATTGATAGTTAGCATTATCTTCATCACCAATAACTTCGATTCATATTGAAACATGCATCTCCAATTAACATCTATAGAGCGCATCAATAACACCAGATAAGTTCTGTGCGGTCAGCCTGACGTTGCGCTCTGCATGCTCTAAAGCATCCTCTAGTGAACAAGGGGTACTCAATACCGAGAAGCAACCAGCAATGCCAGCACTTCGCAAGCTGCTACAACCATCACCTAATGCACCAGCAATGGCGATAGTGGGGATTCCTTTTAATTGAGCAAGGCGTGAAACACCAACAGGTGTTTTTCCATGAATGGTTTGACCGTCAATTCGACCTTCACCAGTGATCACCAAATCCGCACCTTTAAGATGTTTTTTGAGCTCTACTGCGTCCAATACGATATCAATGCCCGGTTTTAGTTCTGCATTTAAGAAAGCCAGTAACGCCGCTCCCATACCGCCTGCAGCGCCCGACCCAGGAACAAATTCCACTTCTTTGCCAATTTGATTTTTGATACACCTGGCGTAATTTTTCATGGCTTGATCTAGCTGTTCAACAAGGTCTGGTGTCGCGCCTTTTTGAGGTCCAAATATGGCACTGGCTCCTTTCTCTCCAGTCAGTGGATTATCCACATCACAAGCACAAACAAATTCCACCTGATTAAGCCTTGGCTCTAACTGACTAATATCTATGGTGGATATCTCTTCAAGTCCTTGGCCACCAAGACAGATTGATTCGCCATTTTCGTTTAGAAACTTTGCCCCCAATGCCATCATCATCCCAA
Organism: Vibrio sp. UBA2441; assembly: GCA_002342685.1. Classification (GTDB taxonomy): domain Bacteria; phylum Pseudomonadota; class Gammaproteobacteria; order Enterobacterales; family Vibrionaceae; genus Vibrio. The sequence continues at coordinate 30,438 of DDQN01000044.1, forward strand.
CACCACCATCGTTGGTAGCACTACCACCAATGGCAACAATGATTTTTTTTACATTTTTAGCCAGAGCGGCTGTAATTAACTCACCCGTTCCGTAACTGGTAGTGACCATAGGGTTACGTTTATTCAAAGGCACAAGTTCAATACCTGAAGCACATGCCATTTCGATAATAGCCGTTGTGCCATCACCTAAAATTCCGAACTGAGCCATAACTTTCGTTTGCAATGGTCCAGTGACTAAAACGTTATGACGGCTTCCACCAGTCGAATCCACTAGCGCGTCCATCGTACCTTCACCACCGTCCGCTACAGGAATACAACAATATTCAATATCAGGCATTACTTCCAACAATCCTTCAGCAATCGCGTTAGCGACTTGCTTTGCTGTGAGGCTGTCTTTGAATGAATCCGGTGCGATTACGACTTTCATGTAGAGAGATCCTTTATCTGACGTTTTAAAATAAAAAGGGGCTGAGGCCGGAGAACCATCAGCCCAAAATCGAGGGGTTAGTCTCTGATGGAATGATTGCTCATGTGCTCAATAGCTTTGATCATCGCTGAATGGTCCCAGTTTGAGCCATCTAACGCTGCACAAGTATTAAACAGTTCTTGAGCTGTTGCCGTATTAGGTAAATTAATGTTTAGTGCTCGCGCGCCTTCTAACGCCAAATTCAGGTCTTTTTGATGCAGTGAGATTCTAAAACCAGGATCAAACGTGCCTTTAACCATACGCTCACCATGCACTTCCAAAATCTTGGAAGAAGCAAATCCGCCCATAAGTGCTTCACGGATCTTAGCTGGATTCGCGCCCGCTTTAGAAGCAAATACCAAGGCTTCGGATACCGCTTCAATATTCAATGCAACGATGATTTGGTTCGCCACTTTACAAGTTTGACCATCGCCGTTTCCACCAACAAGCGTGATATTTTTACCCATTACTTCAAACAGCGGCTTTACCTTGTCGAAACTTTCCTGACGACCACCAACCATGATAGACAACGTTCCTGCAACTGCTCCTACTTCGCCACCTGATACTGGAGCATCCAGATACCACGCACCTTTTTCTTCAACACGTTTGGCAAATTCTTTTGTAGCGATAGGTGAGATTGAACTCATATCTACAACGATTTTGTTTTCGCTTAGCCCTTTTTCTATACCAATATCGTTAAATAGTACATCTTCTACCTGAGGCGTATCCGGAACCATAATGACAATGATGTCGGCTGCTTCAGCCACTGCTGCGGGTGTTGGACAGGCAATACCTTTCTCACCAATTAAGTCAGCAGGAGCTGCTTCAAAATGCTCAGTAAAATACAACGTATAACCAGCATCCTGAAGATTTTTCGCCATAGGCTTGCCCATGATGCCCGTACCAATAAATCCAATATTCATATTCTTAAACTCCAAAAACTTATACTAAGTTATATTCTTTTAACCAAGTCAAACCCGCTACAGTGCCGTTCGCAGGGACGTATTCACAACCAACCCAACCTTGATATCCAATGTTATCTAAATGCTTAAATAAGAAACCGTAGTTGATCTCACCTGTACCTGGTTCATGGCGTCCTGGGTTATCAGCCAATTGCACATGACCAATGGAAGCAAGATTGTCACTCAGCGTTCTTGCAAGGTTGCCTTCCATTATCTGCATGTGGTAAATGTCATATTGAAAGCTCAGGTTATCGCTGCCAACACTTTCGATAATACGTAGTGCTTGCGATGTTGTGCTTACACAGAAACCCGGCATATCCTGAGTATTAATGGCCTCAACCACGAAGCGGATGTTTACCGCGTGCAATTTGTCTGCAGCGTATTTTAGATTCTCGATCAATGTTTGCTCCGCGATGTCCATCATTAAGCCTTCAGGCATAATTCCAGATAAACAGTTAACCTGTTTGCACCCCAGTTTTTTGGCATAATCAATCGCTGTATCAACACCGAGACGGAACTCCTCTACGCGATCCGGCAAACATGCAATTCCACGCTCGCCTTTCGCCCAATCACCTGCTGGCAAATTAAATAAAACTTGTGTCAGACCATTTTTGTCCAGCTCTGCTTTAATCTCTTCTGATGAAAAGTCGTAAGGGAATAGGTATTCCACCCCTTTGAAGCCTGCCTTTGCGGCCGCTTCAAAGCGCGCCATAAAGTCAAGTTCAGTAAATAGCATTGATAGATTCGCTGCTAACTTTGGCATAATAAAAAACTCCTTAAAAAGGCTTAAGACAAGAACCGTTATTTAAGATCAATAACGTCTTCCCACTCATTTACTTTGTCCAGATCGGGGCCCATAGAAACATTTGTCTTTCGGTCAACAATCACTTCAACGACCACTGGCACTTGATATTTGTCACGAAGTAATTTGGCTTCTTCAAGGGCAGGACCAATCTCTTCAGGATCGAATACACGAATGGCTTTACATCCTAAACCCTGAACAACTGCGACGTGATCGACGCCATAGCCATTATTCTCCGGACAGTTGACATTTTCGAATGACAAATCCAGGCAATAATCTATCTTGAATGCCATTTGTGACATTCGAATCAAACCGAGATAAGCGTTGTTAACAAGAACATGGATATAAGGAATCTTATGTTGTGCAGCGACGGCCAATTCTTCTAGCATGAATTGGAAATCATAATCACCAGAAATAGCGACGACAGGTTTTGTTGGATCCGCTTTTGCGACACCAATAGCTGCTGGCATTGTCCAGCCAAGAGGGCCAGCCTGACATGAATTAATCCAATGAAGTGGCTGTTGTACATGTAGGAACTGATTCGCTTGAATTTGAGTATTACCAATTGTGGCAACATAACGAGTATTGCCATCAAATACTTTATTCATTTCATGGAAAACACGCTGTTGTTTAATGGGCTTATCTGTGAAGTCGCCACGACGCAGCATAGTTCTCTTACGTTCAAGACACTCAGAAACCCATTGACTACGGTCCTTTAACTCGCCTGATACGCGCATCTCTTTTGCAACTTGGATAAATAACTCAAGTGCTGCATAGGCATCGGACACAATGCCTAGATCCGGTGAGAAAATTCGACCGATTTGCGTTGTTTCAATATCAACGTGAATAAATTTACGACCTTTTCTATAAGTATCTAGCTGACCTGTATGACGATTGGCAAAACGATTTCCGATACCAAATACAAAATCACTTTCAAGATAGTTTGCATTACCATAGCGTTGGTTTGCTTGAATACCTACACGACCAATCATTAATTCATGATCATCAGGAATTGCACCCCAGCCACGCAAAGTAGGAATAACAGGAACCCCTGTCAATTCTGCAAATTCTTGTAGAAGACCAGCCGCATCAGAACTAAGAACACCGCCACCAGAAACAATGACTGGCTTATCAGCTTCATTTAGCATTTGAAGTGCACGTTTTGCTTGTTGTAATGTTGCTTTAGGCTTAGAAGGCACTAGTGGTTCGTAGAGATCGATATCAAATTCAATCTCTGTCATTTGTACATCTACAGGGAGATCAAGCAACACAGGCCCGGGGCGACCAGAACGCATTTCATAAAATGCCTTTTGAAAATAACCTGGCATCTGAGCACCATCACGAATCGTTTTAGACAGCTTAGTGACAGGCTTCGAAATAGACTCAATATCTACGGCTTGAAAGTCTTCTTTATCAAGTTTTGCTACTGGCGCTTGTCCAGTAAGACATAGAAATGGAACTGAATCAGCAATTGCCGAATATAAGCCCGTAATCATATCCGTTCCAGCAGGCCCTGAAGTACCAACACAAAGACCAATATTTCCTACGTTTGCACGAGTGTACCCCTCAGCCATATGGCTAGCACCTTCAACATGCCTGCATATAACATGTTCAATGCCGCCCAGTTTTTCCATAGCTGCATAGAAAGGATTAATCGCTGCACCCGGTACGCCAAATGCCGTATCAATACCTTCTTTTTTTAATATTAGAACTGCCGCTTCTATCGCACGCATTCTAGCCATAAGTTCAATCTCCAAGGTCTAATTGTTGCTATTGAAGCAATAAGTTTTCTCTACTCTGTACATGCTGACTTTTCAGTCATCAATTTATGAGAGCTTTTATTGCTTCAATAACTATTTCAAGATCAATATTAAGTGGATAAAAAGAGTTCGCAATCAGTGCACTTTTGGTTTCAAATCGAACCGCTCCCCACAAGGGGACGTTTCATTTAGAAACATGCATCCATCTAACCGTGTATTTATTTGAGCACTATCTATCGGCTAAATTGATAGCGCAAATTAGGTCCGTATTAAAATGTAAAATTTGTTAATTAATATTAAAACTGGCAACTACGTTTATTAGTCATACTTAAACGAAGACAATAACTTCTTTTGTCTATCAGACATCTCTGATAATTCGACACTAACCTAAGAACATTTATTAACTGACACCACACTATTATTTAACGGTTCATTTGTCATTGATACATTATTAAATATTTCCTGTGTAACTCGAGACTGTTCTTCTGATGCTGTCGCAACATATGCATTTATTTCTGAGATCTGTTCTACCGAATAAATTATTTTATCCAATGCCTGTTTAACAGAGAAACCTCTTCCCTTAGCTTGTCTTCAGGATCTGGAGTATTAATGGTAAATGAATTAGCCACTCTATTCTGAACTTGCATCAACTCATCGATATCACTCGTTTTTTTATTCACCTTCTGCAATACCGAAGACATAAGCAGCAAGTTATTATCAATCAATCCAACATCCTTCCTCATGATTGATAATGACTCGGTCACCTTATTAATTTTTATATATTCATAATAGAAACACCTGAAAAACAAATAAGAAACAAGCTAATGACCAATATCGGAAACTGAATTACTCTATTTAATCTGAACCTATTAAAAACTCGCACAACATACTTACATAAAAAACCAGACCTTAATTAATATAAAATATATATTTGTAACGCTCATACCCAAACCACCTCAAGATATATAATTCAGAGCGACTTCTACACCTTGAGGTTGTATATTATTAGCAAGAGTACTATATGGATTTAAGCTTTTAATCTGACCTCTACCTGAGCGTTATCGGTGACCGCTTTCAATAAAGAGACTTCCCCAAGCAACTTACCAACCATGTTTACCGCAGAGGCCGCCTTTGGTTGACCATTTGAGCTGCATGGAGTTGGACCAAAAAATAAGCACAATGCATTATCCGGGGGCCAAAAAGCGACATCTCCCACCTCTACAAACTCTTTCGCGTCTTGAGCGATATCCATATCCACTGGCGTTGAGAAGTAGACTTCATCTCCCCATCGTTTCGCCCGGGATCGAATGGGAAGCTTTGAGAACAATTGTGCTGCGGTTTCACTATTATTAAGTTGAATTTCCAGAGTCACAGCGCCTACTTTTACCTCTATTACTTCCATAACTTTATCCTTATTACAGAGCAACAGCGCCGTGCTCTACTGTAACGTCAACGATATCTGATGCTGAGATATCACGAGAATAAACACCTTTCTTGACCGCCAAACCAGCTGCTGCACCAATGGCCTGCCCCATTGCCATACAAGTAGACTGCGCCCGAATACCAGCTAGAGATTTACGATCAGAAGAAAGGATTCGTCCAGCCACTAATAATCTATTGCTATCTTTCGGGATTAACGCTGACATAGGCACTTTAGGAATCAACTCATCGGACTCATGAAATATTTCATCACAACCATTATCTTCATTGTGCAGATCGATATAGTTGAATGCATTACAGACACTGTCTTTATAGTTCTTAGCACTCATAAACTCATCAAGAGTGACATTATGCTCACCAACGATACGGCAACCTTCGCGGGATAAAGCTCGTGTATACATGGTTTTGAGTACCGCTCTCTCAGCACCCGGAATTTTGTCTTTAACAAATTCATACATTCTGAGCATACGTTTACGACCTTCGATATTTGCCTTAGTCTGACCATCGGCATCCGTCGTATCGCAGCCATATATATGAGTAGAGTTATGACCTCCCATTTGCAGATACCAGATAAACTCGTATATACCGAAGTATGCCCAATCTCCCTTTTCTAGGCGTCCGGCTTCCATCGCTTCTTCATATAATTTTTGAGCTTCGCCCTTCCAAACTTGCTGGAGATCAATACCTTCAATACGGTATTGAAGCGTCCCTGGTTGACGCTTAGGCGCTTTTACCACCGGAAGATCCAGTGCACGAACTACATCCGCATCGCCCGAACAGTCCAACAACTCGCGACAACGCGTAATGCGTTTGATACCACGAGCGTAAGAAGTGACTTCCCACCAGTTGCCGTCCGCTTTCACTTCACCGATAAATTCGTGATAATGGATTTCCACACCAGCGTCAACAGCTGCCTGCTCAGCGACGGTGGCATAAATAGGCACATTTATTTGGCTATAATATCCTGGAGTATCTACAGCACGTCTCTCTGTAAATGGTTTAATACGTAAACCTTCAATCTCTTTTGAACGACTGAACAATTCCCAACCTATACCTTGAACGACAGCTTGTTTTGGTGAGTGCCAATGGTTTGGCATAAAAACCCCACCATCTGTCATTGTTCCGCCAAGCATAGAACTGGCTTCAATCAGGCTCACCTTTACGCCAACTCTTGCTGCCTGTATAGCGGCAACATGGCCAGCGGTTCCCCCACCAGCGACAACAATGTCAACCGTCTCTCTTATCTCTCTCATTTGAATAATCCTTACTTACTCGCCATTAGTACTAATCTCAGAATCAACCAGCTAAACCACTCGCGACCCCTGTTCTACCAATGACTTCTGCAATGTTTTGATATTTAGAGCATCGAGTTCAAGCCCCTCTTTCAACGATAGCGCTGCTGCCGTCCCGGCGCCTTGGCCTGTAACCGTGCAACACATCATATTTCGCATTGAAGTGTGGCCAACCACATCAGCAGATATACAACGTCCAGCCACTAACAGATTTTTTACGTTTTGAGGTTTTAAACACCCAAATGGGATCTGATAATAGTTCCCTGTGGTTGGGAGGATCAGGTAGCCGCTACCATCGATAAATTCAGGAAAAATACCAATGGAATCATCGCAACGCCCTTGATTTAATACGTAATCTTTGTCCACTCGTACGTCTCCCACTATTTGCCGAGACTCTCGAGTACCTAATGTCATACCGAAATTGCGTAGCCGAGCATTTTCAAAACCGGGAATATAATGTCGCAGCGCATCTATAGCCCACAATGCTTGCTGGCGTCCCCATTTTTCTCCACGCGTTAAATCTAATACATCGGTACAATCGTAGCCGGGCTCATAAACAACGTTTAGCTGAATGGCTTCGCCACTTTGTGTAAAGGTGCTAAAAGAGCCTGCAATCGCTGAGGCATCACCCGGTATAACGCCTTCTTCCTGAGCTTTACTAAAAACCTCTTCCAGATAAGGACTGAACATGTCATCTTCTTTACCGGTTGTTACCATCGACCAGTTTTTACCCCAGTCTGCATAAGTAGGTTTTAAATCGTCTTTGATGTATCTGTGAAATTTAGCTACATCAACACCGGCGCAATGGAACATTTGCGTTACGCCCATGAGATCTTTTTTGTCACGCTGAGTAAATGGAGCACCAGCTCTGGCAGCAACATCAGCATCCCCAGAACAATCAACAATCCTTTTAGCTAAGATAGCCTGACGACCTGACTTGCTTTCGATAATAACGCCAGTCAGCGAGTCACCTTGTTTAATTACATCAACAACTTGTGAATGAAAAAGAGTTTTTACATTGGCTTCATCAGCCATACAATCGGCGATATATTTGAATCCCTCTGGGTCTACAGTATGGCTGCTTGATTGTGGCTCGCGTCTAGCGAATCCCGCTTCGATTGCTCTTTTTTCAAACTCTCTTCCAATACCCTCACAATCTATCGTGCCTTCATGTCTGTACCAGGCAAAACTCTCCACACCAACTTGAGTTAGCACCCCACCCAGACAGCCATAACGCTCTACCAAAACAGTCTCCACTCCCATTCTTCCAGAAGCAATCGCTGCGCTAAGCCCAGCCGGACCTCCACCAATGACCAATACATCTGTTTCCATTAATACTGGTAATTCTCTTTGAGGTTCAATTATTTTTTTCATTCATTGCTCTCCAAACATCGTCGCGCTTATCTTAAAAAGTCAGCATAAAATTAAAGCTAAGAGATAGATGTTTTTATTAAGCTACCAATCTTGGGGCAGCAGCAAACCACCAGTGATTTCAATATCAATGGGAAATTAATTTTTGAATTGTCGTTGTTATTTGTAACCGGTTATCCAGAGTTACTCATTTGCGATGTAACTCTGGATGTTTAATGAACTAGTCTATACGAGCACCCTGATCGACCAGCGTTTTTTGCAGCAGGTTAATATCGAGAGAGCGAAGGCTGGTGTTTTCTTTAACCGATACAGCAGCTGCCGTACCTGCACCCTGACCAGTCACTGCACAGCACATCATATTTCTCATCGAAGTATGAGCAACAACATCAGCGGAAATACAACGTCCAGCAACAATTAAGTTCTCTACGTTCTGCGGAATTAGGCAGCTCAACGGTATTTGAAAATAACGTCCGGTAGTCGGTAGTATTAAATAACCGCTACCATCAATAAATTCAGGGAATATACCAACGCTGTCATCGCATCGGCCTTGATTTAATACATAATCTTTTTCAACTCGCGTATCACCAACAATCAATCTTGATTCACGGGTACCCAGTGTCATACCAAAATTACGCAAACGGGCATTTTCAAATCCGGGTACATAATGGCGCAGCGCGTCTATTGCCCAGATAGCTTGTTGGCGGCCTTCTATCTCTGCTTTACTTAAGTCCCATACATCGGTGCAATCATAACCGTAGGCGTAAACCATATTTAACTGCAGTGCTTCACCCGTTTCAGTAAAGCTGCTCCATGTTCCGCCAATCGCCTGTGCATCACCAGGAATGATTCCTTCTTCTTGCGCCTTGTTGAAGATCTCTTCCATGTATGGACTGAACATATCATCTTCTTTTTCATCAGTGATAATGCTCCAGTTCTTTCCCCAATCTGAATAGGTTGGTTTTAATTCTTCTTCAACAAACTTATTGAACTTATCAACATCCACACCCGCGCAATTAAACATAACAGTGACGCCCATTAAGTCACTTTTCTCACGCTTGGTATATGGAGCCCCAGCTTTGTGAGCAACGTCTGCATCACCGGAACAATCCACAATTCTTTGCGCCAAAATAGCCTGACGACCCGACTTACCCTCAACAATAACACCACAAAGTACGTTGTCTTCCATGATGACATCAACCACTTGCGAATGAAGTAACGGGGTAACTCCCGCTTCTACTGCCATTCTATCGGCTATATATTTAAATCCCTCTGTATCAATAACTTCACTGATAGATTGTGGTTCAGGACGAGAGAATCCCAGCTCTTTTGCACGACGTTCATACTCACGTCCGATCCCTTCGCAATCTTCTGTACCTTCGTGACGATACCAGGCAAAACTTTCGACACCAACTTGGGTAAGCACTCCGCCCAGACAACCGAATCGTTCAACAAGTACTGTTTTCGCTCCTGTTCTTGCGGAGGCGATAGCTGCACTCAACCCAGCAGGGCCACCACCAATAACCAACACTTCTGTTTCTGTCAGTATTGGGGTTTCTCTTTGAGGTTCAGTTATCATTTTCATTTCTCTTACTCCAAATATCTGCAACTATTTATTTTCGATAGGCTTGCAGATTTTTAATCTTTAGTTCTTCTGACTAAAACCGATTGTTCTTTCGCAATAACCAGTTAGCGTACTTTGTATGATGAACCACTACCCCTCATACGAAGGGTAGTGGTCAGAAGTTAGTTTTGTGTAACCAAAACTTCTTCCTCTTCTTTCGGTTGTTCTTCATGGCCTTCAATATTAACTTCTAGGTAAACTTTACCTTCATAATCTGCAGTAGGCAGACCTTGAGGCAGATCCTGCTTCAACTGCTTTACAAAACTATGAACAATAACGTACACCACGAAAACAAGTGGGAAACCAGTAAGAATAGAAACGGTTTGTAAAGGCTTCAGACTCTCTGGATTAATGAAATAAAGGCCTAGAGAAACAATACCTGCCAAAATCAACCAGAAAGCGACATTCCATTTAGCAGGATCTTCATCCTGACCCATCTCTTCCTGACTAGCAGCGGCTAATGAATAACCCACCGCGCAGTGACCAGTGATATATGATACTAACGTTATAAGGCCAAACGCAGGGACAAACAACCAGGCTACTGGCAGATGCTGAAGCATCTCGATAACAACCTGGCCACGACCACTTTCATTCATGATCGTCATCAGATCAGCCTGACCAGACATTTGAAGGTCGATACCAAATCCAGGCAGAATCATATAGAAAACCATACAACCCAGAGAACCAGCAATCAGACCACCCATCACTACTTCACGGATAGTACGCCCTTTTGAGATCTTCGCGATAAATAGACCAAATGGCATTGCATATACTACCCACCATGCGAAGTAGAATACTGTCCAGCCTTGAGGGAAGCCGGTTTCACGAATCACATCGGTTACAAAGCTCATGTAAACAAAGTTTTGCAACATCAGACCCAACCCATCAACGGCCTGATTTAGAATGAATGAAGTAGGGCCTAAGATAACGATCAGAACAAGCATCACGACATCCATACGCACATTCCATTCACTTAACTTAGCAACACCGCGTTTAAGACCAAATATCAAGGCTACCAGAGGTATGAATGTCCACAAGAAAATAACTAAGGTATCAATGAACGCGTTACTCTGCTCTAAACCCAAGAAATAAACGATAGTTCCGGAAATCAGTGGCGTTCCGAGTGCTAGTGATGTCATTACACCACCAATCATACCGAACATATAAAGGAAGTTGATTGCCTGACCACCTATTTTGTCAGCATTATCACCAATTAAAGGACGAGCAAACTCACTCATTTTCAATGATTTTTGCTTACGGACAAAGAAGAAGTAAGCAATCGGAATCGCACAAGCAATATACCAAGCCCAGGCTGAAGGGCCCCAGTGGAACATGCCGTAAGCTGAAGCCCAACGCGCCGCGTCTGCAGAACCAGCTTCGATACCAAACGGTGGAGCCTGCATAATCCAAATCCACTCAACAGCACCGAGATAAAGCACACTACCACCAGTACCAGAAGTAAAGATCATACCCAACCAAGTTAAAGTAGAATACTCAGGTTTATCACCTTTAGTGCCTAGTACGATACTACCGTAACGTGAAGCACCCATATAGATACAAAAACCAAGTGCAGCAACGGTAGATAGCAAGAAAAACCAGCCTAATTCATTAGTAGTAAAGGCATGGATTTTTCCCAAAAGGGTAGCACTGCCTTTTGGATCATACAGGAAGTAAATTCCCATTAACAAAGTGACAATCAAAGCAGGGAAAAATACTGCTTTGTCGATTGCACCTTTTTTGTGTTCAATAGTTCTCGACATAACCTAATCCTTGATAATAATTTTTTTGTAGGGCACAAAAAACCTTTCAACGTTAATTTAGCAAAGTAAGGTCACATGGTAGGAGTAAATAACGCTTTTAGATAATCGTTCTTTGAGCACATACACAAGCAGTCACAATTTATATATATACGGGAAAGAAAAAGTGACCAGTATCTATTTTTTGTCTATTTTTAGGTGGCATATTCCAAATAGAAACACAGCCACATTTAGACGTTTCAATTTGAAACTCCTATTATTTTTCGAACAAAAATTATATTAACGAATTATTCTAAATATATTTTTACCCTTAAAATACAATCACTTAAATGAAGAGCAATAAAAATAAAACTGATACCATCTACATTTTATAAATATACAACCATTAAAACTTATGAAATTCAGGGCATATAAGTACTCTCAGTCAGCACTGTTCGCAGAGTTCCCATATAAATAGTTTTATAAGCAATCACTTAGCTAACACTTAAACATTATTTTAGTTATTGTCTTAATCCAGTGTACTTAACAATATAAACCTTTCCCCATTACCATTCCGTCAAACAAATCTGTACTAACAGGTCATTAATTAGCCATAATTTTAGTTTCAGTAATACAATAATGTTTTAAAGACATAACCAAAAAATATCAGAAATATTTTTTATTGCTCTATTTTTAATAAAAATAACGACTTAACAAAAAAAGAGCCAACCAAATGGCTGACTCTTTAAACTGGTTATGCGTTTTTTCATTTAAGCAGATATTGACTGTTTAGATATATCCAACACTCTCACTTTGGCCTTTATTCCAGGGATCATACTAGCGCTAGCACTTAACTTAACTAGTCCCATATTCACCAATTGTTGTGTTACTTGATCGTCACCCGCCATTTCTCCACACATACTCACTGGTATATTGGCTTTAATCCCCGCTTTACAGGTCAGTTCTATCGCTTTGATAACTGCAGGTTGATGGTAATTAACAATTTCTGCAACGGCTGGGTTACCTCGATCTGCAGCCATAATATACTGGGTCAAATCGTTAGTACCTATGGAGAAGAAGTCCGCTTCTTTTGCCAGTGCATCAGCACTCAATACCGCCGAAGGTACTTCAATCATGATACCCAGTTTCATTGGGTACTTATTTTCTGGTAAATCAAGCTCTATCCGACACTCTGTAACCAGTGCTTTTACCTGTCTCAACTCTTGTGTATTTGAGATCATAGGTATCATTAGCTGGATATTAGAGTATTCACTAGCCGCTCTTAGTACCGCTCTAAGCTGAACCTTGAACAGATCATGATCTGCCAGACATAACCTAACCCCCCTAAGTCCTAAGAATGGATTTTCTTCTTCGGGAACTGGATAAGCAGGCATAGGCTTATCTCCACCAACATCGAGACTTCGTATCGTTAATGGACGACCGTCCAGTGCTGCAGCAATGTCCACATAAGTTTGATATTGATCTTGCTCATCAGGAAGTGCTTCACATCCCTGAAAAAGAAACTCCGTTCTTAACAAGCCAACACCTTCAGCACCCGCCTTAATCGCGCCTGAAACATCTTCTAAACCGCCAATATTAGCAAGTACATCCACTTTCGTGCCATCCAGCGTCACTGCTGGTTTATTTGCATTTTCCAGTTGTGTCTTGGTTTGCTCCAGCCAGTCAACCCGTTTTTCTTCCAGCTTGTCTCTGGTCTCTTGGTTAGGGGTAAGCCACAACAAACCACCAAAACCATCAATGGTAACCAGCTGATTCTCAGTAAGATTATCCAGTCCCTGAACCTTAACCAATGCTGGAATACCCATAGCACGAGCTAAAATGGCGCTGTGTGATGTTTTGCCACCACCACTTAAACAGATACCCAGCACTTTTTCAGGGTCTAGCTTAGCCGTGTCCGATGGAGATAGATCTTCAGCAATGATGATAGATGGTTGTTCAACTATAAACCCTGCTGACTGCACACCACACAGCTCCACCATGAGTTGGCGACCAACATCCCACACATCGGCTTCACGTTCTTTTAGATATTGGCTCTCAGACTGAGCGTATGCAGCGGCAAGATCTGAAATAGCACTCATCCATGCTTGTTCGACTATTACCGATTGTTTTAATTGGTTAAATACCGTACTTTCAAGCTCTGGATCGGTCAGCAACATAACATGAGCTTCAAAAATACCAGAATGAGAATCTCCAACTTTACCTTGGGCATTTTTCTCTTGTTCATGCATCTGCTGTTTAACGCTTTCTACTGCTTTAGAGAAATATGCGGCTTCAATATCGTAGCTCTCAAAGACGCGCTCAGGTACTTCAGGCATCGCATTCGCAAACTGAACGACTGGACCAGAAGCAATACCACCACAGACAGATAACCCTGAAAGCGCACCGTCTATCGTTTGTAAAATAACCTCGTCTTCGATTTCTTCCTCAACCTGCACCACAGCACAAATATCTTCATCAAAATGACGACGTGCCAAAGATTCAAAAGCATCAATCGCCTGCTGCGCTTCCGTACCCTCAGCCAATAACTGAATTGAGTCGCCTAACAGTACACCCAATGATGCAATCGCATTTAGGCTTTTCGCATTCACGCGTTTTTCGCCTTTAGCCAGCCATACTGTAGTATTAAATGGTGCCACCTGAGATACAATGGACGCAGAAGGTCTGGCGTGTATTCCATGAGGATTTTGCACTGTCCAGATTTCACTCTCTAAGACATCAGCACTCACTTCGACCTGAGCTTCAGCCTCCTGAACGTTGTCCTCATCACCCAGATGAGCACGTTTCGCCATAAGTGCATTATTAGCTTCATCTTTGACGCTCTCTAAAGATTGACCTGTCATCGCCGCTACAGAAGCCGCCATTGTACCCTCAACTATAGGGGCGGAACATAACTCAACCTTTTGAGATATCTCTTCAGGTAACAGCTCAAGCGCCATTTCCGTACTAAGTAATGCACTACCCATGTCCATTAGAACCAGCACACCTGACTCGTCAAACACCTGCTCAATCGCCTCCATGACTTTTACGCCATCAGTACCTATTGGGTTTTCAGCATCATCCACTCCACCAGCAACCGCAATGGAGGCTTTACCTTGGGTCATTTGAATCGCCAATTCGGCAACCCCTTCAGCGAGTAATCGGCTGTGAGATACAATTACTATCCCAACCATTCTAACTACCTCCTAGCACTGCACGTTGAAGCTCTTTCAGCATCATCATGCTAGAGGTTGCACCGGGATCCTGATGACCAATACTACGTTCGCCCAAATAACTAGCTCGACCTTTTCTCGCTTGTAAAGCAATAGTAGCGTGTACACCTTCTTCTGCTGTTTTTACCGACAAATCAAGCAAGGCTGGTACATCCAACCCTTCAGCCAAACCTTTTTCACACGCCTCAACTACAGGGATCCAAACATCACACATGGTTTTGTCACCAAGTTCTGCTTTACCTCTTGCCACAACACCTTCTACACCAGCACGCATAAGGGCTAGTAAATCTTCACCGGCCAATGAATCTTTCGCATCGATCACACCTGCGGCTCGAATAAAGAAAGTGCCATACAATGGGCCGCTAGCTCCACCTACACTCGACATCAACGTCATTCCAGTTGTTTTCAAAATAGTACCAATACTCTGCTTTTCCATCGTTGGCACTTTTTCTGCTACTCGTACAAAACCACGGTTCATATTTAGCCCGTGATCAGCATCACCAATATCAGCGTCTAATTGAGTCAAGTAGTCGCGCTCTTTCACAAATAGTTCAGAGCACTGTTCTAACCATACTAATATGTGTTTCTTTTCAATAGTCATCTTACTTTCCTTAACAGCCCCAACGTAATGCAGGTGTATTTACAGGTTCACCCCAAAGCTCTAACATTTCACTATCAGCCTGAATCAATGTAATAGAGAAGCCTTCCATATTCAGTGATGTACAGTAATCACCCACCAAACTGTGCGCCACTTTATACCCCGCCACTTCGCAGCATTGATGAACTTTACGATAAGCACCATAGAGTTCCGAGCTTGGCGTACCACCTAAACCATTAACCATTACGATAAGATCACTACCCGGTTTGAACTCGTCTGTCGTGACTTCTTCACTGCCCCAAACACCTTGTACTCGATCCCAGCTATTTAGAATCCGTGTATAAGGAGGACAATCAATCAATTCGGCAAACATCTGATTTACCAAGCTATCCACATCGGTATATTCACGGCGTTCGATACCAGGCTCACCATGGATACCAACACCAAATTCCACTTCATTATCTTCCAGAATAAAGGAAGGTCTACCTGCTGCCGGAACAACACAAGCGGATAACGCGACACCGAATGAACGAGCATTATTATTGATACGTTTAGCTAAAGCTTCACATTCATCTAAGTCGTAACCTTTTTCAATGGCAGCGCCAACCATCTTTTCAATAAGTACCGTTGCACCAACACCACGACGGCCTGCGGTATATAAACTATCTTTGACCGCAACATCGTCATCAATAACGATAGAACCAACCTTCACATTATCCGCATGTAATAGCTCAACCGCGGTTTCAAAGTTTAATACATCACCAGTGTAGTTTTTCACCAGTAACAGAACACCATTACCGTTATCAACTTGCTTAGCACATTCATACATTTGATCCGGTGTAGGCGAAGTAAAAACTTCTCCGGGACATGCAGCGGTCAACATTCCCTTACCAATAAATCCGGCATGCATTGGTTCATGACCATTACCGCCACCAGACATCAAGGCAACTTTACCTTGGTTATCATCACGCCACACATAGCGAGGTTCAAAAGAAACTTTTAGTTCAGGGTGGGCAGAAACTAGTCCCTCCAGTTGCTCAGTTACCACGTCCTCTACTTTATTGATCAGCTTTTTCATCGGTACGCTCTCTTAATAATTGTTTGGTAAAGCTATATCAGACGAATTTTTCGTCTATTAATTAATACCAGTATCAATGGTTTTCTTATCTTCGCAACACCCTCAAAATATGTTTCAAAACGAAACTTCCAAGATTTAGGTTCTTTTCAAGATGGAACAAAAAACAGGAAGCTCAATCGATATGTGAGGAGGATCAAAATTATTTTTCTGTTGGTTTTCTATTTCTACCAGTTTGTGTCGTTCTTCATGAATGTACTTATAAATTACAATCACTTCGTTACCTTTTGCACTACCAGCCTTATCTTTATTCATACCCTACCTAGCTAGCTTGAGTAGCTCCTATTTACTTAAACTAACTTAATCATTTAGCTCCATTTTTTGAAAGAGAGACTGTAACAATGGATAAAATTATTATTTCCCCAAGCAAATATGTACAAGGTGCGAATGTATTAGAGAGCATTGGCGAATATGTAAAACCGCTTGGTACAAAAGTATTAGCTATAGCCGACAGTTTTGTTACTGAATTAATTGGCATCACTGTTTCACAAAGCTGTAGCAAAGCAGATGTTCAACTCAATATGGCCGAATTTGTTGGAGAGTGCAGCCGCCCTGAAATCGAGCGATTAATGGACATCGCAAAAGAGTGTGGCGCAGAAGCTATTATTGGCATCGGTGGTGGTAAAACACTGGATACCGCAAAAGCAATTGCTTTCTACAGTAAAATTCCGGTCATCGTCGTTCCAACTATCGCATCGACCGATGCACCTACAAGTGCACTTTCCGTTATCTACACTCCTGAGGGTGAGTTCAGTGAATATTTAATGTATCCATCAAATCCAAATATGGTGATCATGGATACTCAAATCATCGCCGGAGCGCCAACTCGCTTGTTAGTTTCAGGTATGGGTGACGCACTTTCTACTTATTTTGAAGCAAGAGCTAATGGCATCTCAGGTAAAGCAACAATGGCTGGTGGAGCACCTACTCGCTCAGCGCAAGCTTTAGCTAAACTGTGTTATGAGACCCTGCTCGAAGATGGCTTAAAGGCCAAAATCGCTTGTGATCAAAACCTTTCCAACACAGCAGTAGAAAATATTATTGAAGCGAATACTTACTTATCTGGTATCGGTTTCGAGAGTTCGGGCCTAGCTGCAGCGCATGCAATCCATAATGGTCTAACTAAGTTGGAAGAGTGTCATCACTTATATCACGGAGAAAAAGTCGCCTTTGGCACACTATCTCAACTCGTGCTTGAGAATGCACCGATGGAAGAAATCAATGAAGTTATAAACTTCTGCCGTTCAGTTGGTCTGCCAACTAACCTAACCGAAATGGGCGTAAAAGAGATCAACCGTGACAAATTACTGGAAGTTGCACAAGCCTCATGTGCCGAAGGTGAAACTATTCACAACATGCCATTTAATGTCACACCAGAACTCGTACTAGCCGCCATGTTAACTGCACACGAATTAGGTCAATAAGACGATTAAAGAGACGCTATTTGTATGCGTCTCTTTTCTTCCCATTCACTATAAGTACCAACCGCTTTCCGGCTTTCTCGATAAGAGACTGAAGTCACAATTACACTCTCTTTGGTCTGTTTATTTTCTGCTCAAGCCGATTTCTCATTGAACTCTCAAAAGAGTCCCATTATCATCACTCCATTTTATTGTTCAACATATTAGTTATTTGTTTTCTGAATACTGATTCAGAGCGATAGTAAAGAATCATTGGCTTTCATAATCAATTATGAAATCTCTCACAAAATGGGTATTGGTCATAGCAGTTTAAGTGACTGAAACAAATACCAGACGCTGGCTTAATCCATATAAAGATCAGTCTCTTATATCATTCAATGATATTCATTCACGTTTCTTTTACTTGCTTTATGGTATTTACATTTTTCACAGTAATTTAAGGTAATGGTACAAAATTTGTCTACTGAAATTAATCACGGTAAACCGGGTTACACCGGTATCAAGCGCGTCATCAAAGCAACCGGATACTCTATTCAAGGTTTAAAGGCCGCATTCAAACATGAAGCAGCGGTACGCCAGGAGTTCATGCTATTAGTTATTTTTTCTCCAGTAGCACTGTTACTTGATGTCACCACAGTAGAAAAAATTCTGATGATTGGGGTGCTCGTTATCGTTCTAATTTGTGAGTTACTCAACTCCGCGATTGAAGCGGTGGTAGACCGAGTCGGTACGGATTATCACGAATTAAGTGGCCGGGCAAAAGACATCGGTTCCGCTTCTGTTTTTGTAGCACTAACCTTCGCATTTTGTACTTGGATTGGAGTGCTATTTTTCTCATGAGCAGAGTACTTTTTAGAAAGAAGAAGGGGTTAGGAATAGGCCCATCAACCTTTATTGTTCTAATCGCCCTCTATTTTGGTTTTGTACTGAATTTTCCGGTAACGGATAAAATCATTACCCTAGCTGCAGAGACTGGAGATGGCTATTTCGCTTACTCCAGTCCACTACTGCTGTCAGCGGCATTTGCTATTATTTTTTCATTATTTACACTGCCGTTCATCGCCAAACCCTTTTTTATCTTTCTGGTCTTTTCGTCGGCAATGGCCAGTTTCGCCACGCTAAAATATGGGGTGATCTTTGATTACTCTATGATAGAAAATATTTTTGAGACCAACTCAGGTGAAGCTCTGTCTTACGTCAACTTATCCTCTATTGGATTTAGCCTGATCTTTGGTTTTGTCCCAGCCGTCCTTATTGCTATCGTAAAATTTAATAGAGACGAACCTTTCAAAATCAGACTGTTCAGAAGGGTAGCCGTTATCGCTGGCGCTTTAGCTGTCATTGCCGTTATCTATGTGACGTCTTATAAAGACTACGCTTCTGTAGGCCGCAATAACGCCTACCTGAACCAATTGATCGTACCCTCTCATGTGTTTAACACAGTTAAATACATTGACAGAACCTACTTTACAGAGCCTCTGGAGTACAAAACCATTGGGGAAGATGCTCAACCAATCGCAGCGACTAACAATAAACCTTCATTGATGGTTTTAGTTGTTGGTGAAACGGCCCGCACCATGAATATTGGCTACAACGGCTATGAGCGAAACACCAATCCGTATACTCAGGATATGGGCATCATTTCTTTTAAAGATGTTTCTTCCTGTGGCACAGCTACGGCGCACTCTCTGCCTTGTATGTTCTCTAATATGAACCGCAAGGGGTATAAAAAAATACGCGCTAACAATCAGGACAATGCCTTAGACATTATTCAACGCTCTGGCACAAACGTTCTCTGGAAAGAGAATGATGGTGGCGATAAGGCAGTAGCAAACAAGCTGAAAGAAGTGCTGATTGATCCTGACACCTTCCCAGAATACTGCTCAGGGTCATATTGTTTTGACGAAGTGATGCTGGCAGATTTTGATCAGGAAATCGCGGAAGGCAACGGAAAAAACCAGCTATTTGCCTTTCATATTATTGGTAGTCACGGCCCTACGTACTGGAAACGATATCCACAAGATAAAGAGTTATTCTCACCGTCTTGTAATCAAAGTGATATTGAAAATTGCACAGATGAAGAGATCATTAATGTCTATGATAATACGATTGCGTACACTGACTTCGTACTTGCTGAGACCATCAAGAAACTTGAGTCTTATAAAAATGAATACAATGTCGCTTTGATGTATATCTCTGATCACGGTGAATCACTAGGTGAAAATGGGTTATATCTGCACGGTACCCCCTATTCACTTGCCCCTGATTACCAGACAAAAGTGCCGTGGTATATCTGGATGGATCAAGCTTTCGAAGATGCTTATCAATTAGACAGACAATGCCTTGAAGATAAGGCTCAGCAAGGCGGGGTCTCTCATGACAACTTCTTCCATACCTTGATTGATTTCTCTGGAGTTAGTACGTCAGCCATCAATAGAGACATGAGCATAATATCCAGTTGCCGCAGCTGATTAAGTTCACCAGTCACCTATTTAATAACCAGAGTCGGTAAAACGGCTCTGGTTTTTTTGTTGTTTACATCCCAAACTCCCGCCATTAACTGTACATGCAACCAGTAGTAATTCATACTCTGATTCACCTTAAGCGCTCAGAGTACAATCACGATGAAAACCAACTATCATCAAAAATTAAAGCCCGTCATACGGTACTTGGAAAAGAACTTTAACGCTCCACTTAACTTAGAAGAGGTGGCCAAACTCGCCCTACTCTCTCCATATCATTTTCATCGTGTTTTCAAAGCCGTTACCAACGAGACACTGAATGAGTACCTGCGTCGATTAAGGTTACAGCAGGCTGCACAAGATCTGTTTTACAAAAAACCATCGGTTACAGAAGTCGCTCTAGATTATGGTTTTTCCAGTTCTCAAAACTTTGCCAAAGCTTTCCGTAAGCACTTCAACCTGTCCCCCTCAGACATCAGAAGTTGTGCAAGTATAGAGCTATTTGCTGAACTGATGAAAAATAGCAAAACAGGAAACAAACAGAGCAAGAATGGAAACGATACTATCACTCTCAACTTTTATACTTCTCCTAACCTTCAACAACGGAGAATAACAATGGAAAGAAAGCAATTCGAACAGGGCAGCCTAGCTTACATTCGTGTTACTGGGCCCTACGGCGAAAACTATGAACCAGCCATCGGTAAGCTCTATCAGTGGGCAGCAGCAGAGGGGGTTTCAGATGCAACGTGTCTGTTTATCTATCACGACAACCCTGAACTGACCCCGGCAGATAAATGCAGAACGGATATCTGCTTAATGGTACCTGACAACGTGAAAATATCAGGCGATCTTGAACTACAAAAGTTCCCCGGAGGGGAGTACGGTACTTTGCGAAAAACCATCACAAATAAATCTCAATACGGCCCGGCCTGGAACGAACATATATCTCAAATAGTTGAGTTGGGTATAGAAATGGATGATAGACCCTGCTTTGAGCTTTATCACAGCTACGATAACGAAAAAGACATTGCTGATGTTAGCTTCTGCAGTGCAATAAAATAAATAACATCTCACTCATGCCCCTTTTCACATCGAATAAGGGGCATGTGATTTACCTATAATATCAACCACTTAATATCACTCCTATTATTTTCATCAAAAAACCTGCAAGTTTTCCCTGTCTGCTCCTTTCTATATAACCAACTCAAAGATTTATGCTGTGTATAAGAGGTAATAATGACTCAATTTTCTAAAGTACTACTCTCTCTTGGTGTATCAATACCGCTTGTATTTGCTCTTTTAAGCCCATCAGGTGAAGCAAATGCTGTTGATAAAAAAGTTGAAGCGACTAACGTTGTGACTGCAACACTTGCGGGCGGATGTTTTTGGTGCACAGAATCTGATTTAGAAAAACTGGACGGCGTCGTCGATGTTGTTTCCGGTTACTCCGGTGGTCATATCGATAACCCTAATTATAAGCAGGTTTCATCAGGTAAATCTGGGCATATAGAAGTCATTCAAGTCACTTATGATGCGGATAGGCTTAACTACGAACAAGTACTTGATCAATTCTTCCGCCACATTGACCCAACCGATGACAAAGGGTCCTTTGTCGACCGCGGGCCCCAATATCGCCCGGCAATCTTCTTCCATAACGAAGAACAACGTGAAACGGCCGCACTTTTTATGCAGGAAATTGGTGAATCAAAAATATTCAACAAACCTTTGGCAACGGAACTCATCCCTTTTAAAAAGTTCTGGCCTGCCGAAGAGTATCATCAGGACTATTATAAAAAGAGCAAACTACGGTATAAATATTATCGCAACGCTTCTGGCCGTGATCAGTACTTAAACAAAATATTTGGTAAAGACAGAAAAGATAACCCGAAAACGCTTCGCCAGATAATTGAGTCAGAGAAACAAGCTCAGAGTATTAAGCAATACACGAAACCTTCTGACGCTGAAATTAAAGCTAAACTGAACAAACTACAATTCAATGTCACCCAGGAAGAAGGAACCGAAAAGCCATTTAAAAATGCGTATTGGGACAATAAACAAGAAGGTATTTACGTTGATGTCGTAACGGGCGAGCCACTATTTTCCTCTACAGACAAATATAAATCTGGAACAGGCTGGCCTAGTTTTACCAAGCCTATCAACAGCGCTTATATTGTAGAAAAAACAGACTTTAGATTGGTATTTGCACGCACCGAAATCCGCAGTCGATTTGGTGATTCACACTTGGGTCACGTTTTTAAAGATGGTCCTGCGCCAACAGGGTTGAGATATTGTATGAATTCGGCAGCGATGACTTTTATTCCTTTAAACAAGATGGAAGAAGCGGGTTATCAGGAATACTTATATCTCTTTGACAATTAACCAACAACTTCAGCCCCTGTTTAGGGGCTGAAGTTATAGACTAAGCAGTCTCAAATAACGTCACTCTATACCCTAAAGCTGTTAAGCAACTTATCTTGTTGGTTCACATTATCAATTTGAGATTTCATCGCTTCGTTAGTATTTCCTGCGGCATCCGCAACCTGCTCTGTTATCGATTTAATATTCAGCGTATTGGCATTAATTTCTTCTGCCACTAAACTTTGCTGCTCAGCGGCAGAAGCTATCTGAGTATTCATGTCAGTTATTTGCAATATCGCAGCTTGAATCTTGTCCAGAGCATCATTTGCTCCGGTTGCTTGCTGAACCGCTTCTTCTGCCGCAGATTGGCTCTCATTCATAACCAGAGAAACCGCATTAGCGCCAGTTTGCAACTGTTCGATCATAGTTCGGATCTCAGTCGTTGACTGCTGGGTTTTCTGTGCCAGTGTCCTTACCTCGTCGGCAACGACTGCAAAACCACGCCCTGAATCGCCCGCCCTTGCCGCTTCAATAGCTGCATTTAATGCCAGCAGGTTGGTTTGGTCTGCAATATCATTAATCACTTTCAAAATAGATTCAATGTTGTCAGAGGCAACAGTTAGTGTTTTTACTTCTTCTACCGCTTGCTCTATTTTTCCGGACAAATTCCCAATAGTACCCGCAGTATCACTAACAATTTTTGAGCCTTCACTGGTAGCTAACTCAGCTTCCTGTGCAGATCCAGCCGCCGACTGAGCATTATTGGCAACTTCAGAAGACGTTGTTGCCATCTCATGCATCGCGGTCGCTAATTGCTCTAACTCTCGTAACTGAGATCCCATAGCCTGGGCAGAATTTTTAGCACCTTCAGCCGTCATTTCAGTGCCTTGCTTAATAGAAACGCTGATCTCTTTTGACTGCTTTAACTGCGTTTGTAGTTTAGCTGTAAATGTATTAAACCCTTTAGCTAATTGAGCAAATTCTTCATCAGTATTGGTATCAATACGCTGTGTAAGGTCACCGTGACCTGTAGCAATATCCGCAATAGCGTTGTTGAGCACACCCAATGGACGCATCAGATAGCGGATAAGGAAAGTAAGCATAAAGATACTTAAAATCAGGGCTAAGAATGTATAAAGAATTGAGCTGTTGCGAAGATCTTCGATAGCAGAGAAAGCAATAGTTTCATCAACAACCGCACCAACATACCAATTTTCACCCGGTACTTTGGCAAATTTAATCTCTAAAAGATCGCCATTCAGCACAATTTCTTGCTTACCTTCTTGTATTTGGACTCCCGGTAAGTATTGAGAAAATTGCTGACCATTGAACTCATTTTTAGGATGGGCAATAGTTGTACCATCTTCAGTAACAATAAACAGGTAACCCGCATCAAATAAGTTGAACTGATTGACCATATCTGCCAGCTTAGTCAGAGCAACGTCAAAGAACATGCTGCCAATGAATTGACCATTTTCTCGTAAAGGAGTTGCGATGGAGATAATCACCTGCTTTGTTGATTCATCAACATAAGGCTGGGTTACAATAAGCCGCTGTTCTTGCTTAGCTTTGCGGTACCAAGGACGAACTCTAGGGTCGAAATCATCTCCGGCGTCCCAGCCATCCACGTTTTCGATCATTTTCCCATCAGACTCATAGCCTGCACCGACCGCCAAAAATGCTTTTTTCAGTTGGGGTTTATCAACAATATTCTGCAAGTATTTATAGTTTGAAGGTTGGATTTCAACAATATCAGTAATGGTCTGAGCTAAGGTCTTTTGCGCATCCAGCTCTGAAAGAGTATAACTTTTAACACCTAACAGCATTTCATCGATACTGGTTTCTACTTGTGATTCTATTCTATCGCGTACGGTATAAACCTGTTTTAACGATAGCAGAGAGACGGTAACAAACAGCATAACTGAAGATGCCGCGACAATTTTGTAATTGAACTTCATGGCTTCGGGTACTCAACATTTTTTATATAATGAATCTGGTTGTACAGCAAACAGTACAGGGCGCGAATTAAACCATTATGCTCATTGGAATGCCAATAATTTTACCTGTTAAATTATCAAGTTATATTTGATGATTTGATAAAGTGAAGCACATTGCACTCAAGAATAGAAAATTTAGCCAATTTGATAACTTGACTATAATGCTTTAAACACGAAAAAGCCGTAGCAGGTATTAACCTACTACGGCTTATCTAATATGGCGCTCCGTGCAGGATTCGAACCTGCGACCACCCGCTTAGAAGGCGGGTGCTCTATCCAGCTGAGCTAACGGAGCAACTTAGGGGGTGAATTATACGAGAAGAGCAGACTAGGTCAATGGCTTTCTTTTAGTTTCTGATTTAACTGCCTAAAAAAAGCGCATATCTTTAATAACAAATAAAAGCAAACGTTTGCGCAATGGCTATTGTTTCGGTTTTTTGCGACAATACGCCCGCTCAGTTATTTAATCGTTCAAGGGAATATATGGCAGCTCAAAATATTGATGGAAAATTAATCTCGCAAACCGTTCGTTCAGAAGTTGCTGCACGCGTTAAAGCACGATCTGAGGCAGGACTAAGAGCTCCCGGGCTTGCTGTCGTATTGGTAGGAGAAGACCCTGCGTCACAAGTTTATGTAGGAAGTAAGCGTAGAGCCTGTGATGAAGTCGGGTTTGTATCTAAATCTTACGATTTACCTGCTACGGCAAAAGAGCAAGAATTGTTAGATTTAGTCGACCAGCTTAACAGCGATGATGATATTGACGGCATTCTGGTTCAACTACCCTTACCTGCGGGCATTGATACAACAAAAATACTGGAACGAATTCTCCCACATAAAGATGTCGATGGTTTCCATCCATATAATGTTGGCCGGTTAGCTCAACGAATTCCTAAACTTCGATCTTGCACACCGAAAGGAATCATAACGCTGCTGGAGAGATATAATATTGAGACTCGTGGTAAACATGCTGTCATCGTCGGTGCATCAAACATTGTAGGCAGACCTATGACGTTAGAGCTGCTGTTAGCGGGATGCACAACCACAACATGCCACCGTTTCACCAAAGATTTAGAATCGCATGTTCGTCAGGCAGATATCGTCGTCGTCGCGGTAGGTAAACCTAATTTCATCCCAGGCAACTGGGTTAAACAGGGTGCAATTGTTATTGATGTAGGTATTAACCGTCTCGAATCAGGCAAGTTAGTCGGTGATGTCGACTACGATGGGGCAAAAGAGAAAGCGAGCTTTATTACTCCTGTTCCGGGAGGCGTTGGCCCTATGACTGTTGCCAGTTTGATTGAAAATACCATGATTGCTTGCGAACAGTATAAATCAGAATAGTAATACTCAAGCTGCTACATCAAGAGGCTTGAGTATCAAAAAAACCGCTTACAAAAAGCGGTTTTTTTATTGATTAGAAAGTTAGTTGAGTTATCTAAGTTCGTCCGCTAAATGACTGACAGCTAAACCAAAGTAATAAGAGCGATTCCACTTCATCAGTACTTGGTAGTTGTTATAAATCAGATAAGCACGCCCATCCTCGTCATCTGGCATGATCAACCAAGCATTGATATCTTTATCCAACTTGGGCAAATGTTGTTGATAAATAGTACGAACACCCAGTTTATCCCATTCTTGAAGTAGCTTAGCTTTCTCTTTTTGCCTACCAGCAAGTTGCTTAGATAACCCCTTAGGAATCGTGACCTGACGTCCCCAAGTATAATCATCATTCCAACCCGACTCGCTCAAGTAATTAGCCGCGGATGCGAACACATCTTGCTTATTGTTCCAGATGTCTTTTTTCCCATCTCCGTTACCATCTTTAGCGAAGTTGAGAAATGAACTAGGCATGAACTGGCACTGTCCCATAGCTCCTGCCCATGAACCTTTCATTCTATTAACCGAAATATGTCCTTGGTCAAGAATCGTCAGAGCTGCCATTGTCTCTTTACGGAAAAAAGCTTCTCGACGGCCGTCATAAGCGAGTGTCGTCAATGCATCGATCACATTGTATCCACCAGTTAAACTACCAAAATTACTTTCAACGCCCCACAAAGCAACAATAAATCTAGGCTGAACACCATATTCATTACCTATTCGGACTAGCTCTTTGTGGTGTTTGTTATACAGGGATTTGGCTTGTTTTATTTTCCAGTCAGGTACCGCCCGTGGAATATACTCATCCAAAGTAAGTTTTTTTTCAGGCTGATTCCGGTCTGCTTTTACTGCTCTTTTCTTATAGGTTACATTTTCAAAAGCACTTTCAATCGTTGCGTCCGAAATACCTTTTTCTCTGGCTTGTTTCTTTAATTCTGTAACGTATTCACTAAATTCCAATTTTTCAGCGAATACTTGAGTACTTAACCCTAATCCAATTAGTAAGCTGGCTATTATTTTCAATCTTCCTTCTCCCTAGGCCGATGACGATTTCCTGCTTTTAATAGGAAAAGTCTTATTCTTTATG
This sequence comes from Vibrio sp. UBA2441, assembly GCA_002342685.1. Classification (GTDB taxonomy): domain Bacteria; phylum Pseudomonadota; class Gammaproteobacteria; order Enterobacterales; family Vibrionaceae; genus Vibrio. Next base: position 57,553 of record DDQN01000044.1, read on the forward strand.
TTTTGCTTTCTCTTGTTTGTATTTCTCGAGTAAATTTTCCGGAGGTGGTGGCAGTTGCAAGAAAAAACCCTGCTCGCTTATCGAGATTTTTACTTTTTCAATGTCCACCTGAGCGAGTGTCCTACCCTCCATTTTTATTACCATAACAAAAAAAGGCGTACCAAACATTTCCATTAAAGCATCAGGAACCTGTGAAAAGTCATCTTTTTTCGGAACATATAAATACGCTCCATCTTTCTTTTTACTCTTATATATAGAACACAGCATAAAAAATCTAACTCTTGATTAGTTGATCTAGTTTTTCACCTAATAAGGTGCGTCGCCAACCCTGTAAAACATCAGGTAATTGGCTAGGGTCTCGGTCATTCTTCCAAACCCAAGACAAAAAATGATTAAGTTGTTTTTTCGAAGCCAGAAACTCTGTTGCTAAACCTGAACTTTGAGAAACCACCTTAACTTCATCTTTTAAGATTTTAAATTGTTGCTTATAACCCGGAAGATCCATAAGTCGTTCAATGCTTTCCGGCCACTCATCTTCAGCCAATTTCTCTGATTTTTTAACTATTGCCGCAATTTTTTCACTATGACGACGTATTGAGCGAGGGTCAATATCATGCTCTTCCATCTGCTTATAGCTTTTAAGACCGTACCTAGCCACAGACCAAAGGTCTTGTTCTTTAAATACGAAATTTAATGCAAGGTCTCTCTTTAAGGCTTCTTTTATACGCCAAGTTGCTAACGGTTTTAAAATTGCCAGCTGGCTAGGTCTTAACTGCCAGCCACCTTTAATATTTAAATAAGCATACTCTGGATCAACATCAACACTACGTTTTTCAACAATCAGTTCTGATTCTTGCAATGCTGCTTCCCACCAACCTTGATTAAGCACTTTTTCTTCTAATTTCTCAAACAATGGCTTAAGGTAAAAAACATCCGCTGCAGCGTAGTCTAATTGCTTGGCTGTTAATGGGCGCGCTAACCAGTCTGCTCTAGACTCACTTTTATCTAGCTCTACATCCAGATATTCATTAACCAAGGCAGCGAATCCTGTAGATAAACCATGCCCTAAAAAAGCCGCCATGATCTGCGTGTCGACCATTGGGAAAGGTGTACAACCAAAGCTTTTTCTAAAAACTTCCAAATCTTCTCCACAGGCGTGCAGCACTTTAAGCACCGCGCCATCTTTTAGCAGTCGGTCGAAAGAAGACATATCTGAAATTAATGTAGGGTCAATAAGGGATAGATTCTCGCCATCATACAATTGAATCAAACCCAATTGAGGATAATAAGTGCGAGTTCGAACGAATTCGGTATCAAGCATGATGGTGTCACATTGGCTAGCCTGATGGCAGATCTCTTCTAGTGCAGCCGTGGTATCAATTATTTTGTAATTCACAAAAGTCTCTACTTATTTATGCCAACTAAAAAGAACTCAAACGGCCTTAAAACCGTTTGAGTTATTGGGATACATACTAGCATTGCTAGAAAAACTATTCTTAATTATCTTGTTCAGCGGCGCCTCGTTTTGCGTCTGCGTCTTCTCTCAATTCGCGACGTAAAATCTTACCAACGTTGGTTTTAGGCAGGTCATCTCTAAACTCAACTATTTTAGGCACCTTGTAACCTGTCATATATTTTCGACAATGCTGTATCAGTTCATGACTTGTCAGGCTAGGGTCTCTCTTAACCACACAAATCTTAACCACCTCTCCTGAGATTTCATGAGGTTCTCCTATAGCTGCAACTTCCAATACCTTCCCATGCTGTGCAACCACATCTTCAATTTCATTTGGATAAACATTAAAACCGGAAACCAAAATCATATCTTTCTTTCGATCCACTATATGCAGGAAGCCTTCATCATCAAACTTAACAATGTCCCCGGTAGACAACCAGCCATCTTCATTAATTGTATCTCGAGTAGCTTCTGCACGCTGCCAGTACCCTTGCATAACCTGAGGGCCTCTAACTTGTAGTTCGCCCACCTGATCATTCGCCAGCACATTACCTTCATCATCAACAATACGAACCTCAGTAGACGACACGGGTAAACCTATAGATCCATTGTAATCTTCAAGGTTATACGGGTTTACGGATACAAGAGGAGCACATTCGGTTAAGCCATACCCTTCAGCCAGCGGTACACGAGTGATCTTTTTCCATCTTTCGGCAACGGCCTTTTGTACCGCCATTCCACCGCCAATGGTGAGTTTAAGGTTACTAAAATTGAGCTCACGAAAATCTTCGTTACTGGTTAACGCATTGAATAACGTATTTACCCCAATAATGGTAGTAAACTCATATTTTTGCAGTTCTTTTACAAATCCAGGTATGTCCCTTGGGTTAGTGATAAGTAAATTCCTTCCCCCCACTTCTAAGAACAGCATGCAATTCACGGTAAGCGCAAAAATATGATAAAGCGGCAATGCCGTCACTACGGTTTCGCGACCATCGACCAGCACTGGTCGATAGACCGCTTTAGACTGAAGTACATTTGCCACCATATTTCTATGCGTCAAAACAGCACCTTTGGCAACACCCGTTGTACCACCCGTGTACTGTAAAAATGCAATATCTTCACCCGACATAAATGGTTTTACATATTGTAATCTACGACCTTTATGCAGTGCTTTTCTAAACGAAATAGCTCCAGGAAGATTGTATTTAGGAACCATTCCCTTAACGTACTTCACCACAAAATCGACAATCGTTCCTTTTGCTCGTGGTAACATTTGTCCAAGGCTGGTCAGCACTACATTTTTTATTGGCGTATTGTCAACGATCTGCTCTAAAGTGTTTGCAAAATTGGACACGATGACAATGGTTGTTGCATCCGCATCATTAAGTTGGTGTTCTAACTCACGAGGGGTATACAGCGGGTTAACATTCACCGCAATCATACCAGCACGTAATATGCCAAATAACGCTACCGGATACTGAAGCAGGTTTGGCATCATCAGCGCCACACGATCACCTTTTTTCAGTTTGAGATCATTTTGCAAATAGGCTGCAAATGCTCGGCTTCGCTCTTCCAGTTTTCGGAAGGTCATGATTGAACCCATATTTATAAATGCTGGCTGATCAGCAAAGTTCCGGACTGCATTTTCAAACATCTCAACCAGCGATGCATACTCATCTGGGTTAATAGTTTCAGGTACATCATTTGGATAACGTGAAAGCCAAGGTTTCTCCACGATTACGCTCCTCGTTGTAGGTGATTTTGCAATTTTATAATTGCTATTAAGATTTATTGTAATTTGTGCTTATTACAGCACAGCTTGAAAGCAGGGACACGAAACTATCAAACAGTTGTTTAAATTTTGTTAACTAAAACCGAAATTATCTCTGATGTTAACTTAGGCTGTTGAATATGGCAGTGATGCCCACCAGGTACATAAGTGATATCTAGATAAGGACTGTCCTCTTTTTTACCAGGCTTAATTAATTGCTCTGCCTTTAAGCGCAAATAATCAAACCCTTGCTCACCCAAGATGATTTGTTGTGGGCAACGTATTGCTTTCATTATTGACAGAGCATGTTCTTCAGACATTCTATACAGAGAATCTGACTGTAATTTGGGGTCATGGCGCCAGTGCCAATGCTCGCCATCAAAAACAGTGCCTCTCTCCACCAGCGGAAAAATCTTAGTTTCTTCCACTCCATTGATTGTTGACCTCAGGCGAACCATATCTTCCCGACGATTAAATCCTCGTCGGCGTTTCTCCCTAATTTTAGCCCGGCTTAACACCCCTTTTCGCAGTCGTTCTACCGCTTTCGATTCCGGTTCGGCTAAAGGGCCAACCCCTTCTATTTGCACAAGTCCGTCCACTTTGTCAGCGAACGCGGCACTATAGCAGGAGGCAATCAATGCACCAAGAGAATGACCAACGATTATCAACTTATTCGGGGATAATATCTGTAAAAACTGATGAACGTCGTCAATATAATCATGAAATGGATAGAAACTGTCCAACTCTCTACACGATGACAACCCATGTCCGGGTAAGTCAATTGCGACCAAATGTACATCTGGCATACGTTGATGGCACGCTGATAAAAGAGAGGTGAAACTAGCGGCATTATCCAACCAACCATGAATAAAAACGACCGTCAAAGCGGCCGTTTTCGAATCACCTACTTCTATTGAGGCTAACTCGCTATGCGCGAGCTGAGTCTTATTTTCAAAAATCACTATTTAACTTCCTGAATTACTTTACCTTTACTTGGAAAAGAGCGACTACCACGACAATGAAATCCCCAACAGGGAGATAAATGACTGTCAAACTCATCAACAATGACCGTTTCAGTTATGCGCCAAAGGTAAAAACTCTGAGCCTTTAGTACTGGAAAGATCACTTTGTACTCCCCTACTTTTCCTTTCTCTGTACCATCGCTGGTTCCCAAAAAAGTCACTAACCTTCCTTGAGCAAAAGACATTGACTCAACATATCCATCAATATAAACCACGTAACGTCCCTGCGGCTCGGAATTCAAATCAGGTTTGCCAGATTGACTTATCGGCATATTGACGATTTCTACCCGAGTTCTGTTTTCTAAGTTGGTTACTTTGGCAATGATGCCGCCTAGACGCACATCATTTGCAACCTTAAGATCGGAAGCAACCCATTGGTCGAAATCAGTGACTATATTTTCATTATTGGAAATAAGATTATTAGGAAGTGATGAGCAAGCAGAAAGTAGAGTGACAATAAATGAAATAATTAAAACTCGAAACATAGATATCCACTCCTAAGCTGAATTGCCAATATCAGGCATCATTTCTACCAGTATTGGTACTAGATATAGATATCGACTCCAATGAGTTTAGCAAGTTCCTCTTTGCGGGACTGATTGAGAATATCCATGTACTCTGCCATAGCCTTTCGGGACTGCCCTGAGGGGAGATCGTACTGCAATTGGGATTTTTGAATATCCGCTTCGCTAACCTGACGGATAGATTGAGAAACGGCCTCTGCCACCTTAGTTGCTTGAGCAACTTGGCTTTTACCTTGTTCCTTTTGCGAAAGACTTTTTGTTCTGGTCTTTTTTGTATTTGGAACAACAGATGGAGATAAACCGTTTATTGTAACCATGATAACCCTAAGTTATATCAATTGGGGCCTAACCCCAATTAAGTCATTATTCACGACCAGGCAGTTTTTTCCATGCCACTTTATCTCGAAGATAAACAGGGCTGGCATGCTCTGCAGTAACCGTATTTTCCGCTTGCCACTCAAACTGAGCTAAGAAAGCGATATCTACTGCTTCCGGGTATAACACATCGCTGGATTCTCGTATCAAGCTTAACGTATCAAGCTCGTCTTGATAGGCTGCCCACCCGGTTCCTGCCTGCCACCAAGTCTCTTCATCAGTTTGTACTTGACTTACCAACGCCTGTGGCGGTGTGACACACTCTTCATCAACAGTAACCCAATCGCCATTTTCTTGACGATGATAGCGTCCCCAATACACCTCACTCATTCGAGCGTCAATAGCACAAGCCGCATGGCCTTGACCATGAATTCGATAACATGCCTGAGCCATTGCTTTTAGTGTCGAAATACCAATCATTGGCAAATCTGCACCGAATGCTAAACCTTGTGCAATACCAATGCCAATTCGGACACCAGTGAAGCTTCCCGGCCCTCTGCCAAAGGCCAAGACATCGATATCATCCAATGTCAAACTGGCGTCATTTAATACTTCATCAACCATAGGTAGAATTTTACTGGTATGCCCTCGGGGAGCAACTTCACTACGAGAGTAGGCTTTATCACCAATAAGTAGCGCAACCGAACAGTTTTCGGTTGATGTGTCTAAGGCAAGAATTTTCGTGCTCATTAATGTCTCGAATTATTCATTAGTTAAAGTTGGTTCTTGTTCGAAATAAACCTGTTCAAGAAAAGCGGAAACTTGTTTTAGATCCCGGGTTCTCGGTATGGGCGGTAAACTTTGCAAAAAGGTGCCACCATACTCACGAGTCACCAAACGATTATCACAAATGATTAACGCGCCTTTATCTTTTTGATCTCGAATCAGTCGACCTACACCCTGTTTCAATGTAATCACTGCGTCAGGAAGTTGAACTTGAGAAAAGGGTTCACCCCCACTCAAACGACAATCTTCAATTCGGGCTTTCAACAGGGGATCGTCAGGAGCCGTAAACGGCAGTTTGTCGATGATAACACAGCTTAATGTATCTCCTCTAACATCTATGCCTTCCCAAAAGGCTCCTGTAGCAACCAGCAGCGCATTTCCCAGCTCCATAAACTCAGCAAGTAGTTTTTGTTTACTGGTTTCTCCCTGCATCAATACTGGGATAGACATGCACTCTCGAAAACCATCCGCCAATTCTCGCATCATGCTATGCGAAGTACACAAGAAAAAACAACGGCCATTATTTTTATCGATTACCGGGGCAAGCATCGCCACCAACTTAGACGCTAGACCAGGACTGTTTGGCTCGGGAAGGTAACGAGGAACACATAACTTCGCTTGGGTTTGATAGTCAAACGGGCTTGGTAGAGAAAATTGCTCTTTCGGCTGTAATCCTAAACGGTGAGTAAAATGGCTAAAATCATCAGACACCGCCAGTGTTGCAGATGTGAATACCCAACTGCCTTGTTTAAGCTCAACCTGCTCTCTGAACTTATCAGCAACAGAGAGCGGCGTTATATGCAAAGTGAAGTGACGTGGTGACGTATCAAACCAGTACGAGTAGCCAGTAATGGAAACATCGCACACTCTTTCAATTCGTGACTTAATCACTGTTGCTCGCTCGAAAGCAGTATCTAAAAGCTGGCTCCGACCTAAGACGAGTTTAAGTACCTCAATAGAAAGCTCAAGCGCATCCATTAAGCGATTTACATCAAGTTGAATCGAATCTGACTTAATCGCTTCCCGCCAGTTACCTCTAAAATTAGGTTCTCCAAGTCCAATACGCATATCCATCGCAGACTGACTCAACCGATTAGCCACTTTTTCCAGTTGTCGCATATCTTTGGCTTCTGTGCGATAACCTATCTCTATATCCTTGGCAAGATCCAGAATTTGCCGGCTGGATACTGACTGACCAAAATATTGACTGGCGATATCAGGCAACTGATGAGCTTCATCAAAAATAAACACATCGGCTTCAGGAATTAACTCACCAAAGCCAGTTTCTTTAATGGCCAAATCCGCGAGAAATAAATGATGATTTACCACTACTACATCTGAGTCTAAAGCTCTTTTACGTGCCTTAAGAACGAAGCAGTCCTGATAACTGGGGCAGTCTTTGCCCAAACAGTTGTCATTAGTGGAGGTGATCGTCGGAATAACCGGGCTATCTTCTGCAATATCGTCACATTCACCTAAATCGCCGGTTTTTGTCTCAGACGACCATGAACGCACCTTTATTAATTGTGAAAGCAATGTTGGGTCGGATTCATTAGTATGGCTCTCAACAAGTTGTCGGCTTAATCGATCCAAACAAAGGTAATTTGAACGCCCTTTGAGGAGAGCAACCTGACCAAAATAGCCAAGAGCATCAATCATCAAGGGCAAATCTCGATGAAATAACTGCTCTTGCAGGTTTTTTGAACCCGTACTAATAATGATTCTTTTACCACTTAACAGTGCTGGTACTAAGTAAGCAAAAGTCTTGCCTGTACCTGTACCAGCTTCGACCACCAGCTGGGACTGATGCTTAATCGCCTTTTCGACAGCCTCTGCCATATCGAGCTGAGCTTGTCTTGGTTGAAATCCGGGAATGGCTTTACCCAAAGCTCCGTCTGAAGAAAATGTTTTATGAATCATTAAAGCAAGCGCAGATATAACAGATAATTTAAGCGATTATCGCAGGTTTGCGCTTATGGCGCGACGCTGAAAAAAATTATTTTATTGAAACCATTTCAAGAATGGATTACTTATATACTCAGAAGAAGCTTACCGATGACTAATTTTAAGATACTCGGTGGCCGAAACCCAAGATTGACGATGATTAAATACCAGATTAATTGGTATACATACTAAAACTACGGAAGTATAACGAAATGGAAAGAAAGACTTTGCTGACCCATTGCAGCGACGCGCCCGGTTTGATAGCAAAAATCACCAACATTTGTTACAAACATCAGTTAAATATTATCCATAACAATGAATTTGTAGATAATGCCAGTGGCCACTTTTTTATGCGTACCGAGTTGGAAGGCATATTTAACGATGAAACCTTTTTACTGGATCTGGATCAGGCATTACCATCTGGCGCAAAACGTTCTTTAGTCAGCTCAGAGTCCCGAAAAAAAGTCGTAATTTTAGTGACTAAAGAATCACACTGTTTAGGTGATATCTTAATGAAAACCTATGATGGCAGCTTAAATATAGATATTGCCGCCGTCGTCGGTAATTACGATATTCTGCAGAGCTTGACCGAAAAATTTGATATTCCTTACCATCATGTTTCCCATGTAGGGTTAAGTCGCGAGCAGCACGAAGAAAAAATGTTAAAAGTCATCGACTCTTGTCAGGCAGATTATCTTATATTAGCCAAGTACATGAGAGTATTAACACCTGACTTTGTTAAAAAATACCATCATAAAATCATTAATATTCACCACAGTTTCTTACCTGCATTTATTGGCGCTAAACCTTACCAACAAGCGTATGACCGAGGCGTTAAAATTATCGGTGCAACAGCCCACTTTGTGACTAATGATTTGGACGAAGGACCGATTATCAAACAAGATGTGATTCCGGTTGATCATAACTTTAGTGCGGCTGATATGGCTCAAGCAGGAAGAGATGTAGAAAAAAACATTCTGAGCAGAGCAATTAATAAAGTCGTCAACGATCACGTCTTCGTTTACGGCAATAAAACCGTCATTCTTTAACAACCACATTTTAAAATTCGATTAAACCCATTGTTAATCTATGGGTTTAATCGACTTCTTAATTTATTTACATGATAATGATTATCATTTAGACTTGCGATACTACAATAAATGGAGTATCGACAATGAGTATAAGTAAATGGGAAGAACACACCCTATTAGCGGATATCGCCCTGCAAGAAAAGGATCACCTACGTAGTGTCCTTCATTATCAACAAGCCTTATACCTGTCAGAGCGCCTTATCGATGAAGAACAAATAGACGCTGACGACCTGCTAACCATCAACGTTATTTCTTGTCATAATATGGCTAATTTTTGGCGAGCTACTGGAGACACTGAATACGAGTTTAAATATTTACAACTCGCCTCTGAAAGATTGTTAATGCTTGTCCCTCAATGCCCAAACAAATCTTGCAGTACGTTTATTGACTCTTTAGGCTGCTGTCAAAAGGCGCTGATTAATTATATGAAAAGACACCCAAATACCAGCATCGCTAAACGCGTTCAACACATCAATACGATCAGTAACTGCGAGCTAATTGCTAAATTTAAACTGAATTAATGTTACTTTACGATTAAACCTGCGTCCGTCCTAACGATATAACTACACGACGGTTTTTATCTTTACCGATAGGTGTACCATTGTCGGCGATAGGCCTGCGTTTACCATATCCTTGTATTTCAATCCGTTGTTCCGGTAGCCCTATCGATTTAAAGTAATCTCTTAATACCATCGCTCGTCTCTCTGACAAGCTTTGATTTATACCCTTGTCTCCACTTGAATCGGTATAAGTTGAGATGAGTACTAAATCAATATCGGTATTGTATTTCACATACTCAGCAATCTGCGCAAGGCGTTTTTGTGACGCTTTATTTAGTTGATCGCTATTTCGATTGTAATGCAAGATAGTAAACGAGATATCTTCGAAACTGTATGGTAAAAGATTACTCAGACATAAACTAAACGCATTGTAGTTTTCTTGAAAAGTGACAGAAGAAAGAGCCACTTCGACTCTCTGATTCCGGCTTAACCAGTCCGCATAACTAAAGGTAGGATAACGACCTTTCTCAAGTTCGGATAAAAGACTCCATGCAGTCTGTCCACCCACGTAACCATCAAACTGCTTAAAAAATTTCATGGTATTAATTCGATCTGCGCTTTCTCCCGGACGCCACGATGGAGGCATAGATACAAGACTTACACTTCGTGTTTCACCCATAGGACGATACATCTTCAGCTCAAAATCCAAATTGATTTTTTTACTCGCTGACGAAGAAAATTCGGCTTTACCATAGTTCGGAATTGGATGCACTAGTCGGCATTCTAAAGGCGTGTTAATGGACATTTGCCATTTAGATTGCTCAGGAGTGGCTTCATACCGGGTTGCCATTGCCTCAGATACCGGAAATATCATGGCAGATGAAACAAGCGTGCTTATCGCAATCAGTTTTTTCATAATCTCTAAAACTCTTCAATCGGAATAGCGGCGAATGCTTGCCGCTTTCTAGGAAAAATATGTCCTTTCCTGAGCACTTCCATTATCACTTTTATCTACTGATAATACCCATTGCAAAAACTTAGCCAAGATTTTTACCGCGTTACCGATGATCGGTTATCGGTCACCGAAAAAACTATTCACCTCTAACTTTATCTCATTCTAGAGATATAGATTTAACATTAGCCATTTTTCTTGTAGTAAGAATCTGCAATAATGCGCCTCCTATCACACTAATATTTTTAGATATGACTGAAGTAAACGAAGAACTGACATTAAAAAAACGCTTTCGTGGCTACTTTCCCGTTGTTATTGATGTGGAAACTGCTGGGTTTAATGCAAAAACCGATGCACTTTTGGAAATATGCGCCATTACATTAAAAATGGATGATAACGGCGACTTGCACCCAGCTTCAACGATTCATTTTCATGTTGAGCCATTTGAGGGAGCAAACCTCGAAAAAGAAGCACTTGAATTTAATGGTATAAGAGACCCGTTCAGCCCACTTCGTGGCGCTGTCTCCGAAGCAGAAGCTTTGAGAGAAATATATAAATTAGTGCGAAAAGAACAAAAGCAAGCAGATTGCAGCAGAGCAATCATAGTTGCCCACAATGCCACGTTCGATCATAGCTTTGTTATGCAAGCCAATGAACGTAGCAAGTTAAAACGAGTCCCGTTTCATCCCTTCGCAACGTTCGATACCGCAGCTTTAAGCGGACTCGCTTACGGCCAAACCGTTCTGGCCAAAGCGTGTAAGACTGCAGGGATGGAGTTTGACAGTAAAGAAGCCCATTCTGCCTTATATGATACTCAAAAAACGGCAGATCTATTTTGCGGAATCGTCAATAAATGGAAAGCCCTTGGTGGCTGGCCACTAAGTGATCCCGAATAATTAAACACAACTCAATCGAGAATTAAAAATGAATCCTGTAGTAATTTCAGTATGTATTATGCTGCTGCTCGCACTGATGAGGGTCAACGTTGTCGTTGCTCTTACCTTCAGTGCTATTGTTGGTGGCCTTGTTTCAGGCATGGACCTGAACGAATCAATTTCGGCATTTGAAAGTGGATTAGGTGGTGGTGCAACAATCGCACTAAGCTACGCTATGCTAGGTACTTTCGCCGTTGCCATTTCTAAATCAGGCCTTACCGACCTGTTAGCCCAAAATGTGATTAAGCGAATTCATGGTAATGACAACGCTGCCGCATCGACAGGCGTAAAATATCTAATTATCTGCGCGTTGATCCTAGTAACAATGTCATCGCAAAACGTGATTCCGGTTCATATCGCCTTTATTCCAATTTTAATACCACCTCTATTGGGCGTTTTTGCAAAACTAAAACTAGACCGTCGCCTAGTTGCATGTGTACTGACCTTTGGTCTTGTTACACCCTATATGGTTTTGCCAATCGGCTTTGGTGGCATTTTCTTAAACAATATTCTTCTTAAAAACTTGCACGACAATGGCTTACCTGATGTGGTTGCCAGTCAAGTACCTACCGCGATGTTGTTACCTGGTTTAGGTATGATTTCGGGGTTATTAATTGCGGTATTTTTCACCTACCGAAAACCACGCAAATATGAAGAGACTGAGCTGACTACTGTTCATACAGAAGTAGAAGTCGATAAGCGTAATATCTTTATCGCTGGGCTTGCTATCGCTGCAGCTCTGGGCGCGCAACTTAGCACAGGTTCTATGATCATCGGTGGCCTAGCTGGCTTTATGGTGTTTACGTTTGGTGGCGTTATCAAATATAAAGAAACCCACGACGTGTTCACCAAAGGTGTTCATATGATGGCTATGATTGGCTTTATTATGATCTCCGCAGCTGGCTTTGCCGCAGTAATGAAGCAAACTGGTGGTGTTGAAACGTTAGTTGAAGCACTTTCAACCAGTATTGGTGATAATAAGCCAATGGCAGCACTATTAATGTTGGTTGTTGGCCTATTGGTAACGATGGGCATCGGTTCTTCATTCTCTACCATCCCAATTATCGCTACTATTTATGTACCACTTGCGATTGCATTTGGGTTCTCTCCAATGGCAACAATTGCACTTGTCGGTACTGCTGCGGCATTGGGTGACGCGGGCTCTCCTGCATCAGACTCCACATTAGGGCCAACTTCTGGTCTAAATGCGGACGGGCAACATGAGCACGTTTGGGAAACCGTAGTTCCAACCTTCATTCACTACAACATTCCGTTGATTATCTTTGGCTGGATTGCCGCAATGGTGCTGTAATACCATGACCATAAAATAACAGTCAGTTTGTTCAAGAATGCACATAAAAAACCCGGCTATAGTTGCCGGGTTTTTTTACTTAAATGAACCTGCTTGAAAAGTAGTTATTCTGCGTCTTCTACTTTTGCTGCAGCTTCTTTAATGAGTGGCTGAAGCTCACCTTTTTGGAACATTTCCAAAATGATGTCACACCCACCAATCAGCTCACCTTCAATCCATAATTGTGGAAAGGTTGGCCATTGTGCATAAGCTGGAAGCTCAGCACGGATATCTGGATTTTGTAGAATATCTACATAAGCAAATTTCTCACCACACGCCATTAGCGCCTGTGATGCTTGAGATGAAAAGCCACAGCTAGGTAGCTTTGGTGATCCTTTCATGTATAAAAGAATCGCATTTTCTTCAAGCTGTTGTTTAATTTTGTCGATAGTTTCCATTGTCTTCTCACATGCGTATATGACTTCACTTCAACAATTCATTCTACTGATTTCCCGAAGAATAAAAAGCACAATATCTGTAAGGTTAACTATACTCTAACCAATTCTGATAACTCGACTTACTCGGTAAATTATTGAATTTTTTCGTTATCAGGGGTTTTAATAAAGTAAAAACTTGATAAACTACCCTTAAGTCAGTCATGTTGACGAATAACAAAAATTAATTGGAAGCAATAGAAAGAGTTAACTCTTTCATATCAATGGAGAATCCGGCAATGGCATTTGAACTACCAGCACTACCTTATGCGAAAGATGCACTAGAACCACATATCTCAGCTGAGACATTAGATTTCCACCACGGTAAACACCATAACACTTACGTTGTTAAGTTAAATGGCCTTATTCCTGGTACTGAATTTGAAAATAAATCTCTAGAGGAGATCATCAAGTCTTCTGCTGGCGGTGTATTCAATAACGCAGCTCAAATCTGGAACCACACATTCTACTGGCACTGCCTTGCTCCTAATGCAGGTGGCGAACCAACTGGCGCAGTAGCCGAAGCAATTAACGCTTCATTTGGTTCTTTTGAAGAATTCAAAGCAAAATTCACTGACTCTGCAATCAATAACTTCGGTTCTTCTTGGACTTGGCTTGTTAAAAAAGCAGATGGTTCACTAGACATCGTTAACACTTCAAACGCAGCAACTCCGTTAACTGATGAAGCTGTTACCCCACTACTGACTGTAGATCTTTGGGAACATGCTTACTACATTGATTATCGTAACGTTCGTCCTGACTATATGAATGGTTTCTGGGCACTGGTTAACTGGGCTTTCGTAGAAGAAAACCTTGCTTAATAAGTAAAGACTGCGGTCAATATTGATTAAATGAAGCTGGCATTTTAATGCCAGCTTTTATTTTGGCTGCTACCCTATGAGCGGCATACCGATTAGCTTTGCATGAAGATACCTTACAAAGATACCTGCCAAAATTAGGCCGATGACAACCGCCATCACATCATTTTTCACCGATGGGTTAAGTCCCGATACTTTCCTCTCCTGACGTTTCTTCATTGAGATTCTGTCAGCAACCGCCCAAGCCAAAAAGCCGCCAAATAAGACTACATCAGCCAGTGTTCCATTGACTAATAAGTGACTAAATGCCCATAACTTTACCGCTATAAGCTGAGGATGTTTGGTTATCTGTTTTATCTTGCCTGGGAAATACGGAGCAATTAATAAAATCATTGCCGGGAGCATCAAAAGATAAGCAAGGTGACGAAACCAGGAAGGTGACGTATAGAGTAAAACAGGCTCTAGTCTCGCAGCACCATAGCCCTGAGCAATAAAATAGAGACCAGCAACGGAAACAACCGTATAAAAAGCCTTCCAGCCATTTTCACTCTTTGCCACCAATTTATCACGCAGAGGTAAAGCGACTATGGATATAGAATGTATACCTAAAAATAAAATAAGCCCAAAAACTAACATTGCCATGTTTAGAATTCCTGAATTAAAAAATAATTGAAACGCCTAATGCGCATCATTAAATGTATGATTTTCGTGTAGTATTAGACGGTGTCACTAATGTATTCAATAACGCGACTAAACTAATAATTTAGTACATATAAATACAAATAACAGTTAGTTAGAGCATTTAATACAAAAAAGGCCCAGATGGTTATCTGAGCCTTTTATCAATACTAAACAGAGCCTGCTACTTACCAGCCAGTCACTTCTCTTAGTGCTTTACCGATATCAGCCAAGCTCTTCACTGTTTTAACACCAGCAGACTCTAGCGCAGCAAATTTATCTTCAGCGGTACCTTTACCACCGGAAATAATTGCACCCGCATGGCCCATGCGCTTACCCGGAGGAGCGGTTACACCTGCGATGTAAGAAACAACTGGCTTGGTTACATTTTCTTTAATGAATGCCGCCGCTTCTTCTTCCGCAGTACCCCCAATCTCGCCAATCATAACTATCGCTTCTGTTTCAGGATCTTCCTGGAACAATTTAAGGATATCGATGAAGTTTGACCCCGGAATTGGGTCACCACCGATACCAACACAAGTCGATTGACCAAAGCCTTCGTCCGTTGTCTGCTTAACAGCTTCGTACGTTAACGTACCTGAACGCGAAACAATACCGACTTTGCCTTTCTTGTGAATATGCCCCGGCATGATACCGATCTTACATTCGTCTGGTGTGATAACACCTGGACAGTTAGGACCGATCATCACTACACCAGCTTCATCCAGACGTACTTTAACGTCAAGAAGATCTAAAGTAGGGATACCTTCCGTAATCGTCACGATTAATTTAATACCCGCATCGATTGCTTCAAGGATGGCATCTTTACAAAAAGGGGCTGGCACGTAAATAACAGAGGCTGTTGCACCTGTTGCTTCTACTGCCTGACGTACGGTATTGAACACAGGCAACCCAAGATGAACCTGACCGCCTTTGCCCGGAGAAACACCACCTACCATTTGTGTGCCGTATGCAATAGCCTGCTCCGAGTGAAAAGTACCCTGACCACCAGTAAAGCCCTGACAAATAACTTTAGTATCTTTATTAATTAGTACAGACATTATTTGCCCTCCGCTGCAGCAACTACTTTCTCTGCTGCTTCAGTAAGAGAAGTTGCAGCAATAATATTTAGACCACTTTCCGCAAGTTTTTTCGACCCCAGAGGTGCGTTGTTACCTTCAAGACGAACAACAACAGGGACTTCTACACCAACCTCTTCAACAGCACCAATGATACCGTCAGCAATAAGGTCACAACGTACAATACCGCCGAAAATATTTACAAGAACTGCTTTAACATTGCTATCAGATAAAATGATCTTGAATGCTTCTGTAACACGTTCTTTAGTCGCACCGCCACCTACATCAAGGAAGTTTGCAGGTTGACCACCATGAAGGTTAACGATGTCCATCGTACCCATTGCAAGGCCGGCACCATTAACCATACAACCGATGCTTCCATCAAGAGCAACGTAGTTTAGCTCCCATTGCGCCGCATGTGCTTCACGTTCATCTTCTTGAGAAGGATCGTGCATTTCACGAAGTTTAGGCTGACGATACATTGCATTTGAATCAATGTTAATCTTGCCGTCCAGACAAAGAAGATTACCTTCACCAGTAATAACTAGTGGGTTGATTTCAAGAAGAGCTAAATCGTATTGGGCAAACATGTCACCAAGACCCATAAAGATCTTAACGAATTGTTTGATTTGGTCACCCACAAGGCCCAATTTGAACGCCAATTCACGGCCTTGATATGACTGAGGACCTACTAGCGGGTCAATAGCTGCCTGATGTATTAACTCTGGCGTTTCTTCCGCTATTTTCTCGATATCCACACCACCTTCAGTTGATGCCATGAATACGATTCGACGAGTCGCGCGATCAACAACTGCACCTAAGTACAGTTCATTTGCGATATTTGATGCTTCTTCAACCAAAATCTTAGTTACTGGCTGGCCGTTAGCATCTGTTTGATACGTTACTAGGTTTTTACCAAGCCATTTTTGGGCGAATTCTTTAACGCCTTCTTTGGTATCATGTAGTTCAACACCGCCCGCTTTGCCGCGGCCTCCAGCGTGTACTTGACACTTAACAACTTTCTTCTGTGTGCTAATGCGTCCGGCTGCTTCAAAAGCTTCTTGAGCCGTATCACATGCAAAACCTTCTGGCACAGGCAAACCGAATTCTGCAAACAGCTGCTTGGCTTGATATTCATGCAAATTCATTGTGTTATTCCATTTGTTTATCCCTGATGGGATTTATAATTTCCATAAGGCTTACCCTCTGCATGAAGGGGCCTTTACGTTTCTCAGGTACAACTTCAACTAGTCGTTATTGGATTGCTAGTTTTGACCAAAACAGAATCTATCCGCTTTGATAATTAGGGCCAGACGCTGAGCGTGCCTGGCTCTTTTTTTATCTATAACTTTATTTAAACATTCAATAATAGTCTGGCAGGATCTTCGAGCAATTCTTTAATTGCAACTAAGAAACCCACTGACTCACGACCATCAACTAGACGATGATCATAAGAAAGCGCCAAATACATCATAGGTAGTATTTCGACCTGACCATTTACCGCCATAGGACGGTCTTGAATTTTATGCATACCCAGTATAGCTGCTTGAGGCGGGTTGATAATTGGCGTTGACATCAACGAACCAAATACACCACCATTAGTAATGGTAAAGTTACCGCCTATCAACTCTTCAACTGTCAACTTGCCGTCTCTACCTTTAATGGCTAACTCTTTGATACCCTTTTCAATCTCCGCCATACCAAGTAAATCGCAATCTTTTAGCACTGGTGTAACGAGACCGCGTGGCGTTGAAACGGCCATGCTGATATCAAAATAATTATGGTAAACGATATCTTCACCATCAATGGAAGCATTCACTTCAGGAAAACGTTTAAGCGCTTCAGTAACTGCTTTCACATAAAATGACATAAAGCCTAAACGAACCCCATGACGCTCTTCAAATTGATCTTTGTATTGCTTACGCAGATCCATGATTGGCTTCATGTTAACTTCGTTAAACGTTGTTAGCATTGCGGTACTATTTTTAGCTTCTAACAAACGCTCAGCAACTCGTTTGCGCAAGCGTGTCATAGGAACACGTTTCTGGCTACGAGCAGCTGCTGGTGCTTCAACAACAGGTTCAGGCGCAGGTTTAGTTGTTTCAGCTGGCTTATTCGCTAAGTACGAATCAACGTCCTCACGTGTGATTCGACCACCGACACCCGTTCCTTTAACCTGGCTTGCTTCCAAACCTTTTTCGGCAAGAAGACGACGTACTGCAGGACTTAGCCAGTCGTTGCTTTCTTCATCCAAAGTAGCTTTATGGCGTTTATCAGGTGATGCTTCTGTTGTCTCAGTTGTATCTTTTGTTGGCTCTCCAGCCACTGCACCTACTTTAAGTTTTGCAATAAGCTGCTTAGAAAGCACTGTCGCGCCTTCTTCTTCGATGATAGCTTCCAAAACGCCCGCTTCAGGTGCAGGAACTTCTAGCACTACTTTGTCGGTTTCGATATCAACAATAACTTCATCTCGGGCAATAGGTTCACCCGGTTTCTTGTGCCAAGTCGCCACCGTAGCATCGGCGACGGATTCAGGTAAATCTGGAACCAGAATTTCAATTGTCATAATCTTTTCTTCCTTAACTTCTAGTTCTTATTAAAAGTCTAGATTTAAAGCATCATCAACTAACGCTTTCTGTTGTTTCATGTGTACGGACATATACCCAACTGCAGGAGAAGCAGATGCCGGACGTCCAGCGTATTTGAGTGTTGCTCCCTGAATTGCATTTAAGAAATTATGCTGACTACAGTACCAAGCACCTTGGTTTTGAGGCTCTTCCTGACACCAGACAAAATCTTCCACGTTTTCGTAAGCGCTAATAATTTCGCGAACTTCAAATAGTGGGAACGGGTATAGCTGTTCTACCCGGACGATGGCAACATCTTCTTGTTCATTCTTACGGCGTTGCTCTAGCAAGTCGTAATACACTTTTCCTGAACAGAATACGACACGTTTCACTTTCGACGCATCAAGCTTATCCAGTTCAGGAATTGCTGGCTGGAACGTTCCGTCAGAAAGCTCTTCTAGTGTCGAAGTACACAATGGATGACGAAGCAGAGACTTCGGTGACATCACAATTAGTGGTCGGCGCATAGGTCGTACAACCTGACGTCGCAACATGTGGTAAACCTGAGCTGGCGTCGAAGGTATCACTACCTGGATATTCTGCTCTGCACACAGTTGTAAATAACGCTCTAAACGTGCGGACGAGTGCTCGGGGCCCTGACCTTCATACCCATGAGGAAGTAACATAGTGAGTCCGCATAATCGGCCCCATTTCTGTTCACCCGATGAGATAAACTGATCAATAACCACTTGAGCACCGTTAGCAAAATCACCAAACTGCGCTTCCCAAATAGTTAAACCACCAGGCTCAGCTGTCGCATAACCATATTCAAATGCCAATACCGCTGCTTCAGAAAGTACCGAGTCAAAGACCTGAAAAGTGCCTTGTTTACTGTGTACGTTCTGCAAAGGTACATAGGTACTTGCATCATCTTGGTTGTGAAGAACGGAATGGCGATGGAAGAAGGTTCCCCTGCCTGAGTCCTGACCTGAAAATCGAATTCGTTTACTGTCGTCAACCAGAGTGCCATAAGCTAATATTTCAGCCATGCCCCAATCTAGTGCTTTTTCACCATTTATCATGGCTCGACGATCATTGTAAATTTTATTAACTCGACTTTGAAGGGAGTGACTTTCCGGATATTGGCAAAGCTTCTCACCTAATTTCTTCAGACGATTTAATTCGAATTCATTGTCCCACTCAATATTCCAGTCATGACCGAGATATGGATTCCAGTCGACCGAATGCATCTCCATTGGTCGCCATTCTTTAACGACAACTTCACCATGATCTAATGCATCACGATAACCATTGACCAACTCGGTAGCTGTCTCAATATCAAATTCACCGCGATCAATCAGTACATCTGCATATAGCTTTCTTGGTGTTGGATGTTTTTTGATTTTTTGATACATCAATGGCTGAGTCGCGTTTGGCTCATCCGCTTCATTGTGACCATGTCTGCGATAGCAAACTAAATCAATAACAACATCGCGTTTAAACGTGTTTCGGTAATCTAGGGCTATACGCGTGATAAAGGCAACCGCTTCTGGGTCATCGGCATTCACGTGGAAAATCGGAGCCTGTACCATTTTTGCAATATCGGTACAGTACATCGTGGAGCGGGTATCATTCGGGTTAGACGTTGTAAAACCAACCTGATTGTTGATAACAATTCTAACGGTACCACCCACTCGGAATCCACGCGTACGAGACATATTAAAGGTTTCTTGAACGACACCTTGTCCTGCAATTGCGGAGTCACCATGAATAGTAATCGGTAATACTTTACTGCCGTCATTGTCACCAAGTCGGTCTTGGCGAGCACGAACAGATCCCATAACAACCGGATTAACAATTTCTAAGTGAGAAGGGTTAAACGCTAGCGCTAAGTGAACATCACCACCGGGAGTGGCAAAATCAGCAGAGAAACCCTGGTGATATTTCACATCACCGGTACCCCAGCTTTCACCATGCTTACCAGCAAACTCATCGAAAAGATCTTGTGGTTTCTTACCTAATACGTTGACCAACATATTAAGACGACCACGGTGAGCCATACCAATAACGACTTCACGCATATCTGATTTACCCGCATGACGAATTAACTCTTTCATCATTGGGATCAGTGCATCACCGCCTTCTAGAGAGAATCGTTTAGCTCCTGGGAATTTAGCCCCTAGGTATCGCTCCAAACCTTCAGCAGCAGTCAACTCTTCTAAAAACGTTTTCTTCTCTTCATTAGTAAACGTTGGTTGGCCATATACAGACTCTAATCGCTGTTGAACCCAGCGTTTTTGGTCAGTATTGATCATGTGCATATATTCAGCACCGATCGAACCGCAATAGGTTTTTTTCAATGCACTGTAAAGGTCTTTAAGTTGCATTGTCTCTTGCGAAACAGCGAACGAACCTACATTGAAGCTTTCTTCGAAATCTTCTTCAGTAAGGTTATGAAACTCAGGGTCAAGATCTGGCCCCGGATCTCTTTGCCAAATCCCTAAAGGATCTAGGTTCGCAGCTTGATGCCCTCTAAAACGATAGGCATTTATTAATTGCAATACTTTTACTTGTTTTGCATCGACATCAGGATCACTAACTTGGACATTGTAATGCTTTGTTTCTTGAGCGAGTCGACGGAAGTAATCACGGACCCGTGAATGTGGTTGCTCTACAACCTCAGAAGACTGCATCGGCAGCCCTTCAAATACACGTTTCCACTCTTCACTTACCAGATCGGGGTCACTTAGATACAGTTCGTAGAGTTCTTCTACATAAGTTGCATTGGCACCAGCCAAGTGTGAAGACTCGAGCCATGCCTTCATCACGCCGTTGTGCATATATTCCCTTAACCAGTAGTTTACATTATCGCCCTTGATGGGCTGTATATCGCTGGCAAACATAAAAATTATGCGGCCAGCAATTTTTATATTTTTAAACCGACTTATTCACCAGCATAGTTTTAATATGCCCAATGGCTTTCGTCGGGTTTAATCCCTTAGGACAAACACTTACACAATTCATGATGCCATGGCAACGAAAAACGCTAAATGCATCATCAAGATCGGATAACCGTTCATCTGTTGCTGTATCACGACTATCAATTAACCATCGATATGCTGCCAATAATCCTGCAGGACCAATAAATTTATCAGGGTTCCACCAGAATGACGGGCATGACGTTGTACAACATGCACACATAATACATTCATAGAGTCCATCCAAATGCGCACGTTCTTCTGGCGCTTGAAGATTTTCTCTTGAAGGAGCCAGATTACCATCAGAAATCAGATACGGCTTAACTTTTTCGTAGTTATCATAGAATTGAGTCATATCTACGATTAAATCACGTACTACTGGTAACCCTGGTAATGGTCTGATTACGATAGGAGTCTTATCCATTAAATCAGATAACGGCGTAATACACGCCAGCCCATTAACACCATTCATGTTTAAACCATCAGAGCCACATACACCTTCTCGACAAGATCGTCTAAATGAAATAGAAGCATCTTGTTCTTTCAAAAGGATAAGTGCATCCAGTAGCATCATGTCGGAGCCTTCTTCCACTTCAAGAACATAGTCTTTCATGTAAGGCTTCTTATCAACATCAGGATTATATCGGTACAAAGAGAAATTCAGTTTCATAATTCAATGCTCTCCTTAGTACGTACGCGCTTTTGGCGGGAATGCATCACGATGAATAGGTTCCATATTCACACCACGCTTCGACATTGTTTCAGTCTCCGAATTGTAAATAGAGTGGCATAACCACTGTTCGTCATCACGATTCGGGAAATCAAATCGAGCATGTGCGCCTCGGCTCTCTGTGCGGAAGTTTGCCGCTACCGCCGTGGCATAAGCCGTTTCCATTAAGTTCTCCAGTTCTAAACACTCAATACGCTGAGTATTAAATTCTGTCGACTTGTCAGAAAGATAGGCATTTTTCAGACGCTCACGAATCACTTTTAGTTCTTCCAACCCTTTAGCCATTGCATCCCCTTCGCGGAATACCGAGAAGTTGTTTTGCATGCACTGTTGTAGATCTTTACGGATTTGAGCTGGATCTTCACCTTCAGTGCTGTTTTCCCAACGGTTATAACGCTCGAGTGACCGTTCTATATCCGCGTCGGTGGCTGGTTTAGCATCTGCTTGTTTATCTAGTGTTTCACCTAAATGCAAGCCTGTAGCACGGCCAAATACAACTAAATCTAGCAGTGAATTACCACCTAGGCGGTTAGCACCATGTACGGATACTGAAGCGATTTCACCACAAGCAAATAGACCCTGAATTTCTACATCAGCACCCGTTTCATCTTGTTTAATCGCCTGACCAGAAACCTGAGTTGGCACACCTCCCATCATATAATGGCAGGTAGGGATTACTGGAATAGGCTCTTTGACTGGATCAACATGAGCAAATGTACGAGACAGTTCACATACGCCAGGCAGACGAGACTCAAGGGTATCTTTGCCAAGGTGGTCAAGTTTTAACTTGATATGCGGACCCCAAGGACCATCGCAACCACGACCTTCACGAATTTCTATCATCATAGAACGAGCAACAACATCACGCCCCGCGAGGTCTTTAGCATTAGGAGCATAACGCTCCATGAAGCGCTCACCATCTTTATTTAACAGATAACCGCCTTCACCACGACAACCCTCTGTCACTAAGACACCAGCGCCGGCAATACCCGTTGGGTGGAACTGCCACATTTCGATATCTTGCATAGGTACGCCAGCACGAATTGCCATACCAACACCATCACCGGTATTAATATGAGCATTCGTCGTTGAAGCATAAATTCGGCCTGCACCGCCGGTAGCCAGAATAGTCGCCTTTGATTTAAAGTAGCAGACTTCACCGGTTTCCATACAAAGCGCTGTACAACCTAAAACGGCACCATCTTCATTTTTAACTAAATCCAGTGCATACCATTCTGAGTATATTGTCGTTTTATGCTTAATATTTTGTTGATAGAGCGTATGTAACAAAGCATGACCAGTTCGGTCAGCTGCTGCTGCTGTACGCGCAGCTTGCTCGCCACCAAAATTCTTTGATTGGCCGCCGAATGGACGTTGATAGATAGTTCCGTCATCAAAACGAGAAAACGGTAGACCCATTTTCTCAAGTTCAATCACAGACTCAGGACCATTTTTACACATGTACTCGATAGCATCCTGATCACCGATGTAATCAGAACCTTTTACCGTATCGTACATGTGTTGTTCCCAATGATCTTCATGCGCGTTACCTAGCGCAACCGTAATACCACCTTGGGCAGATACGGTATGAGAACGAGTTGGAAATACTTTAGAAAGCAAGGCACATGATAGGCCTTGCTCAGAAATTTGTAGTGCAGCACGCATGCCAGCACCACCAGCACCGATAACAACGGCATCAAACTCACGAACTGGAATAGTCACTTACGCACCCCACAGAATAGATAGGCCAGAAAAGAAATACACGAAGAGTACCGCAACAAACAAAAATTGAAGCAGGCCTCGAATAAGTGTTGGCTTGATATAATCAGTTAGCACCTGCCACATTCCAATCCAAGCGTGGATAAGAATTGAAGTTAGCGCAAGCATGGAAAACGCTTTGGTAAAAGTACCACCAAAAAATGCAGTCCACGAGAGGTAAGTAATATCGCCACTAAATGCACAAAATCCAACAATGTAAATGGTATACAAAGTCAGAATGATTGCCGTAGCGCGTATAAGCAGGAAGTCGTGAATACCATTACGACCGAATGATGTAACATTTTTTACCATACCATAATCCCCCCAAGTAGAGACAATACTGCTGTTGCAGCAAATGAAACCTTGGCAGTCATAGTGCCGGATTCAAAATCTTCAAAATGGCCTAAATCCATTATCAGATGTCGAATACCACCAACAATATGGTAGGCAAGTGCAGTTAAGATTCCCCATAAGATAAATTTCACGAAGAAGTTATCTACCAGATCAGCGGCTTGCATAAAGCCCTGAGGTGAGGAAAGGGATAATGACAGCAACCAAAGCAGGATGCCGACCGCTACAAACGTAATCACACCAGATACACGATGAAGAATAGATACTATTGCAGTGATCGGAAAGTGAATGGTCTGTAAATCGAGATTAACAGGTCTTGACTTTCTTTCTTTCACGGGCTTGCTCACTCAGCTCCTTTGAGCTTTTATTGTTATAACAAATTTAGGTTGTCAACCCTTAAAAACTTAACATTAAGTTAACATAATGCCGCGTATTACCCGGACATAAATGTAAATTTAATGTTAACAACCAGTCGGATTATACCGCTTAATATCTCTTTCTAGCCTTGAAATTATAAGGAGTTAACAGCAAATTTCATGGTAATAATACGACTGGCAACATATTAATACAATTGTCTTAACAAAAATTGCTACATAGAACATGTTTTTCATACGAAAAACACTGGAAATCTTAACAAGTGCACACAAAAAGTTAGAAAAATTGACTTTACTCACGATCATGAGTACAACTTGTGCACTAATAAAGTCCTGGATGGATAAAATTATAAACAAAGGAGAATGTTATGGCAGATAAGAATGCGACCCTTCATATTGAAGGTAAAGCACCCATTGAACTGCCGATTATGGATGGTACTTTAGGCCCTGAAGTGATCGATGTTCGTAAACTTGGTTCAAATGGTTATTTTACTTTTGACCCGGGGTTTCTTGCCACTGCATCTTGTGAATCCCAAATCACTTTTATTGATGGTGGAAAAGGTGTTCTTCTACACCGAGGCTACCCAATTGATCAACTTGCTAACAACGCAGATTACCTGGAAGTCTGTTATATCCTATTGTATGGCGAAGCCCCAAACCGTAAAGAGTATGAAGAGTTCAAGAAAATTGTAACTCGTCACACTATGGTTCATGAACAAATTGCGAGCTTCTTCCACGGTTTCCGTCGTGACGCACACCCTATGGCTATCATGGTTGGTGTTGTTGGCGCACTTGCTGCGTTTTACCACGACTCTTTGGATATCAATAATGATACCCACCGTGAGATAGCGGCATACCGCCTGCTGTCTAAAATGCCTACACTAGCGTCGATGTGTTACAAATACTCTATTGGCCAACCGTTCATCTACCCAAGAAACGATCTTAGTTACGCTGAAAACTTTTTGCATATGATGTTCGCAAACCCTTGTGAAGATTATGAAGTGAACCCGGTAGTTGCTCGTGCAATGGATAAAATCCTGACACTACATGCGGATCATGAACAAAATGCATCAACGTCAACGGTACGTTTAGCTGGTTCTTCTGGCGCTAATCCGTTTGCATGTATCGCAGCAGGTATCGCTTCACTATGGGGCCCTGCACACGGTGGTGCAAACGAAGCATGTCTTCGTATGCTTGAAGAGATTGGCAGCGTTGAAAATATCCCAGAGTATGTTGCTAAAGCAAAAGATAAAGAAGACCCGTTCCGCCTAATGGGCTTCGGTCACCGTGTCTATAAGAACTACGACCCACGAGCAACAGTTATGCGCGAGGCTTGTCACGAAGTTCTTAAAGAGCTGAGCATCGATGATCCTCTATTAGATGTAGCGATGGAACTGGAACGAATTGCACTTTCTGATGAATACTTTGTTGAGAAGAAACTCTATCCAAACGTAGATTTCTACTCAGGTATTATTCTTAAAGCGATTGGCATTCCAATTTCAATGTTTACCGTGATTTTTGCGATGGCTCGTACCATTGGCTGGATCGCCCACTGGAATGAAATGCATACCGACCCTGACAACCGTATCGGTCGTCCTCGTCAGCTTTACACTGGTAAAGAGATGCGTGATTTCGTCTCGCTTCATGAGCGTGACTGATAGATAATTAAATCGCGGGTTATGAGTTATGAGTTATGGAGAATAACACCATTAATCCATCATAACTTTTTACGTAAACCGAGTTTTAATCAATTAACCAAAAAGGGTTGGCTTGTGTAAGCCAACCCTTTTTTAATACCCCATAATCCGGTCACCGGTCACCGGTCACCGATTTTCTACACCGGATTATCTATATCCACAAACTCGACGTTAAAACCGTGCTCTGTAACAAGCCACTCACCTAACGCTTTGACACCATATCTTTCTGTAGCGTGATGCCCTGCGCTAAAGAAGTGAATCCCCTGCTCTCTTGCAGAATACGTGGTTCGTTCAGACACTTCACCAGAAATAAAAGCATCCAACCCTTTTGCCGCAGCCAGTTCGATATAATCCTGACCTCCCCCGGTACACCAGCCAATGGTTTTAATCGGTTTATCGCAGTTAGGTGCAATATGCAGTGGTTTACGATGAAGGGCACTTTCTATTCGGTTTGCCAAAGTAGCCCCCGTCATTGGTTGGGGTAAAGAGCCGTAAATAGCGACCGATTGTGCGGTTGCTTCAAGCCCTCCTTCAATATCAATACCCAACAAACGTGCAAGTTGAGCGTTATTGCCTAAGTCAGGGTGAACATCGAGCGGCAAATGATAGGCATACAAGTTGATATTATTTTGAATTAACGCTTTAATTCTCGCGCCCTTCATACCGCGAATAGCTTCTGGTTCGCCTTTCCAAAAATAGCCATGATGAACTAACAAAGCATCTGCATCTAATTCAATGGCTTTTTCGATCAATGCCATAGAGGCAGTGACACCCGTAACGATCTTAGTGACTTCATTTCTTCCTTCGATTTGCAGACCGTTAGGGCAATAGTCTTTAATTAACTCAGGCGACAACTTTTCATTGAGCAGCGCCTCTAATTCAAAATGATTCATTTTGTAATATACCAATGTTATATGCTAAAACGACTGGGTGTTCATTCATTGATGGACCCGTTGGATTGAGAATATCACAGGAAAAAAGTAATGCAGGTGTTTCTACAAAAAATCGCTCAGTGGGTAACATCACAGCAGCCCATTTTGTTGGCAAATCAAAAACCGATCGCCGACAATCCCTTTCTGCACATGACCTTACCTGATCTAGGCCAATACCAGGGCAGTCTTCGCTTAGGTTTCATCTATCAAGAACTGTGTGGCAGGTTATTCCTTGCAAACCCACTATTTCACTTACTGGAAGAAGAAATTCAGCTTCATTCCAATAAGAAGACCTTAGGTGCAATCGATTTTTTAATAGAACACGAACATAGAATAGAACACTGGGAAGTCGCCATTAAATTCTATTTACTGCATGATGGCTTATGGTACGGACCAGACAGCAGAGATCGATTAGATATAAAGTTAAACCATATGCTAAATCATCAACTAAAGATGTCTAAGCATGAGGTATTTATAGAAAGGTTTCCTGATTATCAAGCGATAGAAGAAAAGCTGTTGATGCATGGACGTCTCTACATCAATCCCTTTACAGAGCAAACCGTACCAACTCACTGTTCAAAGTTCGAACTAAATTTAGATGCGGTTCAGGGCTTCTGGTGCTATCAACATCAACTATCTCAGATAGCAGAGACCCTTTATAGGTTGGATAAACCAGACTGGATAGCCGGAGAACCTATGGTAAAAAATAAATTGGCATCCTTACCGGATTACTCCGTTCATTGCCAGTCGGAGTCAGGTACGTTTTGGATGATTGTTCCAGATAAATGGCCTAACAACGCAATACACCAGACAAAAAAAGCCGATGAACACAATACATCGGCTTTTCAATATAACTAGTGGGTATTACAAACCCGCATCAGCAAACACTTGATTTACAATTTCTTGAGCTTCTTTCTCAATCGCTTTTAAGTGTTCTTCACCTTTAAAGCTTTCGCAGTAAATCTTGTATATGTCTTCAGTGCCTGAAGGACGAGCAGCGAACCAACCATTTTCCGTAGTCACTTTAAGTCCACCGATTGCTGCGCCATTGCCTGGAGCGTTGGTCAAACGAGCCGTGATAGGTTCACCCGCTAACAATTCAGCAGATACCATTTCTGGCGTCATCTTAGACAAGACTGCTTTCTGCTCAGTATTTGCTACCGCCTGAATGCGATTATATGCAGACTCACCATGCTTAGCGGCCAACTCTTCATAATATTCCTGAGGATTTTTACCTGTTACTGCCGTAATTTCCGCAGCAAGCAAGCAAAGAAGAATACCATCTTTATCCGTCGACCAAGGCGTTCCATCTTTACGTAAGAATGAAGCCCCTGCACTTTCTTCGCCGCCAAAACCAAATGAACCATCATATAAGCCATCAACAAACCATTTGAATCCAACAGGAACTTCGCATAGCTCTCTACCAAGATCAGCCACAACACGGTCAATCAAAGCGCTTGATACGAGTGTTTTACCTACAGCAACCTCATTGCCCCAACCTTTACGGTGACGGTATAAGTAATCAATACATACAGCCAAATAGTGATTTGGATTCATCAAGCCTTTAGGAGTAACAATTCCGTGACGGTCGTAATCAGGGTCATTACCGAACGCCAGATCATAATCATCTTTAAGTGCCAGCAGGCCAGCCATTGCGTAAGGTGATGAACAGTCCATACGAACAACACCATCTTTATCCAGTGACATAAACTGGAATGATGGATCAATTGCTTCACTGACGAGTGTCAGATTCAAATTGTATGCTTGACCAATTTGTCGCCAGTAGTCAATGCCCGAACCACCGAGTGGATCAACACCTATTTTCAGGTCTGCCTTTTGGATAGCTTCCATATCGATAACATTTACTAAATCGTCGATATAAGGCTTAACCAGATCAACTTCACTAAGCAGATCACTTGCCATTGCTTCGGCCAACGGCATGCGTTTAACACCTTCCAGTTGTGCCGCAATAAGCTCGTTCGCTCTGTCTTCGATTGCCTGAGTTAGTTCGCCTTCTGCTGGGCCACCATGAGTTGGGTTGTATTTTATGCCACCATCTTGAGGAGGGTTGTGAGATGGAGTAATGACAATGCCATCGGCTTTGTCAGCGTGAGTCAGGTTGTGCGTAAGAATGGCGTGAGAAATACCGGGAGTCGGTGTGTAGCCACTTTCTTCTTGAATAACAACCTGAACTCCATTGGCAACTAAAACTTCAATAGCAGAAAAAATAGCGGCTTCAGAAAGTGCGTGTGTATCTTTACCTATAAATAGTGGACCAGTAGTCCCCTGAGCACCACGAACTTCCGCTACAGCTTGAGCAATAGCTAAGATATGGTTTTCATTGAATGTTGACTTGTCTGCCGTACCACGATGTCCAGAGGTACCAAACTGAACCTTATGGGCCGAATTCTCTGGATTGGGTTGCAAGAGAAAATAATTAGCCACGAGTGCTGGAATATTATGTAAATCTTTTTGCTGAGCCTTTTGCCCTGCACGAGAGTGTATCGCCATTCGAATAATCCTTTAAAGCCAAAAAACAAAAAATAAAAAAGCCTCATAACGACGTTTGAGGAACGATATCATTATGAGGCTTAAATCCTACCTAACACTATATTAGCAACCGAAATTTATATCGAACCGCACACTTTTTCGATTAATTCTACCTGGAAGCCCATTCTGGTCATTAACTGATCGACCATTTGACGTTTTCGATTGGTGTTATTATTGGTAATCACCCAAAATGGGGTCTCTGGAATTGCCCTAGGTTTAGTGGTTTTACCACTCGCTAGCAATACCTGCTCATTTTCAGCAAAATAAACTCGAGTTCTTCCTTTTACTTGAGTCGCTTCAGCAAAACTTGGTTTATCAATCTGATAGAGAGAAGACAATACAAGCATAAATCGGTCTATCGCTTTATTACTTGCAGCAAACTCATCAGAAATAAGCAAAGTTCGCATCATTTTTACGCCGTCTACTTTTTTACCATTAACAGCGTCCTTACTCACCAAGATGCCGACAGGTTCTTCAGCGACTGAAGTAGATTCTTTTGCGACTGTCGCTTCAGCGATTTGAGGTACGTGTTGCTCTTTACCGTCAACCATTAATAGGCGACGAAGAATATCCGACGCACTTTCACCAATATGCTTGGTCTGACTCGCTATGTAACGGTAAAGATCCTCATCAACTTCAATTGTTTTCATTCGCTTTTCACAATCTCACTGTTTTAATATCCTGACGATTATACTCAACTAACCTCAAGATGCGAGTATCAGCTCAGAATTCTGTGTATTGAGTTTGCCTGAGTACAAATCAAACACTACCATAGGCTGAAAATCCGTTAAAAATAAGTAAAAAATGTCACAAGAACTCAACTTCAAACTTCAGGGTGAAGGTTCTACCATTGTTCTGATACACGGACTATTTGGAAATTTGGATAATCTGGGATTGTTAGCAAGAGATCTTAGCCAGGATCATCAGGTTTTAAGTATGGACCTTCGAAATCATGGACTTTCATTTCATTCAGAAAGCCACACATACGAAAACATGGCTGATGATGTCCATCAACTCATTCAGTCATTAAATCTGACCGACGTAACGCTTATTGGTCACTCTATGGGTGGTAAGGTTGCCATGAAAATAGCGGCTGACCACCCGGAATATGTCCGTAAGTTAATTGTTATGGACATGGCTCCTGTCGCTTATAAACAAAGAAAGCATGACAATGTGTTCAATGGTTTACACGCCGTACTCGATAACCCTCCTACAAACCGAAATGACGCCATGTCCCTTCTGGCTCGACACATAGAGATAGAAGGCGTTCGCCAATTTCTTGGTAAATCACTGTACCGAAAAGATAATCATCTCACTTGGCGTTTTAACGTAGCATCTATTTTAAACAACTACTGGGATATTTTAGGTTGGGATACAGTACCCACCAGCCAAATAGAGACGCTGTTTCTAAAAGGCGCAGATTCAGATTACTTAGTCACAGAATACCAAGCCAACATTCAAGCTCAGTTTTCTAATGCTAAAGCCCATGTAATAGCCAATACAGGACACTGGTTACACGCTGAAAAACCTCAAGAAGTACTAAGAGCCATTCGACGCTTTCTGAAATGAAAATCGTCTCCTTTCTGATGATTAACTTTACAGGTTAAGAATGGTATAGTGCGTGCACGAAATTGACGTCAGGGAACGATATGCTTTACGACTACATTAATATATTGGAATCCCTTGGATTAGATTTCTTATTTGCTACTATCTTTTTTCTCATAGGTATGGCAATAAAAGATGTTTTAAAACAAGGCAATGTTCCGGTATTCGGTCAACGCATTGTGTGGTCAGTTCTATTTTTAGGTTGTGCAGGTTTTATCGCCAAAGGCATTATCCAGTTGAGTTGGGAAGGCTCAGGGCTGGGGTAATCATCGTTTTCTGCCAACATCAACATTAATTAATAGGTATTCATTTATGGCAAGTGTAGGTCTCTTCTTTGGTAGCGATACTGGTAATACAGAAGCCGTTGCAAAGATGATTCAAAAGCAATTGAGTAAGAAGCTCGTTCATGTTCAGGATATAGCAAAAAGCAGTAAAGAAGATTTAGAAAACTTCGATCTGCTCATTCTAGGTATCCCAACCTGGTATTATGGCGAAGCCCAATGTGATTGGGATGACTTCTTTCCTGAACTAGAAGATATTGACTTTTCAACCAAACTTGTCGCTATTTTTGGTTGCGGTGATCAAGAAGATTATGCAGAGTATTTCTGTGATGCGATGGGTAACATCCGTGATATCGCAGAAGAAAAAGGTGGTACCGTGCTTGGTCACTGGCCAACTGCTGGCTATGAGTTCGAAGCGTCTAAAGCCTTGGTCGATGAAGAAACTTTTGTAGGCCTGTGCATCGATGAAGATCGTCAACCTGAGTTAACCGATGAGCGTGTTACCAAATGGGTTAATCAAATCTACGATGAAATGTGCCTCGCAGAGTTAGCCGACTAATCTCAGTTTTGATTTTTTAAAAACGTCTCATATTGAGGCGTTTTTTTCTTGTTCAAATTGGCGGAATTTTGGCTTCTTGCGAACATAAAGCTTTCTCTGCACCTCAGAAACAACATTACCTTCACTATCTTTTACAAAAATCATAAATTCCGGAAAGCATTTATCCCCATTAGATGTTTGAGCAAGGATCCCTTGTAAAACATCCTGACTTATCTGAAATTCAGCGTATAAATCCGACGCGCCCGGTTTAATAAAATTGATATTAGCTTCTTTATCCCACACATAGTACTGCTCCCCTAAAATTCCCATTAGCATCAATGAGTAAACTGGATCCGTTAACGAAAAAATGCTACCTCCATACTGGGACCTATTGGCATTTTTGTTCCACCAGCGAAGCTTCAACCGCATACGTACATTGCGAAAATCGTCACTAATCATCTCAATTTTTATTCCAGCGCCCCAAAATGGAGGCCAAATATTAAGGGCGAACTTAACAAATTTCGGTTTATATACCCGTGCTAATCCTCTATTCATAACCTTCCCTGTTAACAAAATGTTATTCCGAGGGTACAATATCCGAAATTTCGAGCAAATATTCAAACTTTTATTATTAACCCTTTGAAGTTTGAGGTTTAATGTTACTGCGCGCTGACCTATAATGAGAACAATTGTAACTGTCGCATTAACGATGCAGTTCATCTACAGGAAGATATATGACAGATAATAACAAAGCGCTAAAAGATGCAGGACTTAAAGTAACCTTACCTCGTCTTAAAATTCTTGAAGTACTTCAGGAACCAGCTTGCCAACACATAAGCGCCGAAGAGCTGTATAAAAAGCTCATTGACCTTGGTGAGGAGATTGGATTAGCGACCGTATATCGTGTTCTTAATCAATTTGATGATGCTGGTATCGTAACTCGTCATCACTTCGAAGGTGGAAAATCCGTATTTGAACTTTCTACTCAGCACCATCATGATCATTTGGTCTGTTTAGATTGCGGAGAAGTCATCGAGTTTTCGGACGATATTATCGAACAACGTCAAAAAGAGATCGCATTGGCGTATAACATCGACCTAACCAACCACAGCTTATATCTTTATGGAAAATGCTTGAACGGCAACTGTAAAGAAGAGAAAAACGCACACACTAAAAAATAAAGCATTTAGGCTCTTCTCTAGAACGTAATTATAAAACCAGTTGGATCACCAACTGGTTTTTTATTGCCATATTAGCAATAGAATTGCTCCCTGCTTAAGTTAAGAGCCCACTCTCTCAACTCCGGTTTCTTGCAAAAATTTTAAGACACATGCTTTACAGATACACGCCTTTCTCTGCATTTCAGGAGGCACTTTTGCTAACAGTTCTTTAGGAAATTTTATGGCCGGATCACTGCACCAACAAACCTCACTATCCTTTTTAACCGACTGGTTTGCACAGGTGTTATCACCACCGCATAAAGGACATCTAGATGACCCAATAGATCTTTCTTCCACACTCACGTGCTCACTCCTAATAGGTACGTAACCGTAATATACCCAAACTGCGCTTCTTATACATTATGTAATTCCTTTACCATCAAGTTCCATTGACCTCCATGTAAACACCCGGGATAGAGAACGACGGGCAATGAAGAAACAACCTTATAACCGAGATGTTCGTATAATCGTTTTGCGCGTGTATTTTCAGAGGCCACAATCAAGCTCACTTGTTTGCAGCTCTCAAGTAAAGCCCTCTCTTCTGCTTCCTGCATTAACTTTTGTGCCACTCCCTTTCCGCTAAATTTTTGAAAGGTTGCTATTGCGTTAATATACCAACTGCCCGGCGCTTTCGCTTCTAATAATACTAACGGCTGCACAATGTCAGGATACTCCGAAAGCTCATCAATATCGTAGGGTTGTGGCTGGCGGTAAGAGATAATCATGCCAAGCAACTCGTCGTCTTTTGTACAGACTCGCGCATTCTTGTAACTGAAACCTCCTTCCTCTCTCGCTGCACGCATAGCGCCAACGTCCATAGGAAGTTCGTCTTTTTGAGCCATTCCTTTCCACAGATACTCCGGAATACCTTCGCCGGCGAGATTAATTAAGAAAGCAAGGTCCTTGGCCTGCTCCTTTGTAGCATCTTCGATTAACATACTCCTAGTCTCCTTATCTCTGCATTTCCTTTATTCAAACTAAGCTTAGGCGACGTATCTCAATGTCTCTATAAACATTATTATATATAATAAAATATCAAGCCTTGAGTAGCACAGTGAATAAAGAAAAATGGTAGAAATGGAGAATTTCGTTAAGGCGTTCGCCCTTTGGCAAAGTTCGTCGAGATTGGCCTCAAGACGGGCTAATGTCTCTGGTAAGAGTCGTACCAAATCAGATTACATCGTCTTAACCCGCAGCCGTCTGTTGAATGCCGATAAAAGCTAGAATACCGGACATAGGAATCCCAATTAGCGCGTTTTCTGTGTATGTAACCAGTCAGTGCGTAGAACGGCAAGAACAACTGTGTCCCACCATTGATTCTTAAAATAACGGTGTTGACGAAAATGTCCCTCCTTCTGCATACCAAGAGAATGACAGAGCCTAATAGCAGCTCTATTTTTACTGATTGTTTCCGCATACAATCGATGAATACCAAGCTCAGTAAAACCAAAATCGGCTAATGCCAATGCGGCCTCTTGTATCAAGCCCGAACCTTGATAGGCTCTTGATAGCCCACAGCCAATAGAAGCCTGAAAATCAGACTCTAACCGCAAGCACACCGTGCCTATAAATTTGCCGCTTTTTTTGTCTTCAATAGCTAACTGGTAAGACTTACGGGGACGTTCAAATGACTGTTCGATAAACAACTTGGTGAGTTGCCTGTATTTATCTGGCTCACAATCTGCTTCATTGTAAAATCGCTGATATTTACTATCTTGAGAAAGCGCCACAAAGGGGGCTTCATCTTCTTTTTTCATATCACGTAAAATCAGATTATCCGTTTCTATTTTAAACATCTAATTCCTTTTTTAATCGTAGACATAGCGCAACATGTTAACGGCCGACAAATATCTTATTTTTATGTACGCAACGTCATCGTAATTTCGGATACAGACTCTCCATCAATACGATAGTAGTCAGGCGTTTCTCCAATTACTTCGAAACCACACTTCAAATACAAGTTCTTCGCCGGGGTATTATTTGACAGAACATTCAGATCTAACCAATCAATGCCACTACTCTCATTACAAAACCGTTGCACTAGCTCAATGAGTTTGACGCCCAAACCTTGTTGTCTTACGCTACGATCAACCCCCATACCTAACACAGCACGATGAAAACTGTATACACCACTGTGATAGCGTAGATCGACATGTCCACGAACATCACCGCAGGCGTCTTTGACTATCCAAAGCTTTCGCCAGCCGGGTTGACCAAATCTGACTTCAAAACCAGCTCGGAACTTATTTCGAAGTTGGTCGGACACTTGGCTATGCTCCTTAGCTACGGGCTGAAAAAGCGGAGAGTCATCAGCGGCATTTTCTATAAGTTGGTTTCCCAAATATTCAAAGAAATGCTCTAAATCAGTTAATTTTGCTTCTACTATTTCCACGAATTCTCCCAATTAAGCTCAATGCCGTATTAATACATAGCTGAAGCTACAGTGTAATACTCATTACCTTATGGTTTAACTCAGTTTCTACATTAACTTGAGACCAATTTAGAGAGAGATACAAATCTGGAATATCTGTGTAGGCATAGAGAATATCTTGCTGATGGCTCGAGAGTTGTTGTAGGGCACCGTTGATCAGTTGGCTGGCGATTCCGTGACCACGAAACTCAGGCAAGACAAATACTGCATTTAACCAAATGACTACATTACTACTGTTTGGTTCTTGGTAAAACGTATAAGCTAACCCACCGATAACTCTCTTGCCAGAAACGACAACAAGTGGAGAAGGTAAACCAGAAGAGTACCCATCAAAAGTAAAGTCTAACCATTCAGACCGGAAAAGGGATTCTAAATCTGACTGCAGTGATGACTCTGCATCACATTTTAATAGCTTAAAATCGTGCATATTTCCCATTTCACCTTAACTAAATAGCCGCTTGTTATTCATCTTTTGGTGGTTGTTCCTCATATTGATTTTCACCATCCGGGAGCTCCTCCCATGACGCTTTGGAACCCACATAAATATGGCGGCTTAGTCTAATTTTGGGATCTCCGTTAACGCAGCCTAGAGTTACACCATGGACTTCACCATTAAATACGCCAACTAACGTAGAGCCACACTTACTACAGAACTGAAGTCCAAAACCATGCTCTCCAATATATGACTTCAGCGCTGCCTCGCCACTCAACCACTTAAATTCACCGGGTTTAACAAGAGCGTAAGCTGACGCTTGTGAACTAAACGCCTTTCGACATCTAGAACAATGGCAAGAACGCGCATCATGAAGAGTACCGTCAATTTTGTACTTCACATCACCACAAAAACACTCACCTGTCATCGACATACTAATTCCTTATGCAAACACCCTATTAACAATAAACAATGCTACGCCACACATAAATAGCTTAATCTTCAGGTAGGTTTTCAAACTCTTGTTTTTTACTATCGAACCAAGCCTTCATCGCTTCTGGGTCCTGCATTAATTCCTGAATTTTCCCCATGGCTTTTAAGTGCATTGAATCTTGTTGTTGATACATTTCCATACCATGTTGCTTACTTTTTTCAACCAGCTCTTCAAAAGAATCAGCTTGAAATTCCATATCGCAGGCACCGCCCAGATGATTACAAGTCATTGTTTTCATAACACTTCCTTCAAGTAGAAATACATATAACGCCGAATTGAGGGATGTAAAATGCTAACCACCCTAACTAATCATTGTGCCATAAGTGCCAAACGTGATTTGAGCTAAAAATACCAAATATTGAGAATAACTCTCAGGCGCTTTGTTCTATATAAGCAAAAAAGGATATTGGAAAAAGATGTTTAAGATGGGGGGATGCAACACATAAAGTTAGAATTGCTCTAAGCTCTATGTGTTGAAAACAAAAAGCGGTAATTGAAACTACTTAGACATAGTAAGCTTCAACAGTCCCTTTTAACGTAATCAAGATTGGCTGGCCGCGACGATCTAGTGCTTTCGGCGATGGGATTTTTACCCAACCTTCGCTTATGCAATATTCCTCGACATCTGTACGCTCTTTGCCGTTAAGTCGAATACCAATTTGGTGTTCGAAACATTTTTCCTCGTGGTGTGGGCTACGAGGGTTGCCTGCAAGACGATCTGGTAAAGTTGGCTTTGAGTTAGTG
Organism: Vibrio sp. UBA2441; assembly: GCA_002342685.1. Taxonomy (GTDB): domain Bacteria; phylum Pseudomonadota; class Gammaproteobacteria; order Enterobacterales; family Vibrionaceae; genus Vibrio. Next base: position 94,894 of record DDQN01000044.1, read on the forward strand.
TCGCTCATGTTTATGACCTAAAGTATGTAATAAGTGCGCCATTGTAGACAATGCCAGTCTTATCCTCAAGAACTGTAATAAACGGCATAGATACAACCACCTCAAACACATAAATCGACGCATGGTAAATATGTCATGTGTACCAATTCCCAACTCTCATCATTAAAAGATAGACTATTGGCTATCGTATCAGACTTAACAAAACCTAATTTTTCATAGCATGAAATCGCCGATTTGTTATGGCTAAACACACCTAATGTCAGTACGTTACCATTGAATTCAACCCTAGCCTTTTTTATAAGTAACTTCAGCATTCTTTGAGCTAAATTCTGACCCCGATGCTCTGACGATATAAACACACGATAAATTCGATACTCTATTGCTAATACTCGATGGAGTTCCACAAAACCAATCGAACGATTTTCGATAAAAAATAGATATGGAAACACCTGTGATTGCCCACAATGATTTTCTATTTGATGCCGGTTGCGTATTCCGGCGATTC
>DDQN01000074.1 GCA_002342685.1 Vibrio sp. UBA2441
TAGCCCATAGCCCATAGCCTACTCTTTGTCAGAAAACTTTTCTTCAAGCTCTGAAAGTTTAGCTTCCATCTCTGTCAATTTCTGGCGGGTACGCAGTAGTACCTGAGTTTGTACATCAAACTCTTCCCGACTAACCACATCTAACTTGTTTAGTTGGCCTTGAATGACTTGACGCACTTTCTGATCAACATCAGCTCCTAACTCTTTTACGGGGGTAGGCATTGACTCGTGGATTTGCTTAGCGATTTGTTCTAGTTTCTTTGGGTCAAACATATTGGCTTAAACTCCTATTACTTTCCCTACATTCTATTTAATCAGCTCAAGAAAGTCGCTAGTTTGCTATCAAAAAGTAGACGGCAATAAAAAAAGGTCTCCGAAGAGACCTTTATTAACTGTAAGTTATAGATTAATGATTTCTCGATAATTCGCGTTGGGCAGCTTTAGCTTCATCGATACGAGCCAATTTTTCCAGATCCTTGTCTTCAACAAACACCGGTAGTGGCTTATGTTTCTCCGCTAAATAGCTGTAAATCACTGGAAGTACGAACAAGGTAAATAGAGTACCAATAGCCAAACCAGCAACAATAACAATACCGATACTGAATCGTTGCGCGGCACCTGCACCTGTTGCATACATTAACGGGATTAGACCCGCAATCATCGCTGCTGTTGTCATAAGTATTGGGCGAAGACGTACTTTCGCTGCTTCCATTACCGCATCAGTGCGTGATTTTTTATTATGTAACTGCTCTTCCTTCGCAACTTCACAGATCAATATACCGTGTTTGGTGATTAGGCCAACCAAGGTAATCAATCCTACTTGTGAATATATGTTCATTGTCGCTGCACCCCACGCTAAGGCAATTAATGCCCCGCATATAGCCAGAGGTACAGATACCATAATTACGAGTGGATCTTTGATTGATTCGAACTGAATAGCAAGAACCAGGAATATGATCGCCAGTGCCAGTCCAAACGTAGCATATAGAGCACTACCTTCTGTAACATATTGGCGCGCTTCACCCATGTAATCGTGGTTATATCCATTAGGTAATTTACTCTCTGCAATACCTTCGAACCAGTTGACGGCATCACCCATGGCTGACCCTGGAGCGGGTACTGCACCTACCGTCGCTGAGTTCAACTGATTGAAGTGAGGCAGCGAACGTGGCTCCGCAATTACGTCAATCTGAATCAAACTACCAAGAGGCACTGCTTGACCATCAGCAGCACGCACGTAATAGTTTTTCATAGACTCTGGGTTAAGGCGATATTTACGTTCAACCTGAGGAATGACTTCGTAAGAGCGACCATTTAAATCGATACGGTTTACATAGCCATCCGCCATCATTGTACTCAGCGTAATACCGATATCCTGCATTGTGACCCCATAAGCACCTGCTTTGTCTTTGTCGATATTGATTTTCATCGTCGCAGAATCGTAGTTCAGATCCAGAGTGGAATACACAAACATAGGACTAGTCATTACTTCTGTTAATACGTCAGACGCTACAGTAAATAAACTTTCGAAGCTATTTGGTGTGGTAATGACGAACTGAATAGGAAGTCCAGAGCCAGCACCAGGTAACTCTGGCATTTGGAACGCTGTTACCGACATACCAGGAACGTTTTTAACCAGTTCCCCTACGCGTTTAGCTACTTCAGCCTGACTTGTTTCACGTTCGCTCCAAGGTACCATGGAAGCAATACCAAACGCTTGGTTGGCATTTGGAACACCAGTAAAGACTTGAGCAAACGCTACTTCTGGTTGATCAGACAGAATTTCGTTCACGTCGTTCATGGTGTTTTGCATGTAATCGAGGTTGGCATTCGATGGTGCAGTACCCATGAGCATAATCACACCTTTATCCTCGGAAGGTGCAAGTTCACTAGGTATAAATTTAAATAGCATTGGCAAAACGCCAAATACAATGAGAGCAAAACCAATCACTACAGGGCGATGTAACATGACTGCTTTGAGCATTCTCTCATAGCGGTTTGTCATGCCATCAAGAATGTAGTGCACTTTTTTCTCGAACTTGCTGGGCTCTTCATTCGCTTTAAGCATTTTAGAACACATCATTGGAGATAGCGTCAATGCGACGATACCGGACACAAATACTGAGCCAGCCAACGTCAGGGCAAATTCTTTAAATAATGAACCTGTGATACCACCCATCATTGCGATAGGCGCATAAACAGCACCTAATGTTAATGTCATAGCAATAACGGGGACCGCTATTTCACGTGTACCAATAATGGCAGCCCGGAAAGGCGACTCTCCTAGTTTGATATGTCGGTCGACGTTTTCGAGTACTACAATTGCATCATCTACCACGAGGCCAATCGCCAGAACCATGGCCAGCAGCGTCATCAAGTTCCAAGAGAAGCCCATCGCCTGCATAACCATGGCCACACCAATAAGTGACAGTGGAATCGTGACGATTGGTATAATTACAGCACGAAATGAACCTAAGAACAGGGTGATTACAATGAGAACGATAAGAGCCGCTTCAATGATGGTTTTAATTACCTCATTGATAGACTCATTGATCGCTATTGTTGAATCGTACATAACGTTCATTTTGATGTTACTAGGTAGATTAGCCTCTAGTTGAGGCAATAGATCCAGCACATCAGCCGCAATATTTATTGGGTTTGCACTTGGTGCTGCATTGATTGCGGTAACCACGGCCTCTTTACCATTGGCACTTGCACGATATACATCATGGCTTTTTTCTAGACTGACCTTAGCAATATCTGAGAGGCGAATGAGTTGTCCTTCATCTCCTTTTACTATGAGGTTTTCTAGTTCAGCCACATTCGATACTTGTGTATCAGCACTGCCGTTGAATAGAACAAATTCACCAACGACCTGACCTGTCGCCGACTGGTAGTTATTTGCGTTTAGTACGCCCATAACATCGGTCGCCGTTAGCTTAAGTGCTGCCATTTTTGCCGGATCCAGCCATACGCGTAGTGCGTATTTCATACCACCGTAAAGGTCTATTTTCGATACACCATTAACGGTAAACAGCTGAGGGTTAATAACGCGTTCAAGGTAATCGGTAATTTGGCTTGATACCAGCTCATCACTCGTAAAACCAATGTAAAGAACAGCGGTAGTTGAGCCTGTCGACATCGTTACTGAAGGGTCTTCAGACTCTTTAGGTAACTGCGATCGAACCGAGTTAGTTTTGGCCAAAATATCCGACAGTGCAGCATTCGGGTCGGTGTTTAGTTTCATCGTTACAGTAATGGTTGATTTACCATTGACAGATTGCGATGTCATAAAGTCTATATTATCGGCTTGTGCAACCGCTTGTTCTAAAGGCTGAGTAATAAAGCCCTGGACAAGATCAGCACTTGCACCATAGTAACCTGTCGAGACAGTTACCACGGTATTCGTCATTTCAGGGTATTCACGAACCTGCATTTTGAAGATAGCTTGCAAACCAAGCAATGCGATCAAAAAGCTGATTGATACCGCCAAAACCGGACGTTTAATGAAAACATCAGTAAAGCGCATAATTCCTCCAATTACAGCATTGGTGTTTCAGCAGGAGGTGTAGTGGCATCGCTTTCAACAATGCGAACTTTGGCGTCGTTGCTTAAACGAACCTGACCAGAAGTTACGACTACATCACCGGCTTTAACGCCTTCAAGAACATGGGCAATATCTGCCGTACGTTCACCAACTTTAACAACATGCTGTTTTACACGCTTCTCACCATTGTCTTCAGTCACAACGTAAACATTGTCACCATAAAGAGTGAAAGTAATGGCGGTTTGTGGCACGACAACCTGATTCTCCAATTTAGGAAGAATGATATTTGCGCGAGCGAACATTCCACTACGCAGTTTTCCGTCGCTATTTGGGATATCGGCCTGAACTTGAATAAGGCCACTTTGTACACTTACTGCTGGTTCTATTGCGCTAATTGACCCTTCAAACGGTATTTCTGGATATGCGTCGACGAAAATATCGACTTGTTGGTTAAGTTTGATTCTAGATATATCTCGTTGTGGAACCGTAAAGCGCAGACGCATGACACTGGCGTCTTCGAGGCGAACAATATCTGTACCTGCTTGCAGGTATTGGCCTAAATAAACGTTACGTATGCCTACCTCTCCAGAGAATGGAGCACGAATTTCACGGCGTGAGATTGCTGCTTTTAGGCTCTCGATATCTGCAGATAATGAAAAGAAGTTCGCTTCTGCTTCATCATATGCTTCTTTCGATATAGATCCTTTTTTATGTAGCCCTTTGTAACGCTTATACTTTGCTTCAGCTGCCGGGAGGCGAGCTTGGGAGCTTTTAAGGTTTGCTCGCTCAACATCTGAATCTAAAAGAACCAGTAGCTGGCCTTTTGTCACTGTCGTGCCGGAATCGAATGAAATTTTATCAATCACACCACTGGTTTCATTTGCTAATGTAACGCCTTGATTTGGCTCAATGAAACCGATCGCTTCAATAGCGGGAACCCAATCAACCGATTTTATTTCGGTTACAGTGATAGGAAACTCTGGTTCCGGGCGGTTTGCTAAATACTCAGCAATTTTTTGCTGTTTAAACATGTTAAAGCCAATTACGCTACCAAAAAGCACAATTGCAATGAGCAGCATAAAAAAAGTCCACTTTTTCATTCTTATAAGAACTCCAAATTAATGTTTAATTATGGCATCCCAACTAGCGTCAATGGCTTGTTCTAGCGCCTCTGAAGATAATTGAATGCTTCTGTTACGTTGTTTTCTTGCCAAAGCAATACTTGAGTCTAGACTAACGCTGAAAAGAATGTGTTCATCCAATGGTTTAAATAATCCTTGCTCTTTTCCTTTCTCAAATAGCGCCACTACTTTATAAAACATCTCTTTTTCTAATTGCTGAATCTTGTTTTGATCTGAATAATCAAATTGTTCATATAAAAAGTGGCTTTTTACCGCTGATTTGGTATTTGTTAAGTGCCAAATGTTTAGCCAAATTGTACGGTATTGATCTTTCAATGACATTTCGTCAGTAAGATTCGCTTGAATATAATTCGCTGCACGCTGTGAAACATACAGCCGAGTTTCCTTAATTAAATGGTGTTTATCTTCAAAATAGCGATAGATAGTGCCTGCGGCGACACCAGCTTCTTTCGCTAGCTTTTGCATAGATAAACCTTGGAACCCATTTTCAGCGAGAAGTTTCTCGGTAGCATCAAGAATTAATGTTCGTTTGTTACAAAGTTTGTCGGACATTACAGCTCCAAAAATGAATGAACGTTCATTCACTGGTGTATTTAAACATACTATACGGTTGTATACCAAAACAAATGTTGTTTTGAACAAGATAATCCAATTCCCGGAATATCACGTAGCATTCAATCTCGCTGAAGATTATTATAGTCGTGAACCTTAGTGGCCATCCGAGTAAATAGAATGAAGTTAAATCCTAGACAAGACGAAGCAGTCAAATCCGTATCAGCACCTTGCCTAGTTCTCGCTGGCGCAGGCTCTGGCAAAACTAGGGTAATTACCAACAAAATTGCTTATTTGGTTCAGGTATGCAGCTACAAGGCGAGAAATATTGCTGCGGTAACTTTTACCAATAAAGCGGCTCGTGAAATGAAAGAAAGGGTTGGTCAAACTCTGGGTAAAAAAGAAGCCAAGGGGCTGATGATCTCTACCTTTCATACATTAGGTTTAAATATTATTCGTCGAGAATATAAAATATTAGGCCTAAAAGCGGGATTTTCTCTGTTTGATGATCAAGATCAGCTGGCCCTTTTAAAAGAGTTAACTGAAAAACAACTCGACGGCGATAAAGACTTATTACGCCAACTATTAAGTACCATTTCTAACTGGAAGAACGATATGTTAACGCCTGAGCAGGCAATGTCGTTCGCTCGTTCAGAACAAGAGCAACTGTTTGCATTTTGCTTTGACCTTTATCAGACCCAAATGAAGGCGTATAACGCATTAGATTTTGATGATCTTATTCTTATGCCAGTTGTTCTACTGAAAACGAATCAAGAAGTTAGAGAGCGCTGGCAAAGCCGAATTCGTTATTTGTTAGTAGACGAATATCAGGATACCAATACTAGCCAATATGAGTTGGTTAAATTGCTGGTGGGAGAGCGAGGACGTTTGACGGTGGTTGGAGACGACGACCAGTCGATCTACTCATGGCGTGGCGCTAAACCTCAAAACCTAGTTTTACTCAGTCAGGATTATCCAAATCTTAAAGTGATAAAAATGGAGCAAAACTATCGTTCAACCAGTCGTATTTTGAGGGCAGCGAATATATTAATTGCTAATAATCCTCATGTATTTGAAAAAAAGTTATTTTCTGAATTGCCTGATGGTGAAAAGCTAAAGGTACTCACTGCGAAGAATGAAGATCATGAAGCAGAAAAAATCACAGGTGAAATCATTGCTCATCGATTTATAAATCGAACCGAATACAAAGATTATTCGATTTTGTATCGTGGTAACCATCAGTCAAGACTTATAGAAAAATCCTTAATGCAGAACCGGGTCCCTTATCGTATTTCGGGAGGCACGTCTTTTTTCGCCAGAGCAGAAATCAAAGATATTATGGCGTACTTGCGTGTGCTAGTGAATCCTGATGACGACAATGCATTTTTAAGAATAGTTAATACACCAAGAAGAGAGATTGGCCCTGTTACTCTAGAAAAGCTAGGCAGTTATGCCAATATGCGTGGTAAGAGCTTATTCGAAGCCAGTTTTGAGTTAGGTCTTGAGCAGCAGTTGTCTGGTAGAGGGTTGGAGTCTCTTCGCAAGTTTACGGCATGGATTGTTGCCATTGCGGATAACTCTGAACGTGGAAATACTGTTGAAGCGGTTCGTTCACTCGTTCGGGATATTAACTATGAAGATTGGCTTTATGAGACGTCTTCAAGTGCGAAAGCCGCTGAAATGAGAATGAAAAACGTATCTGAACTGTACAGCTGGATAGTTGCTGATCTTGAAGGTGATAATTATGACCAAGAAGAAAAAACGTTAAAAGAAGTCGTTCAGCGACTGACATTACGAGACATGATGGAAAGAGGAGAAGAAGATAGCGATGCAGACCAAGTGCAACTAATGACGCTGCACGCATCTAAAGGGTTAGAGTTTCCTTATGTCTATTTGATGGGAGCAGAAGAAGGAATATTGCCACATCAAACTAGTGTCGATGAAGATAATGTTGATGAAGAGCGTCGTCTTGCTTACGTTGGGATAACTAGAGCCCAAAAAGAACTGACATTTACTTTATGTAAAGAGCGTCGTCAGTTTGGCGAATTGATAAAACCGCAACATAGTCGATTTTTAGATGAACTTCCTTTTGATGATTTAGAGTGGGAAACGGTGAAGAAACCTGTTAGCCAGGAGGAGAGGATGGAAAAAGGTCAGGCTCATATTGCAAATATAAGAGCGATGTTCAAGAAATAACGCAGCATACAGTCACAAAAGAAACTGCGTAGTTCTTTTGTGACTGTATGCGTAATAAAACTAGATCATGGCTGTTATCTATATGCCATCAATCATATGATTAATGGTCGCTACAATCTCTTCATCAGTACAATCCATGCATGAGCCTTTTGGTGGCATAGCGTTAAAGCCATTGATTGCGTGATCGGTCATTACATCCATACCCTGAGCAATTCGAGTTGACCACTGGTCGGCATTGCCCTTTATAGGGGCTCCAGAGACTCCTGTGCCATGGCAAGCAACACAAAATGTGCCATAAATAGACGTTGCAGTTCGAGGTCCTGAAGCCACTTCTGCGACAGGTTCAGAGCCAACAAGGTAGACATTTCCAACAGGCTTAATACGTTCTTCAATAGAGTTGTACTCTTTTTCACTCACACCGCTGGCGAATGACAGTACAGAAAAAGTTAGAGTGGCGATAAGAACGCCGATATTTCTTAAGGACATATGATTAGCTCACTTTACCGTTATCTTTTTTATTGGGCTTACACACCACAAATATTGTTAGAGTGTGTTTTTTAGATAAATTCTTTGAAAACACAATGTTAACCGGGTGTAAATTTTAGGTGATTATATCCTGTTAATTTATTGCAATAAACATTGAGATCCTAATGATTAGTGCTTTATCACATCTTAACTGCTGAAAAAGACAACAATTAGTAAAAAAACTGCAAAAAAAACTAGACGGAGAAAGGCGATATACGTATTATTCCACTCCGCCGATAGGGCATGCGCCCGTAGCTCAGCTGGATAGAGCGTTGGCCTCCGGAGCCAAAGGTCGAAGGTTCGAATCCTTTCGGGCGCGCCATTCGGAGGTGCTATTACAGCATTGGTGGTATTTTAGTGGTGGCTATAGCTCAGTTGGTAGAGCCCTGGATTGTGATTCCGGTTGTCGCGAGTTCAAGTCTCGTTAGCCACCCCATTATTTTGGTAGTCAAGTTTACTTAGTAAATTAGATTTCCAGTTTTGATTCAAGTGACATCCTAAGAATCGAAACAAAAACAGTCGGTGAATAGCGCAGCTTGGTAGCGCATCTGGTTTGGGACCAGAGGGTCGGGGGTTCGAATCCCTCTTCACCGACCACTATTTCAATAATCGCAATAGCGGTTATATAAAAAATTTGTGGTGGCTATAGCTCAGTTGGTAGAGCCCTGGATTGTGATTCCGGTTGTCGCGAGTTCGAGTCTCGTTAGCCACCCCAGTATTAAGGTAACTTCGGTTCCCTGTTTTGATTTGAAGATAACTTGAATTAAAACGAAAATAGTCGGTGAATAGCGCAGCTTGGTAGCGCATCTGGTTTGGGACCAGAGGGTCGGGGGTTCGAATCCCTCTTCACCGACCATCTTATAAAAAGCCTCATCATTTTGATGAGGCTTTTTTCGTTTAGCGCGCAAGCAATTGTCAGACACTTAACTTGTGTGGATGGGGTCGGGGGCCGACTACTCTCAGAATCCGGCTCTTCACCGTTCATATTTAAAAGGCCCCGTCAGAAATGATGGGGCTATTTACGTTATTACTAGCGCAATTTGATAGTTCATCCTGTTTGAAAGTAGAGCAAGATCATAGGACAGGTGTCCGGTTTTTATATATGGCTCCTTGTTGTGTCTAGTTTTTAATACTATAAATTGTATTCATTTATTTCATAATTAGTTGCTGTTTATACAAGGGATTATCTTCAGCTTTAATTGAGGAGAAATAAACTGCTTATATGTGTCAGGGTAAAATAATAAACTGCATTATGGCACTGTGTTGGTTAGTGTGACTTATATGTTAAATTTTTTATAGAATAAAAACTCAAAAAAACATTTGTTTGAATTTGTCATTTATTACTTTGTTTTACTCTTGATTGTAGTGGAATTCACTTATATATAAGGATTTTTAAGTGTACTTGCCTATTTTGCTCTGTTGAATTAATTGAATGAAAAATGAATAAATATCGATTCACCATGCTTTAAAATGGCGCTGAAGCACTTTTTTATTCTATATATGTTGCTTTTTCGTGAATTTTTTGCCAAATTGAATAGCTATCAGATTATCAGGACTTTATTCTGGTAATGAATGGATTCAATGTTTGCAGACAAGGCAGTAGCGCCACAGCAGTAGAGGTCTGGTAATGTCTCTTTTAGAAGTTAAGAACCTTCGTATCGAATATCCGTCAAGGCATGGTGTACATGCTGCGGTTAAAGAATTGTCGTTCAGTATTGAACGTGGCGAAATCGTTGGTGTCGTCGGTGAATCAGGTGCCGGTAAATCAACGGTAGGTAATGCAGTAATTGATTTGCTAAGCCCTCCAGGTGTAATAGCCGACGGTGAGGTTTTCCTTGATGGGGAAAAAATATCAGGGTTGTCATCCTCGGAAATGAGGAAAGTTCGTGGCTCTAAGATTGGATTTATTTTTCAGGATCCAATGACTTCGCTTAACCCTTTGTTTACGGTGGAACATCAGCTTAAAGAGACGATTCATTCTAATATGAAGGTCACTGATGAAGAAGCATATCAACGCTCTCTAGCGTTGATGAATCAAGTAGGTATACCTCAGCCAGAGAATCGACTTAAACAATTTCCTCACCAATTCTCAGGCGGTATGCGCCAACGTGTGGTTATCGCTATTGCGCTAGCGGGTGAACCAGACCTGATTATTGCAGATGAGCCTACAACGGCGCTTGATGTTTCAATCCAAGATCAAATACTTTGTCTGATTAGAGAGTTGTGTGTAAAAAATAACGTGGGCTGTATGTTAGTCACTCATGATATGGGTGTGGTATCCAACGTTACAGATAAAGTTGCTGTTATGTATCGCGGTGACTTGGTTGAGTTTGGTAAAACCAAGAAAGTACTTGGTGACCCAGACCACTCTTACACCCGTAGTTTGATTTCTGCGGTTCCTCGCTCAGATAAAAAATTAGACCGTTTTCCTTTAGTTAGTTATATCGAAGAAGCCTCTGAAATGGAACCCTTGGATGTCAAAAACCATTGGCTAGGTCAGAGTCAGGATCAGCGAGCTTACACTGGACCTCTTTTAAATATAGAAAACGTCAATCTACGCTTTGTTACTAAAGATTCTTTATTTGAGAGTCGTAGAGAGTATGTGCAAGCGTCAGATGATGTTAGCTTTGAAGTGTTTGAAGGCGAAACGTTTGGTTTAGTAGGAGAGTCCGGGTCGGGTAAATCGACGATTGCTCGCGTGATTGCGGGTCTTTATGCACCCAATTCAGGAAAAGTAACATTCGAAGGTATTGACCTTACAGGGCTGAAATCTGAAAAAGAGCGCCGTCCAATGCGTCGCCAAATGCAGATGGTTTTTCAAAACCCATACACATCAATGAACCCACGAATGAAGATTTTCGATATTATCGCTGAACCTATTCGTTTTCATAAACTCACCCGTAATGAGGCTGAAACAAGACAGATCGTCCACGATCTTCTCGATCATGTAGGTTTGGGTAGAATGGCCGGTTTGAAGTATCCACATGAATTTTCTGGCGGCCAGCGCCAACGTATTTCTATTGCTCGTGCTTTAGCAACCCGTCCTCGATTACTTATTTGTGATGAGCCCACGTCTGCTTTGGACGTGTCTGTTCAGGCACAAATTCTTAATTTGTTGAAAGATTTACAAGATGAATTAAATCTAACCATGTTATTTATCAGCCATGATTTGCCAGTCATACGCCAAATGTGTGATCGGATAGGTGTGATGAAAATGGGTAAATTGCTGGAAGTTGCTCCCACTGAACAATTGTTCAATGACCCACAGCATGAGTACAGTCAACAACTGATTTCTTTAATGCCTGAGTTTACAGGTCTGCGAGAAAACATAGCCTAATCTTTTTTGGCTGAGTGGTCGTTCGTTCAGTCAATGAGACAATTTCTTGAGCAGCATAATGCTCTGGATAATTAACTATAACAGATTAAATACAACAAACAGGGATTCGGATTCCCGCATAAGGAGTTATGCAATGAAAACCATTAAGACCAAATTGACAGTTGCTCTAATGGCTGCAGGCCTTAGCTTTAGTGCAGCTGCAGCAGATATCACAGTCGCTTATGATGCTGACCCAGTGTCTCTTGACCCGCATGAGCAGCTATCTGGTGGTACTCTGCAAATGTCTCACATGGTATTTGACCCACTAGTTCGTTATACACAAAAATTAGATTTCGAACCACGTCTAGCAACTAGCTGGGAACGTCTGAATGACACCACTGTACGTTTTAGCCTACGTAAGGGTGTTAAGTTCCATTCTGGTAATACGATGACCGCAGACGATGTAGTATGGACATTCGATCGTCTGAAAGACTCACCAGACTTTAAGGGCGTTTTCTCTGCTTTTAAAGAAATGGTTAAAGTTGACGAATATACAATTGATTTAGTAACTAACGCTGCTTACCCATTAGTGCTTCAAAGTGCTACTTATATTTTCCCAATGGATAGTAAGTTTTACTCAGGTACGACTACAGATGGTTTAGCTAAAGACGAAGTGGTTAAGCACGGTAATTCTTTTGCTTCTACTAATGTTTCAGGTACAGGTCCATTTACAGTAAGTTCGCGTGAGCAAGGTGTAAAAGTTGAGTTTGCTCGCTTTGATGGTTACTGGGACAGTGAGTCTAAAGGTAATGTCGACAAGTTAACTCTTGTTCCGATCAAAGAAGATGCCACTCGTGTTGCAGCACTTCTTTCTGGCGATGTTGATATGATCGCTCCTGTTGCTCCTAACGATCACAAACGTGTGAAGAGCGCTTCAGGTATTGATTTGGTGACGCTGCCTGGTACTCGTATCATCACGTTCCAAATGAACCAAAACAGCAACGAAGCATTAAAAGATGCGCGCGTACGTCAAGCCATTGTTCATGCAATTAACAATAAAGGTATTGTTAAGAAAATCATGAAAGGTTTTGCAACTTCAGCTGGCCAACAGGGCCCTGAAGGCTATGCTGGTTATGATGCGAACCTAGTTCCTCGCTACGATCTTAAGAAAGCAAAAGCACTTATGAAAGAAGCGGGCTACGAGAAAGGCTTTACATTAACCATGATGGCGCCAAACAACCGTTATGTGAACGATGCAAAAGTAGCTCAGGCTTCTGCTGCTATGCTTTCTAAGATCGGTATCAAGGTAGACCTGAAAACTATGCCTAAAGCACAGTACTGGCCTGAATTTGATAAATGTGCAGCAGATATGATGATGATTGGCTGGCACTCAGATACAGAAGATTCAGCGAACTTCTCTGAGTTCTTAACCATGACTCGTAATGAAGAGACAGGCCGCGGGCAGTATAACTGTGGTCACTACTCAAATCCAAAAATGGATGAGTTAGTAGAGCAAGCAAACTTGGAAACAGATCCAACAAAACGTGCTCAAATGCTACAACAAGTAGAAACAACGCTTTATAACGATGCTGCGTTTGTTCCGCTACATTGGCAGAACCTTGCATGGGGTGCAAAATCTAACGTAAATATCGCACCTATCGTTAATGCTATGAACTTCCCTTATTTTGGCGACCTAGAAGTCAGATAAAGTGGCTTAGTTGTATCGCTCTAGTTCTTACATGATGAGTGTTCATTTACGAATGTAATCGGAGTGCTTTTCTTAGAACCAGAGTGATACGCTATAAATTGTATTTATTGTAAGTTTTATGGTGCTCAATCTTATTTCAGTCGGGTTGGGCGCCATTTTTAGACTGAATGACTGACTGAAAAACTTCTTTTACAGAAGATTATGGATTATTAAGGGGCAAGGAATGTTTTCGTTTCTGGTCAAGCGCCTGTATCAGGCACTGATAGTGATGTTTGTGATCAGTTTAGTGGCGTTTGCCATCCAGGACAACCTGGGGGATCCGTTACGAGAGTTGGTAGGCCAGTCTGTTTCGGAAGCAGAGCGTCAGGCTTTACGTGATGATCTGGGTTTAAACGACCCGTTTATAACTAAATATACTCGCTTTGTAGGTAATGCTATACAAGGTGATTTAGGTACTTCTTATTTCTTTAAAAAACCAGCAGCAGAAGTGATTTTGGATAAGCTGGTGGCGACACTCGAATTAGTATTTGGTGCATCACTTATTATTGTGGTTCTTTCTATACCGCTTGGTGTTTATTCGGCAATTCACCCGAAAAGCTTTTTTACTAAAGTGGTCATGGCGCTAAGTAGTGTCGGAATTTCGGTTCCAGTTTTCCTTACTGCAATTATGTTGATGTATGTTTTCTCAATAGAGCTAGGGTGGCTTCCGTCTTATGGCAGAGGAGAAACCTTGAATCTTCTGGGTTGGGAGTCAGGTTATTTTACTTTGGATGGCCTTGCACATTTAGTCCTTCCTAGTATTGCTTTGGCATCAATAATGCTGCCACTATTTATTCGTCTTGTACGTTCAGAAATGCTAGAAGTATTAAGTTCAGAGTACATCAAATTTGGTAAAGCTAAGGGCTTACCAATGAATAAAATCTATTATCAGCACGCTTTGAAAAATACCATGCTACCAGTTCTTACTGTTGGCGGGGTCCAAATTGGAACCATGGTAGCTTATACCATTTTGACGGAAACGGTTTTCCAGTGGCCTGGAACGGGTTTCCTTTTCCTAGAAGCCATCAATAGAGTAGATACTCCCTTGATTACGGCTTATGTCATTTTCGTAGGGTTAATTTTTGTGGTGACGAATACGATTGTTGATTTGATGTACGGAATCATTAACCCTACAGTGGACCTAACTGGTAAAGGAGCATAACGATGAACCAATCTAACGTTGTTCCTAGTCATTGGGAACGTTTCAGACAATCCGATTTTATGTATTACTTTCTAAGAGATAAAGTGGCAATGTTCAGCTTTGCTGTATTTATGACATTTCTCTTAGTTGCCTTTGCAGCGCCGTTAATTGCTCCAAGCGACCCTTACGATCTGAGCTCTATTGATATTATGGACTCCGAACTTCCTCCAATATGGATGGAAGATGCTGATGAGCGATTCTTATTAGGGACCGATGAGCAGGGGCGCGATATTTTATCAACCATGCTATATGGTTCTCGTTTATCGTTAACTATCGGTTTCCTCGCCGTTGGTTTGCAATTAATTTTAGGTATTACTATTGGATTGTCTGCCGGGTATTTTGGTGGACGTATTGATAGCTTTTTAATGCGCTTTGCGGATGTTCAACTTTCATTCTCAACCATGATGGTTGCAATAATTGTATCTGCAATTTTTAAAGCAAGCTTTGGTAGTGAGTTTTATAGTCAATATGCCGTCGTTATGTTGGTAGTGATCATCGGTGTTGCTGAGTGGCCTCAGTACGCTCGTACAATCCGTGCATCGGTATTGGCAGAGAAGAAGAAAGAATATGTAGAAGCGGCTCGTGTGATGGGCTTTAGAGCGCCTAAGATCATGTTCCGACACATATTACCTAACTGTCTGTCACCTATCTTGGTCATTTCAACTGTGCAGATAGCTAATGCAATAATGTCTGAAGCCGCACTCTCATTTCTTGGCTTAGGACTTCCTGTTGATCAGCCATCGTTAGGTGCGCTGATTAGTATCGGATTTAACTATATTTTCTCCGGTGCATGGTGGATTACGGCCTTCCCTGGTGTGTTATTAGTCACTCTTGTTTTGGTAATTAACTTGTTAGGCGACTGGCTACGAGACGTATTTAACCCTAAAATTTACAAAGGGTGATCCAAAGCGATTGATCTTTAACTAGAAAGCTTTTTAAACTAGAAGGGTCGCCTAGCAGCGGCTCTTTTTTATTTGGAACTATCCATATCATGTTGATTGAATAATGATTTTAGAGATAAGTATATGATTAAATTTCTAGTTAGAAAGTTATCAGTGTTAGCCATTTTAGTCTCTCTTATATGCCCTTATTTTGTGGCCTCTGCTAACGCACAGGACGAGTATATCTGCGAAGCGAAACAGAATTCTAAAAAAGAACTTCCTCTATTATCCAAAGAGTGTCCGATAGGTAAAGGTCTTTGGGGGGTGACTCCTCGAGAAGATCGTGGGTTATTTTGGATTCAGTGTGGCTTTCTACCTGAACCAGTATCATTAAAGCAAGCCAAAAGTCTCTATAGCAAGATTTCGAAGGATGTCTGGATCAAACCAGAAAGTAAGGGGTTTCGGTGCTTAATTGGTCCATATGAAAGATATACTGTTGCTGAAAAAGAGTTAAAAAAAGTCCGTGAACTTAAACCGTATAAAGACGCCTTTGTCCGTAGTGTCGCCGGTTCAGAGAATCAGCCTAAGGTAGTTGAGCCCAAAAAGACTCAGACAGTAGTACCTAAACCACCAGTAGTATCTAAGCCTAAACCTAAAAAGCAGACTAAGCCTTCACCACAACCTGCAGCAGTTAAAGCAGAAGTCAAATCGGTGCCAAAATCGATTAAACCGCTGGAGCCGATGAAGTCAACGGCAGTGGGGATGGTTGTTATTCGTCGAGAGGCAAAAATAGAAGATAACTATTATGCTATTCCTTTTTTAATGGAAGGGGATGATCAATATTATATGGAGTATGGAATTGGCTGGAATCGATTAGACTACGATAAAGCGAAGCTAGTCTGTGAATCCCAGCAAATGCGATTGCTAAGTAACGATGAGTGGAAAGTCTTGATTGACTCGACAGTCATGGCGAAAAAGCAGTGGCCTGTTCATGTCCCTTATTGGGGAGAAGGAAAACAGGGTTTATTTACCAGTGGAAAGATTACTCAGTTGACTGGTACATCATTATTGAATGTGGTGTGTGTAAAATAGAAATAGATAAGCCCGACCTTATGAAGGTTGGGCTTATTTTAATGCTTAGTTCTAGACACTATCTCATGGTAACGAATTCTTCCGAACCAGTTGGATGGATAGCAACAACACTATCAAAGTCTGCTTTTGTTGCGCCCATTTTCATCGCAACAGCAAAACCTTGAATCATTTCATCTACGGTAAACCCAATGCCGTGTAAACCAACCACTTTCTCATCTTCTCCAGCACAGACAAGCTTCATTTTGCATGCCTGACGATGCTGAGTAACGGCTGTGTACATGGAAGTAAATCCAGAAGCGTATACTTTGACGTTACTTTCACCGTATTGCTTTATCGCTTCAGGTTCCGTTAGGCCGATAGTACCAATTGGCGGGTGGCTGAAGACAACAGTAGGGACTAAATCGTAGTCCATTTTTGCTTCTGGTTTGTTGTTAAATAATCGTTCTGAAAGCTGACGACCTGCTTTTACAGCGACAGGTGTTAGTTCGATACCACCTTCCATAATATCACCGACACAATAAACACCCTTTACGTTTGTTTCCTGATATTCATCTACTTTGATGTAACCTTGTGCGTTTAGTTTTACGCCTGTCACATCTAAGTTAATGGCGTCAGTTGCTGGGTGGCGACCAATTGCCCAGATCAGCGTATCCACGTTTTGGCTTTCACCATTTTCAAGGTGAAGGGTCAAGCTGCCATTCACTTCTTTGACCACTTTGCTAGGGACCGAATGCGTATGCAGGTTTGGGCCTTCTTCAGCCATTGTGTCCACTAGGGTTTCTATAATCAGCGGGTCAAAAGAGCGAATAGGTGATTGTTTGCGAACGAACAAATGAGTTTCACTACCAAGTGCATGCAGGACCCCTGCAATTTCTACAGCAATGTAACCAGCCCCAATAACGGCGACTCGTTTTGGTTGTTCTTCAAGATCAAAGAAGCCGTTTGAATCAATACCATATTCTGCACCTGGAATACTCGGTATCGTTGGTCGTCCGCCAACGGCAATTAAGATATGATCTGCTGTGTATAATTCGCCATCAACTTCTACGGTTTTTGCATCAACAAATTTTGCGAAGCCTCTGATCACTTCTACTTTATTTTTTCCTAATACGTTGTCATAGGCTTGGTGAATCCGGCCGATATATGCTTGACGACTCTCTACCAGCTTACCCCAATTGAAACTTTTGATACTGGCGTCAAAGCCATAGTCTTCAGAGTAAAGATTGATTGCCTCAGCAATTTGTGCACCGTGCCACATGACTTTCTTTGGCACACAACCTACATTTACGCAGGTGCCACCAAGGTCTTTTGCTTCAATTAGTGCTACTTTTGCACCATACATAGACGCACGATTTGCGGATGCGATACCGCCGCTACCACCGCCAATGCAAATATAATCAAAATGTGTTGCCATTACTTTCTCCAATTATTCTTATTAGTTTAGTATTCATATTGGGTCCATTACTGAAAGTTCAATCTTTGACCGACTATTATTCAGGAACGATCCACTCTACTTTATAGTGACCAGTTGCCGGGGCGATTGCTTCCTTAAGGAATGGAAGTATTTCATTCATCTGGCTTTCAAGTTTCCACGGAGGGTTGATAACAATCATGCCTGAAGCTGTCATTCCATGTTCATTAGTATCAGGAGATACACCGAGTTCTATTTGTAATATTTTTGGTATTCCTAGGCGCTCTAAGCCTTTAATCATGTCGTCAATATCGTAGCGGTTGACGACGGGATACCAAATCGCATAAATACCAGTAGCCCAGCGTTTATGGCTTTGAGCTATAGCATTAACAACATCGCGGTATTCTCTGGCTAATTCATAAGGGGGATCAATTAATACAAGCCCACGACGCTCTTTTGGTGGTAGGCTGGCTTTTAGTCGCTTAAACCCATCTTCCTTATATAATTTTACTTGACGATCACGATGGAATTCTTGCTCTAAAAGAGGGTAGTCACTGGGATGTAGCTCGGTCAGGAGCATTCTATCTTGTGGACGGAGTTGCGCTCTTGCTACACGTGGAGAGCCCGGATAATAACGAAGAGTTTCGCTGTTATTCAGATCTTTAATAGAATCTAAGTAGCTTTGAATGTCTTCTGGGTAATTATCTTTATTCCAAATACGAGCTACGCCTTGTTTATACTCGCCGGTTTTTTCTGACCACTCATGCGTTAAGTCATAGCGACCTACACCAGAATGAGTGTCGTGATAGACAAAAGGTTTCTCTTTGTTCTTTAGTGTGTCCAGAATTAGGCTTTGGACAATATGTTTTACTACGTCTGCGTGGTTTCCCGCATGAAAGCTGTGTCGATAACTTAGCAAATTAGACTCTCGAAACACTCTGTTCTAGAGTGTGATAGACAATGGAATTTCGTTACATTTGATTATACGCCACTATTGAAAAATCTATAAGCAACCTACATTTAGATAATACGAATAAAAAAAGGAATGTTCTATGCCCAACCCACTTCTTAACTTTTCAGACTTGCCTCCGTTTTCTCAAATCAAACCGGAACATGTTAAGCCCGCAGTAGAGCAAGCTATCACTGATTGTCGAGTAAAAGTTGAACAGGTTTTACAAGATAATAATACGCCTAACTGGGACAACATATGTGCCCCTTTGGCCGAAGTGGATGACAGGTTAAGCCGAATCTGGT
Organism: Vibrio sp. UBA2441; assembly: GCA_002342685.1. Taxonomy (GTDB): domain Bacteria; phylum Pseudomonadota; class Gammaproteobacteria; order Enterobacterales; family Vibrionaceae; genus Vibrio. The sequence goes on from DDQN01000074.1 coordinate 18,865, forward strand.
CACCAGTAAGCCATATGAATTCGGTCGTTAATAGTACAGAGCTGCGTGATGCATATGAGAGTTGCCTGCCACTGCTTTCTGAATATGGCACTTGGGTCGGCCAGCATAAAGGCTTATATGAGGCTTATAAAGCGATAAAAAACAGTGAAGAATTTAATGCTCTTGCTCAGGCTCAGAAAAAAACCATCACAGATGCATTAAAAGACTTTACGCTTTCTGGTATTGGTTTACCGGCCGATGAGCAACATCGTTATGGTGAAATCAGCAAGCGCATGTCAGAGTTGAGCTCTCAGTTCTCCAACAATGTGTTGGATGCCACCATGGGTTGGAATAAACATATTACCGATGAAGCTGAGCTGAAAGGCATGCCGGAATCTGCAATGGCTGCCGCTCAAGCTGCTGCAGAAGCCAAAGAGCTGGAAGGTTGGTTGCTTACATTAGACATCCCTTCATATCTTCCGGTATTAACCTATTGCGACAATCAAGCACTTCGAAAAGAGCTCTATGAGGCGTATGTGACTCGGGCTTCCGATCGTGGGCCAAATGCAGGTAAGTGGGACAATACGGATATCATGGCGGAGCAGTTAAAGCTGCGTTATGAAATTGCTCGATTGCTTGGTTTTTCCTCATACAGTGAGAAGTCATTAGAAACCAAAATGGCTGAAACACCTGAGCAAGTACTTGGCTTTTTGAATGACTTAGCCATTAAAGTTAAACCACAAGGTGAGCGAGAAGTACAAGATCTTAAAGAGTTTGCGGAGCAAGAGTTTGGTGTGACGGATCTCAATCTTTGGGATATCGCTTATTATAGTGAAAAGCAAAAGCAGAATCTTTTCCAGATCTCTGATGAGGAGCTTCGCCCTTACTTTCCAGAAAACAAAGTGGTAAATGGGCTTTTTGAAGTTCTTAATCGTGTATTTAAAATGAGCGTTGTTGAACGAGAAGGAATTGATACTTGGCATGATTCGGTGCGTTATTTCGACATTGAAGATAGTGAAGGTAACCTTCGTGGAAGTTTCTATTTAGATCTTTATGCTCGTGAGCATAAACGTGGTGGTGCTTGGATGGATGAGTGCCGCGTTCGTCGAACTGTGGCTGAAGGTGACCTTCAGACGCCAGTTGCGTATCTGACATGTAATTTTAATAAACCAGTGGGTGGTAAGCCTGCTTTGTTTACTCATGATGAGGTTGTGACACTATTCCATGAATTTGGCCATGGCATACATCACATGTTAACCCAGATAGATGTCGCTTCTGTATCCGGAATCAATGGTGTTCCTTGGGATGCTGTCGAACTGCCTAGTCAGTTCTTAGAGAACTGGTGTTGGGAAGAGCAAGCTCTCGCTTTTATTTCAGGTCATTACGAAACGGGTGAACCACTTCCTTCTGAAATGCTGGAAAAAATGTTAGCAGCCAAGAACTTCCAGTCAGCCATGTTTATCCTACGCCAACTTGAGTTTGGTTTATTCGACTTTACGCTTCATACCGAATATGACCCAGAAGTCGGCGCGAAGGTACTAGAGACATTGCAAGACGTTAAAAGTAAGGTGGCGGTGTTACCAAGCCTTGAGTGGAATCGCTTCTCCCACGCCTTTAGTCATATTTTTGCTGGTGGTTACTGTGCTGGATATTATAGCTATTTATGGGCAGAGGTACTTTCTTCAGATGCGTTCTCTCTCTTTGAGGAGGAAGGAATATTTAATCAGGAGACTGGGCAGCGTTTCTTGCAAAATATTCTTGAAATGGGTGGCAGTGAAGAGCCTATGGAGTTGTTTAAACGCTTTAGAGGTCGAGAGCCGGAAATCGATGCTTTGTTACGCCATTCAGGCATAACCAGATAATAACTGCGAATACTAAAGGCTCGATATCTCGGGCCTTTATTCTTTTTTACTTATGGCCATTTTACATATGATCTCGGTAATGAGTTATGTTGACCTTCTTGGGTATCGCTTCCTTATGGGTTTACATTACGTTTAATTGGATTTTGCAACGAAATAAGTGTCTCGGTGGACTGAACTTCATCAATGGCTTGCAGCCTTTCGATAAGCACATACTGCAATTCCTCAATTGATTTACACATGAGTTTGACAAAGATGTTGTAGGCTCCAGTGGTGTAATACGCTTCTACAACCTCTTCCAAAGCGTTTAGTTTTTCAAGTGCAGAGTGATAATCTCTCGCTGTTTTTAAGTTGATACCGATAAAACAACAAACGTCATAGCCAAGTTTTTTCGGGTTAACAATGACTTCGGTTCCCTCAATGATGCCTGCTGACTTCATCTTTTCTATTCTGACGTGAATGGTGGCAGGACTGACATCAAATTGCTTTGCCATTTCAGCATATGGTCGGCGAGCATCCTCCAATAATATTTTAAGGATATCGCGGTCAAGATCATCAAGACGAGAGTTAGAGTGCATATGAATACCTGAGAATGATGAAGGTGCTGGATTGTAAAGTATATTTTATCATTAAGAGTGTTACTATAATTGATTAATTGAAGAACATACTGTTGATAGGAAAAGGTAATTCCCATGCGTTATTTTACTATTATTATCCTATTTATATGGAGTTCGGCGACAAGTGCTAACGAGCAGGATGTGCTCGTCATTCAATCTTATCATCAAGGTTACACATGGACAGACCAATTTCAGTCGGGTTTAGATCCGGTTTTAAAAGCCAATAATATTCCAAATCGAGTTGTTTATTTAGACACTAAACGGCATCAATCGGCGGATTACTTAGAAAAGCTATATCAACTTTACCAGACAAAGTTTCAGGATGAATCGTACCAAGCGATCGTAGTAAATGATAACCACGCATTGGAGTTGGTTAATTCACTTTCTCAACATATTGGTGATACCCCCGTAATTTTTAGTGGCATCAATGGTTATCGCTCGCAGATGCACGACAGGTTAAATGCGACTGGTGTTATCGCGAACATCGAAATGGAAGGCAACCTGAGATTAATAAAAACACTTCAACCAGATGCCAGTCATATTTATGTCATTACCGGACACTCCATTACGGATACAAAAGTGCGTACCTCTATTGAGCGATATTTAGAGAAAGACGCGAGTTTTGACATCATTATCCGGCAGGTAACGCCCAATAATTATCAAGAGCTTCATGAGTTTGTTTCTACTGTGCAAAAAGATAGCGCGATTCTTTATTGGAGTTTTTCTCAAAACCAGGAACAACTCAGTGTAGGAAAAAACACTCTGGAGCAGATTGATGATATGGCGAGTGTTCCGGTTTATATATTTCACGACAGTGTTTTCGGCTATGGTGCTGTTGGCGGTGTCGTTCATAGCGGGGTATCTCAAGGTCGCTCCACTGGTAAGTTAGTGGTTGATGTCCTTAATCGTTCATCGGTGGGATTGCCAGCGGTTCAAATGGCATCACCGGAAACGCTGTTAGATTTTCAAGTGCTAAAACGTTGGGGGCTGAACACTAGCATTGAAGCAAAATACATTAATCAGCCTGACGACAATAATAAGAAGGCGATAATGATCGTGACGCTCTTTATGCTGATGAGCACGGTTATTGTCACGTTACTCTACTATGTTCGCCGAATTAGTCGTAGTGAAGAGAAAGCCAGCCGAAGTCAGATTTTATTGGAATCTGTTCTCGATCAGAGTCATCTGTTTATGGCGATTTTGGATCAATATGGCAGAGTCGTTACCAGCAATAACAAACTGCATGAGTTGTTGTTTGATCAAAACCTCGATATAGATAAACCTATTTGGCACTTTAAGGGCTGGGAAAAATCAGGTGCCGTTGCGTTCAGACACTTCTTTGAGAGTGAGTCTCCTAATGAAACGGTACGGTTCGAGTTAGAAGTAGTATGCAGAAAAACAGGCAGTATTCTGTTAGATGTGGTGATCAGCAAGTTACCTGATGAGATTGATACTGAGTCGCAATACCTTATGGAAGCGAATGATATTACGCTTGGAAAGCTTGCTCAGGAGAAACTGATTCAACGTGAATCTACCATGCGTAATTATTATGAACAGCAACCTGTAATGATGGTTACTCTGGACAATAACAACCGAATTCAGGCAATAAACCAATTTGCTATTGATCTTCTGGGCTACGAAGAAACTAAAGTATTGGGACATAAACTTAGCGATTTTTATGAAGACGAAAATGCACTGCCCGTTCGTTATCTTCTATCTAGCCCTGATACTGCACTCAATGGAATCTGGCGAAGAGAAATACGTTATCGCCATAGCACTGGCTCTTCCCTTTGGATCAGAGAAAATATCCGACCATTAGACAGTACGGGTCAATTGCTTATTGTGGGCGAAGATATTACAGAGATTCGTTTACTCAATGAGCAATTAGAGTACCAAGCCAGATATGATTTACTTACTGAGACGTTTAACCGGAACCATTTTGAGATAGAGCTAGAAAAAGCTATAGAGGAAGTGAGTAACAACTTACGTACTCATGCCATGCTTTATTTGGATCTTGATCAGCTTAAAGTTTTAAATGATACCGCAGGGCACGAAGCCGGAGATGCGGCGATAAAATTTGCCGCCATGTTGGTAGAGTCGGTGCTGCCATACAATTCAATATTATCCAGAATGGGCGGAGACGAATTTGCGATTTTATTAAAAGATTGCACTGAAAACGATGCGATTAAGATTACAAAATCTATCGTCAATGCCTTGGGTGAAAATACATTTAACTGGGACAATATGTCAATTTGCATAACATGCTCTGTTGGGGTTAGGCTAATTGATCATACGGCAGAGTCAACTCAAATGGTGCACGCTCAAGCAGATACGGCCTGTCATGCCGCTAAGGATGAGGGACGAAATAGGTATCACTTATATCACCGGGATGATGAGGAGCTCCGTCGACGTCATCTCGAGATGGAAAGCGTAAATTTGGTGCATGAAGCATTAGCCAACAATCGGTTGGAGCTTTTTGCTCAACGAATTTTGGGGCTGTCGGATTCCGAAGATATAAATCAGATGTATTTTGAAATATTGGTGAGAATACGTAAAAACGATGGAAGTTATATTTCTCCTGGGATTTTTATGCCAGCCTCTGAAAAATATAATGTCGCGCACCTAATTGATAAAGCAGTAGTAACGAAAACATTGGCATGGCTAGAAGCTAACATCGATGAATATGAAAACTTAGCATTTTGTTCTATAAATCTGTCAGGCCAGTCAATTGGCAATCGCGAGTTTGTTGAGTTTCTGCTCGACAGTATTGAGCATAGTAGTGTGCCTAGCCATAAATTATGCCTAGAAATCACAGAAACGGCCGCAATGGGTAATATGAACTTAGCGATTGAATTGTTCAGTAAAATAAAACAACTTGGCTGCTTAATTGCGTTGGATGATTTTGGTTCTGGCCTATCTTCATTTGGTTATCTGAAAAAGCTACCCGTCGATATTGTGAAGATTGATGGCCTGTTTGTGCAAGATATGGATAAAAATGAAACCGATTATATTATGGTTCGTTCTATTAATGATTTAGCTAAACAGATGGGTAAACGAACGGTGGCTGAATTTGTGGAAAATACAGATATAATCGACAGATTAATGGAACTTGGGGTTGATTATGCTCAAGGGTATGTTATCAGCCGACCTAAACCTCTTGGAGAGCTCGTCAACGAGCTCATGTTAGAAAAACAAAACATCATTTCGGAGTGACTTTTGCGTTTACAACTCCTCTGCGATTCAGAGAACCAGACTCAAGATATATTTGATATAGCCCAACATTGGGGTATAGAAAACGATGAAAATAGCAACTTAGCCTTGGTATTGACAGGCGATAGGCTAGAACTACGAAAACTTGATGAGCCTAAATTAGGTGCTATATATGTCGATTTTGTTGGCGGTGCTGTTCGTCATCGCCGTAAATTTGGTGGTGGAAAAGGGCAGGCAATAGCAAAGGCTGCTGGGCTCAACAAAGGTGTTACTCCTTCTATCTTAGACGCAACAGCAGGGCTAGGGCGTGATGCATTTGTATTAGCCTCACTGGGATGCCAAGTCCAAATGATCGAACGTAATCCAGCTGTTGCTGCATTGCTGGAAGATGGTTTGCAGAGAGCTATTAATGATAGTGAAATTGGTGGTTGGGTTTCACAGCGTTTGTCTTTATTGCATGCTTCTAGTCATGACGCTCTGGGTCAACTCGTTAATAAGGCCGGCTTTGTTCGACCTGATGTCGTTTATTTGGATCCAATGTACCCGCATCCAGAAACGAAGAAATCGGCTCAGATAAAAAAAGAGATGCGAGTTTTTCAATCTTTGGTCGGCGCTGACCTTGATGCAGATAATTTGTTTTCACCAGCTTATGAACTTGCAACAAAACGCTTAGTAGTAAAAAGACCGGACTATGCTGATTGGCTTGGAGGTGTAAAACCCAGTATGGCCATAGAGACTAAAAAAAATCGCTTTGATGTTTATGTTAAAGCATCAATGACTTAACAGATTAAAGAAATATACACCTTGAAACTATTCTGTATTCGCTGTATATCTAAGTGGTAATCATTCTCAATTGATTTTTTCATGAATGAGTCACTAGATATGAAGCGGAGTAGTAATATGTCTAAAAGATTGTGTAAATATAACCGTAAAGATATCGCCGATAGTCTTGGGACTATCCATAGCTTAGTGACTGAAGCGAGATATTTGTGCCGTTCATGTGCGCGCTCCTCTGCAACAAGCGAGAGCTTGTGTAAACCTTCAGCCATTCCTCCTAAAAGTTGTCAGGCTAAAAGCGTCGAAGAAAAAGAAACCTGTGGGCTGCTAGTTGAAGCGTTACCGAAAAAATCTAAGCTAGTGGTTGCTTCTGCTCCCGTTAAAGTAGAAACAACATCGAACAACGCAAAGAAAACGGCGAAGAAACAGAAAAAATATCAGAAAAAACTAGAAAAATTACTTAAGAAGCAGAAAAAGTTGCTTAAGAAGCATCAGGCGATTGAGAAACAATTTTCAGCGATAAGAGCTCTCACGTCCGTTGACGAGGCGTCTAATAACTTAGTTGCCCAACTACATTAAATTATTGACTCAGAGCGGTAGAGAGCTGCTCTGAGTTAATAATGGTTAATCTTGGGTTGTTGATTATCTTAAGTTGAAGCATTTAAATAGCGACTAATCAGAATAGCGTTATTCATCATGAAGCGGAATCACCAACATATCGACAGGCACACTGTTTAATAATTGCTTGGTGGAAGATAGAATCATGCTCCAAAAATCTTGGTGATGTCCACATATGACTAGGTCAACCTCTCTCGCTTTAATGGCATCTTTAAGTTCATAGCCCAAATCTCCACTTCCGACTAAAGTATGTTTTATTGGATAGTCAGCGTGAGATGCAAGCTCTTTAAGTTGTTCTAAAGACGCTTCCATTGCATGGTTTTGTGTTTCAGCAAGATTGATATCTATGAGACCAGTGTAAATCTCTGCGTAGTTCACATCGATATGAATAAATGAAATATTTGCATCCAGAGGTTTTGCTAGTGCAACCGCTTTATCGACCAACGTTTTGCTCTCATCGGTTAAATCAATGGCAACTAAAATATGTTTATAACTCATTAGGCTATCTCCTTATTGAGGGTCATTTAAAAAGCCTAGCACTTAACTTCGTTTTTTTTTGTAATTCTGATCTCATATCCATCGCTGATTTTAAAAAATGCACTCTTAGACTTCTACCTGTTCATGTTATAGTTTCAAGCAACTTATAAAGATCAGAGACCATTTTTCGTGTATTCGACTAAAGTTTCAAATCTGGTAAATTCCTATAAAAAAGGAGCTTTCATGCTATCTCAACCGATGATCGATCAATTAAATGAGCAAATTAATCTAGAATTTTTCTCATCCAATCTATACTTACAAATGAGTGCTTGGTGTGAAGATAAAGGTTTTGAAGGTGCGGCCGCATTTTTGAGAACGCATGCGACTGAAGAGATGGAGCATATGCAGCGGTTGTTTACGTATGTAAGCGAAACTGGTTCCATGCCTATTTTAGGGGCAATTGAGGCTCCTAAATTTGAGTTCACGAGTCTTGGTGAGGTTTTTCGCGAAACCTATGAACATGAGCAAATGATCACTGGAAAGATCAACAAGTTAGCCCATGTAGCTTTCACATCTCAAGATTACTCAACTTTCAATTTCTTACAGTGGTATGTTGCTGAGCAGCACGAAGAAGAGAAATTGTTTAAAGGGATTTTAGATAAGCTAGATCTTGTTGGTGAAGATGGAAAAGCGTTGTTCTTCTTTGATAAAGACCTAGCTGCGATGGCAAAAGCAGGTTCATCTTCTGTGATGGAAGCTGGTATTGAGTAAACTCAACACCTAAAAGGAAAGATAGGCACGGTCATCTTTTCCTTCGGCATCCGGAAGATGTAGGGAGGAAGAGATGATCAGTGGAGACACAATAATATTTACACTCATGATAGTTGTGAGCGTTAATCTTGCACGATACTTAAGTGCGCTTCGTTCGTTGATTTACGTAATGCGAGAAGCTCATCCGTTGCTCTATCAACAAGTTGATGGCGGAGGTTTCTTTACTACTCACGGAAATGTTATGAAGCAAGTACGACTTTTCCACTATCTTAAAGATAGAGAGTACATTAACCATCACGACGAAGTCTTTATTGCTAAATGCAGTAAAGTTCGTGAAACGTTTATACTATTTATTGCACTGATTGGGGTCACGTTGCTCGCGTCTTTCCTTGTTTAGGCTGATCTCGATTTATTGGCAATTGAGTAAATAGTCGTTAAAATAATACTCCTCGTAGTAAGGATGTACGTTAGTGTGCATCCTTTTTGTTTTTCTGGCAGGTACTTAGTTGTGAAATATGTTGATGTAGTGATCATTGGAGCCGGTGCGGCAGGACTGATGTGTGCAGCTGAAGCCGGAAAGCGTGGTCGCTCGGTGCTTGTATTAGATCACGCAAAAAAACCGGGCCGGAAAATTCTAATTTCCGGTGGTGGAAAATGTAATTTTACCAATTACGACGTTACAGCTGACAACTACCTGTGTAAAAATACCCACTTTGTTAAATCAGCGCTTGCCCAATATAGCAATTGGGATTTTATTTCGTTGGTATCTGAACACGGCATTGAGTTTGAAGAGCGAAGTCACGGACAACTATTCTGTATCGAGTCGGCCAAACAGATTGTCAATCTGTTACTTTCAGAATGCAATATGCCCAATATTGATCTCCAATTTTTAAGTGAAGTTAAGGATATCGCTAAGACAGGCGACGGATTTCAGTTACTGTGTAATGGTGAGTTAATTCGCTGCGGCTCGCTTGTAGTCGCTACTGGTGGGCTCTCTATGCCTAAGCTTGGTGCTACTCCTTTTGGTTATCGCATAGCAGAACAGTTTGGATTACCTGTGGTACCTACAACTGCAGGCTTAGTTCCTTTTACGCTACACACGAAAGATAAAGATGATTTATCTGAGCTGTCAGGGATAGCTATCCCGGTAGAAATAACAGCGAACGATGGTACTGTGTTTAAAGAAGCGCTGTTGTTTACCCATAGAGGCCTTTCTGGTCCTTCTGTACTACAGATATCATCTTACTGGAAAGCTGGTCAGTCATTGTCGGTTAACTTAATACCTGAAATAGATATACCAGAATTGCTGACTAGTTTACGTGAGAAGCACCCAAACCAAAGCCTGAAGAACACGTTGTCCAGAGCCTTACCAAAAAGGCTAGTAGAGGTATTGATTAGCAGAGAAGAGCTTCAAGACAGACCGCTCAAACAGCTTAACCCAAACGATATATTATCTATAGACGCGAAGTTACAGAATTGGAAGATTGCCCCAAATGGCACTGAAGGTTACCGTACTGCGGAAGTTACTCTGGGTGGTGTAGATACAGATCATATTTCCTCCAAGACAATGGAAGTCAAGCAGGTACAAGGCTTGTATTTTATTGGGGAGGTACTGGACGTGACCGGACACCTAGGCGGGTATAATTTTCAGTTTTGCTGGAGCAGTGGCTATGTCGCCGGGCAGCATGTTTAATTAATACTAGTTTTCATTATTTGGTTGTTATTTAGTAAAAGCTAATTGAGTTCTATTCTCGTCCTTATTTTCTTATCAAATCTTCAACGTTGTAATGGAGTCGTATTTTTCTTTAAAAGTGACTCCTGTAACGTTTTAATTCTTTTCATTTATTCTCAGCTCTGTTCGCACTTTTTTCTGGTTAATTTTTGATTTCTCATTAGAATATTTGAATCTCTTTCGTTTCGGAGTTGCTATGGGGCAGTTTTCTATACTTGGATTTATCGCAATCGGTGGAGCGTTTGGCGCTTGTTCCCGCTATTTGGTATCCGAGCTTTGTGTTTTATTCTTAGGTCGTGGGTTTCCTTACGGTACCTTAACAGTAAATGTTCTTGGCTCTTTTATTATGGGTTTGCTTATAGCGGCTTTCGAAAATGAGTTGTTAGCTACAGAACCTTGGCGGCAAATTGTCGGGTTGGGCTTCTTAGGTGCATTGACGACCTTCTCAACCTTTTCTATGGATAACGTTTTATTAATGCAGCAGGGCGCATTTTTTAAGATGGGATTAAACGTGTTGTTAAACGTGACACTTAGCATTTCAGCAGCTTGGTTAGGATTTCATTTGTTTATGAAGAGTTGGACTTAAAGAAGTGTTTCACGTGAAACATAAAAAAGCGCCTCATGAACGAGGCGCTTTTTTTCCTTAATGAGAAAGCGGGGAGGTCGCGTTCTTTAACCACAATTGAGTTTCACCTGCTAGCAATGGTGAAACCTCGTCCCATACAGTTTGGTGGTACGCGTTGAGCCAGCATAACTCTGTTTTTGTGAGTAAGCTTACGTCGATATTGCGCTTGTCGATAGGGCACCTTGTCAGAGATTCAAAGCCCAATACTGAGAAGTCACCGCCAGTTTCGACTTCTACTACCAACTCCAAATTCTCGATACGAATACCAAATCCTTCAGCTCTATAATATCCAGGCTCATTTGACACAATCATACCAGCAACCAATGCTATTGGTTTTGGTACTTTAGAAATACTCTGTGGACCTTCATGAACACTTAAAAAATGGCCTACACCGTGACCAGTCCCATGGTCATAATCAAACCCTTCAGCCCACAAGTGTTGTCGAGCCAATATGTCTAACTGATGACCTGTTGTGCCCTTAGGGAAGCGAGCGCTATTCATTGAAATATGACCTTTAAGCACGAGTGTAAATTGTTTCTTCATTTCATCAGTCGGATTACCGATAGCAATAGTCCTGGTGATGTCTGTGGTTCCGTCTGGGTATTGACCACCGGAGTCGACCAGATACAGGGTGTCAGACGATAAAACGCCGGGTTCTGGTTGGTCGTTGTGGTTGTAGTGGCACATTGCAGCATTAGAACCTGTCGCTGAAATAGTATCAAAGCTCAGATCCACTAGCTGCTCATCTTGTTCTCGAAATTTTTGCAACTGATCAGATAGCTCTGCTTCGCTGCGATAGTGGTTATTAGCAACTTCGTGGTCTAGCCAAGATAGAAATTTGGCCATAGCAACGCCGTCGCGAATATGAGCGGCTTTCATGCCGGATACTTCTATTGGATGCTTTGCCGCCTTTGGCTGTAAACATGGGTCGGGCGAGTCGATCACAACGGCACCATGAGATACTAGCTGTAAGCTAAACCATGCGTTGCTGGATGCCGGATCGGTCAACACTCGCTTACCAGACAGGTTTTCAATAGCAGACCTAAGTGTGGTGGGGTGCCTGACCTTAACTCCAGACCCTACATGCTTGTTGAAACCATTAGGAAGTCGAGCTGGGTCTAGGAAGAAATCTACGCGTGCATCTGAATAGGCAATAGCATGCGATAAGAGTACAGGAAGGCGTGATACATCTAGTCCTCGTATATTAAGAAGCCAGCAAATTGAATCAAGCTGGGTTAGTATGGCTGCGTCTGCATCTAATGCTCTGATCTCTGAAGCGATTTGGTTACGCTTATCTTCGCTCGATAGCCCAGTGTAAGATGTTGGCATTAGTCGAACGGGGGAAACCGTTTGTGCAGGGCGATCCAACCAGAGTTCATCAATAGGGTTGCTTTCTAACGCCACGAGTTGTGTCTTGCCTAGGAGTTTTTCGCCAGTAGATGCGTACCAGTTAGCGGTGTGCATGCGTGGGTCAAATGCGATTCTACTTATTTGTGCTTCTTGACTCGCTATCCAATTAGTTATTGGTTCGTCAACAGAATGGTGAAAGGAAAACTCTGTTGAAGGAACTTGCTTTGTTACCTGAACGGTATATCTGCCATCTACGAAGATAGCTGCTGTTGTCGCTGTGATAATGGCTGTTCCTGCTGAACCGGTGAATCCGGTAGCCCATTGAAGGCGCTCATTACACTCTGGGACATACTCACCTAAATACTCATCTTCGTGAGGAATAATTAAAGCGTCTAACTGGTTTGCTAATAGCCATGTTCTTATAGCGCTGATACGAGAAGCGATCGTTGTATACATCGTCACTGTCCTTTCTTTATTTATATTGGACAGGCTGAATTACCAAACCTGTCATTACGGGCATATTCTATCTTAGGTGCTGGGTTCTTTCTTCAATGTTTTCAATTAACCATTGCATTGCAGGGTCATCTTGTTTGTCTTTGTGCCAGAAAAGAGTGTAAGCCATTTGAGGAAACTCTAGAGGAAGTGGTAAAACCTCAAGGTCAAAGTGGTTTGCCATTAAATGTGCAAAGTGGCTAGGGGCAGTGAAAACAAAGTCAGTATAAGTACATAAGTTCGCTGCGTTATTAAAGTCAGGAACAGTAATGGATATATCACGTTCATACCCCATATCAGCCAGACGATAATCGAGTAGCCACCTATCACTACCATCGCAACGAACCTGCACGTGTCTTAAACTTAAGTAAGCATCTAAATGCCAGTCGCCATCCAGTATAGGGTGGCCTTTTCGAACTATACAAACTTGTTCATCTCTATACAGTTCCAACTCACATATACCCCTTGGGGGCAGGAGAGTGAGTACTGCATCCCCAATATCAAGATCTTTGCCAGTAATACCTATATCGAGTTCGCCCTTTTGTAAGCGGTTAAAAGTCGCGTCACCCCAGTGGTGAGTGCTAAAGCTAATGTTTGGTGCCTGATGGAATATTGCTGGAAGGAAATGAGGAAGAATTAGCGGGTAGCCGCTCTCCACTAGTGCAATGTGAAATCTTCGTTCAGTTACTTCAGGCTCGAATACACTTGGCTGGCTGATCTCTTCCAACTGCTTTATCAGGGAGTCTAGCTTCGGCTTAATACCATTCGCTCTGGCTGTAGGTTTTAAGCCATGGGAAGTTCTTGTAAATAGTGGATCATCGAATTGATGCCTCAATTTTGCAAGTGACTTACTCACTGCAGATTGGCTTAAACAGAGACGATGTGCTGCCCTAGTGACATTCAACTCCTCAAATAATACTTTTAGACACACTAGTAAGTTTAAATCTAATCGAGAGAGTTTTTCGATATTCATATGAATTTCCGTTGAGGAATAATAGTAATGATTATAAGCCATTTCTAATCATACCAGTAGACAGGTAATATCGCCGGGTTAAATAATTGAGGCGTTAAAGTGCAAACTACAAACAATACCCAACCGGGTAAATCACAGATTATCGTATTAGTATTACTGGTACTCTTTAGTCCTTTAGCCATAGATATATATCTTCCTGCGATTCCTATGATTGCTGAAGTGTTTCACGTGAAACATACATTGGCACAAGATACTGTTACATGGTTCTTATTTTCGATGGGCCTAGGGCAATTGTTTGCAGGTCCTTTAGCGGACAAGTATGGAAGAAAAACAATAGGTATAATTGGGGCGACGATTTATGGGCTTAGCTCACTAATAGCGTGGTGGGCGACTAATATTGAGTGGCTGCTATTTGCTAGGTTACTTCAGGGGTTGGGTGCCTGTGCGACATCTGTCGCGACGTTTGCTACGGTAAGAGATAGCTTTGGACCAAACAAAAGTGGAAAAATTATCAGTTATCTGAATGGTGCCATTTGTTTTATTCCCGCTCTGGCACCCATATTGGGCAGTTACTTAACTCAAAATTTTGGCTGGAGAAGCAATTTTAGCTTCATGGCAGGGTATGCTCTGGTGGTTGGGTTGTTACTATTATGGGTAATGAAAGAAACGAATCCTGCGACTCAAAAAGAGTCTGTATTTAAACTAGAGCGATATGTAAGTGTATTAAGTACACCAACCTTTGTTTACCACGCGTCATTATGTATGTTAGCGATGGCAGTAATACTGGCTTATGTAACGGCTGCGCCTGTGGTACTGATGACGAAGCTTGGCCTAAGCATGGATGAATTTACCTATTGGTTTGGGGCCAACGCGATAATAAATATTTTTGCAGCATTTACCGCACCGAAAATCATGGATAAAGTAGGGACCAGACTCGCTTTAACTATTGGTATAGGCAGTATGCTTGTTGCTTCTATACTTATGATTACGCTCCCTAGCCATCAAAGTGCATGGGCGTTTATGGTACCAATTTTCGTTTCTTCAATAGGTTTCGCATTGGTTCTTGGAGTAGCTGCCGGGAAAGCATTAGCACCATTCGGAGATAAAGCAGGAACTGCGGCTGCGTTACTTGGTCTTTTTCAAATGAGCGGTGCTGGTCTATTGGTAGGAACTTTGCAGCGATTCGGGTTTGATGCGCAAGATACTATATCATTACATATGCTTTTAATTGTGCCTGGTTTGATCTTTCTGGCGACTAAGCAAGGAAGGAAGTGGCACGAAGTATATACAGGGTAAACATATTTAATTAATTGAGAGTAAATCTATGTCCCTCCATTAAAAGAAGGTGTATATTTAGCTCTCAACTTTTCCCTTAATAATTATTTGGAATCTTAACCAAATGTCTTTAACTACCTATGAAATGGCTCGTATATTAGAGCAGTTAGAAGAATCGCCAGAAAAAATAATGTTTGGCAAACTGCTGGCCGAGCTTGGTAATCAAAGTGAAGAACGAATTCGTAGCGCGGCCAAACAAGTCCCTCTTCATATGCTACGTGATATCGTATATCAATTTCAAAGAGTCATCGAATCTCGCAAAGGTGAACAAGTAGAGTTGATTGCCAAAGAACTGGCTGAAAATGGAATCTCTGCAGAAGAATTACAAGCATACTTAAACAAATAATAATCAAGCCTCTTTAACAGAGGCTTTTTGTTAGACTTAACAAATCGAAAACTCACTTCGAATTGATTATCTTAGACCTTAAAATTCTGTCTAGGGATAAGCTTCCTGCACCCCAGAAAATACTAATTAAAATCATTAACCCCCAAAGTTGATGATCGTAAAATCCGCCTTCCCATAAAACAGGGTAGGAAACGACAGCGATGCCATTTAAGGCAAATAATGCAATAGCAACTGGCCTAGTGAATAGACCGAATGCGATAAAAGTGGGTAAAACCAATTCTGCGATTGTCCCTAAATAAGCTGCTATTATCCAGGGAAGTAAAGGCACCTGATACTCAAACTCGAACAGATATAAGGTGCTGTCCCATGAGGATAACTTCAAAAGCCCTGAGTTGAAAAATACCCAAGCAACCCATAGGCGCAAAAACAATAGCCATACAGGTGTAACCTTTTGGTGAGCGTTGTAAACGATGGTGTCATACGTTTCTAAGGCTGAGTGTATTTTTTCAAGCATGCTATTACTCCAGTTAATCTAGGCAAAAGCCGGAAAACAAGTTAAGCGATAAAAGGTTAGGTAAGTGACCTAACAAGTCAGGTTCGATTTCCGCAAGGCTGATACTTCCGTCTATAAGAGATAGCAACATAAACTCTTTATTAGAGAGCGTGCCAATATTAATATCCTCGCTGGGAAGACTAAATACATAGCCGTGTTCAACTTGTTTTATGTCCAGATTTTCAAACGAGTCCTTCAGTATCGCTTTTCTTATTGAGAATACTGAAAAAGCGGAAGTGCATAACATCATGCCGGGACGAGGAAATAGAATGATGTCGCTTTGCTTGTTTATGGGGATACTGGATAAATCTGAAAAGGGACGAAGACGCAAAGGTTCTGTTGTGTCGCTACAGTTTTGCCCAACCGTATCTATTTTCCACTCAAATTCAGCTATATCTGAAAGGTAAGGCACCGCGCTTGCGACAATTTTAGTTGATTCTATAGTACGACTGAAATTATCACCGAAAGTACTCACGTCAGAAGTAAGGAGAGGCGTTTCTAAAATGTGCTTTCGAGCTAGCCCTTCGAAACACTCGGTGCCAACAAGTTTACTAACCAGCGGATAAGTTAGAGCGAGTACTTCAGTTAAGCTCATGACAAAATTATTTCGATAAATCTGAATTCGTTCGTCCGCAGAAAAATGGTCGGAAATGATGTCACAGTCTGCGCCATTTCTTTGATAGCGTAGAGCTTGTGAAAAGGAGTATTGGCATTCGGCAAGGGTAGGAGTCATGATACTTGCTCTACTGGTTGTTGAGTTGAATCAAGAATCTTACTTGCCTTCGACGCTTCGCCTAACAATACCTCTGGTTCAGGTATATCAAGATCCCACTCAATTAATGTTCGGTGGCTACCGTGCTGTCTAACCCATTGAGTATAAAGTTGCCAAACTTCTACGCTAACAGGGCGGCTATGGGTATCAATCCAAATCTCGCCACTGTCGGTTTGTTTTGTTGTAAATCCAGCAAGATGAATTTCTTTAACTGCGTGAGAGGGGATCCCCCCTAAATAGGTGCTGCACTTAAAGCCGTGATTAAAAGCTGAAACATGAATATTGTTGAAATCCAGAAGAATATCGCAACTAGTGCGATGCTGAACTTCGGATAAGAACTCCCATTCAGAAATAGTAGAATGGGAAAAGCGTAAATAGCTTGAAGGATTTTCGATCAAAAGAGGTCGTTTAAGATAATCCTGAACTGTTAAAACATTGCGACAAAATACATCGAGTGCTTCTTCTGTATAAGGAAGTGGCAATAAGTCATTAAAATAGTGCCCACCATTTTCGCTCCAGCTTAGATGATCAGAGACCATAATAGGCTGTATATCATCGACTAATGCTTTTAACTTAGCTAAATGATCATTGTTGACAGGAGAAACTGAACCTAATGATAACCCAATACCATGGCAGCTAATGTCGTAATGGTTCCGCAACTCACGAAGATTGTTCCTAAGCGGCGATTTAGGCTGAAAATAGTTTTCACTGTGAATTTCTAGCCAGCTTAAGTTGGGTTTCTGCGATTTAAAAAACTCAAGGTGGGGCATTCGTAAACCGACACCGACCATAGAATTGAAACTTGACTTCATCTACTAACCCTTACAATAAATCTTAAGCCAGCTAGAGCGGGTAACTGCTGAACCTAGCTGGCCAGATAGTGCTTTTAACTTGACTTGGTACTACCGCTGGCTAGTCGGTCACAAAGACCCTTTGGAACGACGATGAATGCATCTTTTTGGCCATCAACTTTTGATGTTCCTGCACAAGAACTGGTTTTGGTTGCACAGTCATTTTTGCCAGCTTTGGCAACGCCATAACATCGTTCTTTTTCAGCAGCTAATACTTGAGTAGATGTTAAGGCAGTAGCTCCAATGGCTAGAAGGCTAGAAACAGCTGCAGTTACAGCAAGATTAGACTTTTTCATAATTCATTCCTTTAGAAAGATCTTTAGTTATCAATGAAGCGAAACTGATGTTTATTATGTTGAGCATTTATCAGCTTGCTTAGAGTATAGGAGCAAATTTTTGAGAAGAAACTTTCAACTAAAAAGTAAAAATAATCATTTTTATTACCATTTGGTTTCTATTTAATTGTTTTTTATGCGTTATTTTGATGGGAAAATATCTTTAAAACATCAGATCAACTGAACATTGTTTAAGGTATAATCAATGAGCTATGTATAAATAAACAGTAACTTGGTATCTGGGAATAAAAAATGGACGCGGCATTACTACTCGATGGTCTGAATGATAAACAACGAGAGGCAGTGGCTTCTCCTTTAGCAAATAATCTTATTTTAGCTGGTGCTGGTAGTGGAAAAACTCGAGTACTTGTTCATCGGATAGCGTGGCTTATAGCCGTGGAAAATGCCTCACCTTTTTCTATTATGTCCGTGACATTTACCAATAAAGCGGCAGCGGAAATGCGTGGCCGAATCGAAGAGTTAATGTTGGGCAGTGCGTCAGGAATGTGGAATGGCACTTTCCATGGTATTTGTCATAGAATTCTGCGCGCTCATTATCTTGATGCCGCTCTGCCTGAAGACTTCCAAATTATAGATACAGATGATCAGCAAAGAATGCTTCGACGTTTGATTAAGGCTCAGAATCTTGATGAGAAACAATGGCCAGCAAAGCAAGCATCATGGTGGATTAATGGGAAGAAGGATGAAGGTTTAAGACCGAAGCACATTGATAGTTACCATGATCCAGTGACCCAAACCTGGCTACAGGTATATACCGCCTATCAGGAAGCATGTGATAGGGCTGGTTTAGTCGATTTTGCGGAAATACTATTGCGCACTACAGAGTTGCTAAGGGATAAGAAACATATCCGGGAACATTATCAGGCTCGTTTTAAACATATTCTTGTTGATGAGTTTCAAGATACCAACAATATCCAATATGCCTGGCTGAGAATGATGGCCGGCAAAGATTGTCATGTCATGATCGTTGGAGATGATGACCAATCAATTTATGGATGGCGTGGCGCAAAGATAGAGAATATACACAAATTTACAGAAGAGTTTGCCTCTGTAGATACGATTCGCCTGGAACAAAATTACCGCTCAACAAAGACAATCCTAAAAGCGGCCAATGAACTCATTATTAACAATACAGAGCGCATGGGCAAGGAGCTTTGGACTGACGGTGATGAAGGGGAAAAAATATCAATTTATTCCGCGTATAACGAACTAGATGAAGCTCGTTTTACCGTTAGCAAAATTAAGTCTTGGCAAGAGGATGGTGGGAAGCTGGATGATTGTGCAATGTTATATCGAAATAATGCACAGTCGCGCGTCTTAGAAGAGGCGTTAATACAAGCACGATTACCTTACCGTATTTATGGAGGTATGAGGTTTTTCGAACGCCAAGAAATCAGAGATGCGCTTAGTTACCTACGATTAATGGCAAATAGAAGAGATGATGCAGCATTTGAGCGTGTGGTGAATACACCAACAAGAGGACTGGGAGATAAAACATTAGAAACGGTTCGCTTTGCAGCAAGAGATCGTGGCGCTACTCTATGGGAAGCAAGTAAGGCTCTTCTGGAAGAAAAAGTACTGGCGGGACGAGCCGCTGGGGCACTGAGTCGTTTTATTGAATTAATTAATGCATTAGAAGACGATACCGTTGAGTATTCTTTGCATGAGCAAACTGACCATGTCATTAAGTCTTCGGGTTTGTTCGCAATGTATGAACAGGAAAAGGGCGAAAAATCAAAGGCGCGAATAGAAAACTTAGAAGAACTCGTAACGGCTACCCGCCAGTTTGAAAAACCAGAGGAAGCAGAAGACATGACTCTGCTTTCCGCATTTTTGTCACATGCAGCATTAGAAGCTGGTGAAGGGCAGGCTGATGAATTTGATGATGCAGTACAACTGATGACGTTACACAGTGCCAAAGGACTCGAATTTCCTATGGTATTCATGGTCGGTGTCGAGGAAGGTATGTTTCCAAGTCAAATGTCAGCAGAAGAAGCCGGACGTTTGGAAGAGGAGCGGCGCTTGTGTTATGTAGGAATGACCAGAGCAAAAGAGAAGCTTTATATTACCTATGCAGAAATGCGTCGTCTGTACGGACAGGACAAATATCATAAACCATCCCGTTTTATTCGTGAACTACCAGAAGATTGCCTGGAAGAAGTCAGAATGAAAGCTCAGGTTAGTCGTTCGACTTCCTCGGGGCGTTTCAGCCAATCGGTAGTAAAAGAGAGCTTTAACGAAACAGGTTTTTCGTTGGGACAAAGAGTGAAGCATCCCAAGTTTGGTGAAGGAACTATTATCAACTTCGAAGGGAGCGGGCCTCAAAGTCGCGTACAGGTAGCGTTCAATGGCGAAGGCATAAAGTGGTTAGTAACTCAATATGCAAAGCTGGAAATACTTTAGGCTACATATAGGCTACACGGGTAGTCATTGCCCGTGTTTAGTTTTAGGCCTGTGAGAAAAAGAAAAGCCCCGATACTTTCATATCGGGGCTATAGTCTTACTCGCAGCAATCCGGCTACTAAAAATGCTCCATGCATCTAATCCATGATAGTGTGCTGTAATCCTTCAGCATATTCCTTTTCGTCGCCTTCCTAGCGGTGTCCTTGATCTTATCCTGATCTGCTAACAATCCTCGTTAGCGCACGTCACTTGTTCCTTGAGCGGTGTCCCTTACATCATCCTGATGTTCAGTCCTTGCCTCGTCCAGAGGTGTCCATTGTCTTTCCCTAGTAGTAACCATCCTAGCTACTATTGATTCCATTCAATGTCCAATTCGCTTTCCGTGCCGACTATTCGTCCTGAATAACCGATTCTTCATCCTGAAGATTACCATTCCGTGGTGTTTCTTGTCCGTGTCAGCATCCTTCCGACAACTTAAATATTAACGATTTTAGGGCGAAGAACAATAGATTAAAACAGACTGTAAAAGGTCAAATAATAACCATCTTAGCATAACCTATTAATGTTAAAGGTTTAAATGCTAATGCTCGGGCGTTGGATTAAGGGAATTAACTCGGATGACTTACGAGCTTGTAAGAGATCTCTTACAAGCATAACTAGTGAAGTCGCAAACGTTGCCTGTGCATATTTTTTCATTTGTGGGGGTATAATTATGCAGCTCGTGCTTTTCTCTTCTGTTTCGCATAATTAAGCCCATCAATACTAAACAAAAGTAGCGCTCCCCAGATAAATCCAAATGTAATTGCTTTATCTGAACTAAATGCTTCGTTGTATATGACAACGGCTAACAAAAACATCAGACTAGGACCTATATATTGGAAAAAGCCCAATGTGGACAACATCATGCGAGTTGCAGCTCCATTAAAGCAGAGCAGTGGTAACGTTGTGACTAATCCTGCCGAGATAAGCAAAACATTAAGAGACAGGTCATTTTGAGACAACGTAGCCGTCGGGCTATCGGTAATAAACAATAGATAGATAGCGGCTGCTGGAAATAAAATAATCGTTTCTATGAAAAGACCAGTTTGCGCATCAAGATTGATTTTCTTTCTAAGTAAACCATAAAGTCCAAAGCTGCATGCGAGTACAAGTGCTATAACAGGAATACTGCCAAAGGCAATTATTTGGATCGCCACGCCGGTAAAAGCGAGTGCAACAGCAAGCCACTGCAATTTACGCAATCTTTCGCCTAAAAATATCATACCGAGTAACACATTTAGTAACGGGTTAATGTAATACCCTAAACTGGCGTCCAGCATGTGGTTGGTTTTTACGGCCCAAATAAAAATTAGCCAATTTGCACCAACAAGGAGAGATGTTGAGAGTAGATATAGAAGGCTTCTTTTATCTTTGATAACTCTTAAAACCGTTTCCCAGCGACGGCTCATATGAATCAGTAGTGCCAAAAAGAAAAATGACCATACAACCCGATGACTTAAAATTTCAAGAGGAGTGACCTCTCCAAGAGCTTTAAAGTATATAGGGGCAAAGCCCCACATAACGTAAGCGGCAATAGCGAATAGTACGCCCTGGCGAGAGCGAGTTTGTTCTTTTGTTGTCATTAAATTTAGGTGCCTGAATCTATTGGTCAATGTGTGAAGGTGAGCCAGATTAAATCGGAATTACCATTATACCTAACAATTTGATGTTTTATTCGTGTAAAAACCAAACTACAATGTTCGGCCATGTCATCACTGAGAAGACATGCCGTCACGCTCATTCGTTAGGAATCCCATGACATCAACCCTTATCGCTGAAGATCCTCAACCCAACTCTTTTCAGGCAGAAAACGTGCTTAATAAGGTTTTTGGCTATCAAAAATTTAGAGATGGTCAACAAGAGGTTATTGACGCAGCATTAGTCAACCAAGACAGCTTAGTCATTATGCCTACAGGTGGAGGGAAGTCGCTTTGCTATCAGATCCCTGCATTGGTCAAAGAAGGTTTGACGTTAGTGATCTCCCCTTTGATTTCATTGATGAAAGATCAGGTTGACCAATTGAAGGCGAATGGTGTGTCGGCTGAATGCATCAATTCGACCATGACCAAAGAAACGTTGATTTCGATATATAATCGTATGAACAGTGGTCAGCTAAAGTTGATTTATGTTTCACCGGAACGAGTACTGACTCAGGATTTTATTGAGCGTTTATCCCACATAAATCTATCAATGATTGCGGTGGACGAGGCGCATTGCATATCCCAGTGGGGGCATGATTTTAGACCTGAGTATGCTGCGCTTGGGCAGTTGAAGCAATATTTCCCTCACGCTTCGGTTATGGCCCTTACCGCGACAGCTGATGATGCTACCCGAAGAGATATTACCACCCGCTTAAGCCTTCATAATCCTTATAGCCATTTAGGTAGCTTTGACCGACCTAATATTCGCTATAACCTAGTTGAGAAACATAAACCGGTATCTCAGGTGGTTCGTTTTCTAGCCACTCAAAAAGGACAATGTGGGATCATTTATTGTGGCAGCCGGAAAAAGGTCGAAATGCTAACTGAAAAGCTGTGTAACAATCATATTCGAGCAGCGGGTTACCATGCTGGCATGGATGCCGACGAAAGAGCTTATGTCCAAGATGCATTCCAAAAAGATGATATACAGATCGTCGTTGCGACTGTAGCTTTTGGTATGGGGATTAATAAACCCAATGTGCGCTTTGTGGTTCATTTTGATATCCCCCGAAATATTGAGTCCTATTATCAGGAAACAGGCCGCGCAGGTCGAGATGGTTTACCAGCTGAAGCTATGATGTTGTTTGACCCAGCAGATATGACATGGTTGAGAAAAATTCTTGATGAGAAACCAGATGGCCCACAAAAGCAGGTTGAAAGTCATAAACTGAATGCGATGAGCGCGTTTGCCGAAGCTCAAACCTGCCGAAGGCAAGTATTGCTAAATTATTTTGGCGAATATAGGCATGAACCTTGCGGAAATTGCGACATATGTTTAGACCCACCAAAACACTTTGACGCGACGGAAGCTGCTCAAAAAGCGCTTTCTTGTGTTTACCGAGTGAAGCAGGGTTATGGTATGGGGTATGTGGTTGAGGTACTTAGAGGCATGCAAAACATTCGCGTTAGAGAGAATGGTCATGACCACATTTCAACTTATGGGATTGGTAGGGAACACAGTCATGATTATTGGATTAGCATAATTCGTCAGCTTATTCATAAAGGGCTTTTGACACAAAATATTACCAGTAATTCAACGTTGCAACTCACAGAGGAAGCAAGGCCATTATTACGCGGTGAAATGTCTTTAGAGCTTGCGGTACCCCGACTTGATACCTCTGTTAGATCGGCCAAATCAGACAAGCTATCTAATAAGCATTATGATAAGAAATTGTTCGCTAAACTTAGAAAACTACGTAAATCCATTGCAGATGAAGATGGACTACCGCCTTACGTGGTATTTAGTGATGCCACGCTTATCGACATGGCCGAGATGCTGCCAACTTCCTACGGTGAAATGTTAGCGGTTAATGGCGTTGGGCAAGTAAAATTGGATAAATATGCCGATGATTTCCTAGATCTGATACAGGAGCATGTTACTCATGGAGAGTAAAGCAACTTGGACACTGATTGAATATCTCGCTGATGACGGGAAGATAATTATTTCATCACCGGGTATTGATGTTGATTCATTTTCACAAGTAGGAGAATTACTGATCAGTACACTCTCCGCTACTATTGTAGAAAAACAATTTGATGCTGACCTTCATTCTTGGTTGATCGATTTTGAAGGTTGTCGTTTCTTCTTTAAAGCCGAACATTATTCGGAATCTATTTGGTTCGAAGCTATAGCTGTAGAAAGTAGCCGCGAGGAATTTGATTACCTCGCAGAGATATTTAGAGTGGGATTTAAACTTTAGTTAAGTAAAAAGAGTTAAATTCTCACTTATTTAAAATAGAAACGTTTGCTTATATCACCTCGGTTGCAGACAACATTGAGTAATGTATAATCGCCGCCCGCTCAATAGAGCGATTGGTTTGAAGTGATGAGCACTTCAAGAATTGGGTTCCCTCCACCCCATAAACAAAAAGGTACAAAAATGAGCCGTTTTACCTCAGTGCAAACGCACAAAGCACTTTCTATCCTTGTTCTATTTCATTTGATCATTATTGCATCCAGTAACTATCTGGTTCAGCTTCCATTCACTGTTTTTGGAATGCATACCACTTGGGGCGCATTTACCTTTCCATTTATTTTCTTGGCTACTGATTTAACGGTACGAATTTTTGGTGCAAAACTGGCTAGAAAAATTATTTTTCTGGTTATGCTGCCAGCATTGATTGTTTCTTATATTCTTTCGGTGATTTTCTTTGAAGGGCAATTTCAAGGGTTTGCACAGTTGGGTGAGCCTAACATGTTCGTTGCCAGAATCGCGATAGCCAGTTTTATGGCGTATCTGCTAGGCCAAATTTTAGATGTACAAGTATTTAACCGTCTGCGCCAGTTAAAATCGTGGTGGGTGGCACCAACATGTTCGACTCTGTTTGGTAATGCGCTCGATACCATTGCATTTTTTTCCATCGCCTTTTACAACAGCCCTGATGCATTTATGGCGCAAAATTGGCAGGAAATAGCAATGGTTGATTATGGCTTTAAACTTATTATCAGCCTAGGTTTGTTCGTACCGATGTATGGTATTTTCTTAAATTATCTAACTAAGAAATTAACCAATGTTAATCCAGGCTTAAACGTGTCGACGGCAAAAGTGTAATGGTACAAGGGTGATAAATGAAGAACGCTGCTGCATTTATCATCCGTATATCCTATGAGTAAATCCATTAACTTGGGTATATGTACTAATCAGCTTCTATTACCAAAGGCCATCCCATATCTGATTGGCGATTTGATTCAATTTCTAATTCAGCACTGGTGAGAGGGTTATTATCTAGCCATGTCTTAGACAGAGTTATTGTCAGCTCGTCTTCATTTGCACTGATCGTAAATATAGGGATTAACAATGCGTTACGGCGATGGGTCAATAATACCGCCAGACGAACTATTCGAAGTAGGCGCTTACTACTAGTGTCAGACAGAGCATGTTGCGTTGGCATAGGTGAAAGCTGATCCTTATATCGTCTTGCTACTTCGGCAAGAAAACATTTTTGAGCTCTGGTATATCCTGGTAAATCTAGATTTTGTAACAGATAAGCACCGTGCTCCCCCGCCATTTTAAAGTCGATAGTCAGACCAATTTCATGCAACTTAGTCACAGTATTTAGTAGCATTTCGGCTTGGGGTTCTGGTAGCCATTTTGAGCCGCCACATTGTTTTAATAAACTGGAGGCGATTTCGGCAACTTGTCCCGAGTAATCTGTATCAATCTGGTAGCGTGATTGAATACTATTAATCGTTCTGGTTCTGATATCTTTTTGCCGCATTTGAATCATCATTTCATAGACTAAACCTTCTCGGAGTGCTCCTCCGGCTAAGGTCATAGAACTAATTTCCAGAAGTTCAAATATAGCGATGAGAATAGAGAGACCACTAGGAAAAACAAGGGCTCTTTCCAAGGTCAGGCCTTCAATTTCTAATTCTTCAAGGTGGTCGGCTTGCATTGCCTGTTTTTGCAATCGCTTTAGTTTGGAAAGCGTGATTACCTCATCCATTCCCTGTGCTAGCATTATTTCCTGAAGAGCTTGTACAGTACCACTTGCTCCTACACAAACATCCCAACCAAGGTCACTATATTGTTTGAGTATTGGTTGTAACGTCTGTTTGGCCGCATCGATAGCTTCGGTAAAATTATGTTTGCTGAGTTGGCGATCTTTGAAATGTCTTTCTAACCAAGTGACACAGCCCATTTTTAAACTGGTCAAGGCTTTTGCATCAAACCCCTCACCAATAATGAGCTCTGTGCTCGCCCCACCAATGTCGACGACAAGGCGTCGGCCAACACCACCGGAAGTATGAGCTACACCTCTGTATATAGTGGCTGCTTCTTCCTCACCACTAATAATATCAATTGTGCCCCCCAGAATATCATTGGCACGCTTTAAAAAAGTATCCACATTAGTAGCGGTCCGAAGTGTTGCTGTACCTACAATGCGGACATTTTCTTTGGGTATGTCTTGCAATCTTTCTGCAAATAGACTCAAGCAGTCCCATCCTCGCTGCATGGCTTCAATGCTTAGCGCATTGTTTTCGTCCAAACCAGCGGCTAGACGAACTTTTCGTTTTATCTTTGCCATAGTTTGGACACTGCCATCGATGTGACGCACGACGAGCATGTGGAAACTATTAGACCCAAGG
The DNA here is from genome assembly GCA_002342685.1 of Vibrio sp. UBA2441. Taxonomy (GTDB): domain Bacteria; phylum Pseudomonadota; class Gammaproteobacteria; order Enterobacterales; family Vibrionaceae; genus Vibrio. Next base: position 45,291 of record DDQN01000074.1, read on the forward strand.
TCAATAGCGGCATAAAGCGGAGATGAAACGGCTTGATCCATACTTTGTACGATTCCCTAATTACGTGGTTGTCGCGGGCGATAATTACGCTTATTTCTATTACCGTTTCTCGATCCACCTGTATTTGTCCGGCGGTTCTGTGAATTACGGGTGCGAGATCTTAGCGGTGCTGGCAGATCTTCAATCAAAGAGCTGGCATCGTAATCAGATACAGGAATAGTATGATCTATATATTCTTCAATCGCAGTAAGGTTAATTGCGTAATCTTCACATGCAAAACTGATTGAGTGACCACTTGCACCTGCTCGACCTGTACGTCCAATTCGGTGTACATAATCTTCGCAGTCATCAGGAAGATCGTAATTGAAAACATGAGTTACCTGAGGAATATGCAGTCCACGTGCGGCAACATCGGTTGCTACCAGGATATCAACATCACCTTTGGTAAATTGCTCCAGTATTTTCTCACGTTTTTTCTGAGGAACATCACCAGTTAACAGGCCTACTCTATGTCCATCAGCGGCTAAATGCCCCCAAATTGAATCACACTTATATTTTGTATTAGCAAAAATAATAGCGCGATCTGGCCAGTCTTCTTCAATTAATGTTTGCAGCAATGACATCTTGTGTTCATTGGAAGGATAAAAAAGTTCTTCCTGAATGTGATGTCCTGTTTTTTGTTCCGGCTCTACAACAACGTGCTCTGGGTTGTGCATGTGCTCAAATGCCAACTCTTGAACGCGATAAGACAAGGTTGCAGAAAAAAGCATATTGAGTCGATCCTGAGGTACTGGCATACGACGAAATAAGAAGCGAATATCTTTAATAAAACCTAAATCAAACATACGATCGGCTTCATCAAGAACGACGGCCTGAATATGATTTAGGTCGAACACTTTCTGCTTGTAAAAGTCGATAATACGTCCAGTCGTACCGATAAGGATATCGACACCGGATTCCAGCTTAGCTCGCTGTTTATCATAGCTTTCACCGCCGTAAGCTAATCCAGCTTTAATACCGGTAGTCTCAATGAGAGATTCGGCATCATTGTAGATCTGGATAGCGAGCTCACGAGTAGGAGCCATAATAATAGCTCTAGGTTGCGAACTCTTTTTTCCTTCAGCAACGGGTGTTTTCAATAAATGGTTAAAAGTAGCAGTAAGAAACGCTAAGGTTTTACCAGTCCCAGTTTGGGCCTGGCCTGCGATGTCTTGGCCGGTGAGCAGTACCGGCAACGCCAAGGCTTGGATAGGGGTACAAAATTCAAACCCTTTTTTATCCAATCCTTCAATGACTTGTGGAAATAAATCCAAGTCGGCGAATTTTTGCTCTGTGATGTGCGTCTTTTTCATTAGTATAGAATATCAGTTAAGGGTTGCATTACGGAAGCAAATACATTCCAATAGAGAATCTATTTCCTGGTTATCATCCAACCAGTAGCATAAAAACACATTGGAGTGGAAGATGAGTGATAAAATTTTGCAGCTTTCTGATGAAGCTTTTGATAATGATGTAATCAAAGCTGCAGGCCCGGTATTAGTTGATTTTTGGGCTGAATGGTGTGGTCCTTGTAAAATGATTGCCCCAATTCTAGATGAAATCGCTGAAGAATACGAAGGCAAGCTCACGATTGGTAAATTAAATATTGACCAAAATGCAGGAACTCCGCCTAAATTTGGTATTCGCGGTATCCCAACGCTTCTTCTTTTTAAAGATGGTAGCGTAGCAGCAACTAAAGTTGGTGCACTTTCAAAATCTCAACTTAAAGAGTTTTTGGACTCAAACCTGTAATAGGTTTGTAATTTGAGAGCGAGAAACCGTGCATCTTAACAAATGCGCGGTTTTGTTTTTTGTAAAGCTAGACTAGACTATATTTTAGTGATAGTTTATCGCACGTTAAATAAACAAATGTTCATTTCTTGGTCGCTCCTGAGACCAAAATATCTTAACTAACACATACAGATCCCATTTTGACAACTAAAGTATCCACTACTATGAATCTGACTGAACTGAAGAACAGGCCTGTTTCTGAGCTTGTGAAGCTTGGTGAAAGCCTCGGTCTAGAAAACCTTGCACGATTACGTAAACAAGACATCATCTTTGCCATACTAAAAGCTCACGCAAAAAGCGGTGAAGATATTTTTGGTGATGGTGTACTTGAAATCCTTCAAGATGGCTTCGGTTTTTTACGAAGCGCTGATAGCTCGTATCTTGCGGGCCCAGATGATATTTATGTATCGCCGAGCCAAATTCGTCGTTTCAATTTAAGAACCGGCGATTCTATTGCGGGAAAAATTCGCCCGCCAAAAGATGGCGAACGCTATTTTGCGCTGTTAAAGGTTAATACTGTTAACCATGACAGGCCGGATAATGCTCGTAATAAAATTCTGTTTGAAAACTTAACCCCTCTTCATGCAAATGAACGCATGGTAATGGAGCGCGGAAATGGTTCGACAGAAGATATTACTGCTCGCGTCTTAGACCTAGCTTCTCCAATAGGAAAAGGCCAGCGTGGTCTAATTGTGGCCCCGCCAAAGGCCGGTAAGACGATGTTGTTGCAGAATATTGCTCAGAGCATTGCCCATAATCATCCTGAGTGTGAATTGATGGTACTTCTCATCGATGAACGTCCTGAAGAAGTAACGGAAATGCAACGCTTGGTTAAAGGCGAGGTTATTGCCTCTACATTTGATGAGCCAGCCTCCAGACACGTTCAGGTTGCTGAAATGGTCATTGAAAAGGCGAAACGACTTGTAGAGCATAAGAAAAACGTTGTTATTCTTCTAGACTCAATAACCCGTCTAGCTCGTGCCTATAACACGGTTGTACCGTCATCAGGTAAAGTATTGACTGGTGGTGTGGACGCGAATGCACTTCACAGACCTAAGCGCTTTTTTGGTGCTGCTCGTAATGTAGAAGAAGGTGGAAGCCTGACGATTATAGCGACCGCGTTGGTTGATACCGGCTCTAAAATGGATGAAGTCATCTATGAAGAGTTTAAAGGTACAGGTAACATGGAACTGCACTTGAATCGTAAGATTGCCGAAAAGCGGGTCTTCCCTGCTATCGACTTTAACCGCTCAGGTACTCGTCGCGAAGAGCTTCTGACTAAAGCAGATGAACTGCAGAAAATGTGGATTCTTCGTAAGATTGTACACCCGATGGGTGAGACAGACGCGATGGAGTTCCTTATTGATAAGCTAGCGATGACGAAAACAAATAATGAGTTTTTCGACGCAATGAGACGGCAATAACAGATTAATCTAGCTGAAATGTGAAACACCACCCATACTACTAGGGTGGTGTTTTTGTTTGTGCTGGCGATATATTTATTGTATTCCGTTAATGGAGGATTTATATGCAACAAGGAGTGTTGTGGTTTCTTCTCTCTTTTGTATCCATTTTTTCAAGTTTAGTCTTCGCAGAGGAGATGGAACCTAATACCCGTCAAATGTGGGTAACAGATGAGTTGGTCAATAAAAAAGTTGAAGAGTTTAAAGATCATGCAAAACGTGGAGATGTAGATTCTATAAAAAGTGCAATGAATGGTCTTTCGCTACCACAGCAAGAAGCGGTTCGCTTTCTACTCCTACAGAAGATAGAAAAAGAAAATATTCTGATAACTCAGCCGATGGCCAGCTATATAAAAACCCTTTCATTAATACCTCCAGCGTATCAGTCACGACATATAGGGGAGGGGTATGAGTTTACTACTCCCGCTTTTGCTTATCCTTCAATAGCTAATCGTATCTTAAGGAAGTGGCAGTACGAACAGAAAATACTAAATTTTGTGTTGGCCGTTGAACGCCGAGAGCTGAACCTAGAGCATTGGTTGAATGAAGGAACGCCCACTGAAAATCAACTGAGAGAAAAATTGCTCGTTGAAGAAATGGATGGTCTTTCTCCACCGGCTATCGAGTTTTTAGTTGAGCAGGTCGTTCAGGCTGATAATAAGATTATATTTTGGCTACCTTCAACATCGGTCATGGTTCGTTTGGCTCGAGAAAGTGCAGATGCGCGAGTATATAAAATGTTATGGCGAATGAGGACAGACAAAAATAGCCAACAAGAATTGTTTCGTTTAATGGAAAATGTAGATATTGGTTCTCTTGCATTTATTATGGATGCGTCTGCAAATCCGTCATTAAATGGGGAAGTGGTTAAGTTTCTAACGTCACTTAAACCATTGCCGAATGATGTGAAGGCTTTTCTAATTGAAAGTTTGTCTACAAAAGAAAAAGAGCAAGCCTTGTTTGTTGCCGAAGAATTGTCCAAGCAAGGTTATAACCGTTGGCTGCAACAGCTAGTAAACACCAACAAAAAAGTGAATAGTAAGGCGATAAAACAAGTAATTTCTAATTAATTTTGACTAAATTACTATAATCGAGTCCCGTTTGTTATAAAATTGCGTTTTATGTCAGTAATAAGTAGCCCTATGAATTTTAAGGATTTGCGTGAATTTATTGCCTATTTGGAAAAAGAAGGGCAATTAAAACGTATTACTCATCCGATAGACCCACATTATGAGATGACGGAGATCAGTGATAGAACGTTGCGCGCTGGTGGGCCTGCCTTGTTATTTGAAAATCCTGTCGGTTTTGATATTCCGGTTCTCACCAATCTATTTGGAACCGCTGATCGGGTTGCTATGGGCATGGGACGAAAAGAGGTTTCAGAGCTTCGAGAGGTAGGAAAGCTGTTGGCCTACTTGAAAGAGCCAGAACCCCCTAAAGGATTCAAGGATGCTATCGATAAAATCCCAGTATTTAAACAAGTCCTTAATATGCCGACCAAAAGGTTACGCAAAGCACCTTGCCAAGAAATTGTCTGGAAAGGTGATGATGTCGATTTAGATAAGATTCCTGTGATGAGCTGTTGGGCAGAAGACGTAGCACCTCTACTCACATGGGGGCTCACCATTACCAAAGGGCCAAATAAAAAACGGCAGAACTTAGGTATATACCGCCAACAAAAATTAAGCAAAAACAAGATAATAATGCGCTGGCTTGCGCATAGAGGTGGAGCTCTGGATCTGCAAGATTGGATTGAGACTCACCCAGGGGAGAAATTCCCGGTCTCTGTTGCTTTTGGTGCAGATCCCGCAACCATACTGGGTGCCGTTACTCCAGTTCCAGACACATTGTCTGAGTATGCTTTTGCTGGCCTTCTTCGAGGAAGCAAAACTGAAGTTGTGCAATCCATAAGTAATGAATTAGAAGTTCCTGCAAGCGCAGAAATTGTTTTAGAGGGATATATTGACCCGAACGAATTCGCGGATGAAGGTCCATACGGTGATCACACTGGTTACTATAATGAAGTTGAACAGCACAGAGTTTTTACCGTCACACATATAACGATGCGTAATAAACCTATTTATCACAGTACTTATACTGGTCGCCCACCAGATGAGCCTGCCGTGCTTGGGGTTGCGTTAAATGAAGTATTTGTACCAATACTGCAAAAGCAGTTTCCGGAGATTGTTGATTTTTACCTTCCCCCGGAAGGTTGTTCGTACAGAATGGCTGTTGTCACAATGAAAAAGCAATACCCGGGACATGCGAAAAGAGTCATGATGGGTGTTTGGTCATTCTTACGCCAATTTATGTACACTAAATTTGTGATTGTTTGCGATGATGATGTCAATGCAAGGGATTGGAATGATGTCATATGGGCTATAACCACACGTATGGATCCTGCAAGGGATACGGTAATGATTGATAACACACCGATAGACTCACTGGATTTCGCTTCTCCTGTTATAGGGCTTGGTTCTAAAATGGGTTTAGATGCGACAAATAAGTGGCAAGGAGAAACGTCGCGAGAATGGGGACGGCCAATAAAGAAAGATCCCGAAGTTGTCGCTAAGATAGATGCAATTTGGGAAGAGTTAGATATTTTATGACTCAAAAAGTGACCTTATACCCGGATAATATAGCGTTTGAGGTTCAAGATGGAGAAACGGTGTTGGAAGCTGCGCTCAACAATAATATAAATTTCCCACACCGCTGCCAAGTAGGTGCATGCGCTATGTGTATGTGCCGTAAATTAGAGGGAAGTATCGATTACCACTTGGAGCCAATGCTGACGGAACAAGAGCAAGCTCGTGGTTGGGTATTTCCGTGTCTGGCCTTTGCCAAGTCAGATTTAAAACTTACCTTCGAAGAGTAAGAGGAAACAATGATAATTAATTGTAAAGTAAAGTCTATTGAGTCTTTAGCATCTAATACATGCAAAATATTGCTACATCCAGAACAGTCTGTTGAGTTTAAACCAGGGCAATATTTGACGGTAATTATGGGAGAAAAGGACAAAAGACCTTTTTCTATTGCGAGTAGTCCTTGTCGTCATAAAGGTGAATTGGAGCTACACATTGGTAGCGCTGATGAAAATCCATACTCTCAAGAAGTCGTTGAACGAATGAAAAAAGCGTTAGATATGGATAGTACTCTTGAAATAGATGCTCCACATGGAGACGCATGGTTAAGAGAAACAAACAGACCAATACTGTTAATCGCTGGTGGTACAGGATTTAGTTATGTTCGCTCTATTTTGGATCACTGTATCAGTCAGAGCATTAATAACCCAATCTATCTATATTGGGGGGCAAGAACAGATTGCCAACTTTATGCGTATGAAGAGCTGAGTGATATTGCAGCGCAAAATGAGCATATACGCTTTATTCCTGTTATCGAGCATAAATCCAATAGTTGGAATGGAAAAACGGGAAATGTGCTATCAGCGGTAAAAGAAGACTTTGATAGTTTAGCGGATTTCGACATTTATATTGCTGGACGGTTTGAGATGGCAGGAGCTGCACGAGAGCAATTTACTCAAGAAAAGCAAGCTAGTGCTGAGCATATGTTTTCGGATGCTTATTCATTTATTTGAGTTAGCAGTGAATATTGATAGAAAAGGCCTTTTATAGGTCTTTTTTTCTACATTCTGACGTTAAATAGAGCAAAGAAATAAAAAAAGAGATTTATTTTTCAAAAGGACTTGCGTCATAAGTTTTTCTGCCTATAATGCGCACCTCCTAACAACGAGACCTTGTAGAACAAGGGATTGAAGAGTTAGGATTGAAAAGCGGCTTTAGAAAATAATTTAAAAAAGTGTTTGACACTATAAGTTATCTGGATAAAATGGTCGCCCACTTCAACGAGAAAGCTGAAAAGCTTAAAAGTAATAAATTACTTATCATTGAAGTTGCTCTTTAACAATTTAAACCTATCAATCTGTGTGGGCACTCGTTGATGAAAATCAAAAAAAAGATTTCTTCGGAA
>DDQN01000072.1 GCA_002342685.1 Vibrio sp. UBA2441
GGAATCTATGCTGGTGAGTTTTATAGGTCACTTCTAATAATGCCTGTCCTGTTTGCTAACTTTCAATATCATTCAGGATAACGCCAACTTTACCAATCCTCGCCAAACCTCAAGTGGTCACGAATACGTGATGGTAAACGGAACTTTAATTATTAAAAATGGTGAGCGTGTTGAGGGAGCTTTGCCAGGAAAAGCGATTCGCAACGTTTAACACGCCATCAACGATGGTTAACTAAGGTTAACCTCAACCTCAACCCTATAATCTAATTCGAGGTAAACATGACTCAACTACCGATCCCAGTGACCATACTCTCTGGGTTTTTGGGTGCAGGTAAAACCACCTTATTGAATCATATCCTGACCAACAAAAATGATCTAAATATTGCGGTTATCGTTAATGATTTTGGCTCCGTCAACATAGATGCTGACCTTGTAAAATCGCAAGATGAGTCCATCATGCAGCTTGAAAATGGTTGTGTCTGTTGCAGCCTTGCCGAGGGTCTCATTGTAGCTGTAATACGCATACTCGGAATGGAAAGTCGTCCAGACCATATTATTGTCGAGACCTCTGGTATCTCCGAACCACTTGATGTCGCACGTAAATTCGAAGATCCTGAACTTAAACTGTTGGCTCCAATCAATGCCATTGTGACAACAATCGATGCTGAAAATATACTCGGATTAGAAGGGCCAATGCTCGAACTGGCAGTTCAGCAAGCGTTAGTTGCTGACATCATCTTGGTCAACAAGACTGATCTAGTATCACTAGATCAACTGGAACAAGTGCATCAATGGTGTAAGGAGCGCAATGCGGTCGCTAAACTCATTGACGTTACCTTTTGTCAAATAGACCTACCGATCATCTTTGATAACGGCACTGACATCGAACGTTTACTTCTAGCACATCCGCAGGGCGAGGACTCACACTCAGGCCATTTAAAACACAATTTTGAAACCTTCTGCTATGAAACGGATCAATTGCTTTCAATGCAAAAGCTCTACCCAGCACTGGAAAGACTGTCTTTAGATATTTATCGCATGAAAGGAATACTGAATCTGGCGGAGCGTCAAGATAGACAGTGCATTTTTCAATGTACGGGACAAAGAGCAACTGTTGTCGTCGGTGATAAATGGACTGAAGATGAACTAAAACGAACTCGTCTAGTGTTCATTGCACCAAAGGGAATTTTCGATCACGAAATTATCACCCAGCTACTCGATAGAACTGTTACATAGCGCAATTAGGAACCATGCTTTTTGATTGTTAATTCCTTGTTTAACAAAAAAATATAATCAACTCGCAGGTTTATGGCTATTAGCCTACTGATTTGACTGTGCCGATGCCAATAGCAAAACTAGGTCATATGATGATTCTATTAAGTGAGACGACGTTGTGAGGTTCGAAATTGATTTAAAGGGGCAGTGTTTCAAGGGAGATCCGAAATTGCGTACTTTCTAATAAATTTTACATAAAGCAATTGTTGCAGTGCAGAGCATGGGTGAAAGCTTTTGTCCATTCTAGCGCATAGTGACTATCGCTAGAAGCGGTTGTCGCTTAGGTTTTTCGATACCTGTACTAATTTAGCAATCGAACTGTCTCACATTTGTTCAAAAATGTTTCGGCAGGATAAATTATTAGCGGGAATCAATCTGTGGTTTTGCTACAAAATATAGGGAAATATCGTGGAAGAACAGTGCGTAAGTATTAGGTCAGCAAGACCAAACGAACTGGAAGCAGTTCATACATTGGTCATTTCAAATAACGAATGGACAAAGTTTAACGGCCCTTATTTCCCTTATTCAAACCCGTCATTAGAACAGTTTGAAAAAACTTCGTTTCAACACTTATTGAAAGGCTCTGAATTGCAACTGATTATGGTAGATGATATTCCTATTGGAACAGTAAGCTGTTATTAGGAGTGCGAAGCGACTCGTTGGCTTGAGTCAGGCGTCGTGATTTATGACTCCGAGTTGTGGGGTAAAGGTATTGCTGCGTTGGCTATTCCTTTATGGATTTCGTTCTTATTTGCAACTAAAGAGATTGAGCGGGTAGGTCTAACAACTTGGTCAGATAATACTCGTATGATGTCATTAGCACTGAAGTTGGGTTTTCAACAAGAAGCTAGATTGCGAAAAGTTCGTTATTACGAAGGTAAATATTACGACTCAATCAAATACGGTATATTGCGCTCAGAGTGGTTTGGATATAATTAAAGCTAATAAACAGCTATGGTTTCCAGATACTTACTAGCTTAGTTATGTTCATTTATGATTTTGCGCAACATGTCTCATGTTTAGCCTCACCTATAAATTGCGTTACATTTGATTATGTCAGGCCGCAGATTATTTACTCCCATTTGCTTTCAAAATTGGTATTGGTTATCAGAGATTTCCAACTGCATTATTATTCATTTACGTAGTACTTCTCAGGTTTTTGGCAAAAGATCCGCCAGCATAGTTAAGGTGAGTACCACCATTTGGGGTTAATAGCTTTAAAGCCTTCCGTAAGATAAGGATTTTCTATACGAATCTGCACTCTTTCGTTCAGCTGGAGCTGCTCAAAAATATCTCGAGAGAAAGGGTGAGACTTCAGTAACGAAAGCAGACTACCATCAGACAAAGCTTGCTCCATGCCTGTCGTAATATCTTGTATCAGCTCCTCATCGTTTTTTCTGACATAAAAGAAACGTCCAAAGGGGTAAATCAACACAACTGACTTATCAACCATCAATTTGGCATTTTTGTCTCCAAATCGCTTCATTAACCTATACGCTTCATTACCCCCAAGAGGAAGCAAGTCAAACCGCCTACCTTGAAGCATTTTAAATAGGTTGTTGAGTTCTGGTGTAGTGACAACAGTAAAATCGGAATTTTCAAGAATATCAACATCAACCCATTGACCTTGACCGAAAGTAAAGGACTTTAAATCTTCAATGGTTCAGACAGAAGTCAAGACTTCAGCCATGTCTTCACGTATGATAAATACCCTCCATCCTAATAAGCCCATATCTAAAGGTAAGTATATAGGCTCCAACTTACCGTCAAGCTCACGAGAAGAACTAAAATCAGCAACATCCAATTGACCAGACTCTATCATAAATGTCGCTCTAGCCCGACTGACTACCCTAGAATCTATACTTAATTGATATGCTTCTTCAGACGACCTCTGATGTAGCAAATTTGCAAACAAGATGAGTTAATGAATTGCAACTTTAACTAAGGAAGGGGCAGTAGAAACTCAAGAGCAAAATCAAAAGCAAAAAGAACAATGAATACTTTTTAGTAAATTTTACATAAAGTAAATCAAACAATACGGTTCACAGGTGAAAGCTTTTGTCCAGTTGCGCCTTATAAAGTTACGGCTTTACAGCAACAAAAGATATAATGGTTGACTATACTCTCCACGCTCATTAATGGTCTTTAAAGCATGCTGCCACAACCTCCAGAGTTCGATTTCTTCGGAAGTAGCGTTGTAGCTTTTTGGTTTAAGCAGGTTAAGTCGTTGCTGTGAGAAAGTGCCACTATTGACGCTGTCTAATAAGGGCTTTCTCTGTGCGAACGTATCTGACGTGGCCGCTATCTGTTCCTGTTTTTTGCCAGATACTCATCATAGGTATATGTACTCATTGCTTGTCTCCCCATTTGGAGCATTGTATAGATGAGCTGTTGGAGGAGGTGAGAGTGAAGGCCCTGATCACGAAGATTCAAGGCCTGTTTGTGCGGATTAACCAAACTTAACAAATAGCTTCGCGTATGCTGGTTTTAGTCCACTGACCGCCTTATTGATAGCCTCAGGGTCGTTACTGTCAAGCGCCTCTCTGAGGGTAGCAAGTGATTTGATTAGTCCTTGCTGCAGTTTTTTGTATGAGTCGTTATTTTGATACTTTTCAGGGACGTTCTCGACAATATCTTGAGCCAAGAAGTTAAGGATGGCTAATTGTTCGCCGATAATCTGTTTAACAGTATCGTCGATATTGTTTTTACTGTATTTGGTTTGTAAAAGGCGCTCCATCACCTCATGATAGCTATTGATGCGGTCACTGAAGAAGGTGACATGGTTACGGCTTCTCAGGCTCGATAGCTCATCACGGATCGCTTCCAGGATTTCATGTGCCTCGGCGAGCTCTCCCTTTTTGATTTCTGATTTACCTTGCTTAGCGATGTCTGAAATCTTAATCAGGGTTGGTTTCCAGGTTTCGTCATTGGCAAAGACCTCCGGTGGGTTATCCGCAAACTGTTCGACAACCTGCTGCCACTGTTTGTTGAAGCCGTCAATTCCTTTTAACGAAGCTGCCTGATCTTTTTTGTTGGTTTGGAACAGCGCCATTCGGTAGCTGGCATAGGCTTGGTTCTGAAGTTGGTAGAACTGTTGGAATGTGGTTGTGGCAGCGCCTGCACTGAGGCTGGTAAAACCTAGACAAACTGGTAGTAGCAGTGCTGATAATCTCATGTTCATATGTGCACCCTTAGTTATTATTTAGTAATTCCTTATATTAGTTAATCTTAATATTAAAATGGACAGGATTGAAGTAGCAGAGCTTCTCTTTACAAAACTTTGCATAAGCACCCAGGCCTTGGCATTATTATAAGGACAGGCACGTTATACCTTGCGGAGTGACCATCTCAACAGGCACGTTATACCTATATTGAACTGGTCGACTGGACCGGGAGAGTTCAGACAAGAAAAAGTCAGTATTCATTCACAGCGATCGCCACTCTTAGATAGATTGAATCTCTCTCAGAAGGAATGGCTAGAAGTATGCATTCAGCTGGAAAGAAAAAGGGCGTTATTAGTTGGAGGTAAAGAGAGTTTTCGATTAGCGATACCTAAGATGCAACGGCATCGAATAAGCGGTTATCAGTTCAATTAATTTTCTTCAGATTTTCTTATCATTATCTTTTGGCGAACGCTAAGTCTTCGCATTTCTGCAATTTCTGATTTCCCAATATTGATAGGGGAATTGATGGCTATTATCTGGATAGTTATAAATATTTTACTGGTTCTGGCAATTTAGAAATCTATGCTGGTGAGTTTCAGAGATTACTTCTAATAATGCCTGTCCTGTTAAATCGAAATCGCTGAGGTGCGTTAATTCGAGGTGCCGTCTCTCATGTGAGTATGTAGCAACAACGATATGATGAATGTTTATGTGTGATGTAATGCATACTTACGTGTCATATTAATGGGCCTATTTAACCGCAGACAATGTAATTAGTGGCTTTACATAAGTAGTGGCTTTTCATGAATTACTAATTTAGCAAAACAACTGACACGACATTGTCCAATAGCGATTTATGTCAACGGATCGGCTAAAAAGGCTCAGCCTGTTTCTGATTTTATGCAATAAGTCGCCATTTAGACTTGATGAGGTTTAAGTATCAATTAGATTCTTCATCACGAAGAGTCAAAACTTCATAACCAGAGTTTGTAACTAAAACGGTATGTTCAGACTGAGCTGATAACTTCTTGTCTCTCGTTATGACAGTCCAGCCATCTTTTTTTGTTTTCACTTTCGCAGAGCCTTGATTGACCATTGGCTCAATAGTGAATGTCATACCCTCTTTTAGGGTAAGGCCAGAATTTTGTTTACCATAATGGAGCACTTGAGGCTCTTCATGCATATCTCGACCAATACCATGCCCACAGTATTCTCTCACAATACTATATCCATGTGATTCAACATAGCGTTGGATTGCATTACCAACATCACCTAATCTAGCACCCGGTTTTACTTGTTTAATGCCTTTCCACATAGCTTCATATGTTACTTTTACGAGCCGTTTAGCGATAGGGGATGCATCAGACATTACATACGTTTTGCTTGAATCTGCAATGAACCCATTCTTTTCTAGCGTTATATCTAAGTTAATGATATCTGAAGCTTTCAAAAACTGGGTTCTTTTCGGAACACCGTGACATACCACCTCGTTAATGGATGAGTTTAATACAAACTCATAATCATATTGCCCTTTGCTTGCTGGTCGAGCGTTGAGTTCATTAACGATATATTTCTCAACAAAGTCGTTAATATCCATCGTGGATAGGCCTGGCTTCATGTAAGAATCTAAAGCTGTAAATACTTTTGCTAATAACCTTCCAGACTCTCTCATTAGCTCGATTTCTTCACGGCTTTTGATAGTAACTGGACTAGCCATTAGTAATCTCCTCATTATTTTTAATATTTTCTGCTGATACCGAAGCAGATGACATTAACTCAGACACTAATTGGTTAAATGTAAGGTTCGGCTGCAACTCTGCCATCATTCCAACCTTTATCCAAAACTCTGCTTGAGAATTGATAGAGCGATGCATGGCACCACTAGCTTTTCGGACTTCTTCGTGAAGACCCTCTGAAATTTTTACGATACCCATGTTATGCTCGAAATACAAAACGTATATGAATCATATATGTTTTGTATGTTGGTTTCAATCCTGATTTACAGAAAAGAATCACACAAAGCTGAGGCCGCAGGGTCTCAGCTAACGCAACATTCGCTGTTAACCACTAGTTGTCTTATTATCCGATAGTGCAGATTTCAGAAAACATTTAAACCATAAATGGATTTCACGTCAGTAAGAACTGCTTCTGCCGTCGTACGTGCCTTCTCAGTTCCCGATCGAAGAATATTAATTAACTCCCCTTTATCCTTAAGGTATTCGTTCCGTTTTTCTCGTATAGGAGCAAGTAATTCTTGAAGACATTCCTCTAGGATTTTTTTTGTCGTCCCGTCACCTAATCCGCCACTTTGATAATGCTTCTTTAAACCTTGCACATAACTTTTATCTGGGCAGAATGCATCCAGATAGGTAAATACGACGTTGCCTTGTATCTGACCTGGGTCTTCAATGTTCAGATGTTTCGGGTCGGTATACATAGATTTTACTGCGAGACGAATCTCTTTTTCTGACGCACCTAAATTGATCGAGTTACCAAGAGATTTAGACATTTTGTTTTTGCCATCTGTACTTGGTAATCGTGAAACATTGCTTAAAAGAGGCTCGCATTCCGTTAATATTTGATGTCCTGCTAACCGATTTACTTTACGGACAATTTCGTTGGTCTGCTCCAACATGGGTAATTGGTCATCACCGACGGGAACGGTATCAGCTCTAAAGGCAGTGATATCTGCGGCTTGTGATATTGGGTAGGTTAGAAAGCCGGTGGGTAGAGATCGGCCAAATTGCTTGGATTGAATTTCACTTTTTACGGTTGGGTTTCTTTCCAGCCGAGAGACAGAGACAAGGTTGCTGTAGAACATCGTTAGTTCTGCTAATGCTGAAACTTTTGATTGCAGACAAATGGTTGAGAGAGAAGGATCTATTCCTACGGCCAGATAATCAGCCACTACATTTAAAATATTGGCAGATACTTTGTCAGGTGTGTAGCCGTTGTCAGTCAGGCCTTGCATATCGGCAACCAGAATAGTCTGATCATGGTTATCTTGTAGCGCTACCCTTTGTTGTAACGAGCCGACATAATGACCCAAGTGAAGGGGGCCAGTGGCGCGATCGCCGGTGAGGATAGTTTTTTGGTTTAGTTGAGCTGTCATAGTTGTATCTCCTTAGTAAAAAAGTTGCCACCGGAGATACGAGAATAATTCAGTTCATCTGCTACCTTCCGGCGGCGTCAGAACATAAAGTTGCAGTGCCGCTCTAAAGAGAGCGCCACCAATTGATTTGTTGGTATTGAGGAACGTTGAAAATATTCATAAAAAATAATCTAACATTGACATACGTTTTTATCAATACCGAATTAAGCTGACTAAACATGCTAGACAGCTTAATTCGTACACGCTACGGTATGGGTTGTGGGTTGTGGGTTGTGGGTGAAAGGGTATAGGTGGAATATGATTAGGCATGCAAATGAAATGATAAATGATGAAAAGCAAGAGGAGATTGCTTCTCCTTGCATCCGAAATTGTTGTTTGGATGACAACGACATTTGCCTGGGTTGCCACAGAACAATATCGGAAATAATGAATTGGTCTGAGTCTACTCAAATGCAAAAGAAACAGATCCTTTTATGTTGTCAGCGCAGAGCGGAGGACCTGAGTCACTCATCGAGTAAATAGACCATACTCTTTGTTTCCTAGCCTTTCTATGCTGTTACTATTTAAGTGCGTTTGGTAATGATTGGACTAAATAGTCCATCAAACAACGAATTTTCTTATTGTGTTGAACGTCCCGATGACAAACCAAATATAGCGGAAGATCCGGTAGTTTCAATCCGAGATCAATTTCTTCTAGCGATAGTTTTTTAGCCAGCTCGCGGTGTGTCACGACAATGCCCCCTCCTTTTTGTGCGAGCTCAACATGCATAGGCATAAAGTCACAACGAAACGTAAAATCTTCATTTCTTAAGCTCCATCCAAGTGCTTTGCTGCCCTGTTCGATTTGTGTATCTCTGTCGTAACCAAGCAAACGATGATTAAACAGTTCCTCTAAAGTTTCAGGGCAACCAAATGTGTTCAAATAGGAGCGACTGGCGTAGAAACCAAGGGGGATATCAAAAAGACGGCGTGTAACGAGATCAATCTGTTTCGGTTGAAACATACGAATAGCGATATCTGCATCCCTCTTATCCAGATTAGTTGCCTGATTAGTGACCTCAATTTCCAGATAAATGTCAGGATAGCGATTCAAAAACGTCGGAAGGATGTTGGGCAGATAGTAGTTAGCGACGAGTTCATTAGCAGAGAGTCGCAATTTTCCAGACAGCTTGTCTGCTTGTCCGCTCACCAAGCGTTGCAAGCGAAATGCGGACTCTTGCATGACCCGAACTTCTTCCAATAACGCCAAACCAAACTCGGTCAGGCTGATGCCCTGTGTGCTTCTATTGAATAAAGACTGACCAAGTTGCTTTTCCATTGCTACTAACTGTCGGCTAAGGGTTGGCTGTGAAACGCCGAGTTTTACGGAAGCCTTGCTTACGCTGCCAGCTTCTGCGGTAGCAACAAAAAAGTGCCAATTTTGCCAGTTTATTCTATCGATGCCGCTATTCATTTTTGTATATCCGCCTGTCATTCTTGCTCATTCAAGATTTGTATATGAATGATAAGGTAATAGGTAATTAAATAATAGAAGGCAAAAATTATGAGAACAGCATTGATTTTGGGTTTGAGCGGTAACTTTGGTCGAGAAATGGCGAAAGCTTTAGATGAAAAGGGCTGGAAGATTAAGGCGATTGTACGAAACAAAGGGGCACTACAGAAAGACTTTCCCGGTTTTGAAATTGTGCAGGGCGATTATCTGGATAGAGATTTGCTTGCTAGCGTTTCAAAAGGTGTTGAGCTTGTGGTTTATGCGATCAATCCGCCTTATACCATGTGGAAGAAGCATGCGTTGAATATGCTGGAGCCTGTGGTGAAACTTGCTGAAGAAAAGCAAATGAACCTGCTATTTCCCGGTAACGTCTACAATCTTATTCCTGAAGATTTTCCTATATCTGAAGAATCCCCATTAGTTGGCGTGACGGCAAAAGGAGAGATAAGAAAACGGATGGAACAACGGCTTAAGAAAGCTAGTGAATTTGGGGCCCGGATTAGTATTGTCAGGGCTGGAGATTTTATCGGAGAGCGTACTCAATGGCTTGAGATGATACTGAAAAAAAAGAAGTCAGGTGCGTTCACGTTTCGGTCTCCTCATGACTCTGATCACAAACATTACTGGAGTTATTTGCCTGATTTATGTGCCAATACTGCCGCCATTATTGAACAAAACGAAAGTCAATTTGAAGTGTGGCACGATCCCGGGTTGGTTCTGAGTCAGAAAGATTGGTTAGGTGCGTTTGAGCGCAATGGAATTAAGCTCAACATTACGTCTTTTCCCTGGTGGTTTTATTCATTAGTCGCTGTTTTCGTTCCCTTGGTTAAAGAAGTCATGGGGATGAAATATTTATGGGATAAAGAGCTGATACTTGATGGCAGCAAAATGAAGAAAGCGCTAGGGCAAAACCTGAAAAGTACCGAGCTGAAAAGTATTGTTCATCATTTGGCTAGGTAGGATGTTGCAAATGAGACCAAAACTATGAATGCACATTTCGTTAGTCTCTGAGCTATGTTCAACTGATTCACGCTTGAAGTTATCATTAATTCTAAATATGATAATTTATTGTTATGTATATTTGTCGTATTTATCATGTTAAATCCACTTTGGCTCCATACGTTTAAAACCTTGGTAGAAATTAGCCATTTTACTCAAACGGCTGAAAAGCTGCATATGACTCAGCCAGGCGTAAGCCAGCACATAAAAAAGTTAGAACACGCATGTGGCCACTCTTTGATGAAACGTAAAACAAAGGGGTTTGAACTGACGGAGCAAGGAAAAATTGTTTATGAATATGCAATAAAAGCCGCGGAAGACGAAGCTAATATGATAGAGAATTTGGGTTTCGACAATGCGCATTCAGGTCAATGTTATTTGTCGTGTTCTGGTTCTTTGGCGCTATTTTTGTATCCGCCGCTTTTGTCATTGCAACAGAAATACCCTGAACTGAGTTTTCATCTTGAAGCGGCACCTAACCAAAAAATATTAAATGATGTGCATAATGGTAGCACTGACCTTGGTATCGTTACACATGTCCCAAGTAGCAGTTTTTATCAGAGTGAAATAATCAGCGAGGAACCTTTATGTTTGGTTGTGCCAACACGCTATAAGAATGAAAAAATCACTGCGGAATTGATGTTTAGTTGTGGGTTAATCGATCACCCCGATGCCATGCATTACTTGTCTTTGTATTTTGACTTATGCGGTGAAAAGGAGTTAGCCAGCATCAACATTGAGAAGCTACCGAAGTCAGGCTACATCAATCAACTTAATCAAATACTGCTCCCTGTTGCAAAAGGACTAGGGTTCACTGTACTTCCTCAAAGCGCGGTAGAAAATTTTACGGATAAAGAGAGTATTTATATTGCTCGAACAACAAAACAAGTAAAAGAAACGTTGTATTTAGTACAAAAGCGCAACCGACATTTACCACGCCGCTACCAAACCGTGCGTGAGTTACTTGTTGATATATTTTCTTAATGATTAAGGGGCCTTATTTACTATTCGAACAGATAAAAACAACTATAAGCAACAATTAGCGCTGGGATAGACGAATACAGTGTCGCCATAAGTGCTGCTTTTGGTGCAAGTACAATGGCGGGAAACAGGGCATCGCCATCATTACTGATTGAATTACCTAATTGCGCCGATAAAGGGACAGTCCCGTTAATGTATAAACTGGTGACCAATATTTGAGGGCCACACCCGGGCAGCAGTCCTATCACGACACCTATTAGAGGCATGAAGCTTGCCCATTCGGTAAACGCAGACGCCAAGTTAATACCTGTCCAGTACATGGTTAGCTCGAACAATAAAAAGGCACAAATTACCCAGCTTGTTACAAAGTTAGTATCTTGTGCAACACGCTGAAAAAGCGTATTGGTTTTCTCTTTCGGGTCTTCTGATACCGCAGACTCATAATCGGATATATCTCGACTGAGTGCCCAAAGAAGCATAGAAATAATAGCCGCACTGGCACCAATGATATTTATCGTGCCTGCATTGAGATGAAAAAACGTATCAATATCGATTTGAAACGATCCCATCACTGCGATGACAGAGGACGGAATCAACATCCAACGCCAAAAATGCCCTTGCAATTTTAATGAAGGTTGATGAGCTTCATTTCCGTCTGGGCTAGGAAGAGGAGTTACTTTATCGGTTGTTGGTCGCATAAAACTGACACCATGAATAGAGTCGACTACCCAGCCAGAGATTAAGCCAGTAACAAATCCAACAACCACAACAAGAAGCCCTATGCGTGGTTGAGCGGCAAGTAACAAAAATGCGGCGTCTCCCATAGTTGCGGTGAGCACTGCGACGACTGATCCGAAACTGAGCTTGCCTTTGACATATTGTGTAATAACCACAATCGCGCCACCGCAGCCCGGTAGCGCCCCCATGGATGCAGAAAATAACACTTGGTAGTATGAACTCTTGTCGAGCATCAGTGTGAGTTTGTTGGTATTGCTCAATCGCGAAGAGATGGCATGGTAGATGGTAAGTGTGGCAGCGACATACGTAGCAACCTGCCAAAATGCATCAGATAAGACAGAAACGGTAATTTCTCTGGTGTTCGCAACCATGAGCAAGGAAAATAAGGCGATAGGCAAAATGAGGCGCTTATTGACTAATCGCCATGTTATCTGATTTCGCAGGTGGTCAGTATGTTTTATCTGTATTTGCATAAATAGCTCCGAAAGGTTCAATCGCTCTAGAGAAGCGTATGCCTGCATTTAAATACAAATGAGAATCATTATCAACAAATATTTGTAATATTTTTAGTCAGATACGTAAAACGGTTCAATACTACAGCGAACTAATTGATATTTTACATATGGCATTTACCTATCATAAAATCGAATTTGAATGAGCTATGGTGCATATTGGTGCTGTATTGTCCTAATGCAAAGATGGTAATGATTTTGTCTTCTTTTGGCCTCATGGATTAGTTAATGAGTAAAGTAAATCTGCATAGTAATAATTAAATGAATGTATTTAGGTTAAGTAAACCGTATGTCACTGCTGACTTTCATCTAACGTCGGCTGAATTAAAGGTAAGGAAAAAGTGCTATCCCTTACACAGTGTTAAGCGTGTAGAGCTTAGGAAACTTGGTTTGAAAGACAATATAATCAATGTAATGTCATTGGCTCTGGTATTGTCTGCGGCGACGTGGGCGTTTGTCCCCGGGTTTGGGTTACCAGTATTTATGCTGACTTTTTTTATTGGATTTATGGCCTGTAAAAAATATAAACTTCGCGCGGAATATTGTGGCACGGATGAAGCGGGAGATTACTGGGTTCCATTCGCCAGTTGCAACTCAGAGGTCGAGTTCGAAGTGCTAAAAGATATCCATATGAAACTTCTGACGAAAATTGAATAGGCGTGTTCGGCTGAGCTGTCATCTTGCTAATTAACCCAGAGCAAGCATAATAGCCTCCCTAAACCATTACCCTTAGTGCCGCCCGCCATGCGCCTTGATAAGTTTGTTTGCAAAAGTACAGAGTTAACCAGAAGCGAAGCTATCCTGCTGATAAACAGTGGATCTGTGAAGGTTAATGGTGATGTCATCGTAAAAGAAGCAGCTCAGGTACATGAAAACAATAGTATTACTGTTAATGGTCAAAAGCTAACCGCCCGCGCTTTCCGTTACCTATTAATGCACAAACCCGCAGGAACGATTTGTTCGAATATTGATGAAGCTTACCCTTCGTTGTTTAATTATATAAACGTCGACACGGTTTCCGAGCTTCATATTGCTGGCCGATTGGATGCTGATACGACGGGACTAGTTCTGATTACCGATGATGGACGTTGGTCATTTAATATCACTACGCCAAATAGCTTGTGTAAAAAAGTATACCGGGTCGGGCTACATCGCCCAATAGCGAGTGATGCAGGTTATCGGTTTGAACAAGGCGTTCAATTACAGGGTGAAGTAGGGTTGACATCGCCGGCAGAACTTGAGGTTATCAATTCAAAAGAGGTGCTTTTAACCATTACACAAGGCAAGTTCCATCAGGTCAAACGTATGTTTGCTGCTGTGGGTAACAAAGTGGTTTCTTTGCATCGTGAAAAGATTGGAAAAATTGAACTGGATGTTGAGGTTGGGCAATGGCGATATTTGTCTGCGGAAGAAGTCGAGTCGTTTTTATCCGTTAGTCATTGCGCAAAATGAGGTATTTGCGGTAAGTTAAATGATAAAGCGCCAATTCAGTTTATTCGCTTTGGGGCCGGACAACTTAACAGGGAGTTAAGCATGAGCATCGAAGGGACAGTGATGAAAGCCGAGTACGATTTGATTGCAAAGCAATGGCTGGATATGAGAAAAACCCTGCCAGACAAGGATGCCGAACTATTTGATTTGTTTTTGGATAGATTGTCTGATGATAGCAGGATTTTAGATCTCGGCTGTGGACATGGTACTCCGGTCGCTAAGCTATTATCTGAACATAGACACCGAATTGTGGGTGTTGATAGGTCGGAGAAACTGCTGGAATACGCCCGTAATGATATGCCGGAACATCAGTGGATCCACAGTGATTTAGAATCGTACCAGCCAGAGGGGAGCTTTGACGGTATTGTTATTTGGGATTCTATGTTTTTTCTTCCAAGGGAAGAGCATCTTAAATTGATTGAGAAAGCCTATAGAGCGCTGAACCCACAGGGTGTGATGATTATTTCCAGTGGCGGCTCTGAGGAAGATATTCCCGCGTTTACTGGCACTATGTTTGATGAAGAATTCTATTACGACTCGTACCCGATTGAGCCGCTATTGGCTTATTGTGAATCTATAGGTTTGAATGTTATCCAGAGTGTTTTGGTGAATGAGCCGGATGGTGACAGGGATAAAGGAAGGTTAGGTGTCGTGCTGAAGAAAATTTAACTCTGAGCAATTGGATCTAATGAGGCTGTTTTTAATCGATGATGTTGTAGCGATGCAGAAGAGTCTCATAATAGCTTGACGTAGAGTCAGAGGTTGGTTTTTTTAGGGCATCAAGCGCAGCCTGAAACAGAGTAATGGTCTTATCATCGGTATCAGGATGAAAAGCGTAATATAACTCTAGCGCTTGTAATACATAGACCACTTCGAAGTCGTCATTATTCATTCCGGATTGTTCGATCGCTATGCGCGCAGCCCGTTCTTCGTATGCCCAAAGTTTGAACCGATCATACGATAGCATTTTAGATAACGGTGTTGAGGTATTTGCGTATTCCAACATGGTACTGGTTACACCAGCTTCTAATAGTAACTGTTCTGCAATGTCGTTTTTGACTACTCCAATTGAATATTCTGACAGATCACTTGGCTGGTTGATTATAATCGAATTTTGTTTTTTTGCTAAAATAACCACTCTGGTTGCACCAATAGGACCGGCCCATTTAAATAGCTTTTCTCGAGCGGGAATGCGTGCGGTAGAAAAGAGTACCGAATTTGGCTTGGTTTGAGCAATGTAGTATGCCCGTGGCCAGGGTAGTAACTTAAGATCGCTTCTCTCAAGGTGGCTACCTATGTGACGGTTTGCTTCGAGTAGTAAATCTACAGCGAGCCCTTTAACTGTCTGGTCATCTAAGTAATTATAAGGAGGGTAGTCTTCGGTGTAGTATGTAAACTGATTCAATGCTGAGGCATTAGAGCCATGACTAAAGAGCAATATCAATAAAAGTAGCTTTAATATAGTGTTTTTCAATGACACCACCTAGTAGTCAAATAAGTTAACGTATTCACCAAGCGAAATGCCTTATTGCATGAGTATAGGTGATTACAGGGAACTAATACAGCCTTTTACACCCAATTCATCTCTATACTCAACCTATATAATAGTTCTGGTAAAGTGGATAAAAGTAGTGCGCCCAATATAATGCCAGTAATGGCAATGCTTATTTTTGAAATGTTCATTATTTTATTCATGTAGTTTTACCAATAGTTCTCGCTGCTAAAATGTCCGGGTTCTTTACGTAGATGTTTGGTGAGGCCAAGTGATTTTAATGTTTCACTGGTATCTTTCACCATTTGTGGGTTACCACACAAATAGATAAAGCTACCTTTTTTATCCATAGCCTTTCCAACCGCCTGGTCAAGCTTACCACTGGATATAAGATCGGGAATTCGTCCGTGTAACGCTCCGCTGACTTGCTCTCTGGATACAATGGGTAGATAGTGAAAGTTACTCTTAAGACGGGCCTTTATGGATTCTAGCTTATCTTGGTAGACCAGCTCTGATTTGTGACGAACGGCATGCACTAGAGTAACGTGGTTGAATCGATTCTCAATATCGCCTTCAAGCATAGAGAGGAAAGGACCAATAGCCGTACCCGTGGACAGTAGCCATAAATCCGATTGTGATGTTGGTATTTCGTTTACGGTCATGAAACCGGCTGCTTCACTGCTC
This sequence comes from Vibrio sp. UBA2441, assembly GCA_002342685.1. GTDB lineage: Bacteria > Pseudomonadota > Gammaproteobacteria > Enterobacterales > Vibrionaceae > Vibrio. Next base: position 15,941 of record DDQN01000072.1, read on the forward strand.
ACGTAGACTTCATCACCCGTTCGTAATTTATGTAGCAACGGTGAAAGCCTTCCTGTTGGATCTGTGATAATCAACAGTTCTATGACACCTGTTTGAGCATAATCTTTTGGGTGATTGACTATAGAATAGGCTCTACGTTGTAGTTCCCCGTCTTCATCAGACAGCGCCAGCTTAACAAACTGACCTGCGGTATAAACAACGCCAGGTATACGAATGCGTAAGCTGAACAGGTTTTCCGTCCAGTTTATTCGCCCAGCGATAAAACCAGTTTTTAGATTGTGTGTTATCTCTGTCATAGAGTCACCTTTACTGTGCCATTTATACTTCCGATAAAGCACATGCCGTGCCATAAACTTAATAGATTGATAATTATAGGGTTTAATGTCTAATGTCATTTATTTTGTAGATATGACAAGTGTTTACATTTGTTATTGTGATAATATACTTGTCAGATAGACAATGAAATGTAGGTGGGGTCAATGGAAAAAGTAGGTAGCGAGTGGGTTCAAGTTGCTTTGGATCTTACATCTGGAATTTCGGATAAAGATCGATTCGAGGGGTTATTATCAACCATCAGACATACATTGAAATGTGATGCATCTGCATTGCTTTCGTTTCACGATCAGCAATTTATACCTCTGGCGATTAACGGCTTGAGTGAAGATGTACTTGGCAGACGATTTGAAATTCAGCAACACCCTAGATTAGAAGCCATTGCACGGGCGGGTGATATTGTTCGTTTTCCTTCAGATAGTGACTTGCCTGACCCTTATGATGGTTTGATCCCTAATCACAGTGATGATCTCAAAGTGCATTCCTGCATCGGGCTTCCTCTTATGTTAGAGGACAGGCTAATTGGTGCGGTAACTATCGATGCTTTTGATCCGCAACAGTTTGATAACTTTAAAGATCAGGACTTGCGTATTATCAGTGCATTGGCGGCAAGTAGTTTAAATACAGCTTTGCTTATGCAGAAGCTGGAGCGTTCATCGGGTTTAGAGGCAAGTTCTTCTTCCCGAAGCCTCAAGGGGAGTCAAACGGGCGAAATTATTGGTCAGTCTGAGGCTATGTGCGAACTTAAAGCGCATATAGGTGCCGTCGCCAATACGGATCTTTCAGTTTTGATTATGGGTGAAACCGGCGTAGGTAAAGAGCTGGTAGCAAATGCGATACATGCTCAATCTGATCGTTCTGATAAGAAATTGGTCTATTTGAACTGCGCTGCTTTGCCAGAGTCAGTCGCTGAAAGTGAGTTGTTTGGTCATGTAAAAGGGGCGTTCACTGGAGCCATAAGTCACCGAAAAGGAAAGTTTGAAATGGCGGACAATGGCACGCTGTTTCTCGATGAAATTGGAGAGCTTTCCCTAGCGCTTCAGGCAAAATTGTTGCGTGCATTGCAATATGGTGACATTCAACGTGTAGGTGATGACAGCAATATTAAGGTCAATGTCCGGATTATTGCCGCGACTAACCGCATAATGCATGAGGAGGTAACGGCAGGGCGATTTCGCGCGGATCTGTATCACAGGTTAAGCGTGTTTCCTGTGTTTGTTCCTCCCTTGAGAGAACGTGGAAAAGACATTGTTTTATTGGCCGGTTTTTTTACAGAACGTTGTCAGCACAAGTTGGGGCTTACGTCTATTAGCATAGATGCGCACTCTTTAGTCTTGATACAAAACCATTTATGGCATGGTAATGTTCGTGAATTAGAACATGCGATAAATCGAGCTGCGGTGTTAGCTAAATCTGAATTTCAGAGCGAACACATTGTTTTATTGCCTCACCACTTTAATTTCTCCGATGAAAACGGTGTTGCAGTAACTCATTCAAAACAAGGTATGGCGCGGCAGGATGATGTATTTTCTAGTTTCAGTCATCTTGGTTTCAAAGAGGCGGTGGAGCAATTTCAGCTCTATCTGATCCAAAAAGCCTATTCTGAAAATAGCAATAAACTAAGTGCTACAGCAAAGCAGCTTAAATTGGATGCGGGTAACTTACATAGATTGATGAAACGACTAAACTTGAAATAGTTGTCAGATAGACAAATGATTGTCTTTTGGATAACAATTCTCTATTGTCATTCTGACATTTGGTTATGTGTTGTTTAATAAAAACAATAACTTAAAAGTTGGCATGCTTGTTGTAATAGGTGAGGTACTTATTACAATAAAGGGTCAAATGATGACAAAGCAAAAGTTGTCCATCGTCGCTCTGCTGATAGTGTGTGTTACCTCATTCGCTATCTTGCTGAGCTTAGGAAGTGAAATCTATCGTCAGGCTCCGCCTATCCCGGTAGCCGTTGAATCGACAAGCGGTGAAGTTGTCTTCACGCAGGAAGAGATATTAGACGGCCAATTGGTATGGCGCTCAATGGGCGGGCATCAACTTGGTTCTATCTGGGGGCACGGTGCTTATGTCGCACCAGACTGGACTGCGGACTGGGTTCATAGAGAGTCTGAAATTTGGTTAGAGCTCGCTGCGCAATCACAATTTGCAAAACCTTTTACGCAGCTTACTAACTTTGAGCAAGCTCAGCTAGAAAGTATGTTAAGAGATGACATTCGTCCAAATAGTTATAAATCGGATACTGATGTCATTATTGTCTCTGAACGACGTGCCAAGGCAATCAAATCGCTTCAAACCTACTATTCGAATTTGTTTGGAGACAATCCAGATTTTCAGCCACTTCGTGAACAATATGCGATGAAAGAAGGCACTATCGCTTCTGCTGAAAACCGTGAAATGTTGTCTGCGTTTTTCTTTTGGGGTGCATGGGCTGCTGTTACCGAGCGTCCAGGAGAAAATTATACTTATACCAATAACTGGCCATTCGATCCGGTTGTAGGTAATACTCCAACGTCCAACAATATTGTATGGTCTATTTTGAGTGTTGTGGTTCTGATTGCAGGTGTTGGTGCATTGGCTTGGTATCATGCAAGCTTAAAACATGATCCTTTACCTGAGGCACCAAAACAAGATCCTCTGTTTGGTGTTAAACCGACCCCTTCCCAAAAAGCGCTGTTTAAGTACTTTGTAACGGCCGTTGGCTTGTTCTTACTACAAATTGTGTTGGGCGGAATCACTGCACACTACGGTGTTGAAGGACAAGATTTCTACGGCTTCCCATTATCTGAAGTCCTACCATACTCTGTTACACGTACATGGCACACACAGTTAGCTGTGTTCTGGATTGCAACGGCATGGCTAGCGACAGGTTTATATATTGCACCGGCATTATCAGGTCATGAGCCTAAATACCAACGCCTTGGTGTAAATGTACTTTGGGTTGCTTTAGTTATTGTTGTCTTGGGTTCAATGGCCGGTGAGTGGTTGGCGGTTCAGCAGTACTTTGATATTGATACCAGCTATTGGTTAGGACATCAGGGGCAGGAATACATTGACCTTGGACGTATCTGGCAAATTCTATTGTTGGTTGGGTTATTGATCTGGCTTGCTTTGGTAACAGCATCAATTCGTCCTGCGCTTTCTCAAGATGGTGAAATGCGTCCGGTTATCTGGGTGTTATATGCCTCTTGTGTGGCTATTGGCTTATTCTACGGTGCTGGTCTGTTTCAGGGTAAACATACTAACCTAGCGATTGCAGAATACTGGCGCTGGTGGGTCGTTCACCTATGGGTTGAAGGTTTCTTCGAAACGTTTGCAACTTCTGTAATTGCGCTTATGTTTGTTCGCCTTGGTCTTGTACGTGCTCAATCAGCAAACAGCGCAGTATTGTTCGCTACGGTTGTATTCCTAACTGGTGGACTGATTGGTACGCTTCACCACCTATACTTTACTGGTACGCCAACGTCCGTTATTGCTTGGGGTTCTGTTTTCTCAGCATTGGAAGTCGTTCCTTTGGCTCTGATTGGGTTTGAAGCAGTAGAGACCTACAGAATGCAGAAGACTACACAGTGGATGGAACGATACAAATGGGCCATTATGTTCTTCGTGGCGACCTCGGTATGGAACTTGGTCGGTGCTGGTGTACTTGGTTTCTTGATCAATCCACCAATTGCTCTGTACTTTATTCAAGGTCTTAATACCACCGCGACACACGCCCATGGAGCCTTTATGGGAGTATATGGAATGCTGGGTATTGGCTTAATGTTAAGCTGTCTTCGTGGTCTGACTGGTGACGCAGTGGGATGGGACGATAAGTGGCTGAAATGGTCATTCTGGACATTGAATATCGGCCTTGCGGCGATGACCTTTATGTCACTGCTTCCGGTCGGCATAATCCAGTTCTTCGCTGTAATTGAAAATGGTTACTGGTATGCACGTTCTCCAGCAGTTATTCACAGTGAATTGGTTGAAATGTTTGTTTGGTTACGTATGCCTGGTGACATTTTGTTTGGAGTCGGTGGTATCTTTATCGCACTGTTCCTAGCAAAACTTACAGTGTCACAAATACGAAATAAGCCAGCGTCATTGACATCGAAAACTGCGTAAATACTTTGCGTTAGAGTAATTTACCAGTTAGTTTGATTTGAAAGAGCCGGGACGATTCTCAGGCTCTTTTTGTTTATGTATTTTCTTCAACGTAGAGACGCATTAACCAAGAGGCACTGATGCTAAATAAAGGAGTAATTCGTGTATTTAGGTGTTAAAACATTCCATTTGATAACTGTTGCTATCAGCATTTCACTGTTTTTGTTTCGATTTTTTCGCTACTACACTAAGCCAGAAATCACTCAACCACCGGCGTGGTTAAAATACCTTCCCCATTTTAATGATACTCTGCTTTTTAGTAGCGGTATTGCGTTGGTCTCTATAACTAAATTTGTCCCGTTTACTGCTGCGGCTCCGTGGCTCAGTTACAAATTATTAGCTGTATTTTTATATATTCTTTGTGGATTTTTTGCCATGAGCAAAAAGAGCGGTGTAAGAGCACGGTGGTTTTATTTTTCTGCGGCAGTTGGATGGTTAATAGTAGTTGTATCATTGGCTATATCCAAGCAGGTTTCAATGATAAATCCACTCTAATTGAGTATCTTTTCGAAATACGTCATGTAATGCTTGCTCAAAATGTTATGGGATTGGTAATTATTTTTCGGTATTTAATGTACTAAATTGTTATCAAAACGAGGTGAGCTGAATTATTATCCGTATTTATATATCCGACGTATATAACGTAATATTACCACTTGAAATCGCCGTTTATTAACCTTTTGTTTACATTTTAACTGGTAATATACAGCCTCATTAAATACACATATTACCTAAAATTAGATTAATATTTTTATCTTGATCACACTTGTAGTGTGGGAAAAATACATTCCCTTGTTTATCTAATCACCCTTATAGGAAAATTCTCCCATAAGGTTGGATTCTTGGGAAAACAGATGAATAAAAAGCAATTTATCGACAGTGTAAATACCATTGATAATCTCAGTGCGGCCGAAAACTTGATCGTTAATTACTTTATCGACCACTACACTATGTTGCCATTTGCAAAGATTGATGTGCTTTGTAAACAGATTGGTATTGGTAAAGCCACGTTAGGACGTTTTTTAAACCGGCTTGGTTTTACTGGTTTTATGCAGTTCAAAAAACGTGTTTCTGAAGACTTAGTTCAAGAACTTTCGACCCCAATCGACCGCTGTATAAGCGGACAGGGTGAAAAGAATAATGATTGTGTGATATCCGCTCATTATCAGGAAGTTATGGGCAATATGGAATCAACTTTTGAAAGCCTGTCTCATGATGATTTTTATCAAGCACTTCACTACGTAACCAATCAAGAAGGTAAGCTCTATATCATTGGCAGTGCCTCAGCGGAAGCGCTTGCAAACTATTACTATTTACTCGCCCGTTATCTTAGAAAAGATGTTGTTCTAATCAGAGCAGATCCTTCAACCTTGCCACATCAATTGGTAGATGTGACACAAAAAGATACCCTGTTTGCCATTTCCTATCATCGCTTTTCTAGCATTACCATTCGTCTTGTGCATTGGTTTAAAGAGTACGGTGGAAAAATAATCGTTCTAACAGACCAGCAGGTAAATCCGTTTGTCTCCTATGCTGATATTATATTTTCTGTAGAGAGCGAAAGCGAAGGTATATTTAACAACCGAACCGCCGGATTTAGTTTAATCGAAGCCTTTATTAAAGGCATGTCAAATACCAAAGATAAAGAAGAGCGATTTTCTAAAATAGAAGATACATTTAGCGACTTTGATTTTTTTAAGAATAATTAAATCAAATAAAACAATGTAAATATTTATTAATGTCCATCTTAAATTAATTAGGTGGATTAGGTTGATTCACATAACTATACAACCCAAAATTTAACATTGAGGTGTAATATGATTACGTACTTAGCTATACCTATTATATTTTTTGTCGGATACTTTATCGTTAGAAAATATAATACTCAGTCTGTATTGCTTTTAGCAGGATTGCTAATGATCGCTTTAGGTGTTTTAAGCGGTCATGACGACTTTATGCCAAAAGGAGGTAAACCGACGGGTTCTGTCATTGTCGATTTTTTTGAAGTGATTAAAGTAATTTCATCTTCCACTCTTGCCAAGCTTGGTCTGATTATTATGGCGGTGGGTGGATTCTCAAAATATATGAGCCACATTGGCGCTGCGAATGCCATGGTGCAAATAGCAACAAAGCCGCTTTCTCACATTAAAAACCCATATCTTGTATTGGCCATGGCGTATGTGATTGGTCAACTTATTAATATCTTTATTCCAAGTGCTACCGGGCTTGCCTTGCTATTACTGGTAGCAATGTACCCAGTGCTGGTTGGGGTTGGCTGTAATCCTGCGGCGGCGGCGGCAGTAGTCGCGACGACAGGTTGTCTTGATTTAGGACCCGCATCTTCAGCGGCGAATAAAGCCGCCGAGGTGGCCGGCATAGATGTGGCAACCTACTTTGTCAGTTATCAGATGGTTGTTGCAGGTGGTGCAATGCTGGTTATTGCTGTTTTACATTTTGTTTGTCAGCGTTATTTTGACCGAAAAGATGTAGAGAACGGGGTAGAACATGAATACAATTTAGATGTAAAAGAGCATCGCCAAGTACCAAAATGGTTCGCTATTCTGCCTGTTCTTCCTTTACTGCTTCTGCTTACCTTTAGTAAATTTGCTGTCACTAGTGTGAAGATGAATGTAGTCACTGCTATGTTCATTGCGTTATTTGTTTCAATGCTGTGTGACTTTATTATTTCTCGCGATGGTAAATCTGTTGCTGCTTCGTTGAAAGTGTACCTCGATGGAATGGGGGCTGTGTTTGCAAGCGTAGTGAGCCTAATCATTTCAGCGAAAGTTTTTGTGACAGGTTTAAGTTCAATTGGATTTATCTCACTGCTACTTAATTCTGCTTCTAGTCTGGGGTTCGGTTACTTAGCGATGGTATTGGTGCTGGTACTGATTATTACGCTGGTGACACTGCTATCGGGGTCGGGTAATGCATCATTCTTTAGTTTCTCAAACCTCGCACCAGACGTAGCATCACAAGTGGCTGCTCCAATAGCTGCTGTCGCTTTACCAATGCAGTTAGCCTCAGGTCTGATGCGTTCAGCATCGCCAGTGGCGGGTGTTGTCATTGCGTGTGCTGGTGTCGCAAACGTATCGCCTATCGAGCTGGCAAAACGCACCGCTATACCAATGATTGGTGGTCTGCTAACTGTGCTCGTTCTTTCTCAATTACTGGTGTAAGAGGTTACCATGGAGATAGTCCAACGTTTCTTAAGTTATACCGAAATTAACACTACAACCAATCGTGAAAACGGGGCGGCGGGCATTATGCCCTCTTCTCAAGGGCAGATGGTTTTAGCAAAAAAACTGCAACAAGAATTAATTGACCTTGGTTTAACAGACGTTGTTGTTTCTGAGCAAGCTATTGTCACAGCGACCATGCCCTCTAATGTTGACTATGCTATTCCGTCTGTCTCGTTCTTTGCCCATTTAGATACCAGTGCAGAGCAAAAAAATGATACGCGAGCACAAATTGTTAAGCATGAAAGTGATGAAATATGTCTCAACGAAACGTTAGGTATATTTCTTACCGAAGCAGAGTTTCCTGAGTTAAATCACTATCGTGGTCAGGAAATAGTGGTAACTGATGGGACAAGTTTACTCGGTGCTGACGACAAAGCTGCTATTGCCGCTATTACGGATAGTTTGGAATATTTCATGTTAAACCCTGAGATACCACACGGCGATATTAAAGTGGCTTTTTTACCAGATGAAGAGCAAGGTCTTCGTGGTGCAAAAGCGTTTGATGTTGCCAGTTTTGGTGCTGATTTTGGTTACACACTAGATTGCTGTGGGATAGGAGAGTTTGTGTGTGAAAACTGGAATGCTGGTAATGCAGTTGTGACCTTTACCGGGCAATCAGCGCATCCCATGTCGGCAAAGGGCAAACTGAAAAACTCGTTATTAATGGCTCATAAGTTCATTTCTATGTTGCCTCCGGGAGAGGCGCCTGAATATACAGAAAATCGTGAGGGTTATTACTGGGTAAAAGAATTGGCAGGCAGCAGCGCTGAAACTGTATTGAAACTCGATATTCGCGATTTTAGTTGGCAAGGTTATCAGGAGAGAATGACATTTCTTGCGACGCTCGCCCGTAATATGAATGAGCTGTATGGTGGCGTAGACATAGAGTTAAGTGATCGCTATGAAAATGTGGCAAATAGCTTACAAGGAGAAAATAGCTATCCAATCGATATTGCCATACAGGCATATAAAAACAGTGGGATAGTGATGAATCAGATACCAATGCGTGGTGGCTATGATGGCGCGGTATTGTCGCAAAATGGTTTACCTTGCCCAAATTTGTTTACTGGTGCGCATAATTTCCATTCGATATACGAGTATTTGCCAGTGGACTCCTTACGAGCGGCGAGCCGTGTAGTACAAGAGATCATTAAGATCACCCATAATAAATTTTCTCAATAGTGTCGAGGTTTGTATGAACATAATGCTTTTTAGTAATGGAAAGCTGAATGGCAATGATAATATTCTGCAATATGGCGCAGAATGGATTAAGCCAATGATGGAAAAAACAAAACCGAAAAAACTGGTGTTTATTCCATATGCGGTGATTCGAGGTAGCTATGCCGAACGCACTGAGGCAGTTCAAGCTGCATTTCAAAATTACGATTGTGACATTGTTGGTATCCATGAAACGGATGATCCGGTTGAAGCCATTAAACAAGCCGATGGTGTCATTATTAGTGGAGGTAATACTTGGGTTCTTAATCGCATGATGCACGATCAAGGCTTAATAAAACCGATCCGCCAAGCGGTCATTGAGCAGAATAAACTCTTCATTGGCTGGAGTGCTGGTACTAATGTAGCTACACCAACAATTCGGACTACGAATGACATGCCTATTGTCAGTGCTGCGATTTTACCGTCCCTTAATTTAGTGCCGTTTCAAATTAATCCGCATTATATTGAAGCGTCTATATCTGGTCACCTTGGTGAAACTCGTGATGAGCGTATTGAAGAGTTTTTAGCAATAAATCAAAGTGAAGTGGTGGTGGGTATTGCCGAAGGTACCATGCTGCAATTGTCTGATGGAAAATTGACGTACCACAGCGCGACGGGACAACCAATGAAGTTTTTTGAATACGATAAACCTGTTGTTGAGTTTAATGAAACCAGCGAATTGGATTTTCTGTTGACGTTGGGCTGCTGACTAAAAAATGAGCTCTTAATACGGGTTAGCAGTGGTGCTCTGTTAATCCGGTGTTTTTGATTGGTAATCTTTTTGCAACAAATATGTGAATTGAAGAGGATATATCAAGGTATCCATCTGGGTTATTCTAATTTAACCTAAGCTTACACTATTCCGAGCTGAGCTTAGATTATAAATCTATAAGAATAACCAGACTGGACATCACGTGGAGCACCTATGCAGCAACCTTATCAAGATCTGATTAATGAACTGAATAAGACGATTGATCAAAAAAGAATCATCACAGACCCAACCCTGACACTTGCTTATGGTACAGACGCCAGTTTTTATCGATTGACCCCAAAACTTGTTTTGCAGCTCGACTCTATTGATGAAGTAGTGTTAGCCGTAAAAGCCTGCGGCCAAAGAAATATCCCACTGACTTTCCGTGCTGCAGGAACCAGTTTATCAGGGCAAGCCATTTCAGATTCCGTTTTAATCACCCTGACAACCAACTGGCGACAATACAAAATATTGGATGAGGGAAAGCAGATCTGGCTTCAACCTGGAGTCATTGGTGCGGACGCGAATAAGTATCTAGCACCTTATGGACGTATGATTGGCCCTGATCCTGCGTCTATCAATACGTGCAAAATTGGTGGTATTGCCGCGAATAACGCTTCTGGAATGTGCTGCGGAACCGCTAAAAACAGTTACAAGACATTAGCGGGTATGACAATTGTTCTCGCTGACGGTACCATTTTAGATACGTTAAACAATGAGAGTGTGGAAGCATTTAAACTCACGCATTCACAGTTAGTTTCAGATCTGATAGCGCTTGCTGCTGATTGCCAGAATAACCCAGAGCTTGCCGATAAAATTCGTCATAAGTATCGCCTTAAGAATACCACGGGTTATAGCCTGAACTCCTTGGTGGATTATTCGGATCCTATCGAGATACTTCAACACTTGCTTATTGGCTCGGAAGGTACCCTTGGATTTATAGCAGATATCACTTACAACACTGTGATTGACCATGCCGACAAGGCATCAGGCTTATTTGTATTCTCTGATATCGAAAGTACATGTCTGGCAGTTAGTGAATTGAGTAAAACAGAAGTCGCCGCTGTTGAACTAATGGACAGTCGCTCGTTGGCCTCTGTCGCAGACAAACCGGGAATGCCGGGTTTTATTGCCGAGCTAAGTGAAACAGGCAATAACGAAGCAGCGGCTCTGCTTATCGAAATTCACGCAGCAGATGCTCAAGACTTGGAAAGACAGTCTGCTGAATTGTTGGCCATTATAAATAAGTATTCCCCGATTGAAATGGTCGAATTTAGTCGGGATACCACGGTTTGTGCTCAGCTATGGGGTATTCGTAAAGGACTGTTTCCTGCTGTCGGTGCAGTTCGAGAAACGGGTACTACGGTCATTATCGAAGACGTAGCCTTTCCACTTGAACAACTGGCACCTGCTGTTCGAGAGCTTCAGGAGCTATTTGTTAAGTATGATTATCATGAAGCGATTATATTTGGTCATGCGTTAGCGGGTAACCTTCATTTCGTGTTTACTCAGGCATTTGATAGCGAAAAAGAAATTGCAAGATACAGCGAGTTTATGGATGCGGTCGCGACATTAGTCGCTGTTGATTATAAGGGCTCGTTAAAAGCTGAACACGGCACCGGGCGTAACATGGCACCTTACGTTGAGCTGGAATGGGGCAAAGATGGCTACGAACTTATGCAGAAGATTAAAATAATCTTTGATAAGAAGGGTATTTTTAATCCCGGCGTTATTCTTAATGATGATCATGAATCTCATATTCAGAACCTGAAAGAGATGCCGGCAGCGGATACATTAATTGATAAATGTATCGAATGTGGTTTTTGTGAACCTGTTTGTCCGTCACGAAACCTCTCTTTAACGCCGAGACAAAGAAACTCCGTTTATCGGGAAATTAGCCGGTTACGCAGAACCAACGAAGATCCGGCTAAGTTAGCTGAAATGGAAAAGGTATTTAGGTATCAAGGTGTCGATACTTGTGCGGCAACTGGTTTGTGTGCAGATCGCTGCCCTGTAGGTATAAACACCGGTGATTTGATGCGTAAGTTAAGACAAGATCACAGTGATAGTGCAAAAAGTATCGCTCGCTGGACCGCAAATCATTTTGAAGGCATTACCAAAGCGACCAAACTGGGTTTGACTGCTGCTAATGGCGTGCATACTGTCATTGGAACGAAAAATATGCGTGCCATGACTAAAGTTGCACATAATTTGTCAGGACAGAAAATTCCACTCTGGACACCACATTTACCAAGGCCTGCGTCAGATGTTAATACGTTGACAATTCGTTCAGTAGGTAAAGAGAAGGTGGTTTATTTTCCAAGCTGTGCTTCTCGAAATATGGGTACTGAAAAGAATGCCATGGATAACAGGCCACTAGCGGAGGTGACGATCTCGCTACTTGAAAAAGCTGGCTACGATGTGATATTGCCAGAAGACGTTAATAGTCAATGTTGTGGTATGCCATACAAGAGTAAAGGCTACGTTGATACTGCTAACGACAAGATGAACAGCTTACAAACAGCGCTTTGGAATGCTTCTAATGACGGGAAGTATCCCATCTTAATGGATACGAGTCCGTGCGCCAGTTTAAGTAAAGAAGCGTTACAAAAAGAACTGGCTATATATGAACCGTTTAAATTTGTCTCCGAATTTGTGTTGCCGAGGTTGAGTATTACTCCGCAAGCAGAACCAGTAATGTTACACATTACCTGTACATCTCGCAGAAGTGGTTTGGCAGACATAATGCAAAAAGTAACACAAGCGTGTGCAGAAAAAGTCATTATACCTGAGGATATTCAATGCTGTGGTTTCGCAGGAGATAAGGGATTTACCACACCTGAGCTCAATGCATCAGCGCTTGCGTCGTTGAGCTCTCAAGTGCCGGAGCATTGTACTGAAGGCTATTCGAATAGCCGAACCTGTGAGATTGGGTTATCAGAGCATAGTGGAATAGAATACCGCTCGATATTGTATTTGGTTGACAAAGTCAGTTAATTAACAAAAATTAATAAAAAAGCGGCTCTGATATAGAGCCGCTTTTTTTGTTTTAACGAAATAAAGGTTACCTTAAGGAATAAATTAATGTTAAAGTCATTAACGAATTTAACATCCTTGCAACTACTGGTGTGTATATATACCTATTAGGTGTTAGTTCCGTAAATAGATATTCACAATATTAATTATGTTTTTATATTACGTGAGTAATAACTATATGTAGGTATTATTACTTATTATTACTTATTATTAGCTAATTACGTTGTAATTTAACAACAAACATAAAAATACCTTTTATCTTAATAATTAACATTTGAAGGATATTTAGCCGGTTTTAATGTGTGTTGCACCATTTATTATATCTATTTTGGAAACTTACTGTGTCATTATCTCTGATTTAAATTATTATCCAATTGCCCCTTATTGTTTAACTTGTTGTTTCTACGAGGCTTTTTGTGTCGAGTGCCGTTTGTTAGGCTTTTTGGGTATTTGTAAAACCCCAGTTAACGTGTGGTTCCTTAATTAGAGGGGATGCAATTATTTTTCAGGCTTATTAAAATAACTCGGCCACAATAAATAATTGTATATAAGCAACAAACAAAAATATTAATAATAAAATTAATTTCATATTTCCCAAGAAATATAGAGTTCATTGTATGGAGTAGTTCTGAATGTTAACCCTATTTATATCCGTTATGCCCATAGTCATTCTTATTTGGATGATGACAAAAAAAAATGGTGTTCCATCCCATATCGCACTACCTGTGACTGCGTTAATGGTTGGAACTCTGCAATACTTTTACTTCAATACTGGTTTTACACTGATCAGTGCAAACATCATCGCGGGTATGTTGTCAGCCATTACCCCAATATCCATTGTGGCTGGTGCCATATTAATTAATAGACTGACGTATTTATCTGGTGCAGAGGCTGTAATTCGCCGCTGGCTGGAAGGCATCAGCCGTAACCAGGTTGCACAACTTATGATCATTGGTTGGGCTTTTGCTTTTATGATTGAAGGTGCATCCGGATTTGGTACGCCTGCTGCAATTGCTGCTCCCATTCTTGTTGGACTTGGTTTCCCTCCTTTAAAAGTAGCAATGTTAGCATTAGTGATGAACTCAGTACCGGTATCGTTTGGTGCGGTAGGAACACCAACCTGGTTTGGTTTCTCTAACCTTGGACTAGATAACTCTCAGTTGCTGGAAGCTGGGCAGGTTAGTGCACTTATTCATATGGTCGCCGCGTTTGTTGTTCCGCCTATGGCACTTCGCTTTGTGGTTAGTTGGGGTGAAATAAAGCGCAACTACCTATTTGTGTTGTTAAGCACTCTGTCTTGTACGATACCGTATTACCTGATAGCACAGTGGAATTTTGAGTTCCCTGCTCTGGTTGGTGGCGCTATCGGTCTTATCATTTCGGTTATCATTGCAAAGTCTGGATTGGGCCTTCAAAAAGTGGTGAAGTCAGAGAGTGATGCGAAGAGCAAGCCAGTTGCATTTGCAGAAGTGATGAAGGCAATGACGCCGACACTGCTGCTTATCTTTATTCTTATTGTGACTCGTATCAAGCAGTTTGGTATCAAGTCAATGTTAGTAGACAATACTGAAGTCTTTAGTCTTTCATTAGGGCCTTTGGGTGATTTTAGTATTAGTCAGGCACTGATCCTCAAGCTTAGCCAAATTTTAGGGACGGATGTGGCATGGGCTTATAAGACACTCTATGTTCCGGCGTTGATTCCATTCTTATTAGTTGCACTGATTTCCATTCCTGTATTTAAATTAGAAGGAAAGATAGTTAAGCAGATGTTTGTGGAAACAGGCAGCCGGATTAAAACTCCTTTTATTGCTCTGGTTGGTGCACTGATCATGGTGAAACTGATGATGACAGGTGACGAAAATTCTCCAATCATGGTAACGGGCACAGCGTTCTCTGATTTGATGGGAACTAGTTGGCAGTACGTTGCGGCCTACTTAGGTGCCTTGGGCGCATTTTTCTCAGGCTCTGCGACGGTTTCTAACTTAACCTTTGGTGCTATCCAACAAACCATTGCTATCAATACCGGGTTGTCTCAAACCACCATTTTGGGTCTTCAATCAGTAGGTGGCGCAATGGGTAATATGGTTTGTATTAACAACATTATCGCCGTTTCAACCATTCTGGGCATTTCAAATAAGGAAGGTTACATTATCAAGAAGACCGTTAAACCTATGATTGTTTATGGAATCGTCGCCGCGGTGGTGAGCACTTTCATCTAAAACTTTTTACTTAATAGTGTCAGCAGTCTTACTATCTCCAAAAATACTGCTTAATTTAAAGGTCCGAGCTATGTAGCCGGACCTTTGCTTTAGAATTTTTCTGTGTTGCGGTTATAACAGTCGTAGATATGTTCGATAAAAAGTTTGGTTTTTACCGGTAAATGTTTTGTATATGGATAGACTGCGTAAATGCCTAAGCATTTTCCTACTTGATCCGGAAGAACTTCAATCAGCTGCCCTTCCTTGAGTTCGTCAAATACAAGCACTTTAGGTAAATAGACTAAACCTTGTCCCAGCAGGGCCGCTTTCTTTAAAGCAGAGGCATTGTTGCTGCAAAAGTTACCAGAGACACTCACAGTAAATGGCTCTTTCTTGCCCTTAAACAACCAGTCAAACGCGCCGGTTTCTTGATAGGAATAACCAAGGCAGTTGTGATCTTTTAAATCAAGGTGAGTTTTTGGGATAGTACGTTTTTCAAAATAGCTTGGTGCGCCACATATAATCCAGTGAGCATCGACTAGACGCCTGGCAATAAAGCTGGAATCGGGAAGAATACCTGTTCTAATGGCGAGATCGTACCCTTCACTAAGAAGGTCGACAAACCGATTATCCAGATCCATATAGACTTCAATATCGGGGTATTTTTCACTAAACTCTGCAATAGCCTGAGGCAGTATGAGTTCACCGGAGATGGTTGGGACTGTAATACGGATACTGCCTGAAAGGCTTTCTCCCAATCCGTTGAGTTCATCTTCGGCGTTTTGTACTGAAAGGAATATTTCACGTGCATGCCGATAAAATATTTCGCCAGCTTCGGTAAGGGTTATTTTACGAGTGGTGCGATAGAGGAGTTGAACACCCAAGTCTTGCTCTAGCCTAGTCACTCTTTTGCTGACGACAGATTTTGTCAGCCCAACCTGTTCGGCAGCCTTGCTAAATGACCCGTGTTCTATTAGCTGATAAAAAATAAGAAAGTCGTCGGTATTTCGCATTATTAAACTTATAGCAATAAAGTGATGTATCGTTGCTATAAGTTTATAACAACAAGCTACAAATTTCTGGTGAAATTATGTGATTTTAGAGTATAAGTGCAATGGGAATAAATAAGTATTCTTAATGCGTATTATTATCATTTGTATATTTATATTGTTTCGAAGTAATGCTTCTACGTAAATGTTTCTAAATAAAATGATAAATAAATTTATCAAATTATTATTTTATGTATAAATCTGCTTAACAGGTTTCAACTAGATGATCACAAAGCTATTTATTCAAATATGGTGATATTTATTTTTTTGATTAAGGTCAAACAATTCAATGGCTAAAATCCTATCCTTTAGTGGTAAGGAAAAATTATATAGCCATGGGAGCTTAATATGAATAAATCAATAATTGCAGTAAGTACCGCTGTCGCATTAGCAGCAATACCTGTTGGATTTGCACAGGCTAAGAGTAGTGTATTAGAAAGTAATAAATCGATGGCTGATATTACCATTGATGGTCAGGCAGATTCGGCGTGGGATAATGCTAAATCAATAAAAATTAAGCTCAATAAATTACCATACAAACCAAATAATGGTTATGACGGCATCAAAAAAACTAACGTAGAAATGAAGTCCTTATACGATGATGAATATGTGTATTTCTTGGTGCGTTATGATGACCCAACGAAGAGTATTGACCGTTTTCCTTGGATAAAACAAGAAGATGGCTCATGGAAGCAGTTAAAAAATAAAGACAGCACTGGTCACGACAATACCTATTATGAAGATAAGTTCGCTGTGTTCTGGGATATCAATGCCGATGGATTTGACAAGAAAGGTTGTAATGCGGCGTGTCACCGTGCAAAAGACGGAAAAATTAACGGAATTAAAGATAAGAACCCAGCACGTAAATACACCAACGAGGGCCAGTTCATTGATATGTGGCACTGGAAAGGGGTTCGCAGTGCGGTACACAATCAGTTAGATGATCAGTATGTAGATAGTAATACTGACCCTAAAGCAAACAAAGGTTGGGGACGTAAAGGCGATAGCAAAACAGGTGGCGGTTACGTAAATAATGTTAAAGATGGTCAACCAGCCTATGTTTCAGAGAATCTGAAGGACGATACGTTGTTGATTCTTGAAACTGAAAAAGTACCATTTACTAAAGACTTCAGTGCTATTAAGCGTATCCCAGGGTTAACTGGTGCACCATTTACTGGTTCTCGTGGTGACGTTGAAGTGGGTGCTGAATGGAAAGATGGCGTTTGGACTCTTGAAATGAAACGTAAACTTGTGACTACCGGCAAAAATGCAGAAACACAAGACGTTCAATTTAAAGATATGAGTAAAACTTATCCGTTTGGGGTAGCTGTATTTGATAACTCTCAAATCAACCATATATTCCACAGAGGAGTTGTAAACCTAGCGTTTAAATAATCAACGATTGTTTAAATCTCACTAATTAGGCCGGCAATATGTTGGCCTAATTGAATTATAGAATATTAGCTAGGCTGGGTTTAAGACTATGGCTAAATTTATAAAGATATTGAGCGTTACTTTATTGAGCCTGTTTTTGTTCAGTTTTTCTAGTATATCCATTGCGCAAGAAAACATGTCTGAACAGACTTCAGAGCAGATTTTTAAATCTCAAATTGAAAATGACGATGATATGGTATTGCTTGTTAAAGAAAATAAGCGCTGCATTCGTTGCCATCAGAAAAAAAGATTGATAAAAGAAATAGAAGCGATAACAAGTGTCGGCTCTCACGCCAGCGAGGAATTTTTCAATAACTGTACCGCATGTCATGGGTTTAAGGGGAACCACCCTAAAGATGACGCTGAGATAATTAATTTTTCTGAACACTCTTCGCTTACGATTCAGACTCAAAATGAACAATGCACCACTTGTCACGTGCCAGAAGATTTAAGATCGGCAGAATGGACACATGATGTGCATTTTACCGAAATTAACTGTTCATCCTGCCATGAACTGCATCAGGATGTGGATCCGATAAAAAATATTGAGCCAACTTCCAGAATCCTAATGTGCATTGATTGCCATGGAATTTAAATTAAGAGGAACAGGATTATGAAAATAATTAAATGGTTATTGTTAAGTCTTCTTGTTGTCGCAGCGCCGATAGCTGGTGCGGAAGATCTACCTAATCCAGATGAAGATAACCTGGCTAACTTTCACTTAAAAGATGAAACGTGTGCGAACCAATGTCATGTAGATGAAGAGCCTTCAGATGATCTGGAATTTGAGTATAAAAGTTGCATAGAGTGTCACGACGTAATGTCTGAACTTGAAGGACGTCAACATAACATTAAGCATCAGGATGGCGAGAGTATGGAATGCGTTGAGTGTCATTTCCCCCATGAAGAGTCTGACCCTAAAGACATTTGTACTGATTGCCATGATGAAGAAGATGAAGAACTTGACGGATTTTACTCAGTACGAATAGAACAGTTTTTAAACCTTTATTCAACAGAAGCAAAATTTGTTCATCCAGTAGCGCTTGAATAGCGGTTACTAAGAATTATTTATTCCGTAACTTACTAATAAAAAACCCATCATTAATTGATGGGTTTTTTATTATTTATTTTGAGTTGAAGTTACTTATATTAAAACACGAGACTCGATATCAATGCCTAACTTGGTTAAAAAGTAGGTTTTGTTACTATCTTTTTCAACTAAGCCACTCTTGATTAGTTGGCGTAGGTGGAAATTAAATTTAGTATGATCTTCGATTCCCACCAAGCGGCATAAATCCATAAACTTAAGTTTTTGGTGAGTTTTAAGCTGACAAATCACGTTTCTGCGTATTGGGTTGGCTAGGGCACTAAAGACCAGATCACTGTCTTTGTTCGTTGCCGGTGCTTTTAAAGATTTTTCAGCATGAACTTTTTTAAGCGTGACGGACAAGGCTTGTAAGTTGAAAGGTTTAGCCAAAAACTCGTCAGCGCCTTTTTTCATTGCATTTACGGCCGTATCGACGGTGCCAAATGCGGTGATAATCACGATGCCCATATTTGCGTTTGTTTGTTTTAATACTGTAATTGCGTCAATTCCGCTGATCCCACTCATTACAAAATCCAGTAGGGCGATGTCATAATGATGCCTCATAGCGCAACTGATCGCTTGCTCTGCACTTTCACAGGCAGTCACGTCAAAGCCATCAAGAGACAAGGCTTCAGTGATGACTTCCCTTAAATCTAGGTCATCTTCTGCCAGTAGTAGTTTTAAACTCATTAGCTCTCCATGGGTAATTCAATATCAACACGTAAGCCTGTTTTGGTATTATTAAAGCTTAGCTTACCTTGATTTTGTTCCAGTATTTTTTGGCAAAGTGTTAAGCCCAGCCCAGTACCGTTATTTTTGTCTTTGGTAGTAAAAAAGGGCAACGTTATTTTTTCTTTGATGCTATCTTCAATGCCAGTGCCAAAGTCGGTAATTGACAATAAGACGTTTAATCCTTTTTGTTCCGCCTGAATACATATCAACTTTTTGTCAGATGAGGCATCAATGGCATTATTGACGATATTGATAATGACCTCTTCAAGCTGTTCTTTATCCGCATAAAAATAGAGGTCACTAGAAATTTGTTTCGATACCTCAAATTCCGTTAAACGATGCCCCATAAGATCTAATGCTTCATCGATCAGCTTATCCATAGAAACTTTTTGTTTAACCGCACTGCGTTTATGTGAAAACTGCAGTAACTCATGGCTGATATTAGCGGCCTTTACTACACCTTTCCGGATGTGTTGCAGGTGTCTTTTAATATTATCTTTGTCACAAGCTTCACCTTCCAACTGCTTCTCTAACAGATCGCAGCGCATGAGCGCACTGCTTAGTGGGGTTTTGATCTCATGGGCTATGCCCGAAGAGAGTTCGCCTATGTCTCTGAGTTTATCATCGTGTAGGGCTTCCTGAAGCGAACGTTCTATCTGGGTTTGTCTTTCAGCATCAAATAACTCTAGTGTTTTTCTAAGATAAAACAGTATGACCATAGCCAAAATGGTACGTACAGAAGCTCCAATAATGACGTCTTGAATATAAAATAATCCGGCAAATAAGCCATAAACGATTATCGATATGCCAAGGTACTCGACAGCACCGGCGGCTTTTCTCCCCTCCAGTTTTAGCTTTTTAGAGTAATTTTTAAGTGAAGCTCCGGCTAAAACACCAGCGCCAGAGCCAAATAGCCAACGAATTTGTTGTGTCGTTTCCGCAACGAAACTGTCTAAATCCTGAGAAACATACCGATAGATCACACTGAATAGAAACAAAATGGTAATCGACTGAGCAACAAATTGTATGTGTGGACGCAATCGCCATTTGGTCATGGCGAGCATTTGAATGGCAAAATATCCGAGGGCGACAAAGGAAGCCCACAATTTAACGACTTTGAATATTTTTACCGTACTATGCATTGCAAGCTCTTGCTTATATACATATAAGTACATTTCTGACCACTCGTGCAGTCCATGAATGAAGCCGAATATGGCTAAGGTCGGCAGAGCGGAGGCAATGGATAGGTGACTAAAGCGCAGATCGCGAAAGTAAATTGTGAAACCGATGGCGATGAATATTAAGCCGTACAACTGAAACAGACTAAATTCTAATAGCTCTTTCATTAACTGAGAATAACCTATTCCAACGAGACCAGAGCAGTATAGCAAACTCTCTATTGAGCTAAGTGGTTATATATTAACTTGTTTCACATATTTAAACTAAATATATATACTCAAGTAACCTCAAGATGTTTGTTCAGCGAGAATTTATTGGCGTCTGATCAAGGCACTGATTTGAAGGCATAGTTATTCTACGGTAAAAATCAGTAACACAGAGCAGGGGCCAATAAAACTCGCCCTTTGGGAGCTCATCAACGACCTCATTTCTGCGTCAGATAACTTTGAAAGGGAATGCCATTCCTTCAGTTATCTTTCTTGAACTGAACTCGTTGATGAAGCTCTGAATCCTGCATCTTGAGGTCATTTGAGTATACGCTGGGAACGATCAGGTTGGTTATTCCATTTACTCTGAGTTTTTGTGCAAATTGTTCTACATAATCTTGTGTACACTTTTGCCATCCTAAAGCCTCTCCAGTAACACCATGATGTTGAAATGGGTTAAGTTTAATGCGCACATTCTCTGGAAGTTGTTTAAGGTAAGCGCATAAAGCATCAAACTCGCAACTCAGGTCGGTTTTATCCGGTATTAGCAACAAACGTATTTCATAAAGTCTATTTTGGTTGGCAAGGTATTGAATGGATTTAAATACTTTGTGATTTTCTCTGCCTGTTAACCATAAATGTGTCTCTTCCTGCCATGCTTTTAAGTCAATCATGGCCCCGTCTAGCACTGGCATTAGTTTTTCCCATCCGGTGAGATTTAACGAACCATTGCTGTCGATCATGCAATCTAAATGGTTTAGAGAGGCATCAGTTTTTATGGCCTCAAACAAGGTTAGAATAAATTTTGCGTGCAGTGTCGCTTCACCTCCGGTAACTGTAATGCCGGAAAGAAAAGGGCTGTGTTGGCGAATAAGCATTAACATCTGCTCTACTGAGAAGATTTCGGTTTTTGGACTTGCTTGTTTTGGGCAGACTTCTAGGCATTTGTCACATTGGCTACATAGATTTTTGTCCCAATAGACTTGCTTATTTTGCATAACAAGTGCGTTAGAAGGGCAACTCGCTACACACTCGCCACAATGATCACAAAGATCAATTGTATGAGGGTTGTGACAATTTAAGCAGCGAAAATTACACCCTTGCAAAAAGATAACGAGCCTGTTTCCAGGCCCGTCAACACAAGAAAATGGAAGTATTCTACTTACCGTAGCTTGGGGATTGCTCATGACTCGCTACACGTGGTTTTCTATTTAGGATATTAGTATTTTTTGCAGCTTCCGCACCCAGACCCGTGGTATTTGTACGAGAACCGTTTTCTGCAAAGGTGGCGATATCAGACAATTTAATCATATAACCGGTAACCCGAATCAGATCGTTGGACGCGACATTAGCGGTAAACTCTCTGAAACCAATGGCTAGTGCACCTTTTGCTAGCTGGAACATAGCTTCTGGGTTGTCTTTTACTGTTTCATCGATGGTCAAAATGTCACTGATACCAGATGAATAATACTGGTGATGAGCGGCTAATGCTTGAATATGACTTACAGGATCAGGCTCGTTTCCATAAGGGATACGCACTCCAGGCGTTACGCCTTCATCCAGGCTTATCCCTCCTTGAGCATGCAATAGAGCACGACCATGCCAGCCATAGCTGACAGGCGTATTTTTAACGATAGTGTCGAGTTTTTCTGATATTTGATGTCCTAATTGATTTGCCATTTCATCATGACCATATTGGCAAGGTGAGTTAGCCTTTTCCATTAGAAGGTTAACGGCTTCGGCCATTCCATAAATACCAAACATCGGCGCAAATCGGTCTTCATATATCAGTTCTTCTTCCACCAGGAAACTATTGAAGAAATTAGAATCATTATGTAAATAGGAAGTACGAGCTTCAATAAGCTCGTACATTAACTGACAATGATGCTCAAGCGTTGAAGAGAAAAATTCCTCAATAGAAGACGAACGGGAGGCAACTTCCTTTAAGTTCATTCGAACTAAAGTGTTTGCACCACCGGCCAAAGGCAGAGAGTTATAACAACTAACAATACCAAAACCTTTCTCGTCATAGGTATTGGCATGAATAGGGTAGTTAGCAATATGTGGTTTACTACACTCACAAATACAACTAGCCGCCAAACGTAATAAGTCTTCCGGAGTCTGAGATGGGTCATGCATAAATGTCAGGTTTGGTGCGACCTGCTTTAATTCTGCATCTACTTTTAATATTGTGCGACATACAATGTTGTCTGTTGGCCCAATGTTGGCGTGCATAAATGCGTCGGGCAATGTTCGGTCTAACATGATCCAAAACAGTTTTAGTTTTTGATAAATAGCTTGTTCATCGAGTTCACCTACATACGGTAGTAGGATTTCATCAAGTTGTCCCAGATAAACGGGTATGTTGGTTACGGACGGTACATGGTGGTACAAGATTGTCAGTGCGTTAATCGCTTCGTCCAAATTAGCAGCAGGTTTCAACTCAAGATATTGTGAACCTTGTTTTAGGAACTTTGCATAGTTAGGAAGAACATATCTAGGTTTAAAGGGGGCGTTGCCTTCAAACATATCGCAAATAATGCCGTCATTCATTACCGCTTTAAGTTCATCTGAAATGGGTAAATAGGATAAACTAGCATCCGCTTCCAGAGCCATATAGTTAGATTTTTGTTTAGGCGATAGGGTGGGATCGGTAATAATTGTGTGTAATTTTTCGTGTAGGTTCATGCTTACAGACTCGGCTTATTGTTTCTGGACGTTACTCTATTACGCTATGGCCAACGGAAAAAGTGATAATCCTAAATGGATAACAGAAATTTGAGCTTAGGCAAGTTCAGCGTCGAAACTGATGAACAACTGCGCAAACAGCTTAATGGTATACGCCGTGAATAGGCAGTGGAGCTAAGGATAATAAAGTTGAGATGGTGAGTATGCCATCGACTTTATTATCCCATAGTTGATTTGTGTCATTGTTTAAAAGATAAGCCTAATGATGCGAGC
Source organism: Vibrio sp. UBA2441 (assembly GCA_002342685.1). Classification (GTDB taxonomy): domain Bacteria; phylum Pseudomonadota; class Gammaproteobacteria; order Enterobacterales; family Vibrionaceae; genus Vibrio. The sequence goes on from DDQN01000072.1 coordinate 39,525, forward strand.
TGTTGCGCTTTGTTTTCTATATTGTGTGCCAATTCCGCAACGTCATCGACATCTTTTAAGTTGCTCTGAGATGAGTTTCTAATTGAAACGATATTTTGATTAACCTCTAGTGCTACTGCAGACTGCTCTTCTGCTGCGGTAGAAATCTGAGCGGCTGCTTCTTCTATATTTTGTATAACGTTATTTAGGTCATTAACGGTTTGCTGAGTTGATGAAGTATGATTTATGCATGTTTTTGCAACGGTCTGTCCGTTTTGCATGGTGCCGGTCAATGCTTTGATTGAGGACATAACACTGCCCATAGAAGATTGAATGTTTTCTGTGGTTTTATGTGTTCGTTGACTTAATGCTCTTACTTCATCCGCAACGACAGCGAAGCCTCTTCCTTGTTCACCAGCTCTTGCGGATTCAATTGCAGCGTTTAGAGCGAGAAGATTTGTTTGTTCAGCAATCCCTTGTATTTCGGCCATTAACACCGTGATGTTTTCCAGTTTATTTGACAGATCGGCTGTTGATTGAAATGAAGATTCTACTTCATTAGCCAGATTAGAAACCTGCACCTGAGTTTCATTGATCAAATCTGTCGCCTCCTGACAGGTATTATTTGCACTATGAACTTGTTCTAGCGTATTCGAACTGTTTCGTGCGACTTCATTAATGGTAGCGACCATCTCTTCCATTGCAGTAGATACTTTTTCAAGTTCAATGGTTTCCTGTTCGACACAGTTATGCGCATGCTCCGATGCATGTTCTAGTGAGTGAACTTGATCAAGAAGAATATTACTACTGTCCAAGGTTCTTCCTAATATGGTTTGCACTCGACCCTGTTGCATTTTGAGATGGTACTCAGCGTAGTTACTTTGATCATTACAGAAAACCAGCCGAGAAATACTATCGTAAGTATGTTTCAAATCGTCATAAAATTTTTGTCTGACAAATATTTCATGATAGAGCACACCAACTGTGGCAAAGGGGATGATAAGGGTAGCGAGAGGGGAGAAGTAAAGTCCAGCTGTTACCGCACCTAATGTTATTAGAAATAACAACAAGATTCTTTGCTTTGTAGTGAAACGAATTTTGGCGGTAATGCGTTTACCCTTATCTGCCACAGCGTATAGTTTTTCTGCTCGGCTACGGATCTCTGGGTCAAGTTTTCGTCTAACTGACTGGTAACCAACAAGTTGTCCTTTTTCATAGATAGGAGTAACAAAGGCATCCACCCAATAATAACGTCCATCTTTACAACGGTTTTTTACTGCTCCCCTCCATGGTTGTCCTTTTCCTATATGCTCCCATAGGTCTTTAAATGCGGCTTTAGGCATATCGGGATGTCGTACAAGGTTGTGATTTTTGCCGACGAGCTCATGCTTACTATAACCGGAAACACGACAAAACTCGTCGTTTGAGTAAGTGATCACACCTCGTTTATCCGTGGTAGACACCAACTCGTCATTTTCAGTGAATGTGACTTCTTCGTTAATAATATTTTGATTTCTTCTAGCCATGACAGGTATCCGACGTTAGTTAAAAGGGTATTACTGTATATGCCTGATGTATATTCATCAGTTGCATATATAATGTAGACGTTATTTTGCCTTCGTGTGAGTTTTTTGTTAATGACAATCAGTGACTGGTTACCGGTTATCCACAATCCACAACCCACAACCTACAACCTACCTTCCATCCTTCAAAACGTAAGAAACAGTGATGAGCCAGATAGATTTGCTAATGACAGTAGTGCAAATGGTTGCGAATCTATTTTTTTGTATTTGAATGAACTAATATTAAGTAACTAAATGAATTAGATGGTTTAAGTATGTTTGGTCGTATACCTGTTTTCACAATGCGGATAACTAATGCATGGAAGTTTATTGCTGTACTAATGATTTTTCCAAGCAGTAGCTTTGCTGATGAAGTAAAAATATACATTTGGGAAGAATTTTTATCTGAAGAAGTGGTTCAGAGTTTTGAGCAGCAAACGGGTCACAGTGTAAAACAAGTTTATTTTGAAAATGAAATACTGCGCGATGAGGTCATAACAAACGACCGTGCAGAAGCATTTGATTTGGTGATGGTTGACGGGTTAGGACTAAAGTTGTTTGGGTCAAAAGGATTGATGTACGATTTAAGTCAGAAACCTTTTGCAAATAAAAAATTTATTGATAATTCTGCGATAGAGACCTGTGGTCCGTATGGTATCCCTTACGCATGGGGAACCATGGGAATTGCTTATAGAACATCCAAAATTGGTCATCCTATCGTATCTTGGAAGCAGGTGTTTTCTGCTTCGTCGAGCATGACTGATAAAATTATGATCCCATATGATGATATTGACACGATTGCGGCTGCGCTGCTGGCAAAAGAACATGACCCGTTTACTAGCGATATCATTGCATTAACAGAGGCCTTTGAACTATTGAAAGAGGTCGCACCTAAAGTTAAAGATTTTAGAAATGCTGTTGCTTATACCATTGAAAATAAGCAAGAATCTGATTTGGAACTGGCTGTTATTTATTCTGGAGAAGTAAATACTATCATTGAGGAGACGCAGCAGAAAGACTGGGTCTACATTGTACCAGAAGAAGGAACGGTTCTTTGGTATGAGTGTTTTAGCACGCTTGCAACTAAGCCACCTTCGGTCGCAACTATTGAATTTTTGAATTTTATCAATGACCCTGTTATTTCGGCTGAGAATGCAGAAGAGTTTCAGTTTTCAACCACCAATGAAGAAGCACTAAAGCACGCAAGCAAAGAATACCTAAATGACAAAAATGTTTTTCCAGGCACAGACGTTTTAGCTCATAGCTTTCCTTATAGAGTTATTGATGTGAAAGGGTTGAAGATTAGAAGCCGAATATTAAACGCGATTGAGAAATAGAAAGGTGACATGGTGAAATTGTCAACAAAAATTAATTTTATACTGTTTCCTATCATATCGGTAATTTTTATTATTGCCGGAATAATTTCATATCAGTCGCAGAAGTCGTTAGTTCTTGATTCGTTGAAAATAAAACTAGAATATGAGTCAAAGTTAATCAATGAAACATTAGAGAATGATTATTTGGAACTGGATAGTTTGATGATGCAGTTTTTAAATAGTCGGGAAGTGGCCCGTTATCTTAACGGTACAAATACCTCTTTTTCAGCTTATACGTTAGAGAACCAGTTGCTAAGATATATCAGTAACATTACGACCTCAAGTGGTCGTGTAATTAGTTTTTCTTTAATGGATAATATAGGAGAAAATAAATTTTATTTTGATATGGATGATCCTTTCGCAGAATTTAAAAAAAATGATGTGCTGGATAAACATATAAGTGATCTTAATGAAACACTTGGTTCATCCAGCTCTACTAAGCTTGACATTACTACTTATGAATTGAAGAATGTATCTAAAAATATAATTAAACTAAGTGTTTATCGAACCTTTTCTCCGGAACAATCTGTTTATGATACTGCATTTTCTGAAAGCTCAACATTATATACTGCTGTAATATCAACGGAAATCAGCATTAAGGATAAGTTTAGAGCGGCAGTTTGGTCCACGTTTGATAAAAATGCTCAATTAACGATTCAATCAAACAAGTCAGTAAATAACATAAAGCAAGAAATAACTTCAGAAATTACCTCTGGGGAATTTGATGTTACAGGAATAATGACAAAACAACCTTTGTTAATGACAGTGATTACATTAGATGATTCATATATTAAGTCTGTCATTGCGCCTTATAAGATTTCAATAATCAGTTTAGTGATTAATGTGACATTGATAAGTCTGTTGTTATTGGGAGTGTTAATTAGAAAGCAAATTATTAACCCGATTACATTATTATCTAAACAAGTTCAAAAAACGATTGATGGTGACGAAAATGCGCTTAAGCTAATCAATAGAACTGATGAGGTTTCTTCGCTAAATAATAATTATGTGAAATTATTAAGTGATATAAATAGCTTGGCTAAAAGAGATGGTTTAACAGGGTTGGCCAATAGAACGGTGTTTAATGCTTCTTTAAACAGGACGTTAGAGTATTCAATTAATGAATCTAAGAAATGTGCATTATTTTATATAGATTTAGACAACTTTAAATCAGTGAATGATGCCTATGGGCATCAAGCCGGTGATTTAGTCCTGATTAATTTTGCAAAAAGGCTTACAGAATGTTTTCGTGCAGATGATTTGGTTATTAAGCCAAGTGGTTATAGCGATATAGCTCGATTAGCTGGTGATGAGTTCGCTGTATTGCTTCCTGACGTTAGTGATATTGATACCATTGCTAAAATCGCTGAACGTATCGTCGCGATATGCAAAGGTGGTTTTGAGGTCGACGGAATTAATCACAATATTAAGATTAGTGTTGGCATCGCGGTATATCCGAATGACGCCTCAACAGCAGAACTGTTGATTAAACGAGCTGATACAGCGATGTATCAGGTCAAGCGATCTGGTAAAGGAAATTATCACTGCTTTTCTAGCGAGTTAGAAGAACAGATCCTCAGGCATGCTTATATAGAATCGGCATTAAAAGAGACACTAGAGGCGCAAGAGTTTTATTTAGTTTATATGCCTATTTATGATTGCCGTTATGGGACCATTGTAGGTGTTGAGGCGCTGCTCCGATCCAGTAATTCAACATTGAAAACCATCGGGCCAGATGAATTTATCCCAGTCGCAGAGTCGACAGGCTTGATCTATGATATTGACCGTTGGGTATTGGAAACGGCAGTCAAGGCACTGAAAGCCTTGTCTGATGATTATGGCTATCAAGGAAATATGGCGGTCAATTTTTCTTCTTTAGAGCTCAAAAATCAAACATTTGTGAAAGATGTTTCTCGCGTTATTGAACAATATGAGATTGAGCCTGGTCGCTTGGAATTGGAACTGACTGAAACTTGTTTGATTTCAAGTAGTAAAGACGTTATAGAGCGCTTAACCGATTTGAAAGGATTGGGTGTTCAGTTATCTCTGGACGATTTTGGTACGGGTTACACAGCGTTCAATCAATTGGTTAGTTTCCCGGTAGATTGCCTTAAAATAGATCGTTCTTTTGTTAGTGCTCTTGACCAAAATAGTAGCCCGGCTCAGCGGCCTTTAGTGGATATTATCATAGAACTTGCGGCTCTATATGAGTTGAGAGTCGTTGCTGAGGGGGTAGAGACTATAGACCAGCTATATTATCTCAGGAAGCTAGGCTGTGATATGGCGCAAGGTTATTTAATGTCCAAGCCCATTGAATTTCATGAATTAGTGACTCTTTTGGGGGATTATAAACCGAATCAATTACCTTGTTGTGTCAGAGATGAGCAGGCTTTCTCGTTCAGGACGCTTTCTGGCAGTATTAATCTAGAAGTAACAGACAATATTCTAACGGTCTTGTACAAGGGGAGTGTTACCGGAGAGCTGATTAAGTACATTATTAATATAATGCCAATTTGGATGGAAAATATTAAATCTGAACACTGGGGTTATTTATGTGTCAGCGAAGGTGTTTTTGATACTTCACGCGATAGCGATACTCTTGAACAATTTGCTAAGTTGGCAAAAATGAGCATGGAGTCGGGATGCGTCCAAAGTGCCTATGTTTTGAATTCAGTTACAGTGGTTAAACAGGTGGCCAATTTTCGCAAGTCTCTCGGTTTAGATGAAGATTTTCAAGACGTATTATTTGAAAACCAGCGTCAGGCGGAAGTTTTCTTGAAAGAGAAATTGAACGAGCTAGGTAATAACGTTTAATTTTATTATTAAGCAGCTTGTCATTTAAAAAATATAGGGACGACATTGAGCTGGATACTTCTTACTTTACTTGCTGCCTTTAGCCAGGCGTGGCGAAATGCTTTTCAGAGCCGGCTGAGTAAAGAGCTTAGTGTTGCGGGTGTTACCTTATCTCGGTTTATATGGGCCAGTCCGCTGGCTCTGGTTTATCTGGTCACTTTATATTCTGTGCAACCGGCAGAGCTGCCAAGCCTATCAAGTGAATCGATCTTTTATATTTTGGCTGCTTCCGTGATGCAGATAGTTGCAACGGCGCTAATGGTTGTGCTGTTTAAGCAGAAGAATTTTGCTATTGGAGCCGGGTTGGCGAAAAGTGAAGCATCAGTGGCTGCATTTTTAGGCGTGCTATTCTTTGGTACATCATTAAGTTTTATCGGTTGGATTGGGGTGCTTTTGGGTGGAGTTGCAGTGCTCATGTTAAGCTGCCCATCAGGGTTTCGTAGCATTTCATTAAATACAGCATTGTTAGGTTTAGCTTGTAGCACTGCTTTTGCTCTAACTTCCCTTTGGGTGAGAGAAGCTAGCCTGAGCTTATCACTGCCTTTCCCACATCGAGCTGCATGGGTATTGTTTTTAGTCATTTTCATTCAGACCGTTATGTTACTTATTTATCTTTTTGTACGTGAACGGCACACACTAAGCAAAATGAAGAAAAGGTACCGTTTGGTTGCAATGACGAGTATTGCAAGCTTTATTGGTTCATTTGGCTGGTTCGGCGCAATGTCGCTTCAGGCGGTTCCTTTAGTGAAGACCTTAGGTCAGGTAGAGATATTTTTTACCATGTTGATTTCTTTTTTCTGGTTGAAAGAGCAGGTTAAGCGAAAAGATATTTTTGCGTTAATGATGGTAGCGGTAGCGGCAGTGTTGGTAATGTGGCATTAATAACGTATCTGTCAAAGTACAGATATATACTATATTTTGTACATTATGTCTTTGGACATAAATAGATAAGTTGGTTTCATTGTAAATTATAGCCATAAATTAATCATGGTTTTTATTTATGGATGTAATATATAACGAGTTATTTGTGTCATTAACGATGAATGATATATTTATCCGACTTTTGTTTGGCTGTTTAATTGGTTTTTGTCTTGGATTAACCGGCGTCGGAGGTGGTGTTTTGATTATCCCTGTTCTTCAGGTGGTTTTCGGGTTAAGCCCAGTAATGGCGGTGGGTACAGCAAGTATGATTGCATCCTTGATAAAAGTTAACGCAACGATTTCTCATGTGGTTGCAAAAAATGTCTCATGGAAAGAGGTTGTTTATATATTAGTTGGCGCTATTCCCGTTACCTTTTTTGTGGCGGAGCTTATAGTTAACCTTACTAAGGTTCCGGAATATTCCATCATGGTTAATAATGTCGTTCAAATGCTTATTTTATCTATTATGTTATTTGCACTTATTTCAATGATATTAAAACTTATAAAAGTAAGAAATGGCGAAGTATCAACAAAGGAAATAACGTCGAATAAAATGAAAGGCATTGGTTCGGGTGCCGCATGCGGGGCTATTATGGCATCGACTGGCGTTGGAGGTGGTGTACTTATTTTGCCCACGCTGAACTCTATATTAGGGGTTGATATTAAACGCTCAGTTGGCTCTTCAATTGTTATTGCTTTGGTTTTATCGGGTATTTCTGCGGTGAAATATAGTAATGGTGGTCAGAGTGATGTGGTTACGGCCATTATTCTCGTAGCAGGTTCTTTTGCAGGGGTTCCTATTGCTTTAAGAGCTGTAAAGAAGCTATCCGATTCTGGTATGTATATCACGACAATAGCTATTATCAGTGTAAGTCTGATTTTAACCCTGACTGGTCAGTAAGTTAGTATCTTAAGGTTACTGGGTATACTAAATGCTAGCCCGCATAGTTGGAAGAGAACAGGTGGTTTTATAGAAAAACAAGCGTATTATGAGCCTAAGTACTTATTAGAATCGATGTAAACGAAATTGAAGAACTCATACTTTGCCCGTCAACCTATCATGGACAGCGAAAAAAGAACTGTAGGATATGAATTGCTTTTTAGAAATGGCCCTCGAAATTCTTTTCCGGGAGTTGATGCTGAATATGCAACTAATCTGTTACTTTCAAATTATTTTTTGGGCAACTCTACGAATTTATTGGGTAATAAACTGGGTTCCGTCAACTTTCCCTATAAGAGCTTGCTTGAACGCACTCCCGCGTTGTTTCCCAAACAATCTCTGATGATAGATATACAAGAAGATTGCCCACCAACCGATGAGCTACTTGGGGCAGTGAAAGAGCTATCCGCCAAGGGGTACAAAATCGCGTTAGACAATTTTGTACCAAGCCCAGAATGGAAGGAATTTTTTCCATATATCAATTTAATCAGATTCGACCTCCATGTCCTGCCAGTCAGAAAAGTAATCCCTTTTATGCAGCGATTAAAAGGAACAAAAATTAAGTTCCTAGCAGAGAAAGTCGAAACATATCAGGAGTTCGTCCGAGCGAAAGATGCAGGGTTTCAATATTTTCAGGGTTACTTTTTTAATAAGCCAGAAATGATTCAACATAAGATGATTCAGCCTTCTTTGTTAACCATTGTCCAGCTTTGCAAAGCGATATCAAAAGATGAGTTTGATTATGACGAGGTGGAAAGATTAGTGATGCTAGACGTGACTTTATCTTATAAGTTGCTTCGTTATGTTAACTCGACCAGTTCGATTTCTACTGAAATCAAGTCGTTCCATCAAGCATTAGCGTATTTGGGAGAGGAAAAACTTAAAAAGTTCGTCTCGCTCGTGGCGATTTCTACCATAGAGGGCAATAAACCTGAGTCTTTATATAACCTATCATTACAACGAGCGAAACTGTGTGAACGGTTATCATCTACGATTAACAGGCCTACAAACTTAAGTCTGGCATTTTTGGTCGGGCTGTTTTCTTTGCTTGATTCATTATTAGATCAGCCCCTCGATGAGATTATTGATGCTATTCCTATTGATAAAGAGTTAAGTTCAGCGTTGCTTTCTCACGAAGGAACACTGGGTCAAATTTTGCAGTTGGTGATTGCTTATGAACATGCGGATTGGGATAAAGTAGATATACTTGCTGAAGGTTTGGGCATTATTCCAGCAATAATGACCCAATGTTATGAGGAGTCTATAGTTTGGGTGGAAGAGCTATTTGATAAGTTCTAACCTCATATTGCTGTATAGAAAACATTACAGTTTAAAATATTATTAGTTTGCCTAAATGCATACTTTTTATACTGAGTAATATTGTTTATTTGGTGATTGATCATTATCGTACTAGCATGCTAGTTCGCAAATAATGGTTATGTAATATAAATGAATCAATCATCTTCAATTTCAATGAGCCAGTCGGCTCAGTCTCGTGAAAGTTTTAGTTCTCGTCTAGGCTTTATTCTCGCAGCTGCGGGTGCCGCTGTTGGACTCGGTAATATCTGGGGCTTTCCTACTCAGGCGGCTAGCAATGGGGGAGGTGCTTTTCTTCTTGTTTATCTTGTTATGATCTTGATCGTCGCGTTTCCAATGCTTGTGGTGGAGATGGCGATCGGTCGTTATGGTCAGGCAAACCCCGTCGATAGCATGAAATCGTTAACATCAAACTCTCTGGGCAAAACCGTTGGTGGTTTAGTCGGCTGGATTGGTTTGAGTGTGCCGAGTGCAGTATTGGCTTTTTACAGTATCGTTGGTGGTTGGCTTATTTGCTTTTTGTTGGGAGCAATAGCGGATCTTACGGGTTTGGAGGCGGCCAAGGTATGGCTTAAAGGATTTAGTGTTGAACGTAATTTATTAGGTACATTAATATTTTATGCCCTCACTATATTAATTGTGCAAGGTGGTGTTAAACAAGGCATCGAAAAATGGTCCACGCGTTTGATGCCCGCACTGTTTGTTTTATTTGGCTTGCTGTTTATTTATATCATTATGCAGGAAGGCGCTATTGAAGGTTTGAAGCATTATTTAGTTCCTGACTTTTCTAAAATATGGGATAGAAAACTATTGTTGGCTGCAATGGGACAAGGATTTTTCTCGCTTACTATCGGTGGTTGCTCAATGCTGATCTACGGGTCTTATCTGAGTAAAAAAGAGAACCTGCCAAAGATGGCAATGCATGTGACCTTAGTGGATACCGCTGTCGCTTTTATTGCGGGATTAGTGGTACTTCCTGCCATGTTTGTTGCGATGCAAAAAGGGGTTCAGATATACGCTGAAGATGGTTCATTGCTGAGCTCTGATACTCTCGTATTTACCGTTCTACCCCTCATGTTCGACAGCCTGGGGTTATTTGGCCAATTGTTTTCTGTTGTGTTTTTTTTGTTGTTAACTATTGCAGCATTAACCTCTTCTATTTCGATGCTCGAATGCCCGGTTGCGTTGGTGAGTGAGCGCTTTAATACCAGACGTACCGCGACGTCTTGGGTTTTGGGTGGTTTGATTGCCTCGTTTAGTGTTGTGATAGTCTATAACTTTGGTGCGCTTTTTGGCTTGGTCGCCACAGTTGCCACTCAGTATTTGCAGCCAATAGCAGCACTTATGTTTTGCTTGTTTGGCGGTTGGGTGTGGAATCGTCACGCTAGAATTAAAGAACTAGAACAAGGTTACCCTGAATTCCAGTTAGGTTGGTTTGGTAAACTCTGGCCACTGTATGTGAAGTTTGTCTGTCCTGTATTAGTTACCACGGTGATTTGGGCGTCTTTTGGTTAATCACGAATTTTGGCGTGGACAGTTGTTGCTTTCAGGTATTCTATGAGCCATAAGCGTCTTATATATGGATCTTCATTACTCTTAGCAAGCAACTGTGTATAAATCACAATTGCTTGTGATCAGGTAGACATCATATACTTCACCTATCCGCGAGCCTAAATCAAGGCTCGCTTAATCACCTTTAAATCTCATATGAGTAATCATTAATGCCACAAAACAATATTAAATTCATCGCTGCTGATATGGACGGCACTTTACTTGATGCTAATGGACAGTTAGACCCAGATTTTTTCGAACTATATCATGAGCTTGAACAACAAGGAATTGTGTTCGCTGCGGCAACAGGGCGCCAGTACTATAGTTTGATCCAAACGTTTTTACCGCTTAAGGACCGGATGATGTTTATCGCGGAAAACGGAACTATGGTCATGCATCAGGGTAAAGAGCTATACAGTTGCAGCATAGATAAACCTTCCATTGATGCCATTGTTAATGAGGCCCGTTTAATTGAAGGTTCGTATATTGTTTTATGCGGTAAGAAATCCGCTTACATTGAGACGCAAGCACCGCGTGCTCTAGACGAGATCCAAAAGTATTATCATCGTTGTGAATATGTTGAAGATTTATTAACCGTTGAAGATGAATTTATTAAAGTCGCTATATGTCATTTTGATGGTTCTGAAGCCAACGTATATCCATCTATTAATGCTAAATTTAGTCACGAGCATAAAGTGGTTGTAAGTGCCAAGATCTGGCTAGATGTGATGAATGCAAATGCTTCAAAGGGCGCAGCTATCAAACATTTACAAGAAACATTGGGGTTTAGTTTTGAAGAAACAATGAGTTTTGGTGATTATTTTAATGACATTGAAATGCTTCAAGCCAGCTACCATTCTTACGCAGTAGAGAATGCGCATGAAAAAGTAAAAAGTTTCGCCCGCTTTAGTGCTCCGAGCAATACTGAAGCCGGCGTTCTTAAAGTGATCAGGCAGCATCTTGATTCCTGCAATGACTAGACTCAAAAGTAGGGCTATTGATTCTAGTCATGGATGCTAGTTCTATCGTCATACTAATAGGGTTGTTTCAATGTATGGTATTAGCTGACAACCGTCTTGATAGCGATCTGAGTAAGCCAACTATTCAGAATTATAGATGGCACTCTAAGCTGAAAAGTATTATAAGTCAGACATTATATTTTTAGAATGAGTATGGGAATGATTTAGATTCCATACAGAAAGGAATTTTGATGAATAAGAATGTCTGGTTATTGTCGCTTTGCCAAGCGCTTCTCATGACAGGCAATGTTTTACTTATCTCAGTGATTGGCTTAATTGGCAAGGAAATAGCGCCAAGCCCAAGCTTAATTACCCTGCCAGTGGCGTTACAGTTTTTAGGTTTAATGTCTGCCACTATTCCAGCATCTTTGATTATGGGTAAGCTTGGAAGGAAGCGGGGGTTCAGTATAGGTAACCTTGTGGGCGTGAGTGGCGCTTCATTAGCGACATTTGCTTTGTATAATCAACATTTTTATTGGTTCTGTGCTGCGACATTCTTGTTGGGTATTGGTATCGGGTTTGGAACACTATATCGTTTTGCTGCTATTGAAGTTTGTGATGAACGCGTACGGCACAAAGCGATTTCTATCTCTATGGCTGGTGGAGTGCTTGCGGCGATCTTAGGGCCTAATCTAGCAATATTGTCCCAAGAATGGTCAGAAAACGGGCTCTACGTGGGCGCTTTTGGCGCTCTTATTGTATTAAACCTTATTGCATTAGGTATTTTACAAACCATTCGTTTTCCGACAAAAAATCAAGCTCATCAACAGTTAAAATCCGACTCATTGAAAACTATTATTGTTCAACCAAATTTTATTATTTCGGTATTTGCTGCCATGGTCGCTTACGCAGTCATGAATATACTAATGACGGCGACACCACTTGCTATGATCGGTTGCGGATTTAATTTTACCATGGCTGCAGGTGTTATTGAGTGGCATGTATTGGGTATGTTTGTTCCTGCTTTTTTTACCGGACATTTAATTGAGAGATTTGGTGCGCGAGTCATCATCGTAACGGGCAGCGTATTTTTCGTGGCTTGCATCGCTATAAATATCCACGGCCAGTCCATTTGGCATTTTAGAGCGGCATTAGTGATGTTGGGAGTAGGTTGGAATTTTATATTTATTGCTGCAACAGGGTTATTCAGCCAATCTTATTTGCCTCATAACAAGCCTAAAGCTCAGGCGTTCAATGAGTTTTTTGTATTTAGCTGCGTGACAATAACCGCGTTGCTTTCTGGTTGGTTGGAATCGACGGTTGGTTGGCAAAAGATGAATATTTACGTATTACCATTTGTGCTGGTAGTTATGGCGATTTTTATCCTTAATGCAAGAAAGCCTGCTAGGGTACAATTTGAGCCATAAAGCGGCAGTAATTCTGGCTGAGATATAACTATCTGATGTGATATGACGAGAAGATAGTGAAAGGTATTATGCTAGAATGCCCCTCCAGCTATATGAATGTACAACAAATCTCATTTGTTTGACTGAACGTAGTGAAACCCTACCATGATTAACTAATGAGGATAATAGGTATGAGCAAGTTAAATGCCCAAGAGCGCAAAGCGCGAGACGATGAACGTTTTTCACAGCGAGTGAATGAACGCAGGGAGAAAGGTGAAGATGTGGTGGCATATGCTCTTGCTAACAAGAAAGCCGTTAAATTTCTTTCCAAGTCTGAGCGAAGTGATCTTAACCAAAGAAAAGTTGCTCGTCAGGAAGAGATTAAACTTAAAGAGCAGGAAGAGTTAGAGAGGATTGAAGCCTCGTTTATTGACCAAGAAAGCGCGCGATAATTGTTAATCCCTGGCTGCTAATAGACAGGGATTGATAAAGTTTAGATAGAGATGAACAAATACCTATTTCGTTTCATCTCTATCTAGAACTATTCAACTGTAGTTTGAGGCGTCGGTGCATTTTTGGCTTTGAGTTCACAGCGTAGCCCCATAGCATTTCCCGAATCAAGCATATACATCATGCAAGAATAATTTGTATTTGAGCGAGGCGTAAACTCGTAAAGTTCAGAGTTAGCGGCCCAAGTATCAAGCTCATAGGCAAAGTCAGGCGGTAATAAACTAATGGCTTGACCTAGAGGGCCTTTAGGTATGCAAGATAATCCCATGTCTTTTCCTGAGTCTAACATAAGCATGATACAGGCTCGATCAGGGTTCGCTTTTGGAGTGAATTCATATATTTCAGAATTTTCCTGCCAAGTATCTAGCTCATAAGCGTAATCTGGATCCTGATCAGGCAAATGGTTAGTTTCACTGAAACAGCCTGCGAGCATCAGAGGGAATGAAACAGTCAAAAATATCTTTAAGCCGTTTTTCATGGTATTTCCTTTATTATTTCCATGGCAGAGTGAGAATAAGAGTTAACAAAGTAAGTTTATCCAGATCTAGGAAAGAATTGAAGCGCCGACACAGGCTCTCCTCTTGGATCGTTTGATTTTGTTATCTCCCTAAATAACGGGATAAGAGCAGATATAAACAGAAAATGCCCACCTTCTGGTGATAATTTTCTTTTTAAGCAGAAAATTACCCTTGATTTACCCGTGCCATGTTACATCTACCCCTCAACTAAGGTATAACGTTGCTATGAAAATACCTAAGAGAATACAGCCTCTAGTTGACGATGGATTGGTCGACGAGGTGAAGAGCCAATTAATGAGTGGCAAAGAGGCCTCAGTGTACGTTGTACGCTGTGGTGATACGATCCGTTGTGCCAAAGTGTACAAGGAAGCAAGCCAACGCAGCTTTAAACAGGCAGTAGCATATAGAGAGGGGCGCAAAGTACGTAATAGTCGTCGCGCTCGAGCTATGGAAAAAGGGTCTGGCTTTGGTCGCGAACAGCAGGAAAAAGTATGGCAAAGTGCCGAGGTTGATGCCTTGTATAAGCTTGCTGCGGCTGGAGTGAGAGTGCCTGAGCCTTTTGGTTGCGTAGACGGCGTATTGCTTATGGAGTTGGTGACCGATGATGAAGGTTACGTAGCACCAAGGTTGAACGATGTAATGATGTCAGCGGAACAAGCGGTTGAGGATCATCAGGTTATGATGTCTTATGTGGTTAAGATGTTGTGTGTGGGTATCATTCATGGTGATTTATCTGAGTTTAATGTGCTGGTTGACGAGTACGGCCCGGTGATAATTGATTTACCGCAAGCGGTAGACGCTGCAGCAAATAACAATGCAGAGTGGATGTTGACACGAGATATAAACAATATTCGTGATTATTATGGCCAGTTTGCACCAGAGTTACTCTCTACAGAATATGCCAAAGAAATATGGGCTTTATTTGAGAAAGGCGAGTTAACGCCTGATATCGAGTTGTCTGGTGAATTTAAGCAAAGCGATATCGAGGCTGATCTTGCTGCAATTATGCAGGAAATTGATGCCGCTCGAAATGAAGAACTATTTAGACGAGAGCGCATCAAAGAAGCCAAAGAAGGCGTAGATGAGAGCAAATTTAATTGGGCTGAAGCTGAATAGTTTTTGTTTCTGGATACTCGTTCAAAAGGCGTTTTTAGCATCAGTGAGGACAGACATTACGTGGTTTCGTGTTGTCTGTCCTATTAGATACGCTATTAAATATGTACGGGTAGATTCGAGGTATACACCGCTAAATTACGCCAAGCTCGCGTAAACGCTCCATTAAATAGCTATTGGCGGTGTATCGCTCTGAAAGTACAACTTCTGGTTTCGGGTGTAAAAATAGCGGCAGTGAAATCCTTGAATGCTCTTGGCGTCCACCCGTTGGGTTTATCACCCGGTGAGTGGTACTTGGAAAGTAACCTCCAGACGCTTCTTGCAGCATATCGCCGATATTGATAATCAGGTTACCGAAATCGCACGGAACATCTATCCAATTTCCTTCTTTACTTTTTACTTGCAGGCCCGGCTCATTGGAAGCAGGAAGCACGGTTAGCAAATTGATATCTTCATGAGCAGCCGCACGGATAGCTCCAGGTTCCTCATCTCCGGTCATTGGTGGATAGTGAAGAACGCGCAATAGTGTTTTGTCGCTACCATTGATCATTTCAGAGAGCGCGGTCGAAAATTTATCTTGCACTTCTTTCGGAGCATATTCTTGCACCCAGCCTAGTAGCTGCTCAGCAAATGCATTGGTACGTTGGTAGTAATCTAATATTTGCTGTTCCAATTCTTGAGGGATTTGGCCCCAAGGGTATACATGAAAATATTCCTTAATGTCTTTTACACTATGGTCTTTGGCGATTTCTGATACGCTCGGTGGAAAATAACCGTCTTGTGTTTCTACGTTGAACTGAAAATCGTTTTTGCGTTCAGTAGAAAAAAACTGATACCAGTTCTCATAGATTGACTCAACAAGTTCTTTTGGGATTGGGTGATTTTTTAAAACCCCAAATCCGGTTTCTTTTAGTGATTTTACAAATTGTTCTGCTGCATCATCAGCTAGGTAATCGACGGTTTCCAGTTTCATGGCAGTACTTTTATCGTTTTTTATTTGGGCTGAAGATTTTAAAAGTGACAAAAATGTAAATCAAACTTTAATAAATTGTTTATTGGTAAAGATGCCGACATTGTGCAAACAGCATCTTTTTCAACAGTATCAGTATACGTAAATTTAGAGCGTTACTGATTAATGTCGTAGAACGACTATTCTTTTAAATCACTGCCTTGATCAGAAGCTAATAAATTCTCGTCGAACACGCATCTTGAATTTACTTGGGTATATAGACGTTGTGGCCGCCCGCCTGTATTGTAATTCAACACCATTTTAATTGAGCCTTCTGATTCCAGAAATTCTAGATAGCGTCTAGCTGTCACCCGACTTACATTCATTCGCTCACCGATGTCACAGGTTGAAAAATGACCTAAAGATTCATTTTTCAGTATGTGTCTCATGGATGCAAGTGTAGTGGCGTCTATTCCTTTCGGCGTTTTGTTCTGTGATTTGTCTTTGGCTTTACGTAAAATCTGGTCAATCGCTCCTTGATCTACGGTATGCGACTTGGCAAGTTGCTGTCGGTATTGATGGTAATCATCAAGAGCCTGATGCACTCTAGACATCCTAATCGGTTTGACTAGGTAGTCGATAACTCCCCAATGTATTGTTTCTTCAATCACTGAGGTTTCTCTTTGTGCTGTGGTCATTATAAAGTCACAGGTAGCTTTTTGTTCACGAAGCTGGCGAATGACACTGATCCCATTCCCGTCAGGCAGAGTTATGTCTACAAAAATCAGGCTTGGCTGATAGAGTTTAAATTGCGATAACGCTTCTGAGCAGCTTTCGCTTACAGAGACGACTTCAAAAGCCGGGTGCTGATTGATTGTTGATTCTAGGGTGTAACTTGCTCGAATATCATCTTCCAGGATCATTACTGCGTGCTTATGCATGATTTTCTACCGCGCTTTTGTTCAAATAAATGCTAAATAGTGTTTTTTGTTGCTCTGTTCTTTCCCAGTCGATACTGCCTTCAAAGTAATTGACCAACTGTTTAACCAGATAAAGACCAATACCACTTTGTTCGTCGTCTTTTTTAGAACTGACACCAAATTCGAGAATATGGTCTGAAATGTCATCAGCTATACCTAATCCACTGTCTTCCACTTCGATGATTATATGGCTGCTTCTGTCACTCAGGTAAATATTCACTTCAGGGGCCTTATTGGCTCTGTTTTGCCATGAAGCCAGCAGCGCATTGTCTATTAGGTTACCTATCATAGTTACCAATTTTTCAGACGTGTTTTTTTCGTAGCTAGACAGGCTGGAGTCTACGTCTATGTTGTATTTTACGCCTATCTCAGAAGCTTTATTGAACTTAGCAAGTAACAAGCTAGCGACGGCACTGTCTGCAACGGACAATACAATTTTGCCAAGAACGAGTTGATACCTGTCTGTTTCTTCCTGTATGAACTCAATCGCATCATTGTATTTTTTTGTCTGGAGTAACCCCGAAATGACATTTAATTTATTGGAATACTCATGGGTCTTACTTCGCAATATTTCGGCGTAGTTTTTAAGGTAATTAACTTCGCGTTCTAACTCATTCTGATTGAGGTTCGGAAAGAAAACGATAGCGTGACCACATTGACCTTTTGATGTGTTTATTGGATAAATATTAGCTCGGTACTGAAGCTTACCAATATCAAAGTCACCTTGGTGAAATTGTCCCTGTTTTGAGAGAACTAGCTGGCTCAAGGGGGTAGAGTAATGCGACAAAGGATGGTTAACATAGTCGTATTTGTCAGGTGTACCCATAGAGAGCATTTGGATCGCTTTGTTGTTAACAGTAGTAATGTTCATGTTGCTATCTACCGCAATCATTGCATCACGAATACTGTCAAAAACCATTTCGTGTTCGCGAAACTTATTGACGATAAATTCTGGTTCATAGTCTAGAAACGTTCGTTTCATCTTGTATAAAAAAGCAATGGCCGTCGCTAGCCCTAACAAATAAACGCTTCCTACTAACAGGCCTATGTCGCTGAACTTTTGCAAAAGTATGTTTGATGTTTTTTTTGAAAGATAACCAATGCATATTGCACCAATCACCTGGCCATCTAACCAAATAGGAGAAAAGTTACGAATGGCTTCGCCCAAGGACCCTGACGCAAGGCTACTGTATTCTTTTCCTTGTTCTAAAGCAGGGAATATATCATCACCAATAAAGTGTTTTCCGAGTTTGTCGGGAACAGGGTGGCTTAATCGCATTGCATTTTTATCAACCACAACGATATAGGAGGCATCGGTGCTTTCTCTTATGTTTTCGATGTAGCTCTGTAACTCATAATTTTGACCTTGGTTTTTAGCATCAACCGCGTTAATAACCACGGGGTTGTGGGCAAGTACACGAGCGAGTTCCAATCCTCGGGCCTGAAAACCTTCCTGATGGGAGCTTTGAAGCAATAACAAAATAGCGGTCGTGACAATAACAACGATGGAAGAAGAAGTTGCGATTGTGGTTAACGCTAGGTAACTCTTAAGTTTCATTCAAGCCTTCAATAAACAGAATATATCCGAATACAGGTTTTGAGAGCGTTCAGTATATCGGCCTTTAACTCACTATTTATATGTGTTAGGTCAGTTATTTATGAGTTCGTCGAGGTTAAAAAAGTGTTTTCTGCTTGTCGTTTACAAAAGTTTCAAAAGTGCCAATTAGTTACATTAATTGCGGACGCCAAATTATGGCTTACCAGAATTGATAAACTACAAACAGAATAATTAACCCCACAAATTTACAGATTGGCGTTTGAATTAAAGCGTTTCTATATCTTTGTGAGACAACGACTTACAATTTAAATAAGGATAGATAATGTTTTATGTACATTTAATGTTATTGCTCGCGGTAATATTTGTCGGTATACGACATGGTGGTATCGCATTCGGGCTTCTTGGTGGGCTAGGTGTTTCCATTCTAGCGTTTATTTTTGGTATAGCGCCGGGTACACCACCTATTGCCGTTATGTTGATCATATTGGCGGTGGTTGCGGCATCTGCGACGCTAGAAGCAACGGGTGGTTTGAAATTATTAGTAAAATATGCGGAGAAGTTGCTGCGTAAGCATCCAGAAAAAATAGTTTACTTAGGGCCATTAACTACGTACTCATTAACCGTTCTTGTTGGTACTGGCCACTCTGTTTATCCTCTTCTTCCAGTAATTTATGACGTTGCTTATAAAAAAGGAATTCGACCTGAGCGACCTTTAGCGATGGCAACGGTTGCTTCTCAAATGGGTATTACGGCAAGTCCAATTGCCGCCGCCGCCGCTGTTGTTATGGCGACATCGGCAGACAATAACCTAAACATCGGATTGATTGACGTATTGATGGTGACTATACCAGCAACATTGACCGGTTTGTTGGTGGCTTGTACCTGGAGCCTTAAGCGAGGAAAAGACCTCGATAAGGATACGGAGTTTCAGGAACGTTGCCAGAACGAAGAGTTCCGAAATGATCTAATTGACCATGCAATCGAAGCTAAAGAAGGGTCTGTTGAAGACAAAAAAGCGAAAACAGGGTTGCTGGTTTTTGTTCTCGGGATAGCATCAGTTATTTTTGTCGCGATGTTTGGCAAAAACCTAGGCTTGTTGCCCGACGGAGTGAAAATGTCGGTAGCGATTCAGTTTTTGATGCTGTCGGTGGGTGCAATCATTCTGTTAACCACGAAAGTAGATCCTAAAAAGATCGTGCACAGCAATGTATTTGTTGCAGGTATGACAGCGGTTATCATTATTTTCGGTATTGCTTGGATGAGTAATACAATAATTGGTTTCCATAAAAGTTATTTGATTTCTATGGTAAGCGATATTGTAAATGTATATCCGTGGTCGTTTGCAGTCGCTATGTTTGTCGTCTCTGTTTTCCTCAAAAGTCAGGCGGCAGTATTGACCATTATGTTGCCATTAGGTTTCTCCCTTGGCATCGCTCCTGAAGTGTTGATAGGTGTGCTTCCTGCATGTTATGCCTATTTCTTCTTCCCGTTCTATCCAAGTGATCTTGCTGCGATTTCGTTTGACCGTTCGGGCACGACAAGAATAGGAAAATATATTCTAAACCATAGTTTCCTTATTCCTGGCTTTATTGGTGTTATCACTGCCACGACAGTAGGGTACTTCCTTTCTATGGCATTGAACTAATAGTTTTATCTAATGATCGCTTCCCTGTGAAGCGATCATTATTTGATGACAAACCCTCCGCAACGATAACCTCAATCAAATTGGTGAAATACTTTTCCTAGCAGTTCAAATTATTTGAACTAGATGGTTAAATTATCCCGTTATTTTTTTCCGAGTAGTTCAAATACAATGGCTCCATCAGTCATATTCATTTCATTGGCGTTGAAATAAAAAATAGAAATCATCTACTACCTTTTATTGGGGTATAGCTGAACAGTTGTCACAGAATAATAATGGAGCTTTACCATGAGTGAGGTTAAATCAAGTTGGAACAGTAGTATCGATGGCGGTGAATACCGCCGTAAAGACTCACAATTCAGAAACTGGATAACGGCAGATGGCAGTGCAGGGCCAACAGGTATTGGAGGTTTTCGAGCTGAAGCTGGACGTTATCACCTATATGTTTCACTGGCTTGTCCTTGGGCTCATCGTACGCTTATCTTCCGTCAACTTAAGGGATTAGAAGACCTAATCACGGTAAGTGTTGTTCATCCCGATATGCATGACAAAGGATGGAGCTTTAAGCTCGATGAAGAATCCGCAGAAATACTTGGGACAACAGGCGATGATTTATATGGTGGAGAGTTTCTATCTGAACGATATCTAGCGAATGTGCAAGATTACTCCGGCATTATCAGTGTGCCTGTATTATGGGATAAAAAACAGCAAGTCATTGTCAATAATGAATCATCTGAAATTATCCGCATGTTCAATTTTGCGTTTAATGCAGTAACTGGAAATGAAGAGAATTACTATCCAGAAGAATTGCGAGCAGAAATCGACAGCGTAAATGAACTGGTGTATCACACTGTCAATAATGGTGTTTATAAGTCTGGTTTTGCGACTTCTCAAGAAGCGTATACTAAAAACGTCACTAGACTGTTTACTACACTAGCGGATCTTGATGATAAGCTTGCTACGCAGCGTTACCTGACAGGAAATCAACTTACAGAAGCTGACTGGCGATTGTGGACGACGTTAATTCGTTTCGACTCTGTATATCACACACATTTTAAGTGCAATTTGAAGTTGCTAAAAGAATTTAGCCACTTATATCACTATATGTTAGAACTGTATCAAATGCCTAACATTGCGAAAACCGTCAATATGGAACATATCAAACGCCATTATTATGCAAGTCATTTGGCGATTAACCCTTATGGCATCGTACCTATTGGGCATGAGCAAGACTGGTTAGTGCCTCATCAAAGAGAGAGAGTTGGTATTTAAACCTTGCTGATGTAAATCTTGTTGAGACGCGTATTTATGATTTTTTTCGAGGTTTTTTGTCTTATATTTTCGATGATATCCATGTACACGTTTCAATTTGATTCTACTTACAATAGGATTAATAGTTGTTATTAAATTAGTTTGTATAGAAACGGCATAATGAAAAAAGTAACCGTACTTGATGGTGGAATGGGTCGCGAGCTCAAGGACATTGGCGCCCCCTTTTCACAACCGCTCTGGAGCGCACAAGCGCTCATTGAATCACCCGACTATGTTCGAAAAGCCCACCAAAATTTTATTAATGCTGGTGCTGAAATTATTATCACCAATAGCTATGCCTGTGTACCATTTCATCTTGGCTCCGAGCTTTATAAAACCGATGGTTCTCAACTGGCTCGTCGAGCGGCCATTATTGCTCAGGAGGTTGCGCGAGATGCACACGACCAACGCAATGGCCAAGTTCGTGTAGCAGGTGCAATTCCCCCCGCTTTTGGAAGCTATCGCCCGGACCTATTCAAGGCGGATGAAGCAATTGACATCATCACTACGCTTTTTGATGCGCAGGAACCCTATGTTGACCTCTGGATTGCCGAAACTATCACCAGCCTGCAAGAATTTGAAGTGGTCCATTCGGTATTAAGTCGTTCAGGCAAAGACAGCTACTATTCATTTTCTTTGGAAGATAACGTTGAAGATGAAGCGAAACTAAGATCTGGTCAACTGGTAAAAGAGGCGGCTGAACGACTTTATTTTACCGGCGGAAAAGGTATTTTCTTCAACTGTTCCATTCCTGAAGTAATGGAGCAAGCGGTCAAGGATGCGAAGGAGGTCTTTGACCATTACGATGCTGATATTGACATCGGTGTTTATGCTAACAGTTTTACACCCATTCAAGTTGATCATGAGGCCAATGACATGCTGAGCTCTACACGTGATTTATCTCCAGAAGATTATTTGGTGTTTGCTAAGCGTTGGTATGATCTTGGCGCCTCAATTATAGGCGGCTGCTGTGGGATAAGTCCTAGACATATCCAGGCTTTGGCTGAATGGAAAGAAACCTTGTAGCGTCTTTATTTTTGTTAGACTTAATCAGTAATTGGATTGGTTCTTATCCTGCCGATTGTTGAAACCACGTATTTCTATACGATTAAATATCGGATGATCAATGCATTACCTCAGATTAATGTTAAAGTATCCAGAATTGAACCATACCTAAGTTGAAAGGGCAGGGCAAAGCCCGCCAATTAGTATCGGCATATTTAAAATAGCCCAATGACTAAACCCTAGTTAGAGCAGGAGAATCAATAATGACTCATGAAACTAAAACAATGGAAGTGCCTGTAGCAATCGCCGATAGAGTACAGGCGTTGATTGATGCCTTTGAGGCAAACGAAAAGTTTAAAGCTGAGCGTAAGGTGGTAGTGAATAATTTACTTTCTATAGATAGCCTAGGTCGTGAGATGGCTGTTTACAGTTTACCTCAAGGTGAACTGCTAGATACACTCAGGTTTGTGTACGAACTATCCGGCACCAATAGTAAGTTCATTAAAAGTATACTTACTCAATCCAGAGAAAATCCAAAGAAAGTCTTATCCGATTCTCAGAGAGCATCAGCAAAGAGCCTATTATTTAATTTGATCAACGATCCTTCGGTCATTTCAGCGATGAAAGAGAATTAATAGCGGAAAGAAAGCTAATAGCGCTTAATATGGCGTCCCTCGGTGCACACAGAGAGTTTATTGGTTCTGTTACACACCTTGGGACGACCGTCAGAATGACCTTAGCTTTGGTCTAGCTGAGGACCCGCAGCAACAAGCGCCTTGCCCTCATCATTATCAGTATAACTCTCGAAGTTTTTAATAAAGCGCTGCGCTAAGCCTTCGGCCTTACCCTTCCATTGAAGTGGGTCGATGTAGGTATCGCGAGGATCGAGAATTTTAGAGCTTATTCCTGGTAATTCGGTTGGGATCGAGAGATTGAAAATTGGAATCTCTTTCATTTGTACATTTTTTATCGAACCGTCCAGAATTGCATCAATAATTACGCGTGTATCTTTGAGCGAAATACGCTTACCAGAGCCATTCCACCCCGTGTTGACTAAGTAAGCTTCAGCGCCAGCTGCTTCCATACGTTTGACTAGGACCTCTGCATACTTTGTTGGATGCAGGGTTAGAAAGGCCGCGCCAAAGCATGCTGAAAAGGTAGGTACAGGCTCGGTGATTCCACGTTCCGTACCCGCTAGTTTCGCGGTAAATCCAGACAGGAAGTGATACTTTGTTTGTTCATGCGTTAGCTTTGAAACGGGAGGGAGGACACCAAACGCATCTGCTGCCAGAAAAATAACCTTCGTTGCGTGACCTGCTTTAGAAACAGGTTTAACAATATTGTCGATATGCTGGATAGGGTAAGATACACGGGTATTTTCAGTTTTAGACGCATCATCAAAATCAATGCTTCCATCTTCGCGAACGACAACATTTTCCAATAGCGCATCGCGGCGTATGGCATTATAGGTTTCTGGTTCAGCTTCTTTGGATAAATGAATGGTTTTTGCGTAGCAACCACCCTCAAAATTGAACACACCTTCATCATCCCAACCGTGTTCATCATCACCGATTAATTGACGTTTAGGGTCAGTGGATAAGGTTGTTTTTCCTGTGCCAGATAAGCCGAAGAACACGGCGGTATCACCTGCTTCACTAACGTTTGCAGAGCAGTGCATTGAAGCAATATCTTTAAGCGGTAAAAAGTAGTTCATCATGGCGAACATACCTTTTTTCATCTCCCCACCATACCAAGTACCACCAATCAGCTGCATTCTTTCATTCAGGTTAAAAACCGTATAGTTTTCAGAGTTTAGCCCCTGGCGTTCCCAGTTCGGATTAACGGTTTTCGCTGCATTCATGACAACGAAATTTTCTTCGAATGTTTCGAGCTCTTCTTCTGTCGGACGAATGAACATATTTTTTACGAAATGCGCCTGCCAGGCGACTTCCGTAATGAAGCGAATCGCTAGGCGTGTCTCTTTGTTCGCACCACAGTAACAATCTAAAATAAATAGACGTTTACCAGATAGCTGAGCTGTCGTTAATTCCTTAAGCTCATTCCACGTCTCAGTAGATATTGGTTTATTATCATTTTTTGAATACTCTGAACTCCACCACAAGTTATCTTCGGTTGTTGTATCCTTCACGATAAATTTGTCTTTTGGCGATCGGCCTGTAAACACGCCAGTATCCACAGCAACGGCTCCTAATTCAGTCACCGTGCCTCTCTCAAATCCCTCAAGATCATCACGTGTTTCTTCTTCAAACAGTTGCTCAAAGCTTGGATTGTGCACAATCTCTGTTACATCGGTCACTCCATACTTGGCGAGGTCTAGTTGCTGCACGGTGTTGCTGTATTCCTTTACGGTCATAGGGGGCCTTTATTCGGATACTGAATTAGAATTTTTCATTCCTGAAAAATACGGGTAAGAAAACGTTCAAAGGCTTGATCATAAATGCCTTTGTACATCTTTATAAATTTAAGACACAAACATGTTGTCTAGACGGTAATTTTCTGTGCTTTTTTATACTGCGGGTGTGAATAGGCTCTGATTAATGACAGGTTTTAAAACAAATAATAATTTAAAGGTGTTTAAAGGAGAGGGCAGGTGAATTGTATGATGTACCTATATATGGGTGCAAATGACCAGTTACCACGTCTTTCAAATTAGGGTTCTGCGTAAGATGGACTTGCCATATTCATCAACAAGATAAATACTGAATACAACTTTGGCGATAATAAAGTCAAGCGCTTGGATTATGGACATGAAAAGCAAATACGTGATATTTCTTGTTCAAATGACTCGTCATATTAGCTATATCATTTTGGTATTTATGCAGGTGTTCAATGGATGTATCTCCACTTAAAACAGCTTCTTTTGTCATTATCGCTATGCTTGCCTTTGCGGGGAATTCCATTTTATGCCGACTGGCGCTAGCAGAAGGGGCGATTGATGCGGGAAGCTTTACTCTTATTCGCTTAATGTCTGGTGCTGCCACGCTATTAATTTTGACGATTGCCAAGGGGTTAGGGCCACTTCATTTTCCAACTCACTGGAAGAAAACAGACATTTTCGGTGCGATCATGCTGTTCGGTTATGCTGCCGCTTTTTCTTTCTCGTATGTGAATATTGCCACAGGTACAGGGGCTCTTATTTTGTTTGCCTCCGTCCAATTCAGCATGATTGGATTTCATATATTAAGTGGAAACAAAATGCAGTTTTGGGAGTGGGTCGGTCTGGGAGTGTCACTTATCGGCTTTGGCTATTTGCTTATACCCGGAGCTACTAGGCCCGACTTGTTTGCAGCGGTACTGATGACAGTGGCTGGTGTATGTTGGGCCACCTTTACGATACTAGGAAAACAATCCCAAGACCGACCTGCAATTCTGACTATGTCGGTTAGCTTCTTGCTGGCGTCATTGCTCGGTTTATTGGTATTTTCTTTTTCATTGGAAGCAGAAAGTATCTCATATCGTGGAGCCGTACTTGCCGTGCTTTCCGGAGCGGTGGCTTCCGGGATAGGTTATGCAATCTGGTATACAGTACTGCCAATGCTCACCATATTGAAAGCATCCGTTGTTCAGCTCTCGGTACCCGCATTGGCAAGTATTGGTGGGTGGATAGTCTTAAGTGAGTCGATAACCCTTTCTACTGGTGTATCCACCTTGCTCATTTTGGGGGGTATTGCACTCGTGTTTGCTGGTAGATCGCAATCATGAGTTGGTAAAGACTAGAACAAGAAACGTGGTTTGTTGTTCTAACCCAAATAGATACTGCTATCAAAGACTAAAGGGTAAATTATCCAATGACTTCTATACTTGAGTATATATTTATACGAAGAATTGCCTGAAGTAGGGAAGCTTATGTCTTTGAACCAAGAAGTGAGTCTGGAGCTTTTGCTTAAGAATAGCCTAGATTTATCGCCTGATTGCTTTTGTGTTTATGACAATGAAGTGGTGCTTTATTGCAATGACCATTTTGCGGATATATTTGGTACTTCAAAAGAGAAGGCAATAGGTAGCAAATATAAAGCGCTATTGAGACAGGCTTGGTTGTCTCAAAAAGGCGTTATTATCGATACCGATGATTTTGACGCCTGGCTATCAGACCTTGATAAAGCTCACGATGAATTATCAATTAGTCAATTTGAAACCGACCTCACAGATGGCCGATGGTTCAGGATGAGCCGCACGACACTTGCATGTGGTTATACGGTTGTCTTCGGCGTAGATATTACCGAGCTTAAACGAACACAAAAGGCACTTGAAGAAGCCAACAAACACATCGAGCAACTTGCTAATACTGATCAATTAACTGGCGTGAATAACCGACGTGCGTTTGAAAGTATCGCAAAGCACGAAGTTGCGATCGCAACCCGTTACAAACACCCTCTTTCTCTACTGACATTAGATATTGATTTTTTTAAGCGAATCAATGATAACTATGGGCACGAGGCGGGGGATGATGTCTTAAAGCAATTTACCCAACTTTGTAGCGGTATTATTCGTGAGAGCGACATACTGTGCAGAATTGGTGGGGAAGAGTTTGTCATCCTACTTCCAGTGACAGAAAGTACAGCTGCACGTAAATTGGCCGAGCGTATACGGTCCCGTATTGCGGACAATGAGTTTTATTTATCGTCACAAAATAAAAAGATCCCCATGACGGTTTCAATAGGGATTAGTCAACGAAACGAGTTTGATGAGAGTATCGATGAAGTGCTTGCGCGTGCTGATTCCGCTTTGTATCAGGCAAAGAACAATGGCCGTAATCAGGTTTGTCATTCGATAGTCTAGGCTGTATTAACTACCCTGACTGGCTATCTGTCAGGATTGGCTAACTTTGCTCCCGTTTCTTTGATCCCCTTTGTGTCTTGTGGGTTGTATAGGGCGCAACTATCTAAAGATAAGCATCCGCAATAAATACAACTGCTAAGCTGACTTTGCATTGATTTAAGGCTTTGTATTTTTTCCTCCAACTTGTCATGCCATGAAGTAGATAGCTGTTCCCACTCTTCCTTTTTTGGTGCTTTATTCTTCGGTAAGTGCGATAGCGCCTCTGCAATCTCACTCAGTGTGAGCCCAACGTTTTGTGCCGCTTTAATAACCGCGATACGTCGAAGTACTTGTCGGTTGTATCTTCGTTGGTTTCCGTGATTTCTATTGCTGGTGATGAGCCCTTTTTTCTCATAGAAATGCAGTGTAGGGACACTTATTCCTGCTCTTTTGGCAACTTGACCAACACTCATGTCCATTTGAAATACCCTTAAATTATCACTAAACCTAAAGTTAACTTTAGGAATAACGGCCCGTATTGTCCAGCTGAAAAAGGAAATAAAAGCGTGGCTAAATAGACGCTATGAAAAGTTACGTTGAACAGGAAAATATTACGGTGCCTGAACATAGGATAAAGCTGCAATTGACTGCAGTCCACGATTGAGGAATTAGAGGTTAGAGAGTGATGAATGGCTGGTTCTGGCTTAGTTGAACAGTACAGAGTTATTTTCTTTCATAAAACGACAATATGCTTATGTAATTGAAATACATGTATCATAAATGAGCATTTTGTCGTTGTTATGTGTATTATATGCGCCATTAAAACACAATAACAAACAATAACTAAGTTACTAGGTAATAAATATGACAGATCAACGTTCTTTTTCATTGCGAATGAAATTATTCGTATTATTGACCATTAGTGCTGTATTGGTAGGGGGGGGTCGTTGCTAGTTTAAGTTACTCGAAGATCAATCAGATATCCAAAGAAAGCAGCTTGAATAGGCTGGTAGACAGTAACAGAGAGATCGCCTCCTCTATTGATGCATATGCAAAATCTACCAAATCTTCTCTTAACTTTGCTGCAAAAGTATATGATGAAAATGCACCTTATTCAGTACAGGGACAATTCTTTAAGGATCTGAAATCCAGTACCAATTCATTAGTCTCCTATGCTGGTTTGGTAGGAAAAGGCATTGCCAATATCACTGGAAAGTTGGTGCCAATGTCCGAGTTAGATATCACAACCAGAGAGTGGTATCAGTGTGTAATAAACACAGGCCAGTTCTGTATTACTACACCATATATGTCTATTAATGGGAATATGGTAATTGCCTGGGCGGAACCTATTAAGCGCAATGGCCAGATTATCGGTATGATGAACGTAAATAAAGCGATGAATGACCTTTCAGAGTTGGTTGTGAGCGTCGTTAAAGACAATGCATACCAAACGTCAGCTTTTCGGAAAGATGGTTTTATCATTGGTAGTAGCAATAAGGACGATGTAGGCGAAAACATCTTTGAGCTTACTAATTACTCTGCATCTGTCCTTCAATCTCAGTTGAATAAAGTTGTCTTACAGGACGGTTATTATAAGTACCTGACTTTTTCTAAAGAGGCCAAGCTTTACGTAAAAGTTCAGGTGTCAGAGGCTTATATTCAGAAAGCAGCGAGAAGCGCAGCCATTACTTCAGTTTTAGCAGCAGTGGGCGTAATAGTTTTCGCACTTGTGTTTGCCAGCATTTTTCTGAGAAGGGCGATTGGTATTCCCCTGATTAAAATGACAGAGGTAGCCCAGAGCATTGCATCCGGTAACTTGAATAACAATATAGATTTAAGTAATTATAAGAACGATGAAATCGGGACTTTGGCTCGATCATTTTCTTATATGCAGGAGTCATTGAGCGAAACCGTTCACCAGCTTAATAATTCTGCCGAGGAATTAGAAAGTGCATCTGGCTTGGTTGTTGGGGCGTCTCAACAAAACTCTGCGAGCATGCAAAATCAACAGGCGGAGCTTTCTGTTTTGGTCGCATCGATGGA
Source organism: Vibrio sp. UBA2441 (assembly GCA_002342685.1). Taxonomy (GTDB): domain Bacteria; phylum Pseudomonadota; class Gammaproteobacteria; order Enterobacterales; family Vibrionaceae; genus Vibrio. The sequence continues at coordinate 68,797 of DDQN01000072.1, forward strand.
ACAGATGCAGGCTAGTGTGAATGAAATTGCTCGAAGTGCAGCAGAAACTCAGGCGGTAACTCAAGGGGCAACGGAAGAATCACAACAGTCGTATACATTAGTAGAGAAAACCATTGTATCGATTCGTTCGGTTGAGTCAGAAAATGAAAACATCAAATCTAAGATCGAAGCGTTGAAGGAAGATAGCGCAAAAATCAGTACCATTCTGGATGTTATTGTTGGTATCTCAGAACAAACGAACCTGTTGGCTCTGAATGCTGCGATTGAGGCGGCAAGGGCAGGAGAACATGGCCGTGGTTTCGCAGTTGTCGCAGATGAAGTAAGGAATCTGGCTCAAAAAACTCAGGTATCTTCTGAAGAGATCAATACCATGATCAAAACGATTCAGGCTCGAAGTGATGACCTTACAAATGCGATAGAAGGGAGTGCAAACCTAATAAGTAATGCTGTTGAGATTTCTGATCAGGTAGGCAAGTCAATCGATCAGGTGAATAATTCGATTCAGGATACTTATAAAATGAATGCGCAAATAGCAAGCGCTGCAGAGGAGCAAAATATTGTTACTCGTGAATTGAATAACAATATTGCTGCTATTAATGATTCTTCCATGGCTGTAACCAGTGAATCTGTCCAGACCGTAGAAACAGCTTCTACGCTGAATGATGTTACGTTGAAACTAACCGATTTGACCAAGCGCTTTAGCATCAGCGGGTCATAAATTATTAGGTTTAGTTCTGATATATTTTGAATTAACAAACCTGAAAGGCGAGCATGAATGCTCGCCTTAAAACTCATAAGCGAGCGTTAGCATCGGCCCATAGAACTTATAGGTCATATCAACGACTGTCGCACCATCATCATAGTCTACACCAAGCTCATAGTAATTAAGAGAGCCTGATAGGCTAAGATCTTCATTGAACGTATACTTCACACCCAAATCAATCTCGTATAACCACCCTTTAAAATCGTCAATGGCAAGGTAAAAAGCTTGAGCATGGCTTATTAGCCTCCAATCTTTTGATAATGTGTATTCAGACTGCAACCCAAAATTAGGTAATGGAGCAGTGACATCACTGAATATACTGTCGCTGATGAACACTGATGGTATTTGGTCAGTACCTTCAATTTTTGCACCCAACTGCCCAGAAAAACCAAAGGTTAACCACATTATATGAAAGCCAGCCAAAGCGTCTATTTTCAAATCATTGTTATCATAGAACTGATAGCCATATCCTATTCGAGCAAGGTCAATATCTAATGTCGTTGTGACCGTTGAACCAACCTGGATAAGGTAAGTTGTGCCATCAGATGTGATTTCAAATGGTTTTGTTAACCTACTTCGCGTTGCCTTGCGGTGTAGGCTACGCCAATCTAAATAGACACTATGTTTTTGGTTAAAGTAATACTCTAGCTCAACGTAGGGTAAGACAGTATTCTCTTCTAGCTGTAAATCAGATTCAAAATCTATAGTACGAGTTCTGTCAATATAGGGGTCGTAAGCATTAATCTTTGTATCTGTATGTGAGTAAAATCCACCTGCTTCAATTTCCCAACTTCCGGATTGAACAAAGCCAGAAAAAAATATAAAAATACAACTAATCCCTGTATGTATCCGCATAATTATTCTCAACATTTTTATTGATTAAATTTTATTCTAGTTAAATTTATAAGGGATAGCGAGCTGAATGATTCAAGTCAAATCGACCGTTGCGGTCAAAAAAAGAGTTAAGAGTCGCATTGGTAGAATGTGCAGACCTCTGGGTTAGTCATTCTCTGGAGATCTGCATAAAGCTCTGGGCTATTTGTAAAAGATTACTGTTTATCAGCTTCAATAAGGATTTTTATTGCTTCACATGCTGTACGGCAAGAAAGATCAACACCAGAAACAACATCCTTTGCATCAGAAAATGCCATTACCCCAGAAGCGCGACACCCTCTGATAGATGAAATAACTAGGATAGCGGCGGCTTCCATTTCGGTTAGCAATACATTTGCCTTCGCCCAGACGCTTTGTTTAGCAATGGCTTCATCACCTAATGGGGCCATATCGGGAACCACGTGGCTATAAAACGAATCTTTTGTATAACTTATCCCTTCACCGAAATTCAGGTTGAGTTTATTGGCCGCTTTAACCAGAGCATCTACGACATTTCGGTCTGCTATTGCCGGGTATTCCGCTGGAACATATTGCTTTGTTGTTCCTTCATCACGCACTGCTCCGGTGATAATGCCGCCAATCATAGCTTCATTTTGAGACTGTTCATTGATGCGTCCAGCGGTGCCAACCCGTATAAAGGTGTCGGCGCCACATTCAATTAATTCTTCCACTGCTATTGCAGCAGAAGGGCAGCCCATACCAGTTGAGGTTATGGTGACTTTTTCACCTAAAAGTGTACCTGTCCATGTTTTATGTTCTCGGTTATGCGCGACTAACACAGGATCATCCAAATACTTAGCAAGGATATCGGTTCTAAAAGGGTCGCCTGGAAGCAGAACATATCTGCCAATATCGCCTTTCTTAAGTTTTACGTGGTACATGGTTTCATTATCAAGATACATGACTGAACTCCTTAGTGAATGTGTGGTTGTCTTTGTATGTTCAATATCTATCGAGTATATTTATCCGGAATTTTGATAACAGGTCATATGACCCGTTTGTGAAAAAGATACAAATTAGTCATGTATAACAATGAATTAGCGATCGGAAATTTTTGAATGAATAATCTTAGTGACGCTTTAGAAAATGCCCCTTTGGATATCTCTCGCCATCTAATCAAAAAAATATATTATAGAGGGAATCACATCATTCAACCTGCAGTTAGTAATGATTACCTGTTTTTCCTGACAAAAGGTGATGTAGAAGTTAAGCAGTTCACTTACGAAGGAAATGAGATGCTACTTAAGGAGCTGAAGGCTTTCGACGTATTTGGTGAATTAGAAATTTTTGATAAAGGCTTTAAAACAAATGCCGTGGTGGCGGTAACGGATTGCCAAGTGGTAAAACTGCATAGGGAACACGTATTTGAATGGATGAAAATAGACCACGATTTGTCGAAATGTCTTTTTAACATCATCGTGAATCGTTACGTTCAAACCTGTTTGCGTACTGATAACCTAGCAACCTTAACCATCAAGCAACGGTTGTTGTTAAGTATCTTCAGGCATTATGAGAAGGGCGATCTTCAGTCAGTGCAAAAAAGCCGGTTAATTCAGGAAGTTGGAGCACCGAAAAGAAGCATTAACCGGGTTTTGAAAGAATGCATACAAGAGGGTTTTGTCGAATACACTGAAAAGCGATTCACAGTGGTTGATCGGAAAAAATTAGAGGAATTTATTTCAACGCTTGTTTAGATGGCAATTAAACAGTGGATGCCAAATGAGGCGGTGACTGCCATTGTACCACCAGACGCTAATTTGCTCTCAATGAACTGCAAGAGTATAGCTAACTGTCAGCTCAGGTCTGAGCTAATACAACTTACTTTTGCTCCATTGTCATTTTACGTAACCAGCCAGCAACATGAAGATCGTTATCCAACAAATAGAAAAATGATGCATTCTATGTAAGTTTTACCTCGTATTCAGTGTCTTCTACTAACAAAGGTTGCCTACTCTAACTAAATATTAAGGAGCTCATCGAATGAAGCTTACTCCGCTAAAACACATTCCGTCAGCATTTATCGCTTTTGTTTTTATTCAGTCATTATTTTTTAAATTTTCTGGGTCGTATGAGACCGACCACATATTTGGCACGTTGTCTGAATGGTCAGGTATTGAATGGTTTGGTTTATATGGAGGTTATCTGATTGGCTCTGCTGAATTGTTTGCATCCATACTTCTTTTTACTCGCTTACATGGCATAGGTGCAGCACTAAGCGCAGGTATTATGACAGGTGCAATTTTCTTTCACCTTTTTACTCCGTTAGGGGTCGTTATGCCTGAGTTTAATGCCATGGGTGAGATTGTCGGTAACGATAGTGGTTTACTGTTTGGCATGGCTTGTATTGTCTGGAGCTGTGGCGTGTTTCTGCTTCTCCTTGACGCAAAAACGCAAGGTACATTTACTAATAAGGTTCTAGTAAAAAGATTTATAAAAGAATAATAAGTCGCATGTTTAAAAGGCAGCGTTGTCGTTGAAATTCGCTGCCTTTCTTAATACAAAAATATCCTCTTGTACATGAAATGACGCGGTACCCTGTTTTATCAACAGTCATTCGACTGTACCAAAAATGCAGCGGCATAGAATAAGTGGCTACCAGCTTAGCTAGCCTCCCGTAGAATTCTTCTCGATTAATTTCTTATAGGGAACGTTCAGTTTTCGCGTTTCTGTAATTTACTATTAGTGATAGGTAAGAAGATGTATTTGTATCTTGGATTGTCGCGGGTAACCGACTGATTAGGACAATTTGGTTCTAGCATGCTGATTACCTTTCACGGTTTTTGTCATGCCTGTCCTCGTTGTCTCCTAAACCACATTTTTCATCTGAGCACAGTGTTCGTATGGAGTAGCTTAATACAGATTTTAGTTGGCAATTGTCCTAAATTACTGAAAACAAGAGTTCCGTTAAATGCACTCAAACACATAAGCTATAATATCCCTGCACCAAAGCGAGTTTACGTGATAAGTTATTGACCTTTCGCTAATGCGATTTAGGTTGGATGAGTAACATTAGGTATTATTTAGGATGGTAGGTCTATGAAGTTTAAACAAGGTATATTGCTTATATTTACTCATTTATCTGTGGGAGCGCTTGGAGTGGCTTTGGGTATTTATATGCTTCCTATTCTCATTGCGCCAACACCACCAACGCAATCAGAAGTCACGGAATTATCTTCTCAAGCACAGTATTCCGCTACTTTTAAAAAAGATCTCAAAGATAGCGATACCTTTCACTGGGGTGAAGGTAAGCTTTCCATTGGCTCAGACTACATCACATTTAGTGGAAATCTTGCACCTGGTCCTGATTACAAGCTTTATCTATCTACTGAGTTTGTTGAAACTGAAGTGGAATTTAATCGGTTGAAAGCTAACATGGCTCTTGTAGGCAATGTAAAAACCTTTGAAAATTTTGTGGTTAAGATACCTCAAGATATCGATCTATCTCGGTATAATACTGTCATAGTGTGGTGCGAGACATTTGGCGAGTTCATTACATCAGCTCAGTACCAATAATGAATGTGTACAATTACTGTCAAGGTGAACCAAATGGTTCGTGTGACATTAGTTATATGTGATCATTAGTTATATTGTGCGGTTTACCATTGAAAATATGATTTATTGATAAACTGTAACTCACCTCAAAACAGAAAGGCGAACCAAACGGTTCGCCTTTTTTATTCGAGTTAGTTTCCAACTTAGTTATCGGTTTCCAACTCGTTATCTGTGATCAACTACCTGACTACTCTTCGTACTCTGAAATACTTGGGCAAGAACAGATTAGGTTTCGATCACCGTATACATTGTCTACACGATTTACGGTAGGCCAGTATTTCGATATTTTTGACTGTACTGATGGGAAGCACGCCAGTTCACGTGAGTAAGGGCGTTCCCATGATTCAGAAGACAAATCTACTTGAGTATGCGGTGCATTCACTAGTGGGTTATTGTCCAGTGGCCATTCACCCGCCAGAACTTTTTTGCTCTCATTGCGGATGGCAATCATGGCTTCACAGAAACGTTCCAGCTCTTCCAAATCTTCAGATTCAGTTGGCTCAATCATTAAGGTGCCTGCTACCGGGAATGACATAGTAGGTGCATGGAAACCATAATCCATCAGGCGCTTAGCGATATCCTCTTCACTGATCCCGGTTTCTTCTTTAATTGGACGAATATCGATGATGCACTCGTGTGCAACACGGCCATTCGTTCCACGATAAAGAACAGGGTAATGAGGAAGCAGGCGCTCCATGACATAGTTGGCGTTAAGGATCGCAACCTTAGTGGCTTCTTTTAATCCTGACTCACCCATCATAGCGATGTATGCCCAGGAAATCGGCAGGATAGACGCACTGCCAAGGTCGGCCGCGGAAACGGCACTTTCTTTACCTACAACACCATTTTCAATGTGTCCCGGCAGGAAAGGCGCCAGATGCGATTTAACGCCGATTGGTCCCATACCCGGACCGCCGCCGCCGTGTGGAATACAGAAGGTTTTATGCAAGTTAAGGTGCGAAACATCAGAGCCAATAAAGCCTGGAGTTGTCAGGCCAACCTGCGCGTTCATGTTGGCACCATCAAGATAAACCTGACCGCCCGCTTCGTGTACCATGTCGCACACTTGCTGAACCTGCTCTTCGTAAACACCATGGGTAGAAGGGTAGGTGATCATGATACTGGACAAGTTGTCTCTGTGTTTCTCGATCTTAGCGGCTAAGTCTTCAATATCTACATTACCCGACTCATCACATTTCACCACCACGACTTTCATCGATACCATTGATGCGGTCGCAGGGTTTGTGCCATGCGCAGAGCTAGGGATCAAACAAACGTTACGATGGCCTTCGCCACGGCTGGCATGATAACGCTGAATGGCGATGAGTCCTGCGTACTCACCGGATGCGCCTGAGTTAGGCTGAAGTGACATCTCGTCATATCCGGTAATTTCACATAGCATTTTTTTCAGCGAATCAGCCAGTGCGGTATAACCTGCAGCCTGCTCGATTGGGGCGAACGGGTGCATTGAGCCAAATTCTGGCCAGGTGACCGGGATCATTTCGGCTGCGGCATTGAGTTTCATGGTACAGCTTCCCAGCGGGATCATCCCGTGAGTGAGAGAGAAATCTTTATTTTCTAGCTGCTTGAGATAACGCATCATCTGAGTTTCGCTATGGTGCGTATTGAACACCGGGTGGGTCAGGAAGCTAGACTCACGACGGCATGATTTTGGAATCGCGCCAAACTCATTTTCTGAGATGCTGGTGGAAAGAGCGTTGATGTCTGCATTGACTTCAAAAATCTTAAACATCTCAGCAATGTCATCTGTTGTAACGGTTTCATCAAAGCTGATGCCCAGTTTATCACTGTGTTTACGCAGGTTAATATCCGCTTGTTGCGCTTTTTCATACAGTGAATTGGTGTTGTCACCGGTTTCGATAGTGATAGTATCAAAGAAGCTGTCGTGCGCTAATGTATAACCGGATTGCTTTAAACCAGCGGCAAGTATGGCTGTCATGTGATGGGTGCGTCGGGCAATGGTACGAAGCCCTTCAGAGCCATGGAATACGGCATAAAATGCCGCCATGTTAGCTAGCAACGCCTGCGCGGTACAGATGTTTGACGTGGCTTTTTCACGACGAATGTGCTGCTCGCGGGTTTGCATTGCCATACGTAATGCCTGATTGCCTTTGGAGTCAATAGAGACACCAATAACACGGCCAGGCATGGTACGTTTGTGTTTATCACGGGTAGCCATGAATGCAGCGTGCGGGCCGCCGTATCCCATTGGCACACCAAAGCGTTGCGCACTACCGATAACCACGTCGGCACCCATTTCGCCCGCAGGTTTCAGCAGGGTAGATGCAAGTAAATCCGTGGCGACGGTAACGAGAGTTTTATTCGCCTGAGCGGCGGCAATAACCTCTGTGAGGTCTGTTACATTACCCGTTGTTGAAGGGTATTGAAGCAGTGCACCAAAGACGTCTTGTTCTGGTAGAGAAGCTACACTTCCTACCATGACTTCAAAGCCGATATATTTGGCTCGGGTTTTCACTACTTCCAGTGTTTGCGGGTGTACATCGTCGGCAACGAAGAATACTTTACTCTTACTTTTACCTGCACGTTTACACAATGTCATGGCTTCGCCTGCTGCTGTTGCTTCATCAAGTAGCGACGCATTGGCAATTTCCATTCCGGTCAGGTCCATAACCATCTGTTGGTAATTAAGTAAAGCTTCCAGGCGACCTTGAGAAATCTCCGGCTGATACGGCGTGTAAGCGGTATACCATCCTGGGTTTTCTAATACATTACGTAAAATAACGTTTGGAACGTAGGTATTGTAATAGCCTTGTCCAATGAAGGTACGCTTAACCTGATTCAGGTCGGCAAATGTTTTGATTTTTGCCAGCATATCCGTTTCGCTTAGTGCCGCGTCCAGTGTTAATGGCTGCTCCAGACGTATGGCTTGCGGAACGGTTTGATCAATCAACTGCTCAAGGCTGTCGGCCTTAATCGTGGAGAGCATTTTGGCTTGATCTGCTTTATTTGGACCATTATGTCGGCCAACAAATTCGTGTTGTGTGCTTAGGTGGTGAAGTAATTCTGTCATTTTCCCTTTTACCTTATAAAGAAGCTGCTCAAAATGAGCAGCTTTTTTACACTAAATCTAACTTACTCTTCTTCAAGACTATTTAGATATTCTTCTGCATCTGTTAATGCATCTAGCTCTGATGGGTCTGAAAGCTTAATTTTAACGATCCAACCACCTTCATAAGGTTCTTCGTTTATTAGCTCTGGGCTATCTTCAAGCTCTTCATTAATCTCTACAATTTCACCAGTAATAGGTGTGTAGATATCAGAAGCCGCCTTTACTGATTCAACCAGAGAGAAGCTATCGCCAGCTTCAACTTCGCTCTCAACTTCTGGTAAGTCAACAAATACGACATCACCAAGCATTTGCTGTGCATGCTCTGAGATTCCAATAGTTACAGTTCCATCGCCATTGTCTTTAACCCACTCATGGCTGTCTGCAAACTTTAGGGTCTTGTCCATTCTTATATCTCCAAAGATTTTATTTTGATCAAATTACTGATAAAGCGGAAAACGATTGCATAGTTCTTTTACTTGCTTACGAACTTTTTGCTCAACTTCTGAATTGCCTTCTGGGCTTTCAACCAGGCCATCCAGCACATCGCCAATCCACTCTCCAATGAGTTTAAATTCTTCACGTCCAAAACCACGACTGGTTCCGGCTGGTGTCCCTAAGCGAATACCAGATGTAATCATAGGCTTCTCTGTGTCAAATGGAATGCCATTTTTGTTACATGTGATCCCTGCACGTTCTAATGCTTCTTCTGTGCTGTTGCCTTTCAAACCTTTGGGTCTGAGATCAACAAGCATCAGGTGGGTATCGGTGCCGCCAGTGACGATATCACAACCGCGTTGTTGTAATACTTCGGCCAAAACTTTAGCGTTGTCTACAACAGCATCAATATACGTTGCGAACTCAGGCCCAAGTGCCTCACCAAAAGCCACAGCTTTGGAGGCAATTACGTGCATTAATGGTCCGCCCTGAAGGCCTGGGAATACCGCTGAGTTGATTTTCTTGATGATGTCTTCATGGTTAGTCAGGATCATGCCACCGCGAGGGCCACGAAGGGTTTTGTGTGTGGTTGTGGTCACTACGTGAGCGTGTGGCAATGGGCTTGGGTGTGCGCCAGTTGCAATAAGGCCGGCAATATGTGCCATATCAACCATCAGAATCGCGCCCACTTCATCAGCTATCGCTCTGAACTTAGCAAAATCGATAACGCGTGGAATAGCTGAGCCACCCGCAATGATCATTTTAGGCTGGTGTTCTTTAGCTAACGCTAATACGTCATCGTAGTTAATTTCTAGTGTTTCTCTGTCAACACCGTACTGAACCGCATTAAACCATTTGCCAGATAGCGCAGGGCGAGCTCCGTGAGTCAGGTGACCACCCGCATCCAGTGACATACCTAAAATGGTATCGCCTGGCTGAAGCAGAGCCAGTTTTACTGCGCCATTGGCTTGAGCACCAGAGTGTGGTTGAACGTTTGCGTATTCACACTTAAAGAGTGTTTTTGCGCGTTCGATAGCCAGTGCCTCTACCGTATCGACATGTTCACAGCCACCGTAGTAACGACGTCCCGGATAACCTTCTGCATATTTGTTAGTCAAACAGGTTCCCTGAGCTTGCATAACGGCTTTAGAGACAATGTTCTCTGAGGCGATGAGCTCAATTTGGTCATTCTGACGTGAGTTTTCCTGCTGAATAGCAGCAAAGACAGCATCATCTGTTGCAGATAGGTTGGTTGAGAAAAAACTCTCTAAGCTGTGATTCTGATATGATTTGTGCACGGGGATAACTCCTTCCTCGGCCAGTTATTGGCTTGTTTCACGTTGAACAGTTCTACTTTAGTTGTGAGAGTAATCTCTCGTTTATAGATGTAGAACCTCAAAATTGTTTTCTGTTTTTATAACTAGTTCGTAACATAACCATAGTTTTTAAATTAATCAATCAAAAAATTTCCAATAGGAAACATTATCTCGTATGGTTAAGAGAAATAAGTGCGACTTACTCTGCACTTTTTCATCGTTTTTCCATTATGTAACGTTAATGTTAATGGATAGCTAAAGAGAAGAATAACTAGATATGGCTGAAGATATATTTGATGAATACCCGTCGATAAAGCTTGAAAGAGAGCACTCGAATGAAGTGATCGAACCTTTGAAGCTGGGGCAGAAAATAAAAGATGTGAGAACTACGATGGGGATCACATTAGAGGAGGCTAGCCAACGAACTGGTTTAGCTCGCTCTACGTTATCGAAGATTGAGAATGAGCAGATCTCACCCACATTTCAAGCCATGCAGAAACTTGCCAGCGGCTTGAGTATCGACATGCCTCAACTCTTTGAACCACCGAAAAGTAAAGCCGCGTCAGGGCGTAGAGACATTACAGTAAAGGGAGAAGGTAGGCCGCATCCCACTCAGACTTATGAGCATGAACTGTTGGCGACTCAGCTTTCAAACAAAAAAATGATGCCTTTCAAAAGCCGAATTCGCGCACGAAACTTCAACGATTACAGCGACTGGGTAAAGCACGATGGCGAAGAATTTTTGCTCATTTTACAAGGCGAAGTCACCTTATATACGGAGTTTTATGAGCCGATAAACTTAAACGAAGGTGATAGTGTCTATTATGATGCCAATATGGGCCACATGCTGACGTCAGTAAGCGAAGAAGATGCGTTGATTCTTTGGGTTACGGCTAAATAATGCATGTTATGACAGGTGAGACAAAGAATGTTTACCACAATCTCATTTCTCACTTTTAATGCATTTAAATGATGACCAAATGTAAACAATCTGTTATTAATGCCTCTCTAGATGGAAAAGTTTACTATTGGAAACAGGGCTCCCACAAACCTAAAGGAGAAAGCGATGACCGATCTACTTAATACACCTCTGCATGCACTTCACGTTGAAGCTGGTGCGAAAATGGTTCCTTTTGCTGGTTATGATATGCCAGTTCAATATACATTGGGTGTAAAGAAAGAGCATTTACATACTCGTGATGCGGCAGGTCTTTTTGATGTTTCTCATATGGGACAACTTAGACTTAAAGGCGATAACGCAGCGAAGACACTCGAATCACTTGTGCCTGTAGATATCATTGACCTCCCGTCAGGTAAACAGCGTTACGCTTTCTTTACTAATGAACAAGGTGGCATTTTAGACGACTTGATGGTGACCAATTTTGGAGACCATATTTTTGTTGTTGTTAATGCGGCATGTAAACAACAAGACATCGCCCACCTGAAAGCCAACTTGCTTGATGGAGTGGAGTTGGAAGAGATAGAAGACAGAGCGCTTTTGGCGCTACAAGGTCCAAAAGCGGTTGATGTACTGTCGGCTATCGAGCCAAAAGTGGCAGACATGGTATTTATGGATGCGCAAATCATGGATATTGCTGGTGTTGAGTGTTATGTAAGTCGCTCTGGTTATACCGGTGAAGATGGGTTTGAGATCTCGGTACCGGCTGATCAAGCGGAGTCTTTCGCTCGTCAGTTAACCGATCACGAACTGGTTGAATGGATTGGTTTAGGTGCCCGCGATTCACTTCGTCTTGAGTGTGGCTTATGTCTTTATGGACACGATTTGGATACCACGACTACTCCGGTAGAGGCGAGCTTGCTTTGGGGTATCAGCAAAAACCGTCGTACTGATGGTGAGCGCGCGGGTGGATTTCCGGGGGCAGATATCATTTTGGATCAAATCAAAACTAAAGCGGTTAACCGCAAGCGTGTCGGCTTGGTTGGCCAAACTAAAGCGCCTGTGCGTGAAGGTTGTGAATTATTTGATGCCAATGACAACAAGATTGGCGTGGTGACGAGTGGCACTGCAGGCCCGAATGCTGGAAAACCGGTTTCTATGGGCTATGTGACGACTGAGTTGGCCAGCATTGGAACCGAAGTATTTGCTGAAGTTCGTGGTAAAAAGCTACCGATGACCATTGAAAAAATGCCGTTTGTCGCTCAACGATATTACCGAGGTTAACAGCGTAAACTCAGAAACTGTCATACACTTTAACTGATGTAAAAGTTGATAATCGCTTTGGGTCAGTAAAGTATGAAAAATTGCTCAGTATTTAGTTTATTCGCGGCTTCCGCTCTATTTTGTGTCAATGTTTCAATGGCAAGTAGTGCGGAAGTGACGCCTTATATCGTCAACGGCACCGATACCAGTGTGTCAGTCTATCCTTCCTATGCAAGTATCGTTACTTACATCGATTATGATGATAGTTCATATCAGGTTGGTGCCCGGTGTGGTGCTACCATTATTGATTCTACCTATATCCTGACGGCGGCACATTGCGTTGCCAGCACCGATGTCAGTGAGGTGTTGCGTCTATTTACTATTGTGCTCCCCCAATTTAATAATGAACTCGATTTTAACAGTATTTCAGAGTTTGAGAATACGACCAAGTATTGGGTCTCTGATATTTATGTCCATGAAAGTTACGACTCCGATAATATAGAAAACGACATTGCCATTTTAAAACTTGAAACCCCTTTGAGTGTTCCTTCCTCGGCGTATGCTCAATTTGTTAGCAACGAAAGCAGCTATCGTGGCGGGGTCTCCGAAGTGTATACCGCGGTGGGACACGGGAATACACAAACCGGAGTGGATGCAACACCCGTATTACAAAAGGCAGATCTAAGCATAGTAGCCAATGGGAGCTGTGGGTACGCGGTAGGAGGCGCACCAGCAACTCAGCTGTGCATGGAAGGTGCTGTGGTTAGCGGATTAGAAAAGGCCACCTGTCAGGGGGACTCCGGCGGCCCGCTGTATTGGACCAGTGGCACAACCTATCAGGTTGGGATCACCAGTTATGGCCCGGCAACCAATTACGGCTGCGGAAGTACCACATTTCCGGGTGCCACGTCTGTATTTACTGAAGTCGTAGACTATATCACCTGGATCAATGCGGTTAAGAATGGTCAAAAAACGGCCGATTACTCCCCAGCGGAGAGTGACCGTGACTATTATCGACAGAACAAAGTGTTACCTTCAGATACGCCTGTGATAATTGGCAGCAGTGGAGGCAGTAGTAGTGGCGGTGCTGTGTCGGTTTGGGGAATGTTGATGTTGCTAATAACTGCGTGGCTTCCACGGAAATGGTTTAATTATAAACAGAAGTTATAATATCGACTGAGCTTCGTAGTTAAGTTTATTAAAGCGCAGGAAGTGACGACAAATGTTGAGCATTGATGGATAAAAATCATTCGCTTATATCCTGAGTATCTCCCATTTTCTACAACTAAATAAGCATCGATAACAGAACCTGATATTCGCCTATAGAGCTCTATAACAAAAAGTGGTATAACCTCTGTTAAATCATTCCTTATTCTTTGTAAAATAGGAATAACTTATTTTTCCTGTATTCTTTGGTTGATACGATATGAACAAAATTCCAATGATTGGTGCTCTTGCAGCATCAGCTGTTTTTTCTGTACACAGTGCAGAAATGACGCCCTATATTGTTAATGGTACAGATACCTCCACGTCAGTTTATCCGTCATTTTCTAGTATTTATACTTATGCAAATTTTGATGATGGTACCTATTTATATGGTAAACGTTGCGGTGCAACTATTCTGGATGCAAGTTATATTTTAACGGCAGCACATTGTGTTTCTAATCAGGATACAGATGAATTTAATCGCCTTTTTACCATAGTTCTCCCTCAATTAGATGATGAGGCTTCGTTTGACACCAGCGCCGAAATAGCAGCGACTACAAAATACTGGGTTTCAGATATTTATGTTCATAGTGGATACAATGACCAAGAGTTTGAAAACGATATTGCTATATTGAAGCTGGAAACACCCCTGAGCGTACCTTCTTCAGCCTATGCGCAGTTTGTAGCGAACGAAAGTCAATACCGTGGAGAGAGTGGTGATGTGTTTTCCGCAGTCGGCCATGGAAGAACCACAACCTATTCAGACGATACGACGGTTCTTCAGGAAGCTAACCTGAGCTTAGTGAATAACGCTGATTGCGGGTATGGTGGAACTGCTCCTGCGACGCAACTATGCATGGAAGGAGAAGTAGTGAATTCTCTTGAGAAGGCAACCTGTAGCGGGGACTCCGGGGGACCGCTGTACTGGACAAGTGGTACACAGTATCAGGTGGGTATCACCAGCTATGGTCCGAGTACTTCGTATGGTGGATGTGGCAGCACAAGTGTAAATGCTGCGACCTCTGTTTTCACCGAAGTAGTCGATTATGCTAGCTGGATTGACGATATCAAAAACGGTATCACTACTAATGCGACAGTTTATTCACCAAGTGAAACTCAACGAAATTATTACAGACAAAATTATACTGTAAGCAATGATGTATTAGTGCAGCAGACCACGACCTCAAGTAGCAGTAGCAGCGGTGGATCGGTTCCATTGTGGGCTTCAGTATTTTTACTTGGCGCAGCGTCTATTAGACGTTATAAAAAGTAACTAAACTGGGTTATAGGCAAGAAAGCCGTTAATTGAAATGAAGGAGCTGTAATGCTCCTTTTTTGTTTTCTACTCTTAAGTCGTTTTATTATAAGTAACGCCGCTTATTAGCCTCACACCATACTTGCCGTATTATTTTCTTATCGCAGAATCTATATTTATGCCTTTTAGATTTCTCAATCATCCATATTAGTAGTGCATTTCGAAGCTGAAGCAATTTGAACGTTCATATTTGAGAATACACTGATATCGCTAGTTTAATTTCGATAATCGGAGTTAAGACGCCACAAATTGTCCTAAGGTTTAAATTGAGGATATTGTCAATTACAGGAGTTCACCATGCTTAGGGTCATTCGCTTAATTGTCAGCGGTTCAATGATGTTAGTGCTTCCTTTCTGTCTGATACTACTGTCTGGTTTTGTTCAGGCTGCATCCCCTCATGCGAAAGCTGCGTTAGAGGAAGAACCATCACTCGCTTATGCGCCGGATTCAGTGTTAATTCGCTTTAAATATAACGCTACCCCTGCCCAAAAACAACAGGCCCGAAATCAGGTCAGAGGAAATACTATTCGTAGTTATAACGTGGTGAGCGCACTGGAACACTTACAAGTGGGGCCCGGTTTGGGCGTCGAAAATGCGATCGAAACACTACAAAAGTTGCCATTTGTTAGCTATGTCGAACCGGATTATGTGGTTCGTCGTGTAACCACTGATCCTGGTTATTCCAATTTGTGGGGGCTGGAAAATACAGGTCAGGTTATTGGCGTTCCGGGTGTGGTTGATGCCGATATCGATGCGAATTTAGCGTGGAACGTTTCAACGGGTGATCCTAATGTGGTTGTGGCGGTTATTGATACTGGTGTTGACTACAGCCATGCTGATTTGGCCGCGAATATCTGGTTCAATCCAGACCAAAGCGCTGGCGATAGCCATGGATATGATTTTTATGATAATGACAATGATCCAATGGATGAACATGGGCATGGTACTCATGTTGCGGGAACCATTTGTGCAGAAGCGAATAATGGTGTGGGAATTGTGGGTGTGGCATGGAAATGCAAAATCATGGCGCTTCGATTTTTGGGGCCGTTTGGCGGTTACACCAGTGATGCTGTTCTAGCATTAGATTATGCGGTTTCAAATGGGGCAAAAATTTCAAATAATAGTTGGGGTGGGGGTGGTTTTTCATTAAGTTTGTATAACGCTATCAGTAACGCAGCGGCCAATGGCCACCTTTTCATCGCCGCCGCGGGTAACGGAGATGAAAACAATATTGGATTTGATACCGATATAACCGCACACTATCCGTCCTCATATGAGCTCGACAATATTATCTCAGTAGCGGCAACCGATAACAGGGACAACTTGGCGGGGTTTTCTAACTTTGGCGTAAATAGTGTTGATGTTGGAGCGCCAGGCGTTTATATATACAGCAGTATTCCGGGTGACTCATATGGCTGGAGTAGTGGCACCTCAATGGCAACTCCGCATGTCGCTGGGGTAGCTGCATTGATACTGAGTACTCATTCTGATTGGGCGTACAGTGATATTAAAAATCGTATTTTTAATACGGTACGACCGATTTCCGCCCTTAATGGAAAAACAGTCACGGGAGGAGTAGTTAATGCGTTTGATGCACTTCAGGATCCGGTTACCCAGCCTAATGGTCCGGATGGTTTAAGCGCGATTTCTCTGTCTCATACCGAAATTGATCTCACATGGACAGACAATTCAAGCGATGAAGCTGGCTTCAGGATAGAAAGAAGCGTTGATGGTGCTCTAAGCTGGACAGAAATAGCGGATACCGGTGTCGATGTCACCGCGTATAGTGACGCTTCACTGCAGGCGGAAACGACGTATGACTATCGAGTCTACGCGTATAACAGTGCTGGAATTTCTAACTATTCTAATGTGGCGACCACAACGACAGATCCCGCACCAAGCAGTCAGGAGATTGTAGCAAGCAGTGACATTGCGAATGCAGGTTCTGTTCAAGGCAGCTATCTGGATACCAGAGAGGACGGCGGGGCAGTTCAATCGATTACAGAGCGTAAGTCTGGTGGACGGCCATCGAGTCGTTACAGTTATCTGCAACACTCATGGCTATTTAATGTTCCTGTAGGTAGTGCCACATTTTATCTGAATGCTTGGTCTACTGAGTTGGGTGACGGTGATAGCTTTGTGTTTAGCTATTCACTGGATGGGAATCAATATATCGATATGCTGACCATTTCGGGAGGAGATACTACCAATAACGTTGTTTATGTTCTGCCCGCAGAGGTAAATGGTTCGGTTTATATTCGTGTCACCGACACAGATCGTTCAGCGGGAAATCTTGATATGGATACCATTTATGTGGATCACATGTATCTCTCGACGGAAGTTGCTGTTGGTGACCCGCCATTAACGCCTACAGGTTTGAGTGCCAATCCAATGGAAGGTAGCATTGATCTGCTCTGGAGTGATAATGCTGATAATGAGTTGGGTTATAGTGTCGAACGTACTTTAGCAGGTGTCGATAACTGGCTACAACTGATCACTTTAGGTGCTAATAGCTCGGCATACAGTGATCAGTCCGTTGCATCCGATACTATGTATGAGTATCGCGTTAGTGCATATAACGCCAGTGGAACTTCGGCTTATGCAGGGCCAATTTCTGTTCAATCGTTACCGATGGACAATGAACTGACATTGACTGCGACAGGATATATTCAGGGATGGCATTATGTCGACTTATCCTGGAGTGACGCCTCTATGCTTGTTGATATTTACCGAAATGGAGAAAGTGTGGCTACCGTTTCTGGTGGGGCTTATATCGATGCTAAGATAGGAAAAGGTGCTGCTACATACGTTTATTCGGCATGTGAGTCGGGAACCCAGAATTGCTCAAGTGAAGTGGTAGTGGTGTTTTAGTGGCATCAAACTGACGCCAGTATTATTTTTATCTGTTCATGAATCAAAAAAGACCTCCACATGAAGTGGAGGTCTTTATTTTTATTATCGGTCTGGTTGTTAAAAAATCAGGTGCGCTACACCCGCAATAACCGGCAGGGTAATTAATGTACGCAGGATAAAGATAACAAACAATTCTACGATATTAACCGGGATACGGCTGCCTAATAGTAATGCGCCTACTTCTGACATGTAGATAAGTTGGGTCACTGACATTGCCGCGACGACAAAGCGAGTAATTTCACTGTCTACCGAAGCGATGATAATTGCTGGCAGGAACATATCAGCAAAACCGACAACCATGGTTTCAGATGCGGCGACGGCTTCAGGAATACCTAACAGCTCGAGATATGGAACGAATGGTTGGCCCAAGATAGCAAATACAGAAGTATATTCAGCAACCACCAGTGCAATTGTACCCAATCCCATAACAACCGGAAGAACACCAAATACCATATCAATCGCGTTTTCTACACCATCAGCAACAATTCTTTTAAAGCTGGATACTTTTGCTGCTTTTCCTAGCGCAAGGTTCATACCCCAAGAAAATGTACTGTGTCCTTCTGGTATTAAATCAACGTCTTGTTCTGGAGCCGTGTCGTCCACATACAGATCTTTTTTTCTGCTTAATGGCGGCAGTCTTGGAATAATGATTGCTGCTACGATACCAGCTAGGCAGATAGAACCATAAAATGGGATGAAGTACTGTTCAAGTTTTACTTGTGCAAGTACAACTAAACTAAAAGTAATAGAAACAGCAGAGAACGTTGTACCAACAACGGCGGCCTCACGTTGTGTGTAGAACTTGTTTTCGTATTGTTTGGTAGTCAGTAATATGCCAACACTGCCATCGCCTAACCATGATGCGATACAATCTATTGCAGAACGACCTGGCAGGTTGAAGACAGGGCGCATGATCTTGCTTAACAGTGTGCCAAAAAGTTCGAGTAAACCAAAGTTGAGTAAAAGTGGCAGTAGCATTCCCGCGAAAATAAATACCGCGAATAGAGTCGGTAGCAATCCTTCAAGAACTAAACCACCAGTGTTTTCTTCCCAAACGGCTTCCGGCCCTACTTGGAAATAGGTCATTAGTACCGCTGCGCCGCCAATAACTCTAACGACTAGCCAAAGTGGAGAAGGGCTGAACAGGCGGTGTAAGAAGGTGTTATTGGCAATAACGTTTGGTTTTACTATTTTATAAAGAACGGAGGCCAATGCCATAAAGCTAATCACCAAGGTGACGATGCCCACAATGGAATCGCCAATAGCGGTAAGCAAGGATTTAGCAAGTACAGCTACAGGAATAGTTAAATCGCCTTGGTAGCTGACAGGGGCCATAAATAGGAATAAACCTAATAAAGATGGGATAAGAAATACCCAAAAAGTGCGTTTCTTGGTTTTTACATCAATAGCTTCTGAATTGTTTTGCATCTGAAATCTCTAAATAACAAGTAGTTAAGTGGCCATATCCATCGGCATAACTTTCCACTGTACATCCTAATCTAGTTAATGGATGCAGGTTAACGGTATTTTGCTGTCATTGCAATACTATTCACTATAGTGTGCGCTTTATGCAGCCATTATGTGTCGTTAAGCCCTCATGTTGAGTGATTATCATCCAACGAATTACTTTTCATATCATTGTTGTACTTTATACACTATTGCACGGGGTCTGGTCTGACGAGTATGTGTTAATACATTGTCAGTTCGGGCTTATTTTTGTTGTTCTCAATCTTCAGTTTTATTTATTAAATGCCTAGTAGGAATAATTAGTCACTTAAGAGTGAAAAATTATCTAACGAACATAGGCATAATGAGTCATTAAATGTGTAATAACTAGTTAAAACCTGCTGCATATTTGCTAATTGCTGCACGTCTAATTATGCGAACTCTACGCACATGCACTGCCAGTAACCTTTGCTCAGCAAGGATGATGCTTGTCTTACTAACTCAGTACGCAATTGAGTTCATCCTATTTAAAATATCGGATTGAGATGCATATGTCGGCTGTTTATGTCGCAAATATAAAAAATCTTAGGGTTATACTTTTTAATCAGCCCTAATCTTGGTGTTAGATCGCTGTTGTGAATGTCGCTGCCAGTTGATTGGCGCATAGTTACTGAAAAAATGCACTATGTGAATATAAACTGTTCGGTATATAACCAAAATGAATTACAATTGATAGAAATAACATTTATTTATGAAAGACATGGGTCTATTAGATGCTGAATTACAAAAACAAAAGTGTCGGGTTTCAATTAAGATTGATTATTGCATCATGCTTACTGGTCGCATTTAGCGTTATTGGCGTTATGGCTTATCAAAATGCCTCGCAGGTATTACTGAAAAAAACCTTACAAGAGCACCAAAACAGAGTTGAGGCATTGGCCTCGATTTTAGAGGGTGAATTTGAAACCATCCTGGACAGTGCAAAAAGTTTAGAATCAGCCTTTAGAAATGGCTATTTGGCGGGTGTTTATCTCGAGGATAGAGAGGTTGATTTTGCTGGGCAGAAGGTTAGGGATATAACTCAGTTTGGCGAGTCTTTAATCGGTGACACTAAATTAGTTGACGCTTTTACACGAGATACTGAGGCGATAGCGACACTTTTTGTTCCTATAGGAAATGACTTTATTCGGGTATCCACTTCGCTGAAAAATGAGTCAGGCAAACGAGCTGACGGAACAATGCTTGGAAGCAACCATCCCGGATATCAAAACCTAAAAAACGGACAGCCGTATTATGCCGAGGTGAACCTATTTGGTATGCCTTATTTAACCTATTATCAGCCTATAGTGACATCTAACAACGTCATAATTGGTATCTCGTTTGTCGGTTTGCCGATTGAGAAAGCCACCGCTCAGATCGTAGATAAATTAAGTGAGATGAAATGGGGTGATACTGGTTTTACTAGTATTGTTAATAATATTGGTGACGAAAAAGGCAAGTATCTGCTTCACCCGCATAAGACAGACCGTGATTCGCCCATTCATGAACAACGTGACATCAATGGTGAAAAGGTATTTAACCAGCTATTTGCAAAAGACAATGGTGTACTCCTTTATCGTTTAGATGACAATGGTAATAGCGATGAAAGATACGTAGCCTTTGCTGAAGTCTCGGGTTGGAACTGGAAACTGCTTGGAGGCACTTATGTTTCGGAAGTAACAAAAGAAAGTTTGGCGTTGCTACAAACTATCGCTCTGATATCGCTTGTTGTCGGTCTACTCACTTTTGCCATTGTGACGGTTTTTCTTTCACGTATTTTAAAACCGTTGGAAAGGTTATCCGATTATATGGATAGGTTCGGTAAAGGTGAAGTGAGCCTGTCTATTGAAAGGGGAACTGAAGGCTCAAGTAATGAAGTGGTTCGCCTAACTAATGGAATGAGCGATATGGCTTTACAGCTTAATGGATTAGTCGGTGAGATTCGCAACACCAGTGATAATGTGTTCCAACAAGCGCAAAGTGTTTATCACGATGCTCATAGCAGCCTGAAGCAATCAGATGAACAACAAGGCCGTGTTGAGCAGGTGGTTACTGCCGTTGAAGAGATGGCGACATCAGCAAAATCAGTTGCTGAACAAGTTGAATCAATTGCTGAGAATGTTCGTGAAGCGAATGAAAATAGCCAATCTGGTTTAGCGCTGGTTGATCAAGTGGGCGTTGATATGGCATCCCTTAATGGGTTGCTTGAGCAGTCTGCCGTTGCCATTGATAGTGTTGCCAAAGACAGCAACACTATTGAAGATGTGACTCGTATGATTGATGAGATCGCTGAGCAAACCAATTTACTTGCGCTCAATGCGGCAATAGAGGCAGCGCGCGCTGGAGAACAAGGGCGCGGGTTTGCTGTTGTGGCCGATGAGGTCAGAACGCTTGCTCACCGGACCCAAACTTCGGTACAGGAAGTCGTTGCTATTATTACCAAACTTCAGCAATCAACGTCGGGCGCAGTCTCACTGATGCAAGATAGCCAGAACAATGCCACTCAGGTGTTACAACAAACGAGTCAGGCAGGAGAAGCTTTGTTTTCCATAGCACAGCAGGTTGGAGAAATTTCGGGTCAGTCAGAAGCGATTGCTGCAACATCGGAACAGCAAGCGTTAGTTTCTCAGGAGATCGCCGAAAGTGTGTCCGATATTAGTAAGTTGAATATGGAAACTAAAGAAGTCACGGCACAATCAGCAAACAGTGCTGAAAGTTTGCAGTCTCAATCGACTGAGTTGAAACAGCAAGTTGATTTTTTCCACTAACTTCTTCTTCCAGAAAATAGCCAGTCTTCTTACTGGCTATTTTCTTATTGACTTGTTAACCAAAATGTAAAGTGTAAATAATAGTAAAACACACTTACACTCATAGCTCATATTGTTATAGTATATCAATTCGTGCGATTTTTATGTTGCCTGCTCATTAGATCTACTTCTTGAATGTTTTGAGTCAGAAAACAGTTTTTGTTGGATATTCCCGTGTCTAAAAAGCCTTTTTTCCCTGTTTCATCCGTCTTTTCGTCAGACGTGCCTCTGTTTATAAAATTCATTGCATCCTTAATACCTGTTGCTGCGGTTGTTTTTACCCTAACGACAATATCAGACAATGCTGGCAGGCGGGAAATTCCGATTAGTTTTAAAGAAATGCCCATTTACGAACCTCTGCATAAGGAAGAAACTGCCATCTTCGATAGCGTTCCGGATTTCACTTATCAGATTCAAAAAGGCGATAATCTCAGTGGCATATTTGCTAAGTTAGACTTTGATTATTCCGATTTATTAAAAGTGATGGAAACAGATTTGAACTACCTGATGCTTGATACGTTAAAGCCGGGTAATCAGCTGTATTTCTGGCGCAACAAGAACAACGGGCTTCTGCAAAAAATGGTATTGCAGTTTACTATCGCAGATAGGGTCGCCTACACCCGATTAGATGATGGTAGTTATGGATTTAGTGATATATCCATACCGGGCGAGTGGCGCGCAATGCCTTTTGTGGGCGAAATACACGGTAACTTTTCTGTCTCTGCCAATAAGGCTGGCTTGGGTAATAGCGAAATCGAACAAATCAATACCCTGTTAAAAGACAAACTTAACTTCTCGCGCGATCTCCGTGCCGGAGACCCTTTTGAGATTATTGAGAAACGTCAATTTGTTGGTGATGAAGCAACGGGCAGGAGGGAAGTAGAAGCTATTCGAATTCATAACCGAGGTCGGATCATTAGCGCATATTTGCATAGTGACGGGCAATATTATGATAAGGATGGCAAGAGCTTACAACGTGCTTTTCAGCGTTACCCGACCAGCAAGCGGTATCGAATATCTTCTTCTTTTAACCCCAAGCGTAAACATCCGGTTACAGGAAGAGTTTCCCCTCACAACGGCACTGACTTTGCGGTTGGTATTGGTACTCCGGTTTATGCTACCGGAGATGGTAAAGTTGTTTTAACCAGAAACCACCCTTATGCGGGTAAGTATGTGGTCATTCAACACGGCAACAGCTATAAGACTCGATTTCTTCACTTGAGCAAAATTCTGGTTAAGAAAGGGCAGAAGATCTCTCGAGGTCAACGCATTGCATTATCTGGAAATACAGGCCGATCAACTGGACCACACCTGCATTACGAATTTATCATTAAGGGGCGTCCAGTGAATGCCATGACGGCGAACATTCCAATGGCGAGCTCTGTACCAAGAAAAGAACTGGCGGAATTCAAAACGAAGATAGCCATGTATAACGAATTATTAGGTAAGACGTTATTAGCACAAGTTGGGGAGTAACAGCCTCTTAGTTCTTTATTAATAGACAAGAAATTATTTAGTAGAAGCTTATTAAATAGGAGCTTGTTACAATGCGGCGTCAAATTTTGGAGTAAAAATATGTTACCAGCTGATTTTGAAGTGTTGATAAACGCCTTATGTGAAACAGAGGATCTTCCGCAAGCCCTAGCACTGTTAAAAGAAAATGAAGACGAAGAAGTAGCACAAGCTGCCGAATCACTTACCGGGCAGTTTGCCCTGGCTGTAGTGGATGGTGAGAAGCGTATCTATCACGTCTCATTGCAAGAAAATGACAATGGTGAAGAAGAAGAGTTTGTTGAACATATCATGAATGAGGGAGACGATGTGATCAAATTTGCTGCTTGGTTTTTCTTTGCCATGTTTGATGTAAAACAAAAAGATAGCTATCAAGCGGCGGGTAAGACATTTAAGCAACCCAAAAGAAGCTAATCTGACCTACTATTAATCTGCTTGCATACCGAATGGAGGAAGCAGTGAAAATAGTCTTGTTTTTGTGTAGCGTGCTTTTTTTGGCTGGTTGCTGCAATGGCATTGGTCCTGGCCCCAGAGCATTTGCTGACACACCGTTGGTCATTCAGATTGAAGATTAATAAGGGAAACCGTACAGGTTTCCCTTTTCTGTTAGGCCTCCGTTAGAGCAGAGACAGGCGAAGCTTTATTGTTGGATTGTGATAATCGCGAAATACCAATATCGTCTAATATGATGAGCACACAGGGAACGACAATAGAAGCGAGTAGTGTCGCTGTGACTAAACCAAAAGCGATGCTGGCGACTAAAGGGATCAAAAACTGAGCTTGTGTACTTGACTCGGTAAGCAGCGGTAATAAACCGGCAAAGGTCGTCAGTGAAGTGATAAATATAGCTCTGAACCTGTCGTGAACCGCATTTTTACACGCCTCAATTAACGGTATCCCTTTAGCTATATTTTCTTTCACAAAATTAACCAGAAGAATATTATCGTTGACCACAATACCTGCTAGCGTGGCGAAGCCTACTAAGCTGGGGATAGTGAGATCCAAACCTAGTCCGATATGCCCCCAGATAACACCGATCCAACCCATTGGAATAGCGAGTAAAACGGAAAAAGGCTGAGCGTAACTTTGGAACAAAAACGTAAGGATCAGATAAATGCCTATAATGCCAAGTGCGAAAAAGTGAATGAGTGAAGCACCTGTGTCTGCGCTTTCTTTATCCTGGCCTTGTGAAACGAAACGGATTTCAGGGAATTTCTGTTTCATCTGAGGGACAAATTCCTGATTGAACTTGAGCATTATTTCTCTGGCATTGGCTATGGCGGTATTGATATTTCCTTGCACTGTAACCGTATTAACGGCGTTAATACGGTTGATGCGCGAGAATGTTTGTTGTTCACTGAAGTCTGCAACCGCAGAAAGCGGAACCAAGCGGCCGTTAGACGCGGTTATCGCGAGATCTTTTAAACCCTGAAGGCTAGCCTGATGGGTAAACTCGTCGAGACGCACAGTAATATCAATGTTTTCTCCATCCTGGAATACAGACAAATCCGTACTGCCTTTCACAGCGCTGCGAAGCGTTTGCGCGATTTGAGTGGCATTCACCCCCATGACGCCAGCCTGATCTTTGAGGCTGACATGAATTTCAGAGCGGCCATAGCGAAGGTCATCCGACAGATTAAATACACCATCAAACCCTTTAAGCCATTTGATTAAAGATCGGCTGACCTT
Source organism: Vibrio sp. UBA2441 (assembly GCA_002342685.1). Taxonomy (GTDB): domain Bacteria; phylum Pseudomonadota; class Gammaproteobacteria; order Enterobacterales; family Vibrionaceae; genus Vibrio. The sequence goes on from DDQN01000072.1 coordinate 93,936, forward strand.
TTTTTGTTGTTCCAGAGAGTCACCAAGGATCCGGATGTCGATGCCATTGCCAGCAATGCCTCGTTCTTTGTCTGTAAATTTCAGTGATACGATATCCGCAGTTGGGCCTACTTTTTTCTTCCAACTCTGCACCAGATATTTGATGCTCTGTTGTCTAAATTGCGCGGGAAGCAGGTCCGCACTGATCGTAGCCATATGTGGTCCGGATTCATTTGCGTCAACGTTAGTGTTAAACATGATGGTTTTACTGTTTACTAACGGCTCGGAATCAGGAAATGTTTTCGCATAATTAGCGTTTATATCATCAAGTGCAGCGGACACTTTGTTTACCACGGTTTCAGTTTGGCTTAACAGGCTACCTTGTGGAAGTAAAATTCTGGCTTGCAATGTATCACTTTCCAGCGATGGCATTGCTTTGAACTTTAACCAGCCTGCCGGAACGGTCGCACTAGTCACGAGCACCACCATTAATAGAAAACCAAGTGTAAAGTAAGGAGCGTTCATAGCTTTAACGGAAAGAGGTATAAACATTTGATCTCTGACTTTCTCAAAACCAAGCATGAATTTGTCACGAATCGGATTCGACTTAACATTGAGATGGCTATGAGCTAGATGTGAAGGAAGGATTAAGAACGCTTCAATCAAACTGACGAGCAGTGTGATTAACAGGATAATGGGAATATAACGCAGAACTTCGCCCATTTTACCGCTTAAAAACATCAACGGACCAATAACCATGAGCGTTGTGGCAAATGAAGCAATTACCCCCGGAAATACCTGTTTGGTGCCTTGAACGGCCGCCTGAAACGGAGGAATGCCTTGCTGGCGCTTAGCGGCTATGTTTTCGGCGATAATGAGTGAGTCGTCCATCAGCAGGCCAATGGCTACGATCAAACCGACCATAGTCATCATATTGATACTATAACCGAGCCAGTGCATGACGAATATCGAACCAAGAAAGGAAACAGGGATCCCCATTGCGACCCAGAAACTAAACCGGATATTGAAAAAGGCCCATAACATTAGAAAGGCGAGAGCCAATCCTTGTAATCCATTGCTGGTTAATATTCTTAAACGCTCTTTAATGTTTACACTAACGTCTTGAGTGATTACCAATTCCACGCCCTGAGGCGCTTTGGCTTGCTCTTTATTTATTAGCTTTTCAACGACCTCTTTAACCTTTAATGTATCCTGAAAGTAGGTTTTTGATATTTGAAGTAACGCGGCGCGTTTTCCGTTAAACAGGATTTGCTCTTCTTCGAGCGCAAACCTCTGTTCAATATCTGCTACATCACCTAATTTTATCTGGGTGCCCTGATCACTGGATTGAATGATGATATTTTTAAATTGATTAACCTGAGTGCTTTTGTGATCAAACCGAACGTTAATGGACTCTAGTTCATTGTTGAATGTGCCTGCAGGCACACTAATATTTTGTTGTTGTACGATACCAGCAAGGTCAGAAATACTGAATCCATACTGCTTTAGTTTCCAATCAGAAATTCGAATATCGATCTCTTGTTCAGAAAATCCGTCAAGAGTAACCTGAGCAATCATAGGATTGGCTTTCAGACGTTGTTTAATTTCTTTCGCGTATAAATATAAGTCATGCTCTGACATGTCGCCCGTGATAGCAATGCTAGCTACGCTAGCGGTTCTGTCTAATTTGGATACAGTGGCTTGTTCCACTCTTTCAGGGAAATCATTGATAGAATTAACCTGTTGTTGAATATCGCTGGTTAGAATGTCGATATTTTGACCACTGCTCATTTCAGCATTAGCTATCGCTATGTTTTCTCTGGCGTCACAGGTCAGCTCTTTAATACCATTTATCTTGTCCAGTGCGTCTTCCAGAGGCGCGCAGACTTCCTGCAATACTTCTGTTGGGGACGCCCCAGGGTAACTGATTCGAATCTCTACATCTTTTGTCGGTGTTATTGGAAACGTATCTTTTTGCAATTGTGGCAGAGCGAAGGCACCAAGCAACAATATGCTTATCATCAGTACATTGGCCCCGGTGGCATGGCGGATAAAAAAAGAGATCATGATTTATCCTCCGCTTGTTTGTTTTTCAGTGCGGTAAATCCAGTCTCCTTGTCTAACCATTGGACTATTTTTTTGTCAGGCTGAGGTTTTAATGACATACCCTCTACGGCAGGGGAAAGTTTACTCAGCACTATTTTGTCTTTTGCCACAATGCCGGATTTAACAACAGCGATCTGGTTTTGAATGAAATCAATTTCGATGGTTTTTATTGACAGTTTTCCCTTACTGTTAACGGTATAAACTTTATTGTTATGGATGGCGCTCACGGGAATAAGCAGTTGTTTTTTCAACACTGGTGCTTTTAACGTTACCTTAACGAAAGTATCTCTCATTAGCGGTGGCTTTTTACCTGGGCTGGCGAGTTTGTATGGGGCGTCTATGCTGATAACGATGCTTTGACTTTGCGTCTGGGCATCAATTTGTCCGCCAGTACGACTTACCTGTGCATCCCAGTGAATAAGTTTGTTTCCAGCGTTTAACTCAACATCTGCTTGCAGTGCTGAGTGTATTTCATTGTCGACAATGCTTCGGTTTTCTGCGCGGCGCAACGGACGCATTTTTCCTAATGGGAATTGGGCACTGATTTCGACTCGGTTGATTCCATCCGCTTTAAGTAACAATTCTCCCTTGTTAATGTAGTCGGCTATTCCGGCTAACTTTTCTGTGACTCTCAGATCAAAAGGGGCTGAAATAACGGTATGGCTGAGGTCCCTTTGGGCCAAAGCGATTTGAGTTTTCAAAACTTGCTGCTCAGCTTGATTTATTATTAAGCTATTTTTTAGGGTTTGGAACTGTTGCTGGCTACTTAATAGAGCGCGTGTAGTACTGTCTAGTTGCGTTTTTGATATATGCCCGGTTTTGCTCAATCGTAGTGAACGTTCATATTCCGCTTGCTGGATTTGATAATCTTTATTAGCAATGGCAACAGAAGCGTTAATAGTGCGGTCTTTTAAGCGGGATACTTCCAGCTCAGCTTCAAGTTTAGCAAGAGACAGTTGATAAGAGGAGGGATCGATTTTAAGCAGTACTGTGCCCTTTGTGAGTATTGCGCCTTGTTTCAGTTGTTGGGAAACCCAGACAACAGTGCCATCTAATTCTGCCTGAGCTTGCCATTCTTCTGCTGGTTTAGTGTGTCCGTACCCAATGGCCGTTGGCTGAATGTTTCGCGGTACCAGATTCAAAACACGCACCACTTTTTTTCCCGATGTTTGGGCTGATTTAGGCGGTTCTGCTTTCATGTTAGGGGCAAGAGCCAGTAATAGAACGCCAATGAAGAGAGGTGGCAGGAACATTGCTCTCTGTTTCCATGCAAACGTAGCCATATTGAATATCCTGTTCAAATTCAAAGCGGAAAGTAAGTTGTGTTATGCGCCAATTTCTTAAATGACCTGATTACCCCTAGTTGAGGTTGATCGATACGCAATTGATAAGAAATATAGCGCATATTATCTATTGGATTGTGATCTAGCTTTTATTTCTCCATGCGGATTTAGCTGAACGCTTATGTAGAAGGAATTCTTGTTCGCTAATAAAACCATCATTATTGGTGTCATAGTCGGAAAACTCTTTTGCATTACTAATATTTTTTAGAGTTCGTCCTTCATTGGCTCGTTCTGATATTCGCTGAGCCCGAAAATCGGTGAGCTCTTGAGGAGACACTTGACCATCACTATTAAGATCCAGTTGGCTAAACGTAGGTTGTTGAACGGCTCGCATTGCGCCTTTTTGATTCATACCTTGCTTATTCATGCCGCCAGCAATAGCGCTGGTGGTGATTGCGAAAGTCATCAGTACCATTAATGTTATTTTAGTGTTCATAATCTTGCTCCTTGAATTAACACTCTATATAAGTTTATTCTAATGTATGTAAGGTGACGTAAGTTAAAGTAAAGTAGTGTAAAGATGCTGTGAGTGCTTGACGTAGGGAGGAGGCTGGTAATGTCTGTTGGTGCCATTGATGACATGGAACGAAAAGTGCGCCTTTAAGCGCACTTGAAATGAGAAATAAGCAGTTTGTATGCTCTAGCGAATATTGAATATCTCCGAATGAAATTGATCACTCTGTAAACCAGCGGCCACTAGATTCTTCTTTATTGAATTGGCGAAGGGTTCAGGTCCACAGAAACTCACATCATATGACGTATTTTCTACTCGATTAAGGATATGTTTTGCATCAAGTAACTCGCCTCGCTCCGCATCCAAAACATTAAGTTCTATACTGTCTAGCTTATGCGTAAGTTTTTCTAGAATACGTAATATTTCTTGCTCAAAATAGGCTTCTTTTTTCGAGTTTACGCAATAGAAGAGGTACACCTTTTTCAATGGATGTGGATCGTTTTTTGTTTGGTGTTGAAGCCAATATAGTCTTGATATTAGGGGAACAATTCCTATGCCTGCGCCTATCCAGACTTGTTGGGACATTTTGGATATTTGAAAGTGACCATAACCGCCTTCAACTGTCACTTTATTGCCCTTTGAAAGGCTACTGAGTAAGTGATTTGTGTAGTCGCCTAAATCCTTTACACCGAATTCGATGGTATTGTTTTCTTGGTTATAGTTAAGAATGGAGAAGGGATGTGGAGATTCTCCGTCATGGAAATTAAGGTATGCGAATTGACCTTCTTTGTAGTCTATGACTGAATCCAGTTGAATGACGAACCGCATGACATTTCCTTTCGTCATTCTCTGAGATAAGCGTTTTACTTCGGTAACTTTTCCGCTCGCCTTGTTTTTTTTGCCAATTTTACCGGTTAGTGAAAGAAAAGAGCACCATACACCGATCATAGATAACAGAGTGATTGCAATGTTCATAGGCAATGAAGACCAGTTCCAGTCGAGTAAAAGCATGGAATGGAAGATACCCGCAATCATGAGCAAACCGCCAATCTTATGAATAAACTTAAACTTCTTATAACTGATAGCTTGTACAAGACTGACAATACTAAATATCAAGAATATTTTGAATGAGATATCGCCAACGCCTTCTGCTAAAGAGTGCCAGTTAATACCGGTAATCTCAGGTCTAGGCCCTCTATTTGGTGGCGAGATGAACCCTGAGTCGATGAGCCAGTGTGCACTTTTTGTTAGAAACCAATGAACGATCAATGCAACGGTTGCTCCAATGCCTAATTTCTTGTGCATGGCGTAACTTTTATCCAGACCTTGCAATTTTTCATTAACCCAGTCAAACCGAACAGAGAGAAGGACGGCGATGCTCATATAGGCGAGCGCGAGCAACCCTGTATACATGATCAACTGATGGCGCCAAAAAAAGTAGTCGTCAAATTGACTCCAGCCCGTAAGTAAGTAAGGAAGCCACAGTAAAGTGAGTATTAGGGTTATTGTGCGCATTGCTACCACCAAAATTTTGTTAGAAGTCGAGTATCTATTGAGGGTGATGATAGTTGGGTATAGAAATATTAGAAGCAGGTTTACTTTTCTTTATCTTACTTTACAAAAGTTTACGAAGTGGTTTTATTGTTAGAAATAGAAAGCCCTCGAAAAAGCGAGGGCTTGGGCTTGACTAAATCATCTTCAGTTTATAGGAATGCTTTATATGGCAATTCCGGTTCGTCGGTATAGATGTCCTGGAAACCACGGAAATGTTGATAATACATGCGTCCTTTGTCAGTTGGGTAGGTATATTTCCCCCCTACTTGCCAGAAGAACGGTGCAAAACCGTATTGCAGCCTGTCTTTTTTCATGTTCCATAACACTTCAATTTCGCGAGGGTCGTTCTGGAAATTTGCCCAAATATCGTGATGGAAAGGAACCACAACCTCACAATCTAGAGATTCACCTGCACGAAGAATATCCGATGCTGTCATTTTGTCGGTAACGCCACGTGGGTTTTCACCATAAGAAAGCAGTGCTACATCGATCTTATGATCATTACCGTGTTTCGCGTAGTAGTTAGAATAGTGGGAATCGCCTGAGTGGTATAACGAACCACCTGTTGTTTCAATAAGGTAGTTAACCGCGCGGTCATCCATTCCATCCAGAATATCTTTATCATAGGATGATGTTCCTTCAGGTAAGGTTACTAGTGCTGTACGGTCAAATGAGTCCAAAACTTTGATTAGCGCGTCACCCACCTGGATTTCATCGCCCACTTTAGCAACGATGCAACGTGCTTCAGGAACACCCCAGTCCATCCAAAGGTCAACGCAGGCTTGAGGCCCAATGAACTTAACATGCTCACCACAGTTTTGCAGAACAGCGGCTGCAACATTTACGTCAATGTGGTCAGCGTGATCATGTGATGCGAGAACGGCATCGATTTCTTTGATTGCAAAAGGGTCCATTGGGAAAATTGATGTACGAAGGTTTGGCTGCAACTCACGAACACCACCCATACGCATCATTTGATGTTGGTTTTTCATAAACGCATTTTGCTGAGTTTTCTTGCCGGTACCACACCAGAAATCCATGGATATATTGGTGTTACCTTCAGTTTTTAACCAAACACCTGTACAGCCAAGCCACCACATTGAGAACGTATCAGGCTTAACAACTGTTTTTTCGATTTCTTCATTTAACCAGGTTCCCCATTCAGGGAATGTATTTAAGATCCATGATTCACGGGTGATTTCGTTTACTTTGCTCATCTTCTTTACCTATTGATTCATTAAACTAGAATGACTTCAATGCCTTTTTCACGTAGTGAGGAGACTACGTTTTTATCGGCATCTTTGCCTGTAATTACGATATCTATCTTGGCTGCGGGACAGAAAAGCATTCCCGAACGTTGTCCAACTTTAGAGCTGTCCACTACGGCAACCAACTTACCAACTTGCTCCAACATCTGCTGTTCAGCGACCGCTGTGAGCATATCTGTTTTATAAAGGCCTTGTTCGGTTAGGCCTTTACCACTGGTAAACATCCAGTGTCCAGCGTAGGTTCCCGAAAGCGAAGGTGTTGGACTTAAGAAGATATTTTTAGATTTGTTGTATTGACCACCAGTGATAATTACGCACTCGTGGTCTCTCTCAATGAGATAACTTGCTAATGGAAAGTAATTGGTAATGATCTTTATGTCCTGACCACAAAGCTCTTGTCCAAGCATAAATGCGGTAGAACCACAATTGATCACAACGCTATCGCCTTTGTCGCATAAATCAGCGGCAGTGGAAGCGATGCGAACTTTTTCACGATAATGTTCGGTATTGTCGACGTTCAATGGAGACCAAACTTTCTTTACGTGTTCCAGTTTCTCTGCACCATTTCGGACCTTTCTCAATTTTCCCAGCTCGTCAAGCTTAGACAGGTCGCGTCGGGCTGTAGCTGGTGAAACATTATAAGTCTCGATGATTGTGCTTACTTTGATGGAATGTTCTTCATCTAGTAATGCGAGAATACTGTTATGTCGTTGTACTTCATTCATACCGTTTACCAATTATTTTATCATCAATAAATCATTTTATGATTACATTGTGATTATATGTGACTCGTAATGATTCTATATATCACAACTAATCATGTCAAAGAGAACAAGCAATGAAGTTTGAATCGGATCACCAAATGGTTGTAAGTCATTGATTTTGCATGTCCATGATTACTTTTTACCGTATTTATTGATCAATCTGTCACTTCTATTTATCAAAGGTGAGCACTTTTGATTTAAATTAAAATAATCATGGATGAGCATTGTATGATTATTTGTGATTGTTATGTTTGGTGGCGTGAGCAAAACAAACTTGAGCTAATTTATCAGATAATGATTCAATTAGCTCTGTCCTACATAAAACAAATATCAGAAGGGGAAAGAATATGGAGTTCTTGTATGACGTATTCTATATTTTTTACAGTCAAGTAATGACGAAAGCACCGTTGCTACTTGGTTTGGTAACATGTATTGGTTACTGGCTGCTAAGACGTGACACAACAACAATCGTTAAAGGTACTATCAAAACTATCGTGGGCTTTATGCTTGTTCAGGTAGGTGCTGGTACTTTGGTTAAAGGGTTCAAACCTGTTATAGAAAAACTTTCCGAATTCCATGGCCTAACGGGTTCTGTTATTGACCCATATACAACAATGATGGCGACAATGGAAACCATGGGTGATAACTATTCATGGGTAGGTTATGCAGTACTACTCGCATTGGGTATTAACATCCTGCTGGTGCTTTTCCGTCGTTATACTGGAATCCGTACTATTATGCTTACCGGGCACATTATGTTCCAGCAAGCAGGTCTAGTCGCGGTATTTTACTTCATTCTTGGCGCTTCAATGTGGGAGACCATCATTTACTCGGCGGTATTAATGGCTCTGTATTGGGGTATATCTGCCAACATTATGTTTAAGCCAACGGAAGCGGTTACTGGTGGCGCAGGTTTCTCTATTGGACACCAGCAACAAGTTGCTTCTTGGATTGCAACTAAAATTGCACCGAAGCTAGGTGACAAAAACGACAGCGTAGATCATATTGAGTTACCAAAATGGTTACATATTTTCCACGACAGTATTGCTGCTACCGCCATTGTTATGACAGTGTTCTTCGGCATCATCCTTCTTTCTTTTGGTTTAGATAACCTTCAGGAAATGGCAGGAAAAACTAACTGGTTTATCTACATTTTAGAAACGGGCCTTAAATTTGCCGTAGCGATTCAAGTGATTGTCGCTGGTGTGCGCATGTTCGTTGCTGAATTGTCAGAGGCGTTCAAAGGCATCTCTGAACGTGTCATTCCAAACGCAGTATTAGCGATTGACTGTGCGGCAATCTATGCATTCTCTCCAAACGCGATGGTATTTGGTTTCATGTGGGGCGCAATTGGCCAATTTACCGCTGTACTTGCCATGCTAGCGCTTGATGCTCCAATCATGATTATTCCTGGCTTTATACCAATGTTCTTCTCCAACGCAACTATTGGAGTATTTGCTAACCACTTCGGTGGGTGGAAAGCGGTTATGAAGATCTGCTTCGTCATGGGTATTATCGAAGTGGTTGGTTCTGCTTGGGCAATTGATATCTTTATGGGACAGGGCGTTGAGTTTAGTGGCTGGATGGGCATGGCTGACTGGGCGTTGGTATTCCCACCAATCTTTGCTGGTCTGACTGCATCTAAAGCATTCTTCTTTGCTTTACTAGGTTTGGCTGGTGTCTATATGTTCTTCGCTTCAAAACAACTTCGAGCAGAAGAAGATGCGGAAGAAGCAATGAACTTACAAAACGAAGAGCCTGAAGTCGTTGAAGCGGTACAGCAAGCAATTGCTGCATCAGATGGTGTTCGTCCGGTGAGTATTCTGGCTGTGTGTGGTAACGGTCAGGGTTCATCAATGATGATGAAAATGAAAATCGGCAAATATCTGGAGAAGAAAGGCATTCCTCATGTAATGGACTCATGTGCTGTTTCTGATTATAAGTCAAAGTTAGCTTCAACAGACATTATTGTTTCGTCAAAGCACCTTTCTGGAGAGATGGAAGTAGGTGAAGGCAAGTTTGTTCTTGGCGTGCAAAACATGCTTAACCCGAACACATTTGGTGAAGAGCTTCTGGACATCATTGACCAAAATTTCGCAACCCAAAAATAATGATTAATTAATATAAAGAGTAGTCCTAACCTGGGTAAGTAGATATAAGGCATATTAACAAGTAACAATGGTCAGATATTTGCGTAGGTTGGTAAAACAACAATAAGAAATACCCGGTTGCCAGTCGTACTGGCAACCTCTTACAGGAGATAGAGCAATGGGTTTTAAACAATCACTTATCGACAACCAGTCCATTCAATTAAATGTGCAAGCAACGGATTGGCGTGAAGCAATTAAAATCAGCACTGACATGCTTGAGAAGTCAGGCGCTGTTGAGCCTACTTATTACAAAGCGATAGTCGCTAGTATTGAAAAGTTAGGCCCATATATTTGTATTGCTCCTGATTTTGCAATGCCACACGCTCGTCCGGAAGATGGGGTGAAGCGAACTGCATTTGCTTTGGTTACTTTGGCTCAACCGCTTGATATTGAGGGTGAGCAAGTACGAGTGATGGTTACACTGGCAGGTAGTTCTTCCGATGAACATATGGAAGGCTTAATGGAAGTGACCCAGGTTCTGGATGATGAAGAGAGCGAGACGGGTGTGGATATTGAAAAACTGCTTGCTTGCAATTCTGATCAAGATGTATATGACGTGATTGATACCGCATTAGCAGAATAGGTCAATCAATAAGAGAGTATCAAGACAGATTACTCTCTTATCTCTTTTTATAGATAAATTAACACTATTTCTAAATTAGATTACACCCGTAGCTTATTGTTTCTATGAAGCTTTGCGGTGAAAAGTTGCAACTAAAATAACGGTAAAGGTTAAAAGAACGGCTATGTATCAATTACTTAAGCAACGTGTATTGGATGCTAACTTGCAGCTACCTAAATATGGTTTGGTGACATTTACATGGGGGAACGTGTCTGAAATAGACCGAGAGCTCGGTGTTATTGCCATTAAGCCTTCAGGCGTTGAATACGATGATATGAAAGTAAACGATATCGTTGTTATTGATTTAGAGGGAAATCGACTAGAAGGAGAAATGAACCCTTCAAGTGATACGGCGACTCATATTGAAATATATAAGGCATTTCCACGAGTTGGAGGGGTTGTTCATACTCATTCACGTAGTGCAACAATTTGGGCTCAGGCAGGGTTGGATGTTCCTGCATTAGGGACGACTCATGCGGATTATTTTTATGGTGATATCCCGTGTACTCGCAACCTCACGGTAACTGAAATTGAAAGTGAATATGAGAAAAATACCGGGTTAGTGATTGTTCAGGAGTTTGAACGTCGTAATCTGGAACCTCAGGCGGTACCCAGTGTTATAGTAGCGGGACACGCGCCGTTTTCTTGGGGCAAAAATGCCAAAGATGCGGTTCACAACGCTGTTGTTTTAGAAGAAGTTTCCGCGATGGCTTTGGCTACTCGTTCCTTAAACAGCGGCATTAAAATACAACCAGAACTTTCTGATAAGCATTATAACCGCAAGCATGGTGTGAACGCTTATTACGGACAGTAAAAGGAACCGTTATGTATCAAGTTTTAGCTCTCGATTTAGATGGAACAGTATTGAATAGTGACCATGGGATCCACCCTGAAGTTGTGAATGCAATTAGTGAAATCAAAAACCAATATCACGTGATTATAGTAACAGGACGGCACCATACAGCAGCCCGGCCATATCACGAGGCGCTAGGACTTAATACGCCAATAATCTGTTGTAACGGTACTTATGTTTATGATTACCAGAACCAACAAGTACTGCTAGAAAACTCAATTACTAAAGAGAATGCAAAATCATTTTTAAGTTTAGCTGATGATTTTCAGATGAAAGTTGTCCTGTACGTGACCAACAGCATGATGTATTCACGAGCTCAACCTATTGAATATATGAAGGCGATGGAACAATGGTCATTAGGGTTCGAACTAGAAAAACGACCAGATATTCAACGAATAGATTGTTTCGAGACAGAGATAAATCAAGCTGAACATATTTGGAAGTTTGTTATAGAAGGAGAGCCAGAGCAGATAAAGAAATTATCTTGCTTACCTTTTGTAAAAAAACAATTTTCTGGTGAGCGTTCTTGGTTCAATAGAGTCGATTTTGCTAACCAAGGTAACAGTAAAGGTGAAAGGTTAACCGAGTACTTACAACAGAACGGTTATTCTGCCGAACAGGTAGTCGCTGTCGGTGACAATCATAATGACATTTCCATGATTCAACTAGCCGGGCTTGGCGTTGCAATGAAAAATGCAGACGAGAAAGTCAAAAACTCTGCTGACATGGTATGTGAAACAGACAACAACAAGGATGGGCTTGCCCGTCTTATTCGTGAAAAATTCAAAGGAAACAATAATGACAAAGCCAATGATTCAAATCGCACTTGACCAAACTGATCTAGAAAGTGCAATTAAAGTAGCAAACAATGTAGAAAGTTTTGTTGACGTTATTGAAGTAGGTACGATTCTGGCCTTCGCTGAAGGTATGAAATCAGTACAAACATTACGTAAAAATCATCCTGATCATATCTTAGTATGTGACATGAAAACCACAGATGGTGGTGCAATCTTGGCTCGTATGGCCTTTGCTGCCGGTGCAAATTGGATTACGGTTTCAGCCGCTGCACATATTGCAACTATTGAAGCTTGTAAAAAAGTAGCGGATGAATTTGATGGTGAAATTCAGATAGAAATTTATGGCAACTGGACAATGGAAGATGCAAAAGCTTGGGTTGGATTAGGCATTAAACAAGCGATATATCACCGTTCCCGCGATGCAGAGCTTGCAGGTGTTGGTTGGACCGAAGCCGATTTAGTGAAAATGCGTGCGTTATCTGATTTAGGGATAGAACTGTCAATTACTGGAGGTATCGTGCCTGAAGATCTTTATCTTTTTGAAGGCATTAAAGCAAAAACATTTATCGCTGGTCGTGCGCTTGCCGGTGAGAAAGGTAAAGAAACCGCTGAAGCACTTCGTGAGCAAATTAACCGCTACTGGTAAGGACTCTAGATGTTTACTAACCTAGAAAGTCATCGAGTAGGGCTTTATGAAAAAGCCCTTCCAGACGAATTATCCTGGGAAGATAAAATTAAGAAAGCTAAGGCGCTTGGTTTTGACTTTCTTGAAATCTCGGTTGATGAGTCGGATCAAAGACGTAGCCGATTAGATTGGAATGATGAAGATATTTATGCTCTTAGACATCTTTGTGAAAAGTATGGTATGCCATTTCAATCTATGTGTTTAAGCGCTCATCGCAAGTTCCCTTTCGGATCGGCTGACTCAAAGATAAGGGAGCAAGCGGTAATTCACATGGAAAAAGCCATAACACTGGCATACAAGCTAGGTGTGAGGAATATCCAACTGGCCGGTTACGATGTCTATTATGAACCAGCAAATGAATCTACGCATCAACGCTTTATTGAAGGTATGCGCTACTGCGCTAAACTAGCAGAAAAAGCGGGCATGATGTTGTCTGTGGAAATCATGGATACCGATTACTTGAATTCATTGAGTAAATTTGAGGTACTTAATCGACAAGTAAACTCTCCGTTTTTTACCGCGTATCCTGATGTGGGCAATATTAACGGGTGGAATTATGATACCTGCACTGAGCTGGCATTGAGCGCCCCCAGAATCAGTCAAATTCACTTAAAAGATACCTATAAAGTGAAGCAAGGTTACAAAGGGCAGTTCCGTGATCTTGTGATTGGAGAAGGTGAAGTAGATTTTGAAGCTATTTTTAAAACCCTGAAAAAATACGAAATTGTTGTCCCGTTGGTCATAGAAATGTGGGCGCAAGATGAGCAGTGGGAAGAGAACATAAAACTTGCACAGGTTCGTCTGAATAAAGCATGTGAAGAAACCGGGCTTCCTGCTCTGTTTTGATCGTTGAAAACGCAACTTCACGCTAGTGAGTTGCGTTTTTATCTTCAAAAGATAATGTGTTAAGAGCTATTCGACAAAGATTTTCTTAGTCTGACTTGGATGGTGGTGGTGGTAAAATTCCCTGACAAGCTCTTTAATTTCCCCACTCTTTTTCATCTCAACTATGATCTGATTAAACTGAGAAATAAATTCCTCTTTGTAATAATACTCGTCATCATTTTGATTGCTAAAGCCCAAATAACCTTGTTCTGAAGAGATTATTGGACCAAAAATAATATTATCCATTTGGCTATGGTATCGTGGCTGTAATCTCAGTAATTTAATATCCCATTCAATGGCATTGATATCATTGATGTAACAATCGATTCGGCCAGAAGCGACCATCAGAAGGTTCTTAGGTGTTCCTTCGATTTCTCGACGACGAATTTTACCAGCACGCAAAGCCGAATAAAATTGCTCGCCTCCTAACTCATAGCCTCTGTTTACTCCGATCAATAAACCAAAATAGTCCTCAGGCCACTTATGCCTTGGAATTTGAAAGATGTCTTTATGGCAAACCAATACAGTAAGTTCGCTCAAAATGGGTTCTGAATAAGGAGAAATATAGGTACGTAGTTTAGGGTGATAATAAGGTGGGAATAGGGCAAACGCTATGCCACGCTGCAGGTAGTGTAAGCCGCGCTTCCATGGTACTGGCTTTAATTCAACGCGAAATCCATCCATTTTTGAAAAGGCTCTGCGTAATATCGTTGGATAAATACCGATGATCTCTTCATCTTTTTCCCAAGAATAGGGGGCATAGTGGGCATCACCATATATCACCACGTCAATCGGTGATGTAGCGAGTGCAAAATTGGCGTTTATTAACAGTATAAGTGTTAACAATATTGACTGAGTAATACCCATTCACCTTCCATTAGTAATTTCAAAAGGGATAAATGTAGTTTAACGTATTTATATCATTCTTGCGTATTATTGCTCTTGTCCGTCATATACAACTTATTGACTTGCCGCGTCTTTTATATCAAAGTAGCCCCGATTTTAATGACGAAAGTCACCTTTTCTGGGGTTTTGATGACGCTTTTACATGAACAACTTTTCTGGGCTGAAACGCAACATCAGCTTTTGGAACTAGAAAGCTTGCCTGAATTCACCCAACGACAACGTAATGAATTATCCGCGTGGTGTAAAAAGAGACGTAAGATTCTCAATTACGAAGTAGCATTGCAGCCTTGGATAAAAGTAAATATCGATGGAGAAACCACGGAAGTAAATATGTTCCCCAGTGGTAAAGCTGTTGAAAAAAATCTGTTTGGTACTCAGGAATTAGTGGGTGCATGGAAGATCATTGATGGCATTTTGTTTGTTGCTTTCCAAATTGGTCAGCGAGTGGTTGAGTATCGTGTAGTTGGTCAACGCGAGAACAATATTCATTGCGGTTCTGAATACGTAAATGGACAGCCCAGTTCATATATCAAGTTTATTCAGACTAAACCGTTGTAAAAGGATTAGACAAAACTCTGGACAATTATTTCGATAAGGTCCTATAGGTTTACTATTATGAAGTCACCTAGGTATATAAGGTCTGTTGGTAGATATCATTATGAAATTACGCCTTGTTTTATAAGAAATGAGTTATTTGGTATAAAGGTTGTCAGTTTTTAGCCGATAGAGTTATATTCGAATAGGGCACCCACTTCGTTATCTTAGGCTGATTTATGAAGAAAATCGTCATTATTATCGTTGTTATATTACTGCTGGCAGCGGCTGGTGGTGGGGCTTATTACTATTTTTTTATGATGGAAAATGACCCTGTAGTTGTAGAAGAAGAAACAGAAACGATAGTTGAAAAAATAGCCGCGAAAAAGCCGGCTAAACCTGCCATTAAGCCAAATCTAGACTATTTTGTTATTTCCCTGCGCCTTAACGTTCGCTCATATCCTGAAAAAGGTTCTGAAATTCGTTCCGTGCTAAGAAAGGGTGACAGTATTAAAGCTCTGGAAATAAAGAAACCCTGGGTAAGAATATCGGATTTTGAAGTGCATAATAGTGGTAGAGATGTGGCTGATTGGGTCCATATGGACTTTCTTTCACACGATATGCCTGAGATTAGTGAAAAAGAACAGAGAAAGACGATGTTGGCCTTAATCAAAAGGTCAGATGATTTACTTGCTTATGAGGATCGGTTTGTTATTGCTACACAAGAGCTGGTTAATTCAGGTAAGTGCACATTTGAAGACTTTGAATTAGTTGGAGGTTGGGTTCGTTCAGTGACGTTCAATATCGAACCCGTTTATTTTGTCTATTGTGGTGGTACAAGCAGAGGGGACAAGGTCTACCTGAATGTAGATACAGGTGAGACCTTTCAGCCTTAAGCAAATGCACGTTTTTCTATACTGGTTGTTTCAATTAAAGCAATAACATCATTAAGTGATTCAAATATAAAATTGGCTCTCATTTCAATTTCTTTACTTGGCTGCAGTAAATCTGGAATCATTGCAGTTAAACACCCTGCGTCTAATCCTGACTTCATACCACTGTTTGAGTCTTCAAGCACTAGGCAATGCCTTGGTGCAAGGGCTAAATTTTTACTCGCCAAAAGGTAGCAGTCAGGATTTGGTTTACCATATTGAATGTCTTCAGCGGTAACTACGGTATCAAACTGCTCTAGGTAGGAAGTACTTTGAAAATAATGTTCTACCTCAAACCTTTCCGATGAAGTCACAAGAGCGCAAGAGAGGTTGTATTTCTTTAAACAGTTGAATAGTGGGATAAAGCCAGCTTTGAACTCTATTCTTTTCTCACGATAGGTTGCCAACTGCTCGTCTCTGACTTGTTGAAAGCGGGGAAGATCTAATTTATCTGTAAAGTAATCGAGTAATTTATCTTCACATTCAGCTGTTTGAACTCCGATGAAGGTTTGGTAAAAATGCTCATCAATGGTTAAGTTTTGTTCTGCAGCAGCATTTAGCCAACACGTTTTGTGCATGGTTTCAGTATCAAAAATCAAACCATCCATATCAAATAACAACGCTCTAATCATATTCACCTAGCTTTAGTCTATTTATTATGCCATACGATATAATAGTCTTAGCGCCTTAACTTTGAAGTGATAGCGAAATTTGAATAACTAAAACGTATTTAGTTTTAGAAAATATGGATTTTAGGGATAAATGGCGAGTTCAAAAGAATTGCCCGGTAAGAACCAATGGTTCCTATCGGGCAATTGAAAGGAAATAATATCCAAAAAACAACTAGTTGTTCTGACCTGCTTTACTCATTTTGAGGGCATCTTTTTGCACTGTGATTTGTCTTACTATCGAGAACCCTAGTATCAATATACTAACAGCAAGGATAACGCCGCTAATAGGTTGAGTAACAAATATGGCATAGCTACCTTTAGAGATTGTTAATGCCTGTCTAAATGAAGATTCTGCAATAGGGCCTAAAACAATGCCCATTAACAATGGAGTTAGTGGATAGTTAAACTTAGGCAAGAAGAATCCCAGTATTCCAAATAGCATCATTACTTGCACATCAAATAGGCTATTATTGACCGCATAACACCCTGAAACACAGAAAATAAATAATATCGCGGTGAACAGATACGGATTGATCTTCATGACATTTTTATACAATTTTATATAAGTAAGGGCATGGAAAATCATCAATATATTGATGATGAACAAACTAAAGATAAGACCATAAACTTCTGTTGCGTGGTTTACGAATAGCTTCGGTCCAGGAATTAAGCCATGTACCATTAAGGCACCTAACAAGATAGCGGCAATAATATCTCCTGGGATGCCTAAGGTTAACATTGGGATCAATGTTGCACCGGTAATGCCATTATTCCCGGCTTCGGACGCAGCGATACCTTCCAAACTGCCTTTACCAAATTTTTCAGGATTTTTAGAGCTTCTTCGTGCCTCGTTGTAACTCAAAAATGAAGATGTTACCGCACCTGTGCCTGGTACAGCACCGATAAAAGTGCCAATAAAGGAGGATTTTACAATAGTTTTTAATGAAGGCAGAAACTCTTTCTTGGTTAAACTAGGCCCGGTACTTAAAGGAACACTCAACTTGCCACTGTTACGAAGGTCATCAATACGGCGTAGTATTTCAGATACGGCAAATAAGCCAATCAATGCCGGAACCAGCTCGATACCGCCACTTAAATCAAGAGAATCGAAAGTAAATCTGTCCAACCCATCTATAGGATCTAACCCTATGGTTTTGATTAGCATGCCAATACATGCTGCCGCGATACCTTTTAAAATATTGCTATTGACAGCGATAACCACCGATAATCCAAATACGGCTAAGGCAAAGTATTCTGCAGAACCGAACTTAAGAGCGACTTTAGCTAGTTGAGGAGCAATAAATAGCAACATAAGCGCACTAATGATGCCACTTATAACAGAGGCATATAATGCCATTTGCATTGCTTTTAACGCATGTCCTTTTTTGGTCAGTTCAAAGCCGTCGTTTAATGTTGCTGCTGAAGCAGGCGTTCCGGGGGTTCGGATTAAAATCGCTGTAATCGAACCGCCATAGACACCACCGCAATAAACACCGAGAAGCATGGCAATACCAGCGGTGGGCGGCATATTAAACGTGAATGGCAAAGCTAGGGTAACGCCCATAACGGTGGTTAGCCCAGGTAATGAACCAAAAATAATACCAACCATAAGTCCGACGTTAATGAACAGGAAAGTATCCCAGTTTAGAAGCATGTAAAAGCTATCTAATAGAACAGAAATATCCATCTAAAATGCTCCTGTTGGCAAGTCGATATAAAGCATGTTCGAAAACACAAGAGAAATTAAATAAACAATGACTGGGATTAGCGCATAAGCATACAATTTTTTCATCTTTAAGCTGATCAAAATGAGTATGGAACCCGCAATCATAGCAATATTAAAACCAATATAAGAAATTGCTATCACAGAAATTAGCATGATTAAATATATTGTAATTGCTTGTACGGAGATTAACTTTGTCTTTACTTTTTCTGTAACTTTTACAGTGTAAAACTCGTGAATGGCGTTAATCATCGCTACTACAAAAAGAACCTGACAAAGCAGAGTTGGAAAGGCACTAGAAGCGACATAGGAAATATTACTATCAGAAGTCTGATAAGGAATTAAAAAATAAACGGTTACTGAAAATAAAATAATCAGTAGGTTGAAAACGTTTTTTGCGACATCTCGTTTCATCTTATTCACCAAAAAAAAAGCTGCTATAAACATAGCAGCTAAATACATCAAATTATTTTATGATTCCCATTTCTTTAAGTAGAGGTGGAAGCTCTTTAATTTCTTTGTCGAAGTTTTCATAAATCTTCTTGGTTGGAATGTCGAAGATAGTAATATTGGCATTTTTAGCAAATGTCTTAAACTCACCTGAGTTCAACATATCATCAAAGCCTTGACGGATCTTAGCGATTCTGTCTTTTGGCGTTGCTTTAGGAGCCATGATGAAGTTGTAGTTATCCATGACTAAATCAAAGCCAGCTTCCTGAACGGTTGGAACACTTGGGTATTCTGGTAGGCGCTTTTCAGTAAATACGGCTAATACGCGCATTTTTTCACCTAAAGATACTTCGATAGATGGTTGAGTGATAGAAACATCAATGTGACCGCCAATCATGGCTACGTTAGCTTCAGTGGTGCTCTTATAAATTACATTCGACATGTTAAAGCCGACTTTCTTAGATAATGCAACCATGGCGATATTTGGCATACTGCCTGCGCCTGGAGAACCAACATTAAAGTCATGTCCTTTCAAGTCAGCAACGGTTTTATAAGGTGATGACTTAGGAACAGCTAATAAAAGAGGCTCAGAAGTGGTACCGATAACTGGAACAAAATCATCAATTGAATATTTAACTTTTCGAATCATAGGTTGAGTCGTTGAAACGCCGGAGGTATACCACATTAAGGTATAACCGTCAGATTTAGCACGAGCGAGTTCTGTTGCTGCGATAGTACCACCAGCACCTGTTCTGTTTTTCACAATAAGATTGGTGTTCATATATTTTTGCGCAACATTCGCTAGTGCGCGTGCTTGTGTATCAGAGCTTCCGCCTGGTCCCCATGGCATCAGTAAGGTAATAGGTTTTGCTGGGAACTCAGCTGCGGTGACGGATAATGAAACAGCAGCGATAGGTAATGTGAACAATCCTAATAGACGTTTCTTGTTCATGATATATCTCCAATTATTAGCATATTATATTATTTTGAAAGAGCTTTAAGTCTCTGTAGGTTTTGGTGATCTTTAAAATCACCCGGGTATGATTTTGGGTTTCGGTCAAAGATGGCTTCAGCCGTCTTGGGTAGAAATTCTGCAGGTTGCCCCTGACATTGTTGCCTTTTCAATAGATCTAGCGTTAACTCATGCTTCACTTCTGAATAGCTCACATCGTCATAGAGGTTGGTTGTTTCCTCAGGATCGAAATTAAGGTCGTAAAGCTCACCGATGTCGTCCGCATAGATAACAAGTTTGTAATCTTTTGTTCTTAACATACTACCAGGACCCCACTGGGTGGGATCATGAGGCGCTTTAATGGATAGTCCGGAAATAGGTGTTTTTGGCTGAGTTGCGTAAATTCCGCCTTCAGCAAAAACACTCTCTCTTTCAGTGTATGTATCAGAGAGTAAACTTTGACCTCGACAATAATTAGGTACATCCATACCTAATATTGATAGAAGCGTTGGCATAATATCAACGGATTCTAATAAATGTTCATTCGTTCCTGAGTCTAGTTTTTTACTTGGGTCATAAATGATGACTGGAATTCTTGTCAGGCAATCGTAGAACATTAAGCCTTTATGAGTTACACCAAAATCACCGAGAAATTCGCCATGATCACTCCAGAATATAATGACGGTATTATCTAGTTGATCGAGCTCTTCAAGTTTGTCTATTACCCGACCAACTTGATCGTCAACATACCGAATCTGGCCACAATACATTGCCATGGCCTTTTTAATGTCCAATTCTGTGGCATCTAAAGAATCACTGTGAACCCGCCAGTTCGAAAGACGTCTGGGTTCTTTTCGATTTGCGTAATGTCTGAAGTTTTTTGGTAACTCAAATTGTTCAGGAGAAAACAGCGTGTCGTAGGGTTTCGGTGCCGTAAAGTAAGGATGCGGATCCTGCAGATTAATGGTGGCAAAAAATGGCTTGTCTTGTGCGACATTTTTTTCGATAAAGCTGAGGCAATCTGTTGTGAGTCTTTTGGTCAGGTTATATTCAGACTCTTCAGCAAGAGTGCCGCTGTCCCAACTATTTTTATATTCTTGGTGTCCATCCATATTACCAATACAAATGTCTTCACCTTCATCATACATAATGCCAATGGCGTCAGGTTCGATAATGTGGTCTTTACCAAACAAACCTATGGTATAGCCATTTTGTTTTAGGTCAGAAAGCATATTTGGGTAACCAACAGGCATGGTTCCGACGTAGTTTCGTACTTGGTGTTCGATAGGATATTGACCAGTAATAAAGGATGTTCTTGATGGGCCACACATAGGGCTGGTCGTGAACGCGTTAGGAAAATAGGTTCCTTGCTTGGCTAAACGGCTTAAATGCTGGGTATCTATGAATGGGTGCCCGGCAGGCGTCATGTAGTCCGCTCGCATTTGATCTGGGTTAATAACAACGATGTTATACGGTGAACTGGACAAAATATCTTCCCTTTTGTTGCTTATGGTTTCCTTTGCTTACGGATACTGCGGTGTGTCCTGCTTGAAAGCAATAAAAACCGTCTTCATTTGTGTGCTTAATCACAAATATAATTATAGTAAATTAATTAATTTAATTACGTTTAAATGTGGGTATTCTCTTAAAGTGCTTAAAAAACAGTCAGTTATGATTCGGTTGTTGTTAACGGACTGTTAAAGGTAAAGTGTGGGGTTTTTATTCTTAGTTATTTTTTTGTCGAAAACTTTCTAGTCTTTCGAATTATTCCGCATACTGATTTGTAATATCATGGTGTGCTTAAATAAGGGGTTTGCCTATGGCGTATGCGTCTCTAAATATTCATCATTTTTGAGTTAATACAGAGAAAATTGGTTGGTTGAAGGAGGAAAGAAAAAGTGACCAAAATCGTCTCTCATTATTGTGAAACTTGTTATTGAAATTGCATTTACTTCTTCAGATGGCGTCCTGTCAGGCTATCGAAAATTTCAACCCTCAATGCATCATTTTTAATTATTTTTTTTCTTTCTTTTACGAATGAGAGCCAAAGCACTAAGATCGATTTGATCTTGACCTACTTGCTACTTTTATTGATCTAAGTCAAAACTATTAAGTGGTGGTTCTCGTTAAATACGCCCACAATATATAGTGTCAGTTAGTTGGTTTAATACCCTATATTGTGTATTTGTGGGTAAACTGTGGATATGCTATGGGTAAGGAGAAGCAGTGAAATTAGTCGTTACTAAGCGAGATGGCTCTCGCGCCCCGTTTACAAGGGATCGTATTATAGCAGCAGTGGAAAGCGCCTCGGCTCATATAGATGATGAAGTAACCGTTTATGCAAATAAAGTTGCAGAAGCCGTTGAAATGAAGCTGCTCGACCGCGACAAAGTGGATATCCAAGAGATACAAACTTTAGTTGAAAACGAAATGATGCAAGGGCCTTATAAAGGCATGGCTCGTTCCTATATTGAATATCGCCATGACCGCGATATTTCGCGTGAGAAGAAAAGTGCGCTGAGCAAAGAAATTCAAGGTCTCATTGAACAAAGCAATGCTGATTTGCTGAATGAGAATGCCAACAAAGACGGTAAAGTGATTCCTACTCAGCGTGATCTGCTTGCTGGCATTGTTGCCAAACACTATGCTAAAACGCATATATTGCCGCGTGATATTGTTACCGCGCATGATGATGGCGATATTCATTATCATGACTTGGATTATGCTCCGTTTTTCCCGATGTTTAACTGTATGCTTATTGACCTTAAAGGCATGTTAACTCATGGCTTTAAAATGGGTAATGCTGAGATTGATACACCTAAGTCAATTTCTACGGCTACAGCAGTAACCGCACAGATCATTGCGCAAGTCGCTTCGCATATTTATGGTGGCACTACGATTAATGGTATCGATGAAATTCTCGAACCATATGTGTTGGCAAGCTTTGATAAACATATGCAGGTTGCTAAAGAGTGGGATATCCCAAATTCTAAAGAGTTTGCTATTTCTCGCACTGAGAAAGAGTGCTATGACGCATTTCAGTCTTTAGAGTATGAAGTCAACACATTACACACAGCGAATGGACAAACCCCTTTTGTTACCTTCGGTTTTGGATTGGGCACTAGCTGGGCTTCTAAACTTATTCAATCTTCAATCCTGAAAAACAGAATAGCTGGATTAGGTAAAAAAGGTAAAACCGCAGTATTCCCTAAGCTGGTGTTTGCCATTAAAGATGGACTTAACCACAAACCATCAGATCCAAGCTACGATATTAAGCAATTAGCGTTAGAGTGTGCTTCGAAGCGAATGTACCCAGATATTCTTAACTACGATAAAGTCGTTGAAGTTACGGGGTCGTTCAAAACGCCAATGGGCTGCCGCAGTTTCTTAAATCCATATGAAGAGAACGGTGAATTGGTTCACGATGGTCGAAACAATTTAGGCGTTGTAAGTCTTAACCTTCCACGCGTTGCGATTCAGGCTAACGGTGATGAGACGAAGTTCTATGCTCTACTTGATGAAAAGCTTATATTAGCTCGTAAAGCTCTGGAGACAAGAATCAGTCGTCTTGAAACGGTTAAAGCGCGAGTTGCTCCTATTTTATATATGGAAGGTGCATGTGGTGTACGTCTAGGACCTGATGATGCTATAGCGGAAATATTTAAAAATGGCCGTGCATCTATTTCGCTTGGCTATATAGGTGTGCATGAAACCGTTAATGCGTTGTATGGCATTGACGAACATGTTTACGATAGCTCTGAACTTTCTGAGAAAGCGTTAAATATTATTCGTTACCTGAAAGAAAAAGTAGACAGCTGGAAAGAAGAAACTGGCTACGCATTTAGCCTTTATGGTACTCCGAGCGAGAATTTATGCAGTCGCTTTTGTCGTATTGATGCAAAAGAGTTTGGTGTTATTGAAGGGGTTACGGACAAAGGTTACTACACTAACAGTTTCCATCTGGATGTAGAAAAGAAAGTTAATCCATACGATAAGATAGAATTTGAAATGCCTTATCCTTCGATTTCAACAGGTGGGTTCATCTGTTATGGCGAATTCCCGAATATGCAGCGAAATATCGAGGCGCTGGAGAATGTATGGGACTATAGCTATAGCCGCGTACCTTATTATGGAACGAACACCCCGATAGATGAGTGTTACGAATGTGGTTATGAAGGTGAATTTGAATGCACCAGCAAAGGCTTTACTTGTCCTAAGTGTGGTAATCATGATGCAACTAAAGTGTCCGTTACGCGTCGCGTATGTGGATATTTAGGAAGCCCGGATGCAAGACCGTTTAATTTAGGTAAACAAGAAGAAGTCAAACGTCGCGTTAAACACCTTTAATTACTGATATCCTCCTCTTGAAAAAGGGGAGGAGAGCCCCTCTATGAATTACAGTCAATATTATCCTCTTGATGTGGTGAACGGTCCCGGAACACGTTGTTCGCTTTTTGTTTCGGGTTGCATTCACCAATGCCGTGGATGCTACAACCAATCCACGTGGTCACTTAGTTCTGGTCATCCTTTTACCGATCTGATGCAAGATCAGGTTATTAATGATCTCAATGATACACGCATCAAAAAACGTGGTTTATCTCTTTCCGGGGGAGACCCTCTACATCCAGCCAATCTATCTGCCGTTTTGCAATTGGTAAAAAGGGTGAAAACGGAGTGCGATGACAAAGATATCTGGTTGTGGACTGGCTATCTATTGGCAGACTTAACGGATGAACAAAAGGAAGTTGTAGAGTTTATTGATGTGTTGGTGGACGGTAAGTTTGAAAAAGAATTGGCTGATCCCAGCCTAGATTGGCGTGGTAGCTCGAACCAGGTTGTTCATTATTTAAAGTAAAACCGCTCTTTTCTCTAAGCAAGTGATAATTCCCTTTTGATTTATCACAACAAGTGATAACTTGAGTTCACTACTTGAATTTCAAAGGGTTGTGACTTTCATGTTCTCACATTTACCTGCACCATTACAGGATCCGATCCTGTCATTATCCGTTGCTTACCGCAATGACCCCCGCTCAGAAAAAGTTGATTTAGGCATTGGTGTCTATAAAAACAGTCAGGGCATAACGCCAATAATGCAGGCAATAAAGCAAGCGCAGATTATATTGACTGAAACTCAGCAAACGAAAGCGTATGTTGGCTTGGCTGGGTGTGAAGAGTTTAATCAATCCATGATTAATTTGCTCCTATCCGGAACGGACGCGATGGATCGAGTCTCTGCGATACAAACACCAGGCGCGAGTGGCGCGTTGCGCATGCTGGGTGATCTAATGAGAGTTGCTCAACCAGAAACGACGGTTTGGTTAAGCAACCCTAGTTATGTTAATCATAAACCTGTTATGGAAGCTGCCGGACTGAAAGTACGCCAGTATCGTTACTTTAGCCCTGAGACAAAGCAGGTTGATTTATCAGCAATGCTTGAGGATATCTCTCATGCAGGTATCAATGATGTGGTGCTGTTACATGGTTGTTGTCATAACCCGACAGGAGCGGATATCGATTTCGAAACCTGGAGGTCTATAACTGCTTTGGCGCAGAAAAATGGCTTTATTCCGTTTATCGATATTGCTTATCAGGGCTTCGGCGATGGACTGGAAGAAGATGCAAAGGGGCTCCAGTATATGGCGAATAACCTGGAAGAGCTTTTGATTACCACCTCTTGTTCTAAAAACTTTGGTTTATATCGTGAACGAACTGGAGCAGCAATTGTAATAGGTAAAAAGCAATCGGACGCGGATAACGCTAAAGGCAAACTTATGCAATTGGCCCGAGCGACTTACACCATGCCACCCGATCATGGCGCCGCTTTGGTAAGAACCGTTCTTGAGAATGAAAAGCTAACGCAATCGTGGAAGCAAGAGTTGAGTTCTATGCAAGCCAGACTGGTTAGCCTTCGTCAAGGTCTTTGTAATGAGCTTCGTACCGCTCACAGTTCTAATCAATTTGATTTTATTGAAAGTCATAAAGGTATGTTTACGGTATTGGGTTTTTCTCCACAACAAATGTCTGAGTTGCGAGAAAAGTACGGAATTTACGGCGTTGGCGATGGGCGAATTAACATTGCCGGTCTTACCGAGAAAGATATTCCTTACGTCGCTGATGCAATAATTAAGGTTTCATAATATAGGTTTGAGTCTTGTTCGTGATTAGGAGCATTTATGTCTAATTTTAAAGCCATATCACCGTTGTTTTTTTGCATTATCGTGGCTGGTTGTACTTCTTTAACTAAAAAAACGGTGCC
Organism: Vibrio sp. UBA2441; assembly: GCA_002342685.1. GTDB lineage: Bacteria > Pseudomonadota > Gammaproteobacteria > Enterobacterales > Vibrionaceae > Vibrio. Next base: position 119,820 of record DDQN01000072.1, read on the forward strand.
AGAAGAAAGTACTCAAATAAATGAACCGATTCAAGTACAGGCAAAGCCTGCTGAAGTGGTGCCAGTACCTGAGCCTGAGGTGGTAAAAATTGAGCCGCCAAAGAAACCAGTGATAAAACCAAAGCAAAAACCAAAACCGCAATCTATAGCGACGAAAACCGAACAAGGACGGTTGATTTTAGGAGAACAAGAATGGGTTTACATCCCTGGGCTAGATAAGAGCTTTAAAGCCAGAGTGGATACAGGTGCAACGACATCATCTGTAAGTGCTGTTGAGATAGTGCCATTTGAAAGAGACGGTAAAGATTGGGTTAAGTTTCGCATTGAGCATGAAAAAACATCATCTGGCGAGATCAGTTTACCTGTACTTCGATGGGCAAGAGTAAAACAATCTAATACAACAAAAGTGCAGAAACGTCCTGTCGTGACCGCTTGGATTCAGATTGGTGACCTGAAAGAAAAGGCGGATTTCACCCTTACTGACAGAACTCATTTATCTCATCCGGTATTGTTAGGAAGGAGTTTCTTTCGTGATGTCGCTATTATTGATGTGAGCAGAAAATTCATCCAACCGAAGCGGAAATAGTCAGTTTAGACTACTATAATCTCGGATGGGTTAGTTGGTGCCAAGCCAACTTTTGTTGAGGTGTTGGCACTCTCTTATTATGCGCAGCTTAATGTTTGAGGTGATTATGTTAGATTCTACGCAATATTGTATGGTTCTTACCACAGTAAATAGCGAGTCGATTAAAAAGGACCTTTTAGCTGCTATTTTAGAGAGAAAACTAGCGGCTTGCATACAGACGATACCGATTCACAGCCACTATATGTGGGAAGGTAAGGTCTGTGAAGATAGCGAACAACTTCTGATTCTTAAAACAGAAATTCGGTTATATTCTGAGATAGAGAAGTGTATTACCGACTTGCATAATTATGATGTTCCACAAATTGTTCAAGTCCCTTTTATCAACGGCTTTGATCCTTACCTAACATGGATTAGCAAAAATGTTGATTAGGTTTAGAGTGATACTTTATCGAAAAAATAGTTAATGCCGTTATAGCGCCTAGGGTGTCGCACAACATGTCCTTTTGTGCGTCCCATATATCGCCTTGAGACCCTAAAAATGCGATACCTTCATCTCCTCCTGCAATTTCTGCATACCACCATTCAATAATTTCATACCCGGCGGCGATGCTCATCAGGCTAAAAAGACCAAACATACCAGCGATTAATTTATTCGCGTAACGTTTTTGGTATAAATATTCCGCAATGGGAAATGCATAGAAGCCTATGGAGAAGTGAGCGACACGATCAAAGTTGTTTCTCGAAGATCCAATCATTTGATTGAACCAGTCGAAAGGTACTTCGGCAAAGGTATACCTTGCACCTATAGTATGAAGTATGAGCCAGACAAACATAAGTCCATAGGAGATATAGCTAAAGGTGAAGCGGCGCGAGATGAATAAAATGAAAGCTAAAATAGCGATTGCAGGTGTCACTTCAGCAAGCCAAACAGCCCGTGATGTGGGTTCGATAGATGCGAAGACGAAAACGCCAGTGTAAACAACGATCAGAAACTTTAATACGGACGGCATCGGTTTAGTATGAGCCATAACTTGGTTCTCTCATTAATAGTGCTGACGCGATGATGAATCAGCATAGAAGACAGTCTATCCAGTATGTTGTCACATTATTGAACGCTGTTCAATTAGATTGGTGAATCAGATTGGAGAAGCCATAACGTTGGCTTAGCATAAAAAAGCAGAACAACGCGAGGCGTTATTCTGCTTTTTGTAGATCGTGCAAGCAAACTAGTCGTAATATCCGGTACGAGTAATGCTTACAATTGCTGTTACGGCTTTACTAATTAGCCAGTTCTATTTTGTTAAAGTCGATTTTATTCTCTTTAGGCGAGTTTTTGATCTCGACTACTTTTCGATAGTGGGCCAACAAAATATAGCCGAAACATCCTAATATTAGCCCGATTGCCAAGGCACCAACCCATTGAATCTGAAGGAAGTCTAGCTTAAACAACAGTGTTAGGCCGCTTAATAGAGCTACGTTACCAATGAAATACTTGGTTTTACCAAATCGCTTAACCGTCAAGTTTAAGTTGTCAGTGTACAGGCGAACTAATGAATCAAGTGAGTTAATAACGAACGTCGTACCCACAAATACCATGGCTAAGTTGCTTATTCCTGTTACAGGAATAGCGTTGGCACTGTAGTAATAAAGTACAGTGAACCAAATACCAATTGGGATTGAAGGGAAAATCATCATTGCTGCTAAAACTTGGTAAGTTTTGATTCCGCTAACGAAACGGGCAGTAAACTGACCAATCATGATGCTCCATGCAAACCACCAGTATAGATAAAACTCATGGTAATCGTTAATTGGTAATATAAAGTTATGTAAGTTAACGAAGTAGTCACCTAATAGAGCGAAGGTAGTAAAGAACTCGCCAACACTGGAACCTTCAGATAAGAAAGCGCCGGCCCACATAAGTGTAATTAAACCTAAAAATAACCAGCTACTTCCTAAACTCAAAATTCTAACGTAACGAATACTGGTGCTTGAGTACACGGCAGCAGCAATAACGGCAAATACAATCAGGTAAAAACTACCAATCGCCGCTTCACTATTACTTAATTCCGGTAAATACCATGGTAAATTAACTAACAATAGGTAAGCGGTAAAAGCACACGTACCGATAATAACTAAGTTGTTAATAAACTTGATTAACGGAATTTCGAAGAACTTAACTCTCGGCTCAATAACGCAAAAATAGAAACAAGTTAAGAAGTAGAATGCCCATATGAAGAAAGCCCAAAAACCAAACTCAATAGCTAATGGATTACTAAAGGCATATTCTGGGCTTGCCGCTAGATCAGCATAACCGGCAAACTCGGTGAGTGGGAACATGATTAACCCCACGTCTAAACCAGAAGTAAATAGAATAGCAATGAAGGTAAATTTACGTACCGGAGTCACACCGATACATTTCATATTACCCCAGCGGTAGATAACAAATGCGATTGCGGCAAAAGTAAATAAAATGCCAATGGATAACCAAATAGTCATTATTTGATCTCCACACAGATAAAGCCAGAAAACATAATTAATTCCTTATGTTATGTTTTGTTCACTATGTCTCAATTCTTAAAAACGGCTTCTGCCATCAAGTCTTAAGTATCGTGCTAACGATAGTTAAAACCTGATAAATTGGACATAGCTACGGGACCATTTGCGAACATCGCTTAGGTTGGTCGTGCACCTCGTTTTAAAACAGACTGCTGTAAGCGCAGTGTGATTTGAATGTATTGTTCCTTATATAACTCGTTTAGGTTGCTGTAATCGTTGCTTGTTCTGCCAGTCATCTGCGACAATTACGTGCGCAGCGCTTGGTTCTAGCGGTTTTACACCTAAAATAAGATCGGCAGCACGTTCGGCCACCATAATAGTCGGCGAATTTAAATTGCCGTTCGGAATTGTTGGGAAAATTGAAGAATCAACAACTCGAAGACCTTCTATGCCATGAACCTTGGTTTCGGAGTTGACTACCGACAGCTCGTCTTCTCCCATTTTGCATGAGCAGGAAGGGTGGTAGGCACTTTCGACAGAAGTCCTGACAAAATGATCAATCTCTTCGTCTGTTTGTATTGCTATGCCCGGCTGAATTTCTTCGCCGCGATATTCGTCTAAACCGGGCTGATTGATGATCTCTCGAGTCAGGCGGACACAGGCACGAAACCCTTCAATATCTTCCTGATGAGACAAATAGTTAAATTGAATTTGTGGTGCAATGCGGGCATCGCTAGAGATGACTTTAACCGAACCTCTACTCTTAGGTTTGTTATGACCGATATGTACTTGAAAACCATGGCCAGAGAAAGCTTCTTTACCATCGTATCGCATAGCTGCTGGCAGAAAATGAAATTGAAGATCGGGCCATTCCAAGCTTGCTTTGGAGCGAATAAAACCACATGACTCAAAGTGATTTGTTGCACCCAAACCAGACTTATCAAGTATCCAGCGAGTACCGATTAGGAGCTTGTTAAACGGGTCAAGTTTACCGTTGAGTGAGATAGGTTTTAAGCATTTGAACTGAAAGTAAAACTCAAGGTGATCTTGAAGGTTCTTACCAACGCCGGGCAGCTCGTGAACTTGTTCGATTCCGGCTTCAGCTAGCGTGGTTGCTTCACCAATACCGGATAACTGCAAAATATGCGGAGATCCGATAGATCCTGCAGACAACAGGACTTCTTTATTGCAGCGTACATCTAGCATTCGACCTTTGCGCTCATAACGAACCCCAACCGCCGTTTTTCCTTCAAACAGTACTTTATGAACCTGAGCATGAGTAATAACAGTCAGGTTTTTCCGTTTCAATGCGGGTTTTAGATAGGCATTTGCCGTAGACCAACGCACGCCATTTTTTATGGTCATGTGCATTGGGCCAAAACCTTCCTGCTGCTCAGCGTTATAATCTTGAGTTGCTAAATAACCCGCATCAACACCAGCATCCACAAACGCCTGGTACAACGGGTTTTTCATTTCATTGCCGTTATTCACAGCAAGCGGACCATTGTCTCCGCGATAATCGTTTCCGCCAAAGGCCCAGCTTTCCGCTTTTTTGAAATAGGGTAAGCAATGTGCGTAGTCCCAATTTTGAGCGCCTTCTTGTTGCCACTCATCAAAATCTCGAGCATGGCCCCTTACGTACACCATACCGTTAATGGATGACGAACCACCGAGCACCTTGCCTCGGGGGCAATGCATACGACGATTTTCAAGGAATGGTTCGGCTTCAGTCTCAAACTGCCATGCATATTTTTTGGAATTCATTGGTATTGATAGGGCTGTGGGCATTTGGATAAAAATGCTTCTATCGCTACCACCGGTCTCTATCAGCAGAACATTATTGGTTTTGTCTTCAGATAAGCGATTGGCTAGTACACAACCTGCACTGCCAGCACCTACAATGATGTAATCCTGTTGGGTTCTAGTCACAGTGGCTCCTTAAAATGGGCTTTCTAGTGGTTGCATACCGACATATACCGCTTTGATCTGGGTATATGCTTTTAATGTCTCGCTACCATTTTCGCGGCCGATGCCTGACATTTTGTAGCCACCGACGGGCATCTCTGAGGGGGATGCTCCATAGGCATTAATCCAGCAGATACCAGCTTGTAACTTATGTATTACACGGTGAGCGCGGGTGATGTCCTGGGTAAACACTCCAGCGGCTAATCCAAGGCGGGTATCATTTGCGCGATCAATGACTTCATCTTCATGTCTAAAGGTCAGTACCGACATGACTGGGCCAAAGATCTCTTCTTTGCATATTGTCATTTGGTCAGTACAGTCTGTGAAAATCGTTGGCGCAACAAAAAAACCATTGGGTGCATTGTTAGGTTCTAACGCGGTGCCCCCGGTAAGCAGTGTTGCCCCTTCGTTTTTACCAATATCGATGTAATCAAGTACTTTTTTCTGATGTGCTTTAGAAATAAGTGCACCAAAATTAGTGTCCGCATTCATAGGGTCGCCGCATACAATATTTTGCTCGGTACGCTCGACAAGCCGTTGTATAAATCGAGGATAAATATCTTGCTGAACAAAGACACGAGTGCCATTGGTGCAGATTTCACCTTGAGTATAGAAATTGCCCAACATGGCTGCAGAGACGGCATTTTCGATGTCGGCATCGTTAAAGATAATCAGTGGCGATTTACCGCCTAATTCCATGGTGACATCTTTTAGTGTACTGGCAGAAGCCGCCATTACTTTTTTGCCTGTGTTGACCTCGCCGGTAAAAGAAACTTTAGCGATGTCTTGGTGGTTAGTTAACCAACTGCCGACGCGACCATCACCTTGAACTACATTAAATACGCCGTCCGGTAATCCTGCCTGAGTGAAAATTTCAGCCAAACGCATTGCGCCGCGAGGTGTTTCTTCTGATGGTTTGAATATCATCGCGTTACCGCACGCGAGTGCTGGAGCTGCCTTCCAGCAAGCTATTTGTAACGGGTAGTTCCATGCGCCGATACCTGCGCAAATGCCTAATGGTTCGCGACGTGTATAGTAAAAATCATCACCAACTGGTTGCTGGTTACCTTCAATACTAGGAGCAAGGCCAGCAAAAAATTCGATAGAGTCGGCACCAGTGACAACATCTACTACCGATGCTTCCTGCCATGGTTTGCCAGTGTCTAATACTTCAACTTCAGCAAGTTCATCATTATTTTCACGCAGTAACGCAACGGCTTTTAACAAAATACGGCTACGCTCTATTGCTGTCATTGCCGACCATTTTGAAAAGCCTGAATGAGCACTCTTAACAGCAGCTTGTTGAATGACTTCATCTGCTGTTTCAACGAGGTAATTCACCTTGCCAGTTGCGGGGTTAATTACTTCAAATGTTTCCCCTGTGCTATTAGGCATATATTGGCCATGCACATAATTTTGATAAACGGCTAACGATGACATTGTTTTCCCCTGAGCTGTATTGAGACAGCTTTAATAATCGCTGCAGAGTGTGTCCGCATAAATTTAAAAAAAGAATCGATGACGATATAAACGGAGGCATTTTGAATAGCAATTGTCTGAAGCGTTTTAACAGTTGTTTTTTGCACAGACTACCTCCCTTTAGTGTTGAAATTGTAATAGAACAAATACTCAACCAGTGATGATGATAATGATTAGAACCCTAATTATCAAGGGCGGTACAAAATTAACCCTGGCATAAGTTGAGTCTGGGTGGTGTAAGTCTTTGTTAGTAATGAGTTTAGTGTGGTTATTGTTTCTTTGGTTTCGTTTAGTTTACGTTGCTTATTTGATGCTAATTAATAGAGTTATTAGTAGAATCGTTTGTGCATTAATTATTTTTGGACGAACGAATAAATGTTCTATATCAAGGACAAGCTCAGCGCCTATCGAGTAACCTTGATCGCGCTCACAAAAAATGGGCGTTAAAAAAAGCAATAATTTAGCTAATACAAAGGATTAAAGGATTGATGGGGAATACATTTAGTCGTCAGAAAGCGTTACCAATGATGCCGGTACCGGACTTAGATAAAACGTGCCATAGACTTCTTGAATGGGCAGATCCGTTACTAACGGAAGAAGAAAAAAACAAAACTGAAAAAGTAATAGCGCAATTTCTCAAGCCCGGTGCTGAAGGAGAAAAATTGCAAAATGAGCTGATAGAGTGGGGTAGTCGAAATGCTTTGTCGAATTGGTCCGCTCCCGTATGGCGAGACCTATACTTGGAATCTAGAGCTTCTCTAGCGATTAATAGTAATGTTTTTTACTACATGGAAAGCAAGCTTAATGAAAATACGCGTTCACAAACAAATATAGCGGCCGCACTGATTGTTAGTATTTATAACTTTATTTCTTTGATAGATAACGAAAAGCTTAAGGTTGATATGCAAAAAGACTTACCTCTTTGCATGAATCAGTACAACTATATTTTTTCTGCCGTACGAATCCCACATCTTGGGACTGATGAGTTTAAGATCTCATCCTGTAGAAAACACATTGTCGTTATGCATAATCAGTGCATTTTTAAAGTTAATATTATTGATGACAAAGGAAATATCAGATCCCCATCTGCAATAGAGATGGATCTTGATTTCGTTATTTCTAATTCCGAGAAGGGACAAAATTTAGGCCTGCTAACGACTATGCCTAGAGATTCGTGGGCAAAAAGTAGAAGTAATTTATGTGCGATATCGGCTAATAATAGTGAGTCTCTTACGGTAATAGAAGAAGCTGCGTTTGCCCTGTGTCTGGATGAAAATAGCCCAGAAGAGATGACAGAAGTCTCTAAACAGTTGCTTCATGGTGATGGAAAGGATCGTTTTTTCGATAAATCGTTACAGTTTATCGTCTTCAAAAATGGTAAGACCGGAATAAACTACGAACATACTGGTGTCGATGGTTCCGTTATGCTTCGCCTGATAGCGCACATCTATGACACGATTGATAACGTTTCTTTTGATGGCAGCAACGTATCTACTGGAACAAACCAACCAATGGTTCGAGGTGTCGAAAAAATTGAGTTTGATTTAGACGAAACACTGGTCCAAACGATTCGTTCTGCGGTGGATTTATTTAGCCAGCATATGGCCAATACTCAAACCAGAGTTTTAAACTTTACTCAGTTTGGTAAAAATCAGATCAAGCAATTTGGCGTGAGCCCTGATGCATTTGTCCAATTGGCCTTACAAATGGCTGAATATAAGCTTTATGGGAAGTTATATAGTGCTTATGAAGCTGTGATGACCAGAACGTTTCTCGACGGGCGCATCGACGTTTTGTATACCGTTTCAGCCGAGTCTTCGGCTTTTGTTCAAAATATGCACTCGTCAGGTTGTAACGCTCAGACTAAAAAAGAGTCACTCGTTAAAGCGGCGCAAAAGCACGTTGAAAGAGCGAATGAGTGTAGATTTGGTGAAGGGGTTTATTCTCATCTTCTAGCGCTAAAATATTGTCACAAATTAGTAGGGAAGGATATTGGAATTGATTCGCTTCCAGAGATATTTAATGATAAAGGGTATCAGGCTTTGACCAATAGCGTGGTTTGTACCAGTACGACGTCAGAGTACGGTGTAGAACTGGCAGGTTACGGGCCAATTGTCGATGATGGCTACGGAATCAGGTATTTTAAACGGAAAGATTCCATTTGTTTCAACATGACCAGTCGAACCAAAATGCAGAATAACCTTGAGCTGATGCAAACCTACATTGAGCAATCATTGCTTGAAATGGCCGAATTGATGCAGAGTTGATAGTGGATTAATTCATTATTATGAGCGTTATGTTAGATACATTTTACATATCACTTTAATGGTGTTGAGTTAATCTGCTCAACGCCATCCTATCTATTCAGATAGACGTTACAACGCAACATTAATCTGAATGTTCTGAATATAATGGGGACTTTTGTCTTTCCATTAGATATTTCCACTAAACTTTATCTGCCCCTGTCTTTTTAAATTATCCCGACTTGAGGTTATTTTCGTTATACTAACGCTAAAAATCAGGGGGGAAAGATGATAGAACAGACGCTAAAGCAATATTTTGGATTTGATACACTGCGGACAGGTCAGGCAGAAGTTATCAATCACGTTCTAAATGGACAATCTGCGGCTGCGATATTCCCCACTGGTTCAGGAAAATCACTGTGTTATCAGCTTCCTGCACTACAGTTACCACACCTAACTTTAGTTATTTCTCCCTTATTAGCGTTAATGAAAGATCAGCTTGAATTTTTGCATTCCAAGGGAATTTCGGCCGCTAGTATCGACTCAATGCAAGATAGAGAAACTACGCAGAGGATCATGCAACAAGCCAGAAATGGTGAGCTTAAGATCTTGATGATTTCAGTGGAGCGATTAAAAAATGAACGCTTCCGTAATTTTATATCTCAGGTACCTATTTCAATGATGGTCGTTGATGAAGCTCACTGTATCTCTGAGTGGGGGCATAATTTCCGGCCTGACTATCTAAAACTTCCTTACTATCGCAATCTCCTCAATATTCCTCAGGTGTTGCTGTTGACTGCAACGGCAACACCACAAGTTATTGAGGATATGAGTGCTAAGTTCTCTATAGGTAAAGAGGCAATTACAGTTACTGGATTCTATAGGCCTAACCTCGCGATTAAGGTCATTCCATGTGATGAAGATAGTAAGTTCTCTAGGCTGCTTAACGAAATTAACAGCACGGCAGAAGCACCGACCATTGTCTATGTAACCCTGCAAAAGACAGCGGAAACCATAGCTAACAAACTTACTCAAAGTGGTATTAAAGCTACGGCCTATCATGCTGGATTGAAAAACGACGTAAGAGAATCAATTCAACAACAATTTATGCGGGGCGTGTCTCCGTGTATTGTGGCTACAATCGCTTTCGGTATGGGTATAGATAAGTCCAATATTCGTAAAGTGATTCATTTTGATTTACCTAAATCAATTGAAAACTACTCGCAGGAAATTGGTCGCGCTGGCAGAGATGGTGAACGTTCAGAATGTACTATCCTAGCCAACACTCATGGTTTAAATGTGTTGGAAAACTTCGTTTATGGCGATACTCCAGATAAAACCGCGATTGACCATGTCGTAGACCAAATCTACAGCTCTGAAGAGAGCTGGGAAGTTATACTCAACCAACTGTCTCGTGATAGTAATATCCGTCAACTACCATTAAAAACCCTGCTGGTCTATTTAGAGCTCAATAACGTGATTCAATCTCAATACAGTTATTTTGCGGACTATCGATTTAAACTGGTTTGGGAGCAAAATAAAATCATAGCGCAGTTTCAGGGAGAGAGAAGATCATTTGTTGAGGCAATTTTCCAATGTTCGCCAAAAGCTCGACTCTGGCAAAGTGTGGACTTTGAAGCGCTTTGGGTTTCTCATCACGCCGAGCGAAAACGCGTGATCGCTGCCATTGACTACTTTGATGAAAAAGGCTGGATTGAATTAGAAAGCAAACAAATTACCGATGTTTATAAGGTTATCGATACTCAGATAGCAAAACCGGAGTTAGTTGATACGCTTTATAACCTGTTTGATAAAAAAGAGAAAAACGAGATCACTAGGATCCATAACATGATCAGTTTATTTCAAAGTGAACAGTGCTTGAGTTATTCCCTTGCCAGTTATTTTGCGGATACAAACGCGCCTGAGCGATGTAACCACTGCTCAGTATGCGATGGATCTATTGCTCAATTACCCGGACAAGAATACCAAACAGTGGATACTGATCAACTCTTACTCTGGGCAAAACCGTACATTAAAGCAAACGGGAAGCCATTATCAAGTAAGGCGTTAAGTCGTTTTTTGTGTGGAATTACGTCTCCGCTCAGCACAAAACTTAAAGCAACTAAAATGGAAGGGTTCGGTAAACTGGAAATGTACCCCTTTGCTGAAGTCGATCGAAAGCTAAAAGAGGTTTTATAACATAGAGGAAAACACTCAATATCTTGGTGTTTTCAGATTGATGTTAAAAATTAAGCCACTCAGCATACGTAGAGTTGAGTGGCATTAATTTAGATTTCTAACCGTTATTAAATTGTGCCTTTCTAAATCGGTTCAATACCGCCATAACGTCAATGACACGTGGCTGGGCCAAGTCACCATAGTTTGGCATCTTTTCTTTCCAGTTTTCTTCTAGCAGCGATTTAATCTGAGCTGTTGGGTTTTCTGACCAACCCGGCAGTTGTGCTAGCTGAAACCATACCCAGCCAATTGCATTGACCTGATTACCCGACTCAAGTTGCTCTAGTGCTGTCAGGTCGATAAACTCTTTACCAAAACGTAAAGAAACTACCCCTTTGGATGACACTCGGAACTTTCCGTCAGCGAGTACTTTTTGCAATCCGGTAAGGTGTAAAGAACGAGGTGAAAAACGAACGATAGAATCACTGTTTTCCTGAATTCGTTGAGTTGGGTGTAGTTCTATGACTTGTTTCGCTTTTTCAGATACATCGATAGCTTGATAATCATGCATTTGAATAACGGTGTCGGCTACGTCGAGGTAGTCCCCTGAACCACCCATTACGATGATGGTAGACATCGCCATTTCATCACGAAGTTGTCCAATACGATCAACCAGTGGTGTAATAGGTTCGTCCCCTTTGCTAACCAGTGCCTGCATTCGCTCATCACGAATCATAAAGTTGGTGGCTGATGTATCTTCATCAATCAGTAAGCACGACACACCGGACTCGACGGACTCCTGAAGCCAAGCAGCCTGAGATGTGGATCCAGATGCGTCTTGGGTAGAAAAGTCTTCTGTACTTTTACCTTGCGGTAAATGATTAATATAGTTGGAGAGGTTGAGTGCATGTACACATCTTCCATCTTCGGCCCGTATTTTCATTGCATCGGGATCCATAACGATACCTTCGCGGCCATCGCCAGGAATATGGTTATAGATGGAGCGTTCAATTGCGTTTAGTAACGTTGACTTGCCGTGGAAACCGCCACCGACGATTAATGTGATGCCCTTAGGAATACCAAGGCCCTTAATTTTGCCCTGATTAATGGTATCTAGTTCTACCTCTAAGCTTTTTGGTGCTTGGAAAGGAACGGCATTTTTCATAGGAAGATCACTGTTACCAGCAACTCTTGGTAATAGACTTCCGTTGGCGACAAAGGCAGTAAGGTTTTGTTCGGCCAATTGTTCGCGCAAGGCATCTTGATCTTCGATTGTTTTACAATGTTGGATCAAAGCGTCTTTATTTAATTCTCTATCCAGCGTTGACTTACGTATCATCTTTGGCAGATGAAAAGTAAGAATATTCAACGCTTTCTTCGCAAGAATATTTCGCCCTTCAGCAGGTAAGTTGACTCGAAATCTTAGCTCGATACCATGCTCAGTAAATAATACTGCGGTGTTATCCAGAACGGTTTGACCAGTAAGAGATATGGATAGGTTATTGTCTTGCTTTGCATATTCAGCAAAGCTTCTGGCGATAAAGTCGCGCGCTGCAATTTGATAGGAAAGGGACTGTTCTTTTAGCCAGTCCAACCCGGTTAATGACCATGCTCTGGTCGCTCTTAGCCGAGAGGCGCTGGCGTACGGATCACCTTGAACATAATCGATATAAAGATCGTAATCTTCAAAATCGTATTGTCCTTTTATTGTTTGGTAAGCACGGTAATTTTGCTTCTCTAATTTCTTTAGTTTTGCGACTAAGCGATCCATAACCATCAACACTTATTTAAAAATTGCACCAGATTTCGGGCATATTAACTTATAAAGGCGGCGATTATAGGAGACCTTGTAAGATATAGCAAAAATCAGATGGGTAAACTATCACGATATATCATTCTCACGCCGTCAGGAATGAATGCAATGGCTGAATTCTTCGCCAGTCATAGGTTTACCGTACAAAAACCCTTGCGCGTAATCACACCCCTCGTTCATGACAAATTGCTCTTGATCAATATCTTCTATGCCTTCTATTGTTACATCAAGTTCTAGTCTTTTTGCTATTTGCACAATTGAATGAACAATCTCCTTATCATCTTGATTTTCATTAATATTTTTAATAAAACTTTTATCAATTTTGATGCATTTAAACGGATAAGTCTTTAGGTAGCTAAATGACGCGCAACCAGTGCCAAAATCGTCAAGTGATAATGTCACTCCGAGTTCATGAATTCGAGTTAATGTTTGCTTGGCTAAATACTCATTGGAGATTAGGCAGCTTTCTGTGACCTCTATTTCGAGGCATTGAGGCGGAAAATGGTAGGTCTCTAATAGATCTTCTAACTGTGTGAAGAAGTTTTGGTTTTTTAGTTGTACTGAGGAGACATTAACCGCGATTTTAAAACTTTCCAGTTTATTGGTCCATACGGAAGCATATTCAATGGCTGAGCGTAAGACGAAGTTACCCACCTCAAAAATTAAACCATTCTGCTCTGCCATTTGAATCAAGTTTTCGTTAGAAATATTGCCAAGTATCGGGTGGTTCCAACGAATTAAAGCCTCTGCTCCAATCCAATTCCCCGTTTTTAACTCAACTTTTGGCTGAAAGTAAAGAATAAGGTCGTCGTTTCTCACCGCCTGTAAGAGATAGCTTTCTATTTCATTTCTATGCTGAAGCAGTTCATTTTGACTGTGTGAATAATAGCTATACTTTTGTCCAGACTCCTTGCAGGAGAACGCCGCTTCATTGGCATAAAAAAGTAACTGTTTTGCGTCTTTGGTGTTTTTACTCGTGGATATGCCAATAAAGGTATGTAAATGAATTTTCTCACTGGCGATAGTAAATTCAGAATGGGAAATATCCAACAATCGGCTGCAAAAATGTTCAATGAACATGTTTAATTTATTCGAATGCACTGCAATTATTATGTTTGAGATACTCGTTCGGGCAGTCAATGAACATAAGCAATCTATGTTGCCGATACGCTCTCTGAATGCTATCAAAATATCGCTTAATACCTGTTCACCATGTCGTTCTTGAATTTTTCGACCATTAGAAAATGCGATGTGAAATACCACTATATCCGAGTGGTCTGTTTTTGTTTCCGCGAGTATCTGACTAATGCTATTGTTGATGGCAAAATGATTGAGAAACCCAGTCGATATATCATGATTTTTCTGATAATAAATTTCTTGTTCAGCTTCTCTGCGTTTATCTATCTCCTGGCTTAACGAGTAGTTTAATGTGGCAAGATCTTCAGTTCGCTTCTTTACCCGTTGAATGAGTTGTTGGTTGAGTTTGACCAATTTAGTTTGCTGAAACAGAATGGTTAATTGCGCTTCAATGGATTCTTTGAAAGACAGTAATAACTGTTTGTAGGTTTCTGAATGTTGGTTTTCTTTGTTATCTAATAAACAAAGCGTTCCAAAAACAGAGCCATCTGGCCAGCATAGGGGTTGACCAAGATACGAAATCATTCCTATTTTTGCATCATGGCAACGGCTCCAATGAGGGCTGCTAAGTGCATTTGTAATTTGTAATGGCTGCTTGTTTAAAATGACATTGTGACAATAGATATGTTCATCAAATGGTTTTTTTTGGTTTACCTGATAGGGGGGATTTGCTGATTGACTGGCGCAAAAAACTTCTATTGTATCAGGTTGGTGAAAGCGCATAATCAACGCACTGCTAACGTGTGTTATCTCGGCTAATACGTTAAGTAGCCTTTGCCAATTGCTTTTGACATCGCCTGATACCACCAGATTATTGGTATTAATTATAGTCATAGAGCACCTTTCCATGTGCGTAGTAATAATGATTTCAAGTACTTCCCATGTACTTAAATTTATTTTATTACTATTAGTATAATCTAACTGTCTTAATATGCTGAGTTTTGCAAAAATTAGACCTTAAGCTGAAATTCAAACTTGAAGAAAATCCGTTAATCATTGCCAATGGTTTCTTCTTCTCTTATCTGACCTTTCAATTTAAAAAATAAGCGTAAGAATAGTCACTTAGGTCAAGTTTATAAGACGCAAAGCTGGAGTGGTGGGGCTGTTGTGATATCTTGCCCTCTTATGGTGCAGATGTTCACTATTTTACGTACTCTCTACTCAAGTAACTCTCGCTGAACCGCATATTTAAAGATGTATAAACCCTAAAAATGCTTGCCTGTCTTAGTGAGAAGTCTAGGATTTGTGAAGGAAATAATATGAATGCAGTTGTTGATAAATTAAGCCCGTCTTTTGCTTACTCTCTGTGGAAAAATTTTGCCATGATCAGCGAAGTGCCACGTGGATCAGCTAATGAACAAGAGATTGTTCAGCTATTAGTCGATTTTGCTGATAAATATCGGCTGAAATGGAAAAAAGATGCAACGGGAAACTTGGTTATATATAAAGAAGCAACTGAAGGAAAAGAGCGTTGTCCGGTGGTTATTTTACAGAGCCATGTTGATATGGTGACAGAAAAAACAGACCAGAGTCAGCATGATTTTTCTATTGATCCTATCGAGTGGGTCGAGGATGGAGAGTGGATACGCGCAAACGGAACCACATTAGGTGCCGATGATGGCATTGGTGTTGCTGCGACCATGGCTATTTTACAAAGTACCGATATTTCACACGGTGCTATTGAAGCGTTATTTACTGTCGAAGAAGAGACAAGCATGGCTGGTGCCATGGGCGTAGACAGCAACCTTCTCCGGGGGAGAAGGTTAATTAATATTGATTCTGAAGATAGTGATGTCCTCACGGTAGGTTGCGCTGGTGGCATCAATTTAGATATTTATAAGACTTATTCTTCGGAATCGTTGCCTGAAAGCTATCAGTCTTTTGAAATAACGTTGTCAGGATTAAAAGGAGGCCATTCCGGTTGTGATATTCATTTGCAACGTGGAAACGCTATCTTTGTCTTAGCCAGAGTCCTAAGAGAACTACAAACTGTTGGCATACGTATTGCCAACTTTAAAGGGGGGACTGTCGATAATGCTATTCCCAGAAGTGCGAAAGCGTCTATTGCTGTACCTCTAGAACAAGTTGAAACTTTTAAGAAAAATGTTGAACAGATAATCGGCGATATTAAAACTGAGCTGAGAAGTGTTGACCCAACGCTGAACATTAAACTGATTGAATGTGATCCGTTAGGTAGTGTTATAGGCGAGCAAGAACAATCAAATTGGCTTAAAGCGATGCACGGTTGTTTGAATGGAGTGCTTAGAGTTAGTGATGATTTTGAATTAGTCGTTGAAACTTCGAGTAACCTAGGTGTGTTTAGTATCGACGATGGCGTTATTCGAGGCGTGTGTTTCGTACGTAGTTTGATCGATTCAGCAACGAGAAACGCTGGTGAGGCGATTGCCGGCCATTTTGAATTGGCTGGGGCTCAGGTTGAAAGAAGAGGTTTTTTCCCGGGGTGGAAACCTGAACCAAAATCAGAACTGCTTGATCTTATGCATGAACAATATAAGAAACTAAATCAGAAAGAGCCAAAGGTTGAAGTAATTCATGCTGCACTCGAATGCGGTATTATTGGTTCAGCTCTGGGTGGAGCAGATATGGTTTCAATAGGTCCTGATATCATGAATCCTCACTCGCCTGATGAACGAGTAAATGTTGATAGTGTAGATAAATTTTATCGTCTGTTGGTCAGTACGCTAGAAAATAGTTAGAACGAAAAAACCGTTAATACCTTAGGTTGTAATTACCTTAGGTTGTAAATACTTTAGATTGTAAACATCTTAGATGGTATTAACGGTTTTTTGCATGAACTAAAAATAGCTTAATAATTTAGCTTTTTGAGAGCTTCGATATCAAAATATTCGTTATAATCGACATCGTCAAAACAGAATCCATTTAACTTAAGAAATTCTTGCTTATAGCCTTGATAATCACCAACTTCCTTGAAATTCTCACCGTTCATATGTTTCATTATGGTTTCAACTTCACGTTGGACATTAGGATCAAGTTCGAACTCGTCCATTCTCAATAGTCGTTCAGAATCAACCGGAACCTTTTCTTGATATAGCTTATCGGCAAACAGGCGTTGCATCTGTTCAATGCATCCTTCGTGCGTGCCTTTTTTCTTCATTGTTCGGTAAAGTGCAAGAATGTAAGGAGTGAATGCAGGGATAAACACGCTGGCTTTGGTGACCAGAGCCTTACAGACAGTGGCATAGGCACCACCGCCGAATTTTGATAACTTTAGATTCAGGGCATGACTAGTCTGGTGAAGGTCAACCTTGGCTCGGCCAAGTGTACCTTCGTGATATATAGGGTAAGTTGCATGCGGACCAATATAAGAAAAAGCGATGGTTTTACAACCCTGTGCAATTGAGTCGGAATTTATTAATGCGTCTACCCACTCTTCCCAGTCTTCACCACCCATGACCTTGATGGTGGATTCAATTTCTTCTGTAGTAGCCGGAGAAACGTTGGTTTCATGCCAGCTATCATCTTCCAACAAGATGGTCGCGCCAGAAACACCTTCACCAATGGTTTTTATCGCCGAACGCCACATGCCACTTTGATCTGGTTTTGGCCTTACACTGGTTGCCAGACTGTAAATAATCAAATCCACTTCACCTTCAAAATAGGTTTCAATGGCTTCGATGACATCTGCCCTTACTTGCTTAGAGAAAGCGTCGCCGACAATATTAATTGCGATGCAACCTTCGGCTTCGGCTTTACGTTTAAAATGAATGTTGTTGTACCATCCTGCGCTGCCGGTTCCTTTCTCTGATGGACCCCTTTCAAATGACACACCAATAGTATCGGCTTTACTACCACCAAAAGTGGCGGCAATGCGAGCGGCAAGACCAAACCCAGATGAAGCACCCAGTATCAAAACGCGTTTAGGCCCTTGTTTAACAGGCTTTGCGGATTTAACGTAGTCGATTTGCTGCTGAACCGCCGCTTTACAACCAGTTGGATGAGCGCTCTTGGCTATAACCCCTTGAATTATTGGCTTTATGATCATTAATTTCCTGATCCTTTTTTATGAAAAGTCGAGCCAATATATCGACTATCATCTTGTAACTCTTTGCGCTAGGGCATTTTTTATCTACTCTTCCAAGTAGATAGCCAAATTATCTGCTACATAGTTTGCTATCCAAGGTTGAGCTACCTCTTTAGGGTGAAGCCCATCTTTTTTCATCCATTCATCTTTCAAGATGATATGTTCCAGAAAAAAAGGTAATAATGGCAGCTGATGTTCGCTGGCCATTTTAGGATAGATATCGGCAAATGCCTGACTGTAACGTTTCCCGTAATTTGGTGGGACTTGAATTTGCATCAAAGCGACGCTTGCTTCAGCTTGTTGGCTCAGAAGAATAATTTTTTCTAGGTTTTTGCGAATGGTATTTGGGTGAAAGCCCCTTAGCCCGTCATTAGCACCGAGTTCGATGACCACCCAATTGGGTTTACTTTGTTTCAACAGATTCGGCAGACGGTCTAATCCGTTACCCGTGGTATCCCCGGAAATACTGCCGTTTACAACAGTATAATTGAACCCTTTTTCTTTTAACTTGTCTGGAAGAAGAGTAGGCCACGCACTCTCGGCAGGCATTTGATATCCAGCACTTAAGCTATCACCCAGTACTAAAATTGTGTTACTACTAACTGCATAAGAAAAAAATATAAGTAAGAAGGAAATAAATCGAGTCATGCCTAATCCCATTATCAAAGCTGAATCATTAGCTAAAGTAGTTTCTACTAATCAGGAACAATTAACAATCCTTGAAGGGGTAAATTTAGAGATTAACGAAGGTGAGTCTGTCGCTATTGTTGGTTCTTCAGGTGCAGGTAAGTCTACATTAATGACTCTACTTGCCGGTTTAGATACGCCTTCTAATGGTGAAGTTCACTTGCTCGGACACGAGCTTTCTACGCTAGATGATGAACAAAGAGCCTCTATCCGCAGTGATTTTGTTGGGTTTGTGTTCCAAAGCTTTCTGTTAATTCCAAGTCTCACAGCGATAGAAAATGTTACCCTGCCGTGTTTATTAAAGGGAGAGAATGAAGATGTTGAGCGGGCTCGTGAACTGTTGGACTCTGTTGGACTTTCCCACCGTCTGCACCATTTGCCTTCACAACTTTCTGGAGGCGAACAGCAGCGGGTAGCACTGGCCAGAGCCTTTATGATTAAGCCAAAAATACTTTTCGCTGATGAACCAACTGGAAATTTAGATCAGCACACGGCGGGTAAAATTGTTGAGCTATTGTTTGAATTGAATCAGCACCACGGTACAACACTTGTCCTTGTTACTCATGATCCAGAGCTCGCTTCACGATGCCATCGAACCATTCATATGCAAGCTGGCCATGTGGAGGTAGCTTAATGCAGCCCACACCTATTAAAGGCGCTAGCGTAAACCAACGATTGTTCCGCTGGAGCATAGAAGAGGTTCGTCATGGTCAATTATGGCCGATATCAATAGCACTGACTCTGATCATTGCTTGTGTATTTGCTTTGTCTGCATTAGCAGAAAGAATGGAGCAAGTGGTGGTAAAGCAGGGAAAAGACGCGCTAACTGCTGATCTTGTTTATGTTTCATCGAACATAGTACCTAGACCTCTGTTAGATACCATAGAATCAAAAAAATCGGTTAGCCGTTCGGAAATGACCCGATTTGCTACTATGGCGTTTAGCGATGAGCAGATGCAGTTGGTAACGGTGAAGGCGGTAGATAGCCAATACCCATTACGAGGAGAACTGATCCTTGAAAGAGGCAGCGGCCAGATAAACCATGTTGGCGCTGGTGAGCTTTGGCTTGACGAACGTGTATTTTCTTTACTTGAAGTAAATATTGGTGACGTTGTCACTCTTGGTGATGCCCAGTTGAAGGTTAGTGGTAAAATCATTCAGGAGCCAGGGCTATCTTTTAATCCATTTCAACAGATGCCTACAGTACTTATTCATTTTTCTGACATAGATAAAACAGGCGCATTACAGTTAGGTAGCCGAGTACGTTTTAATCTATTTTTGACAGGAAGCGAAATCCAGCTTAACCAGATAAAAGATTCAGTGACATTGTCGCCTAGTGATCGATGGCGGGATCAGGATAGTGCCACAAGAAGCAATGACATGTTTCAGCGTACGACTCAGTATCTCTCTCTGACAGTGGCTATTGTTATTATTATGGCCGCGACGACCTTGGTATTAACTTGCCAAAATTATGTGTCGGGCAGGCGAAAAACAGTTGCCATGCTTAAAAGCCTCGGAGCCAGTAAACGATGGATATCTCGCTGGCTGCTTACTCAAATACTATTGCTCTTTGTTATTGGTGTGACATTTGGTTTGATATTTGGTGTATCTCTGGAAATCTTGTTGAGAGTACCGTTAACGGATCTTCTTCCCGAGCCTTTGCCGGGTTATGGGATAAAACCTGCACTCATTGCAATGACCACGTGCATATTGATTGGTGTACCTGCATTGGGGATCCCGCTCGTTGGTTTGGTTAAGACTTCGGCTGTCAACGTGATGCAAAACATCGATCAAAAGACAAGTTGGAAGACCTATGCCTTTGTGCTGGTTCCACTATTACCAATGTTAGTGATCTATAGTGGAAATACGCTGGTATGGCTGGTCATTGGCGGAATACTGGCACTGTTTATCGTGTTAGGTATTATTAGTGTATTTATAATAAATCTTATTAATCGATTACCTTTATCGACCTCTATGAAATTGGCCGTTAGCCGTATCAGACGGTCTTCCATTGCAAGTACGCTGCAGTTTGGTGCGTTAGCTTTATCTTTAATGCTTCTGGCTGTGATTTGGCTAGTGCGTTCTGATTTGTTACAAGATTGGCAGCAAACAATTCCACAGGATGCACCTAATGTTTTCGCAATCAATATCGCGCCGTATGAACAACAGGAGTACCTAAACGTACTGGATACAAATGCTATTGAACGCTCGGAAGCCTATCCGATCACTCGGGGACGGATTTCTCACGTCAATGGTATGGATGCGAAATCAAGGCAGCAAGTGGACAAAGAGAGCGATTCATTAAGCCGCGAACTGAATTTTACCTGGGCGACCGATATCCCTGAACGTAATCTTGTTTTGCAAGGAGAGTGGAGCGACAGCAATGGTGTTTCTATAGAGTCTGATGTTGCAGAAGAGCTGAACATAAGCATTGGGGATGAGCTCACTTTTGTGATTAATAGCCAAAGTGTCAAGGCAATAGTAAATAGTATCCGTCAAGTTAATTGGCGCGAAATGAAACCTAATTTCTATTTTATATTTACACCTGATGTATTAGAAAATCTGCCAGCAACCTGGATGGTCAGCTTTCGAATTACCGATGATCAAACGCATCTATTGAACAAGCTATCACGTGAATTTCCAACAGTTAGTTTGTTGGATATAAGGACGATGGGAGATAAAATTCGTAGTCTTCTAACTCAAATCATTTGGTCTATAACGGTTTTAGCTGCACTTGGTGTTGTTGCCGGCGTATTGTTGATATTTACGCTGTTGAGGCTAAGTCTGTCTCAAAGGCAAGATGAAATTCGTTTGTATAGAACCTTAGGCGCATCAAGAAAACGAATTACCAATACCATATGGAGCGAATATGGATTGATGGCGGTTACCGCAGGTATTGTTGCCAGTTTGGGGGCAGAGATAAGTGTGGCTAGTATTATGAGTATTGGGTTTGACCTACAAACAAAATTTCATGCTTATTTGTGGGCGGCGTTACCAATGATTGCGTTTATCGTGTTGGTCGTTGTTGTTAGTAGCTTATTAGGAAAGTTGCTACAGCCAATTAGGGGAGTGGACTAAAACACACTCCCATCACAATATTCGGGATGCTACTGAACTTAGGCTGCCAAAGGGAAGCAGTATCCTTGAATATGGACAATAATCTGTTCTAAGTTAAACAGATGTGCATATTCCGAATTATTATATGGATTTGGCTTTGTATCGCCATTAATTACAGATTTGATAGTTGCGACATCAATTGCAACGGTATCGTTGTTTGAGTAATGGGTTTCAATTAATTGGTCAATGATTTGTCGTTCATAGGTTGTTTGATCGAGAGGGTCTAGGTGCGCAACACTTAGTTGCTCACTATTCGTTTTAAGATTGAATGGTTCACCCTTAAATAAGTAGTCGACTATGATTTCTACATTCATGCTTTTACGTCCCTGTTAAAATGCCTGCTACAATTTTTAGATCAAATTTACCTTTTTTGGTGTTATCTAGATCAAATTTTTAGCTTAAAAACTTCTAGTTCAGAAAGAACGAAAAGAACATTATTGGGCATAACGGTCAAGTAATCGACCTTATGTGGCATGTTTATCCATAAGTATTAGTATGGATAAGCAATAATATCGTTAAACTATTATCGATTAGTTTATTATCTATAAACAAAAATATCAGTGAAATTACACAGGTTCTTGAATGGAGTGAAAGGTTATCCAGTAAGTTTTAATAGTTATCCACAAATTCGGTGGATAAGGTTTGGGATAACTTTAGGCCAAATTAGAGTCTTCATTCTGAAGCCCACGGCTGACTTCTTCTGTGAAGAGTTTGTTATGCACACGCCCTGATTTTTGTCGCTTGATAGAAATCGAGTCAAGTTTTTTTATGTAAAATTTCTACTTATTTTTGTTGCTAATACCAGCATAAAATGTGGGATTTTTAAATTGAAAAATATAGGTATAATTAACATAGATTTCTAATATTAAATATAAAAATGAATAAAAGAGAGATAGGTTCGAACCCACTCCGAGTCGGTATTATTGGAGGCGGAATAGCTGGCTCGACAGCGGCAATCAAAATGTCCGAGTTAGGGTTTGACATTGCATTATTCGATCGTAAGTCCAGTCTGGTTTACGGGCCACCGATATGTCACTTGCATGCTGGCGGGAATCTTTATCGTGAGATATCTGAAGCACAATGTAAGGATCTTCTTAAGCAATCGATACAGTCTGTAAAACTTTACCCACATACTATTAACATTCGTCCAACTGTTATCGCTATTCCAAAATCTGATCAGGGTGAACCTGATCCACTTATTTCTCGGTTGGGTTCCATTCAGCGTTATTATCAACAACTCGTTGAACAAGATGCCACCAATGAGGTGCTAGGTGAACCCAAACAGTATTTTAAACTGTACCAGAAGAAAGATTTGGAGCGGTTAAAAGGGAACCATCAATCGGCAGGAAAGCTAATACATGATGACTGGATGGTCCCTTTTGCAAATCACGTTGACCTTGAAACGATAAAATACCCCGTCGTATTAGTACAAGAATATGGCTGGAGCTTGTTTAGACTGGCTGCATCCACGCAACTGATGCTGTCAAAATTTGATAATGCTCAGCTTTACCTATCAACCGAAGTAACTGGTATAGAAAAGAGAGATAAAACGTGGGTTATTTCATTTGTAAAAGGTGGGCACAAAAATAGCGTTGAGGTCGACTACCTGATCAATGCGTGTGGGTTTGAAACGGGAACTTTAGATAATTGGGTTGATGCGCCCAAAAATAGGCTGGTGGAATTTAAAGCTGCCTACATAGCCCGATGGAATGAAAGTGTATCAGTATTGTGGCCGGAAGTTATATTTCATGGTGTGAGAGGAACGGTGGATGGAATGGCTCAGTTAACACCGTATGCCAATGGTGTTTTTCAACTTCATGGCATGACCGATGAAATTACGCTTTTTAAAGACGGGCTAGCAACTAATGACCTTAATTCTTCTCAGCCTCATCTCCCTGATTATTTGCTAACCAAAATTCGTCACGGATGGACTGAAAGCCAACTGAATTTGCGTACACAATTAGCGATAAAACATATAAGTCGATATATTCCGAGCTTCAATTCCGCAACTGTCGCTGGTAAGCCACTTTTTGGAGCCCAGCAGGTCCCTGGTAATGATATTACCTTACGGGCATCAGATGTCTCTTTTGCTGGAGGAAATTATGCACGAATGGAAATCGTTAAGGGTTCTTCTGCTATAGAAGCGTCGCTTAAAATCATAAATGATATGAAAACAAACTACGAATTATCAATGGATTATCATTTTGACACAGTGTCACTTTCGCCTGGTGATGTAGAGACTAGTGCGATAAAGTTAGCCTCTGTACGAGGCTACCCTGCCGAACTTGCCATGGTATCTGGTGAACAGGAACTCCACCGGTAGAGCTAATACCCAAATCTTAATGCCCAGTCACACCAAATATTTTGTAGGTGACGACGATTTCCTCGAATAAATTTAAGCTCTTGCCCTGGTTTGGCTTGAGCTAATCGTGGATGATCAATACGTGCTACGACGCCAATTTTTGGATAGCCCCCAAGTGTTTGTCTATCATTTAATAAAATTATCGGGACACCATCAGGTGGAATTTGGATGGATCCCAGTGCGATACCTTCAGAAATGATTCCGTTACTTGGTGGCAAAATTGGTTTTCCTTCTAATCGGTAACCCATGCGATCGCTTGATGGACCAATGCGATACGTCTGATTGTAAAACGCACGCTTTTGTTCCTTGCTAAATAAGTTTGCTTGGTAAGATTCAAGAACACGAAGACGAAGAGGCAGATTGTAGTCTGGCGTATACCGAAAAGTAAGTTGCTGGCTCTTCTGTTTATGCGCGGTTTTGTTGTATGAAATTCGATCACCTTTGACAAGGGGAGTTCCATCTTGGTGTAGCCCTCCTAAATGCTCGCGTACTACCGTTGCGCTACTGCCTAATTGTGTTGTTACATCAAACCCGCCTTGGATAGCTAGATAGGCGCGTAGTCCATTTTTTGGCAATCCAAAGCGGATTGTTTGTCCTTTGTAAGCGAAATATGAACACCAATTAGTAAGGGGTTGGTCGTCGAGCTTCGCTTGTAAATCACCCCCACAAATCGCGAACATAGCATTTTCGGAAAACTGAAACTCAGCTTGTCCTAGGGTTATTTCCAATGTAGAACAATTAGGAGGGTTGCTGAGCAAATGATTTGCCCAGCAATAGGCATATTCGTCTACCGGGCCTCCTTGAGTGACACCCAATGGAGCGATACCATAACGACCAAAGTCCTGAATTAGGCTCATTTGACCTGGTTTGTTAACGATTAATACGCCCATACCTTGCCTCCTAAATCAATAAACTGTTGCTTGTCTATAGGCTCAAAACGGACTCGGTCACCGATTCTAAGTGGGGAAAGAAACTCCGACTGAGGATCAAATAGAGAAATAGGGCAGTTGCCTATAATGTTCCAGCCCCCAGGGGTCTCTGAGGGATATACGGCAGTTTGATTATCTGCAATGCCGACACTGCCTTTCATTACTTTCAATCTTGGTGTTGAAAGTCGGGGAGTGGCTAATTTGTCTGGTAATCCTGCCAAGAACCCGAACCCTGGCGTAAAACCGATTGCGCAGATTTTATATTCTTGTTGGGTATGTAAATTTACCAGTTCTTGTTTTGATAATTCCTTGCTTTCCATCAAGTGGATAAGGTCTGGCGCGACTTCACTATCATAGTATACCGGGAGTGTTATCAAATTTGATTCGTCAGTGCTGTCGTGGGAATCCACTTGATGAATGATATGCGCCAAACTAATTAACATCTCGTTTTCGGGGGTACGATAAGGCAAATAGTCAATTAATAGCGTGGTATAAGAAGGTGTTAAGTTCATTATGCAGTCGGCATGTTGGGTGTAAATTAACTCAGATACCTGATTAATGAATTGAGGAAGCTTGGTATCGATTTCATCTGAAAAACGAAGAAGGATGGAAGATTCACAAACGGCTTCAATTGATACTTTGTCGTATAACATACTTACCTCATTGGTTTGCTAACGCTTCTTTAAGTTTACGGACACTCGCAATGGAGTATTCATTATCACCATGTATACATATGGTATCGGCTTGAATTGAAATTTTTTGACCAGAAATTGTAGTTACACTGCTGTACTTAGCTATCTGCATAACCTGATGATAAATATCATCGATGTTTTTCAGTATGCCTTTAGGGTGAGAGCGTGGTGAAAGCATGCCATTATCCTGATAAGTTCGGTCTGCGAAAGCTTCAAAAAGGAGAGGGACATTGAATTGATCTGCCATATCCAGATAGATGGCGTTGTTGGATGTCGCAAGAATCATTAATGGAACAGAGTAGACCTGAGCTGCCTGGGCTATCGCTTTAAAAATAGCAGGGTCTTTCATCATATCGTTGTAAAGTGCGCCATGAGGCTTAATATAAGAGATTTTGGTTTTGTATAACCTACAAAGGGCGTCAAGTGCACCGACTTGATATAACACAGAATGCGTAATTTCGCTTTCTGAATAGTTGATACTACGGCGACCAAAGCCTTGCAAGTCGTAATAACCAGGATGAGCGCCAATAGTGACGTCATGCTTAAGGGCGAGTTGAATAGTCTTAGACATTACGTTTGGGTCTGATGCATGAAACCCGCATGCAATATTAGCCATATCAACCCAGGGCATTACTTCAGGATCTGCCCCCATCTTCCATGCGCCAAAACTTTCACCCATATCACAATTTAAGGTTAATTTTTCAAATTCCATTTTTTATCTCTAGTAAATATAAAGCGACGTTGCTGAGTAACAAAAGCGTGTTAAAACAGTAAGTTCATAATCTGTAACTGCCCACTTGCTATGTATAAAATACGTTATTTTTAACTTTATTTAATATAGTTTATTTCAATACTGTGTGGTCACGGTTAGAAAATGCTTAAATTATGCTTTTGCCGCTAAACCTTTGGGCTTTGACCTAGTTCTCTATTTAAACATTTAGCCAGTAATTTAGTGTAATTATTGTTCAATCGTTGTTACCATAATTTGTTGCTTGATTTTTTCATTTTTTATTATTTGTTGTTTGTAGAGGAGTCCGTTTTGGAATTAGGATTAATTATTTTCTTTATTGTTGTAGCTGCAATAATGGTTAAGAAAGAGATGAATCAGAAATAATCACAATCTAAACTGTATAATTTGAAGATATTATATTTGTAGAAGGCCGATTAACGGCCTTTTTAAGTAATGTAATACGAATGAGATTAAGGCGTATTTAAAGGTAAAAACATATCTGCGGTTCCGTCAGCAAACTGCACATCGATCTCGAACCCGAGCTTTTGAGCTAACGTTAGCATGCCTCGGTTTGTTGGCATTGTCATTCCCGTCATGCGTTCAGTACCTCTATTCTTGCAATAGGCGATGATCCGATCCATTAGAATTCTGCCTAATCCACAGCCTTTCTTGTCTGAACGTATCAATATCGCAAATTCAGCATCTATATTTTCCGGGTCAATCAGAGCCCGTGATTCACCAAGTATTTCATTATTGTTATTTATTGCTACAAATGCGATTTCCCGGTCAAAGTCTATTTGGGTAAGGTTGGCTAATGCTTCATGATTAAATTCACCGACGTCACTGAAAAAACGTTTATAAAGATCTTCTTTAGATACGTTGTTTAGAAACGTGGCATGAACGGGTTCGTCTTCAGGAAGGATTGGCCTTATAAGTATCTGCTCCTCAGTCTTAAGGGTGACAAATTCTTCTAGCTCAACTGGGTAGGGTCTAATGGCCAACCTTTTGTGGGCATCGCCAAAGTAAGGCCGCAATTTAAGGTCCGCATCGAGTACCGTGAGAGTATGCTCTCCAGCGAGAAGCGGGTGGATGTCCAACTCATGTATTTGAGGATTATCAATGACCATTTGCGATAATCTGACAAGGAACTCGCAAAGTTCGTCAATTTCTAAGTACGCTGCTTGCTGAGGTCGTATTTTGTGACCTTTAACAGCGCGAATTATTAGGTAGCGTGCAAGTGCCATATTTAACGGCAACATTGCCACTGCGGCATCAATGCTCTCATCCCATTCAGAACCGCCTTCGCCAAGCATAATAACCGGGCCAAAAATGTCATCAGACTTTACTTTTACGCGAAGTTCATAACCGCCGACACGACTTGCCATGGCTTGTACTATAAGCCCCTTTATTGATGCTGAAGGGTAATTCAATTGAACGCCATCTAAAATAGATTGGGCGGCGCCTTGGACTTCGGCGGGATTTCTCAGGTTGAGAACTACGCCGTTAACATCAGATTTATGGGCAATATCGGGTGACCGTAGCTTAACCGCGACAGGGTAACCGATTTGGTCGGCAATTTGTACAGCCTCACTTGGCTCGTGGGCTATCCAAGTATCCAAAACGGTAAAATTGTATTGTTTCAGCAGAGGGGTGATCTGATGAGTATCTAGAGTGACTTCTCCATCCACAGTACGCTGAGTAACCCATTGTTGTGCTTGTTTAACGTGCTTATCGTCAATTTGTTCAGAAGTTGTTGGTGTTTCCATTAACTGTTTTTGGTTTCGTCTGTACTCGACTAAATGCATGTAGGCTATAACCGCACTCTCGGGGGTTCTGTAGGTCGGTATACCAGACTGATTAAATAACAAGCGAGCTGCTCTGGTGGTTTTTTCACCGCTCCAGTTGGTTAATATGTTGAAGCGTTTATATCTTGGATGCGCTTTAACACAATCGATAACCGCCTGAGCTGTTTCGGTTGAATGCGCAATGGCAGAGGGGCAGTGCATGATTAATAAAGCGTCAACATCATCGCTATCCAATAAGGTATTGATGGTATTAACGTAGCGACTTTTATCTGCGTCTCCCACCATGTCTATCGGATTGCTTTGTGACCAGGACGAAGGTAGTTGGGCATCTAATTTATTTAACGTCTCATCGCTTAATGTTGCGAGCTTACCACCACACTCTAGTAAGGTGTCAACGGCCATGATTGATGGCCCGCCGCCATTGGTGATGATGCCGAGTCGTTCGCCGCGCAATGGAACCGAATGGGTCAATGTTTCAACGGCAGCGAATAATTCATGAGTGTTATTTACGCGTAGCATTCCGGTGCGTCGGATGGCAGAATCATAGATAACATCGAGCGTGTCTCCTCCGCCAGTATGTCTTTTGGCCGCTTGTCTTCCTGCATAGGTTTTTCCACCCTTCAAAACCAGAATACGACGGTTACGTGATGCGGCCCGTGCAGCAGACATAAAACGCCTTGCATCTTTTATAGAATCCAGATAGAGCAATATGGCGTTGGTTTTGCTATCTGTACACAGGTGGTCGAGTAATTCGGCTACATCAATATCACAACCGTTACCGATAGATATAAATGCTGAAAATCCGATGTCTTTATCATTAGCCCAGTCTAATATGGTTGTACATACGGCGGCTGACTGAGATATAAAAGCAATACTTCCCTTAGACGCACTCACTGGAGAAAAAGAGGCGTTAAAGTTTAACCAGGGGAGAATAATACCCAGGCTATTTGAGCCAAGTATCCGAATACCATTGCTTTTTGCTATTTCTAAGCATTCATCTTCGACGGTCTTCATACCGTTTGTAGGGATATGCATGTCAGAAGATAATACGATGACGGTGGATATCTTTTTCTCAGCTAATTCGAGAAAAATTTGTTTGTTCCGGCTGGCATGAGTACAAAGAATCGCTATGTCTGGGGTAATTGGCAGTGCACTAATGTTTGGGTAAGCTAGAACGCCGCATACCGCTTTATATTTAGGCGAGACAGGCATTATAGCTCCCTGAAATCCACCTTGTAATAGGTTGTTCATAACAACTTTTCCCGCCCGATAAGAGCGGTTCGATGCACCAATTACCGCAACGGATGTCGGTTTGAGCAACTTAGCGATATTGTTCATAGAAACCTCGTTTAATCTCCAGTACTTGAATAGTAATCGATTTTGTCGTCAATGCGCGCTTCGGTTGCTCGCTATCTGTAACTCAACACTTATAACGTGTGTTAGCTCACATCCTATATTTCTATTTGCCCAATAGCCCCTTGATTATATTGAATTCAATAGGCATCATGCCAAGAGGATTGTTTAATTTGACCATGTTATAAGTTGCCTATGAAAAAGATTTCGATAATTAGCCTTTCATTACTTTTAGCGGCTTGCTCCTCCGGTAATTACATTACGGAAGTAACTTCGGATAGTTATAAAGAAGATTACAAACAAGAAGCGGTTGTTGATGTTATTGCGACAGAGAAGGTTACTGAAGTAAGCGTAACGGAAAAAGCTGCACCGGTAATGCAGGAAAATAAGGTAATGGTAGTTAATGCTGCACCTGCCGTTCAAAAACCTATGACTAAACCTGTACCTGTTTCTCAATCGAAGAAAGTGAGAATTATTGCTCCGACGCAAAAACAAATAGAAAAACACAAGCGATTTGGATTTACTATTCAGGTCATTGCTGTCGATAGTTCGAAAAAGGCGGCTACGTTAGCCAAAAAGCTTCCGCAAGATCACCCTGTTTGGGAAAACTATAAACAAGTGAATGGAACTGAATGGTTTACATTGCTTTATGGTGACTATGAAACTCGGGGTCAAGCAAAGTCTGCAATTATGACGTTGCCGAAAATGTTCAGAGATTTGAAACCATTTGTAAAAAGTTTGGATGATGTAAAGAATTCACCGTATCCCAAACTAAATAAATTAAGATAGTAAAAAGGGCCGTAAGGTCCTTTTTTGTGGTTAATATTTATCCGTATAGTTAGATAAAGCGCGCTTAGGAAGAGTTTTCTCTGTACCTGCAGCTGCAAATGGTTATGATTGATGAATATGTTTTATTTTTGTTGTTTCATGGAATGATGGTTAATGGCTAAAGCAACAGTTCTTCTTCTTTGTGGTGGTGGTTCTTCCGAGCACGAAGTTTCCCTCGTTTCCGCTTCTTATTTATTACAACAGCTTGAACTACAAGATGACTTTGATGTTATCCAAGTAGAAATTACCAAAGATAGTTGGATGCTTGCTCAAACTGAAGTGAATCTCGATATTAACAATCGAGTTTTGGTTTCAACTAGCGGTGAAGTTAAAATCGATTATATTGTGCCTTGTATTCATGGTTATCCAGGTGAAACTGGTGATTTACAATCTATCTTCGAATTGTCAGCTATCCCGTATTTAGGTTGTGGTCCAGAGGCTAGCAAAAATAGCTTTAACAAAATTACATCAAAGCTTTGGTATGATGCGCTTGATATTCCTAATACCCCATATGTGTTTTTAACTGAGAATACTGAACAGTCGTATGTCAAAGCAGCAGAAGCTTTTGATAAGTGGGGAAAAGTTTTTGTAAAGGCGGCTAGTCAGGGATCTTCAGTTGGGTGTTACAGTGTCACTGATAAGTCGTCATTAAACGAGAAAATCAGTGCTGCGTTCACCTATTCTAATCAGGTCCTACTCGAAAAATCATTGAAACCTCGTGAATTGGAAGTCGCTGCTTATGAATTAGATGGCGAGCTTTATATTACTTATCCTGGTGAAGTTATCGCTCCAGAAGATGCATTTTATAGTTATGAAGAGAAATACAGTCCGGATAGCCACTCACTCACAGAAGTAGAAGCAAAAAACTTAACGGATGAACAACTGGAAAAAATTGAAGTCTATTCTCGTAGAGTCTTTAACCAGATGAATCTGAAAAACCTATCTCGTATCGACTTTTTCTTAACTGAAGATGGCGAGTTGTTTTTAAATGAGGTTAATACATTCCCAGGTATGACGCCAATATCCATGTTCCCCAAAATGCTGGAAAATAATGGTCACAAATTTAGTGAGTTTCTCGCCAGTACCATTCGCCAGTCGCTTACTCCCAAGGTTTAATTCTCTTAAATTTTGTCATTTCTTCCTCTGCGATGCTGCTCTTGTGCAAATACTGTGCTGGCATCGCAGGACTAAGCCACCGTCCAAAGTCTTGAATATCTTTTAGTTTGTAACCTTGCTCTTCAAGTTCTTGGGCGGCACCAACTCGAGCGGATTGGCCGGTAAAACGATATTGCTCCGGCAAGCCAAGAAGGTCACTAGCTCTTCTCAATATTCTGTAAATAGAAGAATCATCTAATTGTTCAGCTCCAATGTTGTCGTGTTTATCTATTCGCCGATATAAGAAACCTTTAGAGCCGAATAAAAACCTTGTCCATTGACATAATGCGTTACTGGCGTGTTCAGATAATCGATAGCTTCTTTCAGCAAATGAAAGGGTAATGAAATTATCCTTATTTGAGAGATCCGAGAGTTTCATTTTCTTTAATTCTGAACGTTTCAACGCACATTCGAACATAATATAATATATTGAAAGGTCTCTTAAATTACGAATACAGGGATCACCCATTAACATGCCATGCAGTTGTTCCAAGTGTTGACGGGTTAGCGGGGTGGCTTGTCTTGCATCTCCATGCTTAGTTAATCGCAGCTGTTGCAGAGTAAGCCTAATTTGCCTGTGAGCTGTAGGGTCGGGGCAATTATGTAAGAAATGGATAGTCCCAATTGTGATGCTGTAACGCCGAATGGTGGAGAATTTCCTGTATTTTGATTCTGATTCAAGAAAAAGGCGTATTGCCGTTATAGAAGCAGGTAAAGCGCGAACATGCTTAGATTCACAAAATGAAATAAATCTGCTCCAGTCTGAAGCCATTGCTAATTCTGAACTTTTTGAGTATTGGTCACATGTTAATTGTTTTATATCGTCGCTTGAAACCAGCTGTGAGAAGCGATTTACACTTTCAGAACATCTCCTTGGATCAGAAATAGGTTTAATGTTTTTCTTCACTTTAATGCACTATAACTTAATGAATTGAGTATAATAATAACCTTGAAACTAATACAAATACAATTATTATATATACAAACAATACTAAAAGAATTATTGCAATGGCTACAACATTTCATAGAGGTTACTGCATACAGTCTGGTTCTGAAAAAGATGTATGGCACGTTAGGGTTAAAAACCAGATTCTGTCTGGTAATTTACTTGCGGTTAAAAAATCGATTGATTGGTGGTGTGATACCGCCACAGTGATAGATCCTAAAGAGTTTGCTTCGTTGACGCCTCAAAAAGAAGAAGAGCACAATGAACAACAAGAGGACTATAATGGCCAACATATAAAAAGTGATAGCGGGGCGAAAAATAGCTGGTATTGTTTTTTTAACGGCAAACTGATAAAAGGCTCTAAAGACGCAATTAAAAAACACATCGATAAACATGTCGATGTTGCAGAGAAAAGAAAGAAGTAACGTAATGACATTAGTTTATTCTACAGAAACAGGCCGTATAAAGCCTGAAGAACAAAAAGTACAACGAGCGGCAGGTGATGGTATCGTTCGTATTCAGCGACAAACTAAAGGTCGTAAAGGCAAAGGTGTTTGCATGGTCTCCGGGCTCGATTTAGACGATGGCCCGCTAAAATTATTAGCTGCCGAACTTAAAAAAGTGTGTGGATGCGGTGGTGCAGTTAAAGACGGTATTATCGAAATTCAGGGTGATAATCGCGACAAGATTAAAGCGCATTTAGAGAAAAAGGGCTTTACGGTAAAACTGGCTGGCGGATAAGAAACAGCAGTGGTGTCGAATCATTTTCAATCATCAAGCTTTCAGCTAAACATGTTACCTTATCCGACATTCCTGGCATAGCTCTCTTAAACTTATATACAGACAGAGACATTCTCAATTAGAGCCTTACTGTTTTAAACAGCTGAAAGTGTCTTAGTTAATGTGCTTCTCTGAGGTTGAATCTACCCATAAGCAGCTTTAGCTCTGAGGCCTGTTGAGATAGATCTTTACTGGCGCTAGAGTTTTGCTCGGAACGTGATTGTACCTCAGAGCCTGATTGACCTATCGATACCATACTCCGATTAATTTCCTCGGCAGCGGCGGACTGTTGTTCACATATGGTGGCGATTTCTATGTTTTTCAGGGTAAGTTCTTCTATTGAGTTATTAATTGTATTAAATGTTTTTTGACAGTATTCAGCCTGTTTCGAGCTGGAGTCGGCCATAAGGCTGGTTTTTTCTATGGTTTTTGCTGCGGTCAATGTTTGAGATTGAAGGTTTTCTACAAACGTTTGTATTTCAGATGTTGTACTTTGGGTTTTGTTTGCTAATTTTCTAACTTCATCAGCAACAACCGAAAATCCCCGTCCTTGCTCACCAGCTCTTGCTGCCTCAATAGAAGCGTTTAACGCGAGTAGGTTAGTCTGCTCTGCAATGTCATTAATGTTCGTTACGAACGAGACAATGGAATCACTTTGTTCTCTTGCGGTCATTATCTCTTTAGAAGCTAGTTTTATCTGCCTTGTTAGTGTGTGGATATTTTGCAAGTTCTCCATTACTGCTTCTTGACCGCTGGAAACCTGTAATTGGGCATGTTCTGTCTCCATCGCCGCAGTTCCTGCATTGTCTGCTATTTGTTGAATGGTGGTAGTCATTTCATTCATGGCAATCGTAACTTGGTCGGTATTTAAGTGTTGAGTTGTAATAGTTGCTTTGGAATGTTCTGCGCTGTCGGCCACTTTATTAGCCGCGCAAGCAATCTCTGTAGAAGAGCTGAGCACCTGATGGATAGTTGACTCCAGGTTGCTGGCCATATGGTGCATACTATTTAACAGAAGAGCAATTTCATCTTTACCATTGGTTTCTAACGAAACTGAAAGATTACCCTGAGCAAGTTGATTTGATGCTTCCGCAGCTCTTTGCAGAGGTTTGGTCATCGCAATGGTATATAAATAGCTTAATATTACCCCTAAGGTAAAGCTCAATACACCAATAACCGCCATTCCATTGAGTGCTTCAATTTCATGTTCCTCTGCGATTAACAGAGCGTTCTCAGTTAATTTCTCGATACCCATGAGAGCTGATTTCAAATGTTTCAAAAGGATTTTTTGTTTGTTTTGTAAGTCCTGAAGTTGACTCTGCGCTAGGCTAATATTCCCAGCTTCTATGAGATTTAGAAATGATTCCACATGTTCTTCATAATCTATGTGCTCTTTTTTTAGTTGTTGAAGTGATCGCATAAGTGCTTCTTCTTCAAGCTTAAGGCTTTCTGATATTGCATGGGAAATCATATTGCGAAGAAGTGTTTCTGCTTCAATGAGTTCTGAATCGATAGCTATATTGATTCGCGATATTTGAGAATGCAAATCTTGAATGTTTGGTGCATTTACATTCGAAAACTCAGCCGCCTGTATTGCCCGTTCCAACAACAGAGCTGCCTCAAACTGCTTTGAGGTAATATCCGTTGTAATTTCAGTTAATGGAATGTCTTCTGTGATGATGCCGTGTAGTTCAGCACCGATTTGTTGTAGTTTGAAGTGTCCAAATCCGGCCATGCCAGCCATCATGGTTAGCAATGTCCCCACCAGAGTTAACATTTTAACCCTGATGCTGAACCTGTTGAGAAGTTTCATTGTGTTCTCCTAGCGTCTGACGTTACTGTTTTTTATTATTGATATTTTTTATTAAATAAGTTTCATTATCACAACAGTTCAAACTATAGGACATGATTCCCAGCTTGTTAAAAAATTATTATTAATTATTTTGCGTATTCCGGCGATGGT